>NZ_JBPKBO010000024.1:0-660442 GCF_051172775.1 Arthrobacter sp. Ld5
CGCCAGCTGGATCGGGAACTGGAAGGAAGGCAACACCTCCCTCAGCGGCCTGAGGATCGGCGGCAAGATCTACCCCGAAGTCGACGGCTCCCTCATCGCAGCCCCCTCCTGGGCCGCCTTCATGCGCCAGATCCCAGGCATGCACGTCGGCGACCCGTTCACCCCTCCGACGGAGGCGATACTGAGCGGCGCCAACCGACCCAAGGACATCGGCACGGATACAGCCGCGGAGTAGCACGGGGATCAGGCGTTGCGGGTGGCGCCCTCTCCGGCCTCGCTCTGGCGCTGAATCGAGGCGCCCAGGCTTCAGTGCGGCGAACGAGTAGCTCCCATGGGCCGGAACGACGACGGTGAGCGAATCGTCGTCGTCGCTGATCATCACCTCGACGGGTGCCGTGGAGTCATTGACGACTGACCCCAGCATTCTGCCTGCCACCCTCGTTCGTGGTGACGAGAACAATGTCCCGCAGGCCGACCACGCCTACCTGCTGGTCGGCGCAGGAGGACTGCGTGTCGGCGGCCTCCGGGGTGCCGCACCCGGCCAACCTCAGTAGCCCGAACACCATGAGGCCGCCCCGCCAACGGCGAGAGCAGGCGGCGAAGTCACCCATGCGATCTCGCATGGATGACTGCCGTTCCGGTAGTTGAGCGCATGGTGCTGGTGGTCAGGATTCAGGGGCCTGAGGCGTCCGGTCGTAGTAGCCTCCGAGATCACCCTCGTATACGGGCACTGCAGCGGCTTCCTCGCTGGCAGTGACCGGGACGCTGATGAGCATCGACACCGTGTCTCCGATGCCACCGTCCGTCGTAGTGAAAATCGTCGGATTCTCCGCGAACCGGAAGGTGTCCTCGGCTTCAATGGTCAGTGTGGCGGTGTCATCGCCATCGCGCAGCACAACTTCAACGGGGGTCGTTCCTGTATTGATCAGGGTGCCCAGGATCCGGGCCGGTTCACCCGCTGCTTCAGTCACCAGTTTCAGGTCGACTCCCTGGACCTGGCCCATTGCCACCTGCGTTCCACGGCCGATGCCCTGCTGGGAAGGCGCGCTGCCGCACCCTCCCAGCAGCACGGCCGTGACCACCGCTGTGATGATCGTCGACGATGCCCGCGTGATAACTGACCTCGGCGGCATGCCCGACCGTATTGCGGAGGGGAGCGTCGATCGTTCCGCCACCTGTGTCGTCGCGATCAGCATCAGCAAGGCTCCTGTGAGGGTGGCCGAGAAGAAACGGCAGATCGACGCCGGGGGACCGGCTACTCAAGCATCCCCCGCAGACACCGTCAGGGGCAGGAAGATCAAGACCGGTTGGCCGCAGCCGCAACGCGGTTCGTGCGGTGTTACCGGCTCGTGCGGAAGGGGCGTTTAGGTGTCGGAGGCGACGGAGTCGTCGATCTCGGTGGCGTGGACGTAGGTCTTGCCGTCCCAGTCCTCGTAGAGTGCGTCGTCGAGGTCGACGCCGAGGTCCTCCTCGACGGTGACGAGGTCGAAGCCCTCCTTCACGGTGCCGGTGACGGCGACCGTCAGCTCGGTGCTGACCTCGGGCAGGTCCTCCGGGTGCACGATCAAGAGCTCGTCGACCGTGGTGTCGTCGGTCCCGGCGATCGTGAACGCCGTGGGATCGATGACCTCGTTCACATCCGCGGACAGGGTTACTTCCTCGCCGATGTAAGACTCGCTGTCGTCGTACCACGCCTGGTCGTAGACGCCGACGTAGGCGTCGTCGCCCTCGGCGACCTGCTCGTTGTCCTCCTCGGCTGCTTCGTTGACGTCCTCGACGTCGGCGCCCTGCTCGGAACCGGCCGTGTCGCTGCACGCCGCGACGGACAGGACTGCCGCCGGTGCGATCGCCAGGGCTGCTGCCTTCTTCATCCACGTGCTCTTGGTCATTGTTCCCATGACTCCTCCTCAGGATCAGGTGGGGTCCGGCGGCGCCTTCCGGCCCTTCTGTGCGGTTGGGTTGTGTTCTACGCCTGCCTCAACGGTAAGCATGCTTAGAAGCCGATCTCCAACCGCCCGGAAGGTCTCGTAACCCGCCTGTGACCGAGCCCCGAGGGGCGTTACGGAACCGTGTCCGTCCCGTTGCCCGGCCGACACGACCTGAGAAAAACCTGATACCGCCGGTCGCTGACCACCTCGGAACGGCGGTAAACGCAAGCAGCAGCGGGTACCCCACGTCCAGGTGGTACCGGTTGTCGCCGGCGGTTGAATCTGCATACCGTCGTCAGTAGGCCCGTCCGGTATCGAACTGCGGCACGACCTTCCCGACACGCAGCGAGAGCCCACCCCAGCAGCCCGACGAATCGAATTGGAGATCGCAATGCCTCCCTCACCAAGCACTCACAACAGCCGATTCAGGATGACCGGGGCCACCGCTTCGATCACCATCCTCAGCGTCCTTGGCCTCACCGGCTGCTCGTCCAGCGCGGAGGAGGACTGGGATGCCATCGCCTCCGGCGAAGACGGTGTTGTCGGATCCGTCGAGCTACGCAGCGTCCTTCTGGTTGCATCGGAAGAAGGACAACCCGGGCGACTCCTCGGAACCTTCAACAACGAATCAGGGGAAACCATCGACGTCACCATCAGTGACGACGACGAAGAAGCGACGATCACGGTGCCGGCCGAAGGCCAGTTCCCTCTCGACACGAACGAAGTCATCTTCGACACCGTAGGCGACGCACCGGGAGCCCTCACCACAGTCACGGCCGCCACCGCCGACGAAACGACAGATCTTCAGATCCCCGTCATGGACGGCACCCTCGAGCGCTATGAGCCATACCTTCCTGACTGACGCGTCGGCCGTTCGTCCTGCACCGGCTGGCGGGAAAACACGACGTTGGAGAGGAGACCCTGATGGGGAAAGACCTGGATCTGAACCTGGGCGGTAGGGAGCTCATCCTCCACAACCGGTACGAGACGCTCTCGATCCTCAACGACGTCCTGATCGCCGTCTGGTTCATCGTCGGCAGCCTCCTGTTCTTCAACGAAAGCACCGCGACCGCAGGGACGTGGCTGTTCCTCGCAGGATCCATCGAACTGCTGATCCGACCTGTCATCCGCCTGAGCAGGAGCATCCACATCACCTCGGTATCGAGGACGGCCAACTCCAACGACTACTGAACTCCGCCGGTCCCGAGCCACCCGGCTCGACGGACCCGCCGATTCGACGACGAACGCATCCGGCGGGATGCAGGAAGGTCAGCATGATGACAACGAACCCCCGGTCAGACCATGCGAAGACACACACGTCGGATGAACACGCCGACGACCGTGACGACCAGAAGCTCTCCCTCGTCGGATCTGTCGCCCTCGGTACGGGCGTCATGATCGGCGCGGGTATCTTCGCCCTCGTCGGGCAGGTCGCGGAACTGGCCGGCGGCTGGGTCCCGTGGGCGTTCTTCGCCGGAGCGGTCGTCGTCGGCTTCAGCTCCTACTCCTACATCCGCTATTCGGCAGCGAACCCGTCCTCCGGCGGAATCGCGATGCTGCTCAAGGCCGCCTACGGCCCCTGGGTGATCGCAGGCTCCTTCTCGCTGTTCATGTATGTGTCGATGATTCTCGCCGAGAGCCTGCTCGGACGGACCTTCGGCACCTACCTGCTCAGGCCCTTCGGGCTGCAGGACTCCGCCCTCCTGGTGGGGATCCTGGCCGTCCTGGCGATCGCGGCGGCGGCGATCGTGAACCTGGTCGGCAACAAGTGGGTGGAACGCTCGGCAACAATCACCGCATCCCTGAAGATCATCGGGATCGCGGTCCTGGCCATCGGCGGGCTCCTCGCCTCCGGAATGTCATCCCTGGGCAGGCTCTTCACGGCGTCCGAGCAAACGCCGCCCGAATCCGGGTGGCTCGGTTTCCTGGCCGGTGTCACCCTCTGCATCCTCGCCTACAAGGGCTTCACCACGATCACGAATCAGGGCGCCGACCTCCGGAGGCCGGAACGCAACATCGGACGATCAATCATGATCGCGATCAGTCTGTGCACCGCGCTGTATCTCCTGATCACCGTGGCCGTCACCGGTAGCCTCACCATCCCCGAGATCGTCGAGGCCCGGGACTACGCCCTAGCGGAGGCCGCCGAACCGGCCTTCGGGTCCCTCGGGGTGACACTGACGGTCATCATCGCGGTCATCGCCACACTCTCCGGCTTGATCGCGAGCCTGTTCTCCGTGTCCAAGCTCTACGACATGCTCCACGACATGGGTCAGGCACCGGGCCTTCCACACCACACCACGCACCAGTCGCTGCTCATCACGGCGGGGCTGGCGATCGTCATGGCCGCATTCTTCGACCTCTCCCAGATCGCCTCCCTCGGAGCGATCCTCTACCTCGCCATGGATATCGCCATCCACTGGGGCATCATCCGGCACCTCCGACACGACATCGAGGTGAAACCCTGGGTCCCGGTCGTCGCGATCCTTTTGGACCTGGCCGTCCTGGTTCCGTTCCTGATCCTCAAGGCGCAATCCGACCCGCTCACCCTGGCCATCACCGCAGTCACTGCCGTCATCCTCATCACCGTCCAGTGGGTTCTAATGCGCCGCCGCAGCCCGCATGGAACGCCCGAGCACTCTTGATCGGGGTCCCCAGCAACGGGGCTCATATTGCGGCGTGCGAGGTTGGCCGAAACGCCCTCGTCCAGGAACCTGCTTCCACGGAAGCGCCGCCGGTCAGGGCACTGAAGGCAAAAGTCCAGGGCACATCGCTGGTGCATGAGAACTTAGCCCGGGGCAGGACCATCCTCATCAGGACTCCGGATCGGTGGGCAAGAGACGTTCAATGGTGGTACCCGGTCGGCCACGGCGGAGGGTCCGTGTCCCGTGTCTGAACCCGGTGATGCCCGATGGGCTGTCCCGCCGTATCTGGAACCCACGCCGATGCAGGTACGACGATCGTCCTGGTCACCCACGATCCCCGGCCGGCAGTCCGGACGACGACGCCGTGCCCGGCCGTTGATGAAAGCGTTACGACAGTGGAGGTGGAGCGCACATCATTGCAGGTGAGTGTCGCCGTGCCCGACCAACAGACCATCAGCCCCAAGCGCATCCCCCATCACAGCCATCCCCTCACCCTGAACGGAACCCGCAGCCCGCTGAGCGTACCCGGCGCCACTCAGGGACGAGCTGGTGCAGACCGCCTCTGCAGGTTCTCGCGCTGGTCTCTCGCCACCACGTCTGTTGCCATCATGGAAAGAAAGACTTAGTCTTTCCGTCATGGAAACTAACTCACAGGGGCCGTCCCGTGGTGAAGCCGTGGATGCCTTGCGCGGGCTTTCGGCCGATCGGGCCCGACTCGCAGAGGGCATCCGGGTTCCCTGGGCGCTTCTGGCGGGGTTCGGGGCGGTGGCGGCGTGGTGGGTCGGCGCAGCTGCCGGGACAACTCCCGGGGAGGACTACGAGCCGCCGGCGGCAGGTCTCCTGGCGCTGGCGGTGGTGCTCGTGATCGTCTATCTGATCCAGCGGGAGACCGGCATCCGGTTCCGGAGCATGGGCCCGCAGGCCGGGGTGGCTGTGGCCGGGATCGTGGCCGGCTGCCTGATGTTGTTCAGTATCTCGCTGGCTCTGGTGTCCTTCGGTCTGCACTGGGCCGTGATCCTCACCAGCGCCAAGGCGTTCGGTCTTACGACGTGGCTGGCGGGGGTGGCGTATCGTGGCGCCGCCCGGAACCTTCGCCGTGGGTGAGGCGCGCTTTGACGACGTCATCCACGCACCGATGCGGTTGCGGATCTGCGGGCTCCTGCGACCCGTCGACCGCCTCGACTTCGCGGTACTCCGGGATGCCCTGGAGGTTTCGGACGCCAGCCTGTCCAAGCACGTGAAGACCCTGGTCGCAGCCGGTTACGTGGTCTCCGACAAGACGGCATCCGCGGAACGAGGAGACGCACGGCGCGTCATGTGGCTCTCCCTCTCCCCGGCCGGCAGGGCAGCGTTCGACGGGCACCTCCAAGCGTTGCGGGACATCGCCGGCGCCCCCTGACGCGCCCCGACCAGAAACCCTGCACTGACCCGCGCATGAGCGTCGGGGACGTGCCCGGACGCATGGGACAGGATGCTCGGTGCAACCCTCACGCAGCCGCAACCCCCATCAACTCAAGTCATCTCTGCGCTACCCGCCCCTGCCCTGCCGGCTTGGCCCAGGGGGAGGCGGGTTCGAGCCTGCTGAGGTGTTGGTCGATGAGTCGCTGGGCCCGATCCGCGGTCATGCGGTCGGTTTCGGTGGCCCTGGCGATGGCCAGTCCATCGAGCAGTGCCATGAGGCCGGCGGCGTCATCACGGGTGAGGCTCGGATTCCACCGTTGGAGCAGCGTGGTCACTGCTTCCTCCATCAGGCACCAGGACGTCTGATGGGCGCCTGCGACTGCGCTGCTGGTGGTCGCCTTCGCGGCGTACGCCAGCCAGATGACCGACGAAGTCCTGGACTCATCGTCCACGCCGCCCAGTATCCTGCACACCGCGCCCAGGCTCTGCCGCGCCGGCACCCCTGGGTCCAGAACCGATTGCACGCGCTCGATGAAATTCCTGGAGACCTCGTCCATGGCCGCCATGATCAGGTCGTCCTTCGTTCTGTGGTGATGCTGCACTGCACCGACCGAGAGGCCTGCGGCCGTGGCGACGTTGCGGATCGTCACGTCCTCAATGCCCCGCTCGACCAGGATGTCCTGCACGGCTGTCAGAATGCGCTGCGCGCCCGCGGAGGTCATGAACCGAGGCTACCCGCACCGGAACAATACGTTCGTATTGTATGCTTCCGGCATGACACGACTGCGCTGGGGCGCCACGCTCTGGGTTCTTTGCCTGCTGACGTTCCCGGCGCAGATACTTGCCGCCGCGCTGTGGCCGCGCCCGTACTCGTGGTCAGCGAACCTCATCAGCGATCTCGGGGTGACCTCCTGCGGCATCTCCGACGCCGGCACCCGCGTCGAGCGATACATCTGCTCCCCCGCGCACCTTCTGGCCAACGGCGCGACCGTCGCCAACGGCCTGCTACTGGCCGCGGGAGCGGTCTTCCTCTGGTCCGTGTGGCCGAGGCGACGGACCGGACGCGCCGCGATGTTCTTCCTTCTGGTGGGCGGCCTTCTCGTGGCGGTGGTCGGGATCCTGCCCTGGGATGTGCAGCCCGAGGGTCACGACGCGGCTGCCCTGGCCCAAGCCGCAGCCCAATGGGCCGGGATGCTCCTCCTCGCGACCGTGCTCAGAGGCAGCACCGCGCCACGGCGCGCCTCCATCCTCACCTGGACGTGCCTCGTAGCGTCGATTGCCGGATTCGTGCTGTTCATCGACGCCATCAGCGGCGGACCATCACTAGTCCTAGGCCTCGGCATCACCGAGCGCCTCGCCTTCGACACACTCACCCTGTGGGGCGCAGCACTGGGCCTGATCCTCCTCACCACACCACTGGGCGTCCACCGCAGCACTGCACCCCGGAACGACGGCTCCGCGCCGGACCCCCGGCGCACCACCCCCGAGCCCCTCACCCCGATCAGCCCGGCGAACCCGTAACCACGGCCTGTCCCCCTCAGCCCCCTCATCGGCTCCTACCAGGCAACCGGCGGAGGGCGCCAGCAAGAACCGGGTGATCCCGTCCGTCGGGCCACGTCCGGGTGCTCAGCGGCACCACCCGGTGAACGGACCGGATCACCGTGCGGAGGAGTTCTGGCGGCTCTCGAGGACCCGGATTGCCAGGAGCACGCGGCTGTCGATGCCGAGTTTGGTGAAGATCCGTCCGATGTGGGTTTTGACGGTCGGGACGGACAGGAACAGGTCCTGGGCGATCTGGGCGTTGGACAGGCCCTCGGCGACCCGTTCGGCGACTTCGTGTTCGCGGTCGCTGAGGCCGGCCAGCGGATCGACGGTGGTGGTGCGGTGTCCGCGGCGGGTGGCGACGCTGACGAGCCGGCGCAGCACCGATGGTGCGATCGTCATGGTGCCGGCCGCAGCCTGCCGGACCGCGTGGACGAGCTCGTCGGGCGGCGTGTCCTTGAGGAGGAACCCGTCGGCGCCGGCGTCCAGGGCATCGAGGATGAAGTCATCGGTGTCGAAGGCGGTGAGTACGAGAACCCGGGGAGAGGTCGCGGCGTGGCGCAGTCGCCGGGTGGCGTCGATCCCGTCGCAGACGGGCATGCGGATGTCGGTGAGGACAAGATCCGGGGCCAGTCGGGACGCCTGGCGCACCGCGTCGGCGCCGTCGGCGGCCTCGCCGACGACGTCGATGCCGGCGGCGCCGTCGAGGATCAGCCGCAGCCCGGTGCGCATGAGAGACTCGTCGTCGACGAGGAGGACCCGGATCGTGCCGGTCAGTTCTGCCATGGAAGCCATGCTGTCACCATGAAGGCGCCGGCCGTGGATTCGAGGCGCAGCCGCCCCTCGAGCAGCTCCACCCGTTCCGCCACACCGATCAGCCCGAACCCCTGACCGGTCCCCGAATCCTGCCCCGACGTGTTTGCCGCGGAGAGCGGGTTGGTGACGGTCAATGTGATGCCCTCGCGTAGGTTTCCGTGCACCCCGATCCGCACCGGTTGCCCCGGGGCGTGCTTGCGTGCGTTCGTCAGGCATTCCTGAGTGATCCGGTACAGGGCGCGCGACGTCACCGCGGGCACCGGCCCGGCTTCCTCGGTCAGGTTTCCGCCGAGCTCGACGGCGGTTCCGGCGGCACGGGCGGCGACGACGAGGTCCTCGAGTGCCGGCAGGCCGGGGTCGGGAGAGGATCCCTGCCCGTCCTCGCGCAGCACCGTCAGCACGGTGCGCAGCTCCTGGGAGGCGGTGCGCGCCGTTTCGCGCAGCACCCGTGAGGTCCGGTGAACTGTCTCGGCATCGAGATCGGGACGGTACTCCAGGGCCCCGGCGTGCACGGAGATCAGACTCAGCCGGTGCGAGAGGGTATCGTGCATCTCCCGGGCTATCCGGGTGCGCTCGGCCGCGCGCACCTGCTCGATATGCGCATCACGCTCACGGCGGGCACCGGCCGCTTCCAGCCGCAACGAGTGCACCAGGGCACGGCGGGAGCGCCGGGCGACACCGATCAGACCCGCCACGCCGGCCACGCCCAGCGCCAGGAGCAGCAGCGCCCACAGCGGGACCGGGTCCCCGGGTTCCACCACAGCCATGTTCACCCAGGCCGCCAAGGTCAGCATCGCCGTGCTCGCCGCGAACCAGCTGACGGGGCGACGGGAGGCGAAGGAGACCAGCACGATCAGACTGGCCGGGACCGCCATGGTCGACACTCCCGTGGTGGCCACTACCACGACCCCGGCCGCCAGCGCCCAGCGCGAATCCCCGGCCCGGGCACTGTCACCGTTACCCTTACCGGGCACGTCCCGGCCGCCGTCCAGGGGCCGCACCGCGAACGGGAGGACAGCCACCGCGAGCAGACCGGCCACCAGGTCCCCGAACAGCAGTAACGACAGGCGCAAGGCGTCGGCCTCCGGCACCGCAGCAGGATCCTCCGGCAAGGAGCTACCACGCACCAGCACGAGAATCAGCAGTCCGGCCAGCAGCGCCACCGTCAGCGTGCCGCCGAGACGCCAGAACGGACGGCGCAACCAGGTCATCATTCCCCCAGCCTATGAACAAGCGGACACCGTGACTGTCGTCCGGGAGGATGAACCCGGATTCATCCTCCCGGACCGTGGAGTGCACCGATGACCGATACCGGGCCGTACCGCCTGCGACCACGCTGAACCCATGAGCACACCCCACTCCCCCGCCTCCATCCTCCACACCACCGCTGCGCCTGCCGCGGCCGTTATGGCATTGACGGGACAATGCCCCCGTCCCTCCGCCGGCACCGATACGGCTACGGTCCTGCCGTATCACCGGCTGGCCCGCTCATACCCCTCCTACCGGTGGTGGCGGCCCCTGCTGACACTCGCCGTCGCAGCAGTGACGTACGGCCTGCTGCTGCTCGCCCTCGTGGTGGCAGCCCTGATCGCCTCCGCCATCGACCCCGCGCTCGGCGCCGGCATCGACGCAGCCATGGACCCATCAGCCCTCCTGGACATGAACAACCCCGTCGCGGCACTGCTGACCCTGCTGATGCTGGCGATCGGCCTTCCGGCGGCGCTGGTCGGGGTACGTATCGGCGGATGGCGACCGGCGGGGTCGGTGTCCTCGGCCCGCGGGCGACTGCGCTGGGGGCTGCTGGCACGCTGCCTGGGCATGGCCACGGGACTGCACCTGATGCTCACCCTCGGCGTGACCTTCACCGACATGGCCTTCACCGGCGCTGGCACAGCGGGGGCGACGGCCATCTGGACCCAACGCAGCGGCTGGATGCTCGCAGTGGCGTTCCTCGTCGTGCCGTTCCAGGCCGCCGCCGAGGAATACGTGTTCCGCGGCGTCCTCATGCAGACCATCGGGTCCTGGCTGCGGCACCCGGCCTGGGCCATCCTGCTACCGGTGCCCCTGTTCGTCCTGGGCCACGAGTACGGCTGGGTCGCACAAGTAGACATCGCCGTCTTCGCCGTCGCCGCCGGCTGGCTGACCTGGCGCACCGGAGGCCTCGAGGCCGCCATCGGCCTGCACATCATCGGCAACTGCCTCGCCTTCGGCTTCGGCGCGGTCGGCCTCACCGACCTCAACGCCACCGACATCCCCCCGGCATCGGTCGCACTCTCGATCGGGCTGACGTTGACCTACACGGCGCTCATCACCCGACGCCGCACCTGGTGGTGCGTCCCCGCCCCCGGCCCGCACGCCTGACAACGGACCCGACAACACCCCTCTCCCGCCTGATCCTCGCCCGTCTTGCTGCCATGTCTTTCAAGTGGGGCTGGCAATTCGTGACTCGGAGCTTGGTTGCGAGACAGTCTCTGGTCCTGATCGAGGCATCGGAGTGGCGTGGGCAAATTGACGGGTACGCGAGGGTGTCGACGCGTGCTCAAGACACCTATCGGCAGGGCGGTCAGAGGAGCGTATTCTTCACGCCATGGACGCACTGCGACCTCTTCCAGCCATCGGCGCTCCAGCCGCCAGAGCCCTGGCGGAGGCGGAGGTACGCCTCGATGATGCACAGCGCATCGGTCTTGACCACCTCGCGGGCCTTCACGGAGTTGGACCGAGAGCCATTGACCTCCTACGAGCCGCGCTCGAGCAATAACGGAGAGAAACAAACCCCCGACGCCGAACCGAATTCGCCGACCGACGGTAAGATTCCCGCATGAAGACGGACGAGAAGACCCTGACCCGGGTCTACCGCATGCCGTTTTCTGCCGTGTATCCCCACTACGTCGCGAAAGTGGAAAGAAAAGGCCGAACGAAAGCCGAGCTGCACCAGGTCATCACGTGGTTGACCGGCTTCACCGACGCCGACCTCGAGCGTCACTTGGCGCAGGAGACCTCGTTCGAGGCGTTTTTCGCCGACGCACACCTGAACTCCAACGCCCCACTGATTACCGGCGTCGTGTGCGGAGTGCGGGTCGAAGACATCGAAGACCCCGTGATGCAGAAAGTCCGCTATCTCGACAAACTGGTCGATGAACTGGCCCGAGGCAAGACCACCGAGAAGATCCTGCGATGCTGACCCCTGCCCCGCCACTCGCCCGCTGACAGATTCCCCAGCGGAGGCCATATGTGGTCGAATCGCATCAGGCGGAAATGATCGCACACAGCTGAAGAAGGTCCCAGAAACTGAGGATCGCGGGCCCCGGCCGAACCACACCGCTGCTCTCAATCGGTTGACAATGCTGCCGTGCCCTCACCATCATGCAGTGACGATCGGTGGCGGCGGGCCACCGGCGCCCCAAGAGAAGGGTCGTTCCAATGCCCACCACGATCTTCATCAACCTGGCCGTAGATGACCTCGCGCGATCCCGAACGTTCTTCGAATCGCTCGGGTACTCCATCAACGAGGGCTTCAGCGACGAGAATGCCGTCAGCGTGGTAATGAGCGACACGATCACCACGATGCTCCTCACGCGAGAGTTCTTCGCCGAATTCACCAGCAAGTCGATCATCGACGCCACCACCTCAACCGAGGTCCAGCTCGCCCTCAGCGCTGAGAGCAAAGAAGAGGTCGACGACATTCACGCGAAGGCCCTCGCAGCGGGCGCGACGCCCGCCGGGGAGCAAGACCACGGCTTCATGTACTCGAAGAGCTTCGACGACCCGGACGGCCACCACTGGGACTTCGTGTGGATGGACCCGAAGGCGGCGGCCGGCGGCGCACCGGAGCTGAGCATGGAGGAGATCCGGAAGAACACGACGCATAGCTGAGCCGCATCCCCTCGGCTGACGCATCGCAAACGGCTGGCCCCCAACAAGGAACGCCGGGACCCGACCGTCCGCTGAGGAATCTTCCATGGCGGATTCCCTGCGGCGGTGGGGGTGGGTATGTGTTCAGGCGAGTGGTTCTCCGCAGGCAGCGGGGCCCGGGGCGAAGCGATACCAGTTCGGTAGTGCCCGGGTGAATTCGGATCGGATGGCGGGGTCCTCCAGGACGGTCCAGTCCACGGGCGCACCGACCTCGGGTTCCATCTTGTTCCACTCGAACCAGTTGACCATCTTCAGTTGCGGGAACCGCTCGTGCACGGTGGAGTCGAAGACCTGCTCCCACCAGGCGCGCTTGATGTTCAGGGCCCGCAACTCGCCGATGTCGGCCTGCACGAGGGAGGCCGTCTCCGGGATGGCCACGGGTTTGCCGTGGCCGACGGCGTACTCGGCGTAGAAGTCCGGCAGCATGGAATCGTCCCCGTTCTTCCCGTTGTAGGTGCCGGTGAGCTGGTCCACGAATTTGCCGGCCTCCGGCATCTCGCTCTCCGCCCAGGGGTAGGTGTTGCCCCAGTGGTAGAGGGACATGCCCACCCAGTCCACGACGTCGTCGCCCGGATAGTAGGGGGCGTACGGGTCATCGGAGGGAGTCAGGGCCCCGTCCCCGGTGGTGTCCAATGCTGCGAACCCGGGCATTGCGGGCACGGACTCGTACTGACCGCCCGCGAACGGGTAACCGCCGGCGTAGTTCGGCGCCCACATCATCGCCGACCCCGGCGCCACCGCGTGCACGGCGTCCGCGACCCGGCGGAACGCCGCGATGTACTCGGCGGGTTGCTGGCCCCACGGGTACCAGGACCCGTTCATCTCGTGGGCGAAACGCACGATGACCGGGACGCCGTTGACGTTGAAATCCGCGAGCATGCCGGCGAGGTCCTTCGCGTGGTCCCCGGTGACCGCCTCGAGTCCCCCCATCGGCTCGAGGGTGAGCAGCAGGATCCCGCCGTCCTGCCGCACCTGCTCCGCGGCAGACGCGATCAGGTCCGGATCCTCCTCATCGAACGGGAAGTCCGCGAACGTCACGGCGACCGCGGGACGCTCCCCAAGCTTCTCCGAGTACTCGGCGAGGGTCTCCCTGCCCCATTCCAGGTTCACGCCCATCAGCGTCCCGTCCTCCGGGGCGAGGCTCCGCCCGTCGATGGGTTCGCAGGAAGCGGCCCTGGGATTGATGTTGCAGGCGCACAGGAACAGGACGAGAAGCACCATGATCAGGCGCGCGACGGTTGAGACCACGCCCCCAATGTACGGGCAACGCCTCGCCCACCCGCCGATACTGGGCGGAACTTCACCCACTCCTGCGACAACGCTGACCCCACAGACCCCGGGGGCCGGTCGTCCAGGGAATGTGCTCCGCCGCAGGGATCGGCTGGCGAACTCCCACCGGAAGCGCCACACTGGCTTGAAGAAAGGGGACATCGATGTCGTTCCAGGCCTACCTCGACGCGGTCGAGAAGAAGACGGGGCTCACCCCGCGCCGGCTGATCGAGATCGCGCATGAGCGCGGCTTCGGCCCCGGAACCAAGGCAGCGCCCATCCTCACCTGGCTGTCGGAGGACTACGGACTCGGACGAGGCCACGGCATGGCCATCGTTCACGTCATCACGAAAGGCAACAGCATCGGCACCAAACACGTCGGCACGGCGAACAGCCACAGCGACGCCAAGGATCACCTGTGGCTGGAGGGTGTCGCCACAAAACCCGAGGGATACTGACCGACCTACACTCGGCACGGCATACCCCGTACCCACCACACCGGCTCCCGGCGCCACCTCGAACCCGCGCCCCTGAGAAAGCAGCCCTGGAAGCCCGACGCCGGGCGACGGGCTTCGTCGTACCCGGGGTTCAGCGCTTCTCCCACCGGAAGCGGCTTGCAGCGATCAGGTAGGGCACCACGATCCAGGCCAGGAGAGCGGCGGCGGCGCCCGCCACCGTCAGGTCCAGGTCGGTGGCGCCCCATCCGGTCATGAGAAGGGCCTGCAGGGCACCGCCCGGGGTCAGCCGGGACAAGGTCTCGAAGCCGTCGTCGAAGGCGGTCCAGAAGAAGGACGCGAAGACCACCGCGAAGAAGGGGAGGGTGGTGATCTGCGCGGCCGCAGCGGACGGCGTGTAGATGCTCGTGAGCATGCCCGCCGTCGCGCAGAGGGCGAGGAAGCCGAGGACGGCGCCGAGCACCACGAGCGGCCGTGCGGGAGCGTCCATCCCCGCCATGCCGAACCCGACTGCGATGACGGCCAGCTGCCCGGCGACGAGGGCGACGATCGGTACCAGCATGCCGAGCCAGATGACGGCGTCGGAGGACTCACCGCTGCGCAGCCGCTTCAGGAAAAGCTCCTCGCGCCGTGTCGCCATCGTCGTCGTCGCCGTCAGGTACACGCCGAGCAGGGCGACGGCCATGAGGGTCAAGCCCGCCATGACCGCCGTCGATGAAGGATCAACCATCTGCTCCGCGCCGAAGTAGAAGAAGTACACGGCCATGGCGATCGGCATGAGGACGGCACCGGCGAGCACCGTCTTGTTCCGGAAGATGATGCGCAGCTCCATGAGGGCGATGGAGGTGATGCGGCTTGCGGCTGAGGGACTGCGGGGAGTGGTCTGAGGGCTCTGCGCGAGGGTGCTCATGGGATCTTCCTGTCGGAGGCTGGCGGATCGGAGGGGGCTAGGCTGCATCGCCGTTGCTGACCCGGCGGAAGACCGCGGCGAGCGAGGCCTCCGAGGCGGACAGGCGGTCCAGACGGATGCGGTTGCCTTCCGCCCAGGACAGGAGCGTCCAGAGATCCTGCTGGAGGTCCATGGAGTGCACGCTCGCCCGGGTCCGGTCGGGGGTCGGAGTGAAATCGGGGGACAGCCCGAGGCTTCCGAGCTGCAGGACGTCGACGGACGCCTCCACCTCGAAGGAGATCACCGACGGTTCACGCCCCAGCACCTCCGGAAGGGTGCCTTCCACGGCGATCCGGCCGTCGTGCATGATCGCGAGGCGGTCCGCATAGCGTTCCGCCTCCTCGAGGTAGTGGGTGGTGAGGACCACCGTGGTCCCGGCGTCGTTCAGGCCCTGGACGAGATCCCAGGTCCGTTCCCGGGACTCCGGGTCGAGGCCCGTGGTCGGTTCGTCGAGGAACAAGAGGTCCGGTTCGTTGGCGGTTGCGAGGAGCAGGTCGAGGCGGCGCCGCTGGCCGCCCGAGAGCATCTTGACGCGCGTGGTCGCCTTCGCCGTGAGGTCGAGGACCTCCAGTCCGGTGGCGATGGTCTGGGCCTGACTCCTGGACCGCGGGGCCGCCGAGAGGCGGAGCCAGAGGCGGCAGGTCTCCTCGACGGTGAGGTCGTCGGCGAACCCGGCCTCCTGCAGCATGATCCCGAGGCGGGGCCGGATCGAGGCCCTGTCCCGGTGGGGGTCGCCGCCCAGCACCGACACCCGACCGGAGGTCGCCGGACGGTGCCCCTCGAGGGTCTCCATGGTGGTGGTCTTGCCTGCACCGTTGGTGCCGAGCAGGGCGAAGAACTCTCCGTTCCGGATGGACAGGTCGATGCCACGGACGGCCTCGTACGAGCCGTAGGCGCAGCGTAAGCCCTCGGCCGAGACCGCGATGGTGTCGGCCGGCGCTCCATCAGCGGTTCGATGTCCGCGCCTGGACGGGAATGCCTGGGTGCTCGGTGATGTGGTCATGGTTCAATCCTCACCAGCCGGCCCGGCAGGCGTCAGTGGCCGCCCGTCACCACCCCACGCTGTGGTTCCCACCTCGGGACCGTGACAAATGTCATCCATCTACGATGGGAAGCATGGCGCTTCTGACTGCTCGAGGCAGGACCCGGGACCGGGAGACGACGAAGGACCAGGGCATCAAGGCTGTACCGGAGATGGGCCGTGGGGTCCGTGCGACCTGGCGCTACACCGTCGGGACCACCGCGGCGTGGGCCCTGTTCATGAGCACGATCGCGACCCTGCTCATGCTCGATGCCGGCCAGGACGGCACGCAAGTGCTCGATCTCGTGATCCTCCTGCTCGCGTCGGCGTCCGCGGTAGCGTTGATGCGCTACTGCTGGTTCTTCAGAACCGGGCTGGGTGGTGGACTCCCGGCCCGCCACTACAGCCTGGGGCTGCTGCTGCCGGCTGGTGTGCTCTGGTTCGTCGGGCTCGCTGAGGCGCACACCCTGTGGGTAGCGGCCGTCCCGCTCTGGCTGGCGTGCAACGCGGTGGCCGTCGTCGTCGACCGACGCGCCCGGTGGGCCATCCTCGGCGTCGGACTGGCCGTCCTCCTCGCGCACGGTCCGCTCGGCCTCCTGCTCGGGCAGAGCATCGGCGGATCGTCCTGGGAGGGAGGCCCCGTATACGCCCTGGCGGTCTGGGCGCTGATGACGCCAGCGCTGTTCGTGGCGAGCATCTGGTGGTGGGACATCGTGCTGCGCCTCGATGACAGCCGCCGCACCTCCGGCGAGCTCGCTGTCACCAAGGAGCGGTTGCGGTTCGCCGCGGACCTGCACGACATCCAGGGTCACCACCTTCAGGTGATCGCGCTGAAGACGGAACTCGCAAGCCGACTGCTCGACGTCGATCCCGAGGCGGCCCGTGTCCACATCACCGAGGCGCAGCAACTGGCCCGGACCGCACTCGAGGACACCCGCGCCCTCGTGCACGGGTACCGCACGGTGTCCCTCGCCGCCGAGGCGGCCAATGCCGCAGAAGTCCTCCGCGCCGCGGGCATCGAATGCTCGGTGGAGGTCGACGCCGGAGCGCTGCCGCCCGAGGAAAGGACCCTGTTCGGCCTCGTGATCCGTGAAGCCACCACCAACGTTCTCCGCCACAGCGAGGCGACCACCGTCACCCTCCGCCTCGCCCGCGCCGGCCACCGGCCCGTCCTGACCGTGACCAACGACGGCATGCGCAGCGACGCCGACACCCGACCGGATGGGTCCGGCATCGACGGGCTCCGCCGGCGGTTCGAAGCCATCGGCGGAAGCATCGAGGCCCGGTCGGACGACGGCCTCTTCCAGCTCACCGCCCGCACGCCCGGGCCCTCGGCTCCGGGGGACAGCACGTCCTTCGTCGTTCCAGCGGACGTGGGCACGCTTTCCAACGGAACCCTCAAAGACGCGTCGGATCTCCGCGGGAGCCGGCTGTGATCAGGGTGGTCCTCGCCGATGACGAGCACCTCATCCGCGGCGCACTTGTGGCGTTGCTGGGGCTGGAACCGGACATCGAGGTGGTGGCGAGCACGGACAACGGGACCGACGCCGTGCGCCTCGCGAAGGAGTACGCCCCCGACGTGTGCGTTCTGGACCTCGAGATGCCACCAACCGACGGCATCTACACAGCGGAGGAAATCCTCCGGACGGTCGCCACGCGCGTGGTGATCGTCACCCGGCACGCCAGGCCCGGCGTGCTGCGCCGCGCGCTGGCGAGCAGGGTGTCCGGCTTCGTCCCGAAATCCACCCCCGCCGACCAGCTGGCGAACGTCATCCGGGAAGTCGCCGCAGGCCGCCGCTACGTCGACCCGGACATCGCGGCCAGCGCCCTCTCCGGCGAATCATGCCCGCTCACCAGCCGAGAACTGGATGTCCTGCGCCACAGCCGGCACGGCGCCAGCCTGCAGACGATCGCCCGTGAGCTGCACCTGGCCCCGGGCACGGTCCGAAACTACGTGTCCTCCGCGATCACCAAGCTCGACACGACCTCACGCCACGAGGCCGCAACGTTGGCCTGGGAACAGGGCTGGATCTGAGGTACCCGGCACTCTCCTTACACTATTGGTATGGGAGAGATCGATGACGGTCTTCTGACCTGGCGTCCGTTGGCTGACGCCGACCTCGCCCTACTGGCCGAGTGGTTGGGTGAGCCGCAAGTCTCGCGGTGGTGGAACCACGAGCACACGATTCAGGCCGTCGAGCGTGACTTCGGACCGAGCGTGCGGGGCGAGGAACCAGGAGAGGACCTGATCGTGTCGCTCAGCGGCCGCCCCTTCGGGCTGCTGCAGCGCTCAGTGATCCACGACTACCCCGAGGACCGTGCCGAGTTCCAGACGCTCGTCGACGTACCGGAGGGCGCCGTCGAACTCGACTACCTCATCGCTGATCCCGCGTTGCGCGGTCGCGGGCTCGGCTCACGGATGCTCGCCCACGCGGTCCAGAGCACCTGGAGCGATTACCCGGCCGCCCCCGCTGTGCTTGTCGCCGTGGTGGCCGCGAATAGGGCCTCGTGGCGGGCTCTTGAGAAGGCGGGGCTGCAGCGGATCGCCGAAGGGCCCATGTCTCCGGATAACCCGGTGGACGACCCCTTGCACTACGTGTACCGCATCGATCGCCCCTAACGCTCACATCTTCAGCCGGAACCCACTTCGACCATCCCGGTCCGTGTCGTTAGTCCCTAGTGATCGTGTCAGCGGGGCGTGGACCATGGCACTCATGGGGACCGACAAAGCGCAGAGCAATGACTGGCTCAAGGACAATCGGGGGGCGCTGCCGTCCATCATCGCGGTCATCGCCGTAACCGTGTTCTGGGCGGTCGGAGGAATCGGCGAGATCAGATACCTGGCCGATGCGAGTTCATTCATGGCGCTGCTCACCGGGCTCTATATCGTCCTGGCCGCCATGGCGGTATCGATCATCATCACTACGCTCGCCCTGACTGACCTCGCCGGCCGGTACGCCCGGCCACGGAACCGCCGGGAAGGCTGAGCGGCCTTGCGGTTTTCCTGACCGAAGAGGACGTCGCACTTGTCCTCAGGACAGGACAAGTGTCTCGCTCGACGACTCGACCAGCACGAGCGCGTACGCTGCCATGGGTCCGCCCCGGGCCGGCCCACCTCGTCTCCGAATGATCCGGGCTCAAGGGAACGGACCGGCCTCGGAGCCGATCGGAGCATGTTGGACGGCGGGACAGTGCGGGGGCCACCGACCCCATGGTGCTGCAGGCGGACAAACTTCAGTACACGCTCGGCCAGGGACCATGCCTGAGCGCCTGGGCGGAGCAGCGCCCCATCATCATTCGGGACACCCGGCAGGAGACCCGCTGGCCGAAGTGGATCGCGTCCGTGAAGGGCCTGCCCCTGCGCTCCGTCCTGAGCGCCCCCCCCCTGACCACCGACGGGAGGCACATCGGCGCCATCAAGGTGTACTCCCCCGACGCCGACGCTTTCGATGACCCTGCGGTGGTCTTCCTCATCGAGCGGTTGGCCGCACCCGCGGCCGTCCTGCTCGGGAACATCTGGGACCGGGAAGCAGCCCAGCGGCTGAACTCCGATTTGGTGGAAGCCCTCGCCAACCGGGACATGATCTCCAGGGCGCAAGGGGTGCTGATCGAGCGGATGAATCTCAGCCCGGAGGAATCCCTGGCAGCCCTGCTCTCCGCCTCCCGCGGAGAAAACAAGCCTCTGGACGCTGTTGCGAGGGAAATCGTCAGCGGAATGACCGACCAGTAGGAGCCACCCATGGAGGCCATTGAAAACCCTCATGCGCAAGCCCGAGCTACCCGGGAGGCCATGGAAGAGTCCGCGCTGCCCCTCCATTCCGTCTGGCTGCGCTACTTCAGCTTCACCGGCACCGCCGGCGAGTTCGAGATCGACGCCTACCTCAACGGATCAATAGAACTGCCCACGCATGAACGCGACCTCGTTGCCCACGCCGTCAACGAACTGATCGACGAACTCCCCCCGCGCCTCATGGCGCCCTACAGCACGAACGGGACCACCGCCGAGTACGACCTCGACGCCTCCCAGGAAGACACCGCCCCCTGACGCAGCACCACTCCGGGTCAGAGACGGCCGCGGCACCCCACGACGCAACAGCATCGACACTGCCACGAACCCTCAGCAACAGAACGCTGCTCGAAGGCCCTAGCCGTGTGTGCAGCAGGCGCAGGACGCGTCAGCTGTTCTCGATGCTGCGTCTTCTGTAGTGCTCGTGGTAGCGCTGTGCTCGGCGGGGCGTGACGTCAGGCCGAGTCGCGAAGCTCCCTCAGGGGCTCTCGAGGGAGTCACCGCTGGGCCTGTCACGGCGTCGTTGCTGCAGCACGAGCCCGCGCCACCACTCACGGTGCTCCCGCCCGTGTCACCGCTCTTGTCGGCGTCGAGGTATGCGGACGATGGTGCGCAGCAGGAGTCACCCCTCCACGCTTCGAGGCCTTCCCTGATGGCGACGGCGGCGATGACGAGGGCGGCCATCGGGTCGGCCCAGAACCAGCCGAGGGTGCTGTTGAGCAGCAGACCGACCAGCAGGACACCGGACAGGTAGGTGCACAACAGGGTCTGCTTGGAGTCCGCAACGGCGGAGCGTGACCCGAGCTCCCGGCCGGCCCGGCGCTGTGCCCACGACAGGACAGGCATGACCGCCAGGCTCACCGCCGCCAGGACGATGCCCACCAGCGAGTGCTGGGGTTCGGACGCACCGAGCAGGGTGCGGACGGCGTCGACGGTCACGAACGCGGCCAGACCGAAGAAGGAGAACGCGATCAGCCGTAGTGCGGTCTTCTCTCGGCCTTCCGGATCGCGGCCGGCGAACTGCCAGGCCACGGCTGCCGCGGACAGCACCTCGACGATCGAGTCCAGCCCGAAGCCGATCAAGGCACTCGAGGACGCCACAATGCCGGCGCTGATCGCGACCGCGGCTTCCACGATGTTGTAGGTGATCGTGGCGGCGACGAAGAGTCGGATCCGCCGGGACAGGACCGCACGCCGCTCTGTGCTTGGAACCGGGGTCGAGGGCGCCAACGGCACCGGTGCGGGTGACATAGGAGTGCTCATCCACAACAGACCTTCCCGTCGACATGGTTCTCCCGGGCGGTGCAGCAGCACTCGGCCTCGCTGACGACCACGACGTCGAGCAGCGCGGTCAGGGCGTCACCGAGCTTCCGGTCCGCGAGCTCGTACCGTACCCGCCGACCCTCAGGAACGGCGACGACCAGCCCACAACCCCGCAGGCAGGTCAGGTGATTCGATAGACGCTGCTTGCTCACCCCAGCCAGTTCGGCCAGCTCACCCGGGTACGACGGTGCGTCCCGCAGCGCCAACAGGACCCGAGCCCGCACCGGATCCGACAAGGCGTACCCGAACAGGGCAAGCACCGAGTGATGAGTAAGAGTGTCCATCCCCCAACAGTACAGATTCCCGTGTACCAACCGAAGGAGTTCGAGGTACCACTGAGGCCGCAGGGCGCGTTGCTCGCCACCCCTGTCATAGACCTCCGTCAGTCACACGCCTAGGTGCGCTTCGGCCGAGCCCTGACGTGCATCCGCTCGCCCTGCCGCCCGAAGAGGCTGATGAACTCCACGGGCTTCCCGTCCGCACTCGCGAACCAGTGGGGGGTGCGGGTGTCGAACTCGGCAGCCTCGCCCGGCCCGAGCACGAAGTCGTTGGCGCCGAGGACGAGGTGGAGGGAGCCATTGAGGATGTACAGCCACTCGTAGCCCTCATGGATCTGCGGATCCGGTTCGGTGCCGCGCGCCTTCCCGTCGAGCACCATCTTGAACGCCTGCATGCCCCCGGGACGGCGCGTGAGTGGGATGGCGGTGACCCCGTGGTACTCGATGGGGCGGAGGTGGATACGGGGGTCGCCGGTCGGCGGGGCTCCGACGAGATCGTCGAGCGGTACCCCGTACACCCGAGCGATTGGCAGGAGGATCTCGAGGTTCGGGCGCCGTCGGCCGGATTCCAGCCGTGACAGCGTGCTCACGGAGATCCCGGACGCCGAGGACACATCGCCGAGCGTGAGGCTGCGCTGCACCCTCAGGGCGCGGAGGCGGGGGCCGACGGCATCGAGCACCGCTTCCAGGTCTGCAGTCATGATCCAATCTTGCCATACCGGCAAGATAGATTGCCGTTTGTGTGGGAGTCATCCGAAGCTGGAGCATCGCCACACCAGAAGGAGAACCACCATGCCACCCCTTGATCACACCCTTCATCACACCCTGCGGGAGCGGTACGACGTCGTCGTCATCGGCGGTGGACCCGCGGGCCTCAGCGCAGCGGTCACGCTGGGCCGCGCCCTCCGCTCCGTCGTCGTCCTCGACTCGGGGCAACCGCGCAATGCCCCCGCCCAGGGCGTCCACGGGTTCCTGACCCGCGAGGGCATCGGCCCCGCGGCGCTGCTCGCAGCCGGTCGCGCCGAAGCCGAAACCTACGGAGCGACGCTCGTCCGCGCCGAGGCCACGCAGGTCCGGCGCGTCGCCGACGGATTCTCGGCGCTCCTCGCCGACGGGCGGACCGTCATCGGGCGGCGCCTGCTCCTCGCTACGGGCCTCGCGGACGAAATGCCGGCGATTCCCGGTCTGCGCGAGCAGTGGGGGTCCGGCGTCGTGCACTGCCCGAACTGCCACGGGTACGAAATCCGCGCGCAGCGCATCGGCGTCCTCGGGACGGGCCCGATGTCCATCCACCAGACGCTCCTGTTCCGGCAGTGGTCGGAGCACATCACGCTGTTCCTCAATGACACGGTGACCCCGACGAACGAGGAGTGGGACACCCTGGCCGCCCGGTCGGTCCGGGTGGTGGACGGCGCGGTCGCCTCCGTCGACCAGCTGGACGGGGTCCTGACCGGGCTGACACTGCGGGGAGGGCGGACCTTCGACCTGGATGCCCTCGCCGTCGGGACGCGGATGGAGGCCCGCGGGGGTCTGCTCGAACCGCTGGGTCTCGAGCCCCAGGATCACCCGTCCGGCATGGGACACTCGATCGCCCAGGGGCCGATGGGGTCCACCGCGGTACCCGGGGTATACGTCGCGGGTAATGTCTCGAATCTCTCTGCCCAGGTGGTCGTCGCCGCCGCCGAAGGCACCATCGCAGGTGCAGCGATCAACGCCGACCTGGTCGCCGAGGAGACCGCCTGGGCCCTCGATGGATACCGCGGACCCTTCTCGGCATCGTCCGAGGCCGGCGTCTCGGAGCGCGTCCTCGGTGTCCGGCGCCATGGGATGGACGACGGTTCGGCCATGGGCGCCTCCGCGTCCACCGGGTCGAAGCGTCGGGAAGAGGTACGCGGTGCTGGTTGAGCGGCGCGGCTGCTAGGACGGAGGCCGGCTGGTCATCCGTGGAGCTGGTGGAATACGTAGGTCACGAGGCCAACCTCGCGCTCAGTTTCTGATCCGACCCCACAGAATCGTCGCTTTCCGGGGTGTTGACTTCGGCCCACAGGGCATCGAGGGAGAGACCGAGGACGTCGGCGACTGCGGCGATCGTCGAGAACGCCGGAGTCGCCACCCGCCCGGTCTCGATCTTTCGAAGGGTCTCCGGCGACACACCTGCTGCCAAGGCGATGTGAAGAATGGAACGATCCGCCCTGGTGCGCCGCAGGAGTGCGCCGAGTCGTTCCCCGCGCTCGATGTCGGCAGGAGTGTGAGGCAGTCTGACCATGACACGATTATAATACCGGGATAGTCTTACCGGTATAACAATTGGTCAATGAGAGAGGCATGCTTCTGTGATCGAGATTCTGACTCCCGCGGAGGTTTCCCGGGCGAGAGACACGGGGGCACTTGTGGCGAACATCCTCCAGACCATGAAGACCCGCAGCACCGTAGGCACGAACCTTCTGGACCTCGATCGGTGGACCCGGGACATGATCGTCGAGGCGGGCGCGCAGTCCTGCTATGTCGACTACGCGCCGCCTTTCGGGCGGGGGCCGTTCGGGCACTACATCTGCACAGGGGTGAACGACGCCGTCCTTCACGGACGGCCTCACGATTACACCCTCGCTGACGGTGATCTGCTGACACTGGACCTCGCCGTCTCACTGCGGGGGATCGCTGCGGACGCAGCCATCAGTTTCATCGTGGGCACCTCTGCACCGGCAGAGAGCCTTGCGATGATCGATGCAACCGAACGGGCGCTGAGCGCCGGTATCGCGGCCGCAATGCCGGGGGCTCGCACAGGCGACATCTCCCACGCCATCGGCGTGGTTCTCAGCGCGGCGGGCTATCCGATCAACACCGAGTTCGGCGGTCACGGCATCGGATCGACCATGCACCAGGACCCCCACATCACCAATACGGGCCGGCCGGGCCGCGGCTTCACGTTACGCCCGGGCCTTCTCCTGGCCCTCGAGCCCTGGGTCATGGCGGACACAGCCGAGCTCGTCACCGATCCCGATGGGTGGACGCTTCGCAGCGCGACGGGATGCCGTACCGCGCACAGCGAGCACACGATCGCCATCACGACCGACGGAGCCGAGATCCTCACCCTCCCCACGCGAGACTGAGGAAGGGTCGCTCCTCAGCGTGACGTTCCGCCGTCCGGGCCGTCGAGTTCATCGTCGAAGCGGCGACGGGCCTGCTCGATCAGTGGCATCTGCCGGGCAGCCCACTCAAGGATTGCCTCGACCGGGGGCCGCAGGGTCTTGCCCAGCGGGGTGATCCTGTACTCCACCATCACGGGGCGGGTGCCGAGGACAACGCGTTCGATGATGCCATTGCGCTCGAGTCGCCTCAGCGTCGCAGTGAGCGACTTCTGCGTCACCGCCGGAATGATGCGCCTCAGTTCGCTGAAGCGCAACGGCCGCTCACACAGCTCGTTGAGGACCAGAAGAGACCACTTGTCGAGCACTTGATCAAGGAGGTCTCGGTGCGGAGCGTCGGTCTCGAACCGCTCCGACGCTGAGCTGCTGGTATCCATCACGAGACCTGGTTTCGTTGAAGGCACTTCCACCCATCGAGTATCTCTTGGATACCAGCCATTCGCACCCAGGAGCTACCGATGACCATCCACCTTTCCTCCCCCGCGACGCTCATGCAGCCCGTCCCCTATCACCACGTCGCCATCGCCACCGGCACCCGTCACGTGCACATCGCCGGCCAGACCGCCCGGACAGCCGACGGGACTCCAGTGGCCCCTGGCGATCTGGCCGGCCAGGTCTCCCACGCCCTTCGCAACACCCACCGGGGCCTGATGAGCGCCGGGGCGGGATTCGACGACGTCGTTCGTCTCACTTTCTACGTGACCGACTGGAGTCCCGACAAGATCGAGGCGTTCATGTCAGGCGTCAGTGCAGTAGCGGACGAAGTCGGCCTACCCCTCCCGATGCCCCCCGCATCACTCATCGGCGTCGACCACCTCTTCGAACCCGACGTGCTCGTCGAGGTAGAGGCCACTGCCGTCCTCGAGTGACACCACCGGATCGTGACGTTCGGCTCTGCTGTGCACGAGGGGCCCGACCCCCCTCAGGCCACACGCCCTGCCCTTTCCCGCAGCGCGGCGTCGATGAGCACCTCCGCGGCACAGCGCGCCTGACCTGCCGCCTCCGGGGAACCGGCGATCGCCGCCGTCGTCTGCGCGCCCTCGGCGAGGATGGACAGCTGCGGTGCCAGGTATGGCGGCGCCCCCGCCGCCTCGGCCAGATCCCCGACGTAGTGCTGGAAGGACTCCTTGTGCTTCCGTGCGTACTCGGCGACCTCCGGGCTCACGGCGCCGAGCTCGGCGAAGCTGTTGATGAAGCCGCAGCCGCGGAACGAGTCCTCACCGAACCACCGTGCCAGGAAGTCGAAGACCGTCAGAAGCCGCGCCCGCGGACTGTCCGCTGCACGGACCTCCGCGGCCAGGCCCTCCGTCCACGACCGGTGCCGACGCTCCAACACCGCCATGACGATGCTGCTCTTCGACGGGAACTCCTGGTAGAGCTTCTTGAGCGAGACGCCGGCAGCAGTGCGCAACTCATCCATGCCGACCGCCTGGATCCCCTTGGCGTTGTAGAGCTCGTCAGCGGTGGCGACGATGCGGGTACGGACCTCGGAAATACTCATGGGCCCATTCTACTTGTAAGGAGAACGATCGTTCTATACGATGTGATCACCGAGGGAGAACGAACGTTCTCCCCGCTCGAGACAAGGACCACGCACATGGGCTTCATCAAGGTCGGCACCGAGAACAGCACGGACATCGAGCTCTACTACGAGGACCACGGCACGGGACAGCCCGTCGTCCTCATCCACGGTTATCCCCTCGACGGCGGCTCGTGGGAAAAGCAGACCGCGGCGCTCCTCACCGCCGGTTACCGCGTCATCACCTACGATCGCCGTGGCTTCGGACAGTCGAGCAAGCCGACGACGGGCTACGACTACGACACCTTCGCAGCGGATCTGAACACGGTCCTCGAGACCCTCGACCTCAGTGACGCCGTGCTCGTCGGCTTCTCCATGGGAACCGGCGAAGTGGGCCGCTACATCGGCACCTACGGGGAGGCCCGCGTGGCGAAGGCCGTGTTCCTCGCCTCCCTCGAGCCGTTCCTGCTGCAGACCGACGACAACCCGACCGGCGTCCCCGCCTCGGTGTTCGACGGCATCCGGAGCGCCGCCATCGAGGACCGGTACGCCTGGTTCACGAACTTCTACAACGACTTCTTCAACACGGACAACTTCCTCGGCAACCGCCTCAGCGAGGAAGCACTGCGCAACGCCTGGAACGTCGCCACGGGAGCCTCCTGGTACGCGTCGTTCGCCGTCGTCGATTCCTGGCTGACCGATTTCCGGCACGACGTCGAGAAGGTCACCGTCCCTGCCCTGATCGTGCACGGCACCGACGACCGCATCCTCCCGATCGACTCCACCGGCCGCGAGTTCACCAAGCGCCTGCCCTCGGCCGAGTACGTCGAGATCGAGGACGCCCCGCACGGCATGCTCTGGACCCACGGCGCCGAGATCAACGAGATCCTGCTTCGTTTCCTCGCCAAGTAGACCCGGAAGCCACGAGGGGCGTCGACTCAGACCTCGGCGCCCCTCTCGGCGACGTGACCGGATCGGAGAACCCGCGCGTACGGGAGGACGAGGACACAGGCACCGACCAACCCACCGAGCGGTGACTAGGCGTCCGCCCTGGCGGGCACCGGCTCCGTCAGCGAGACCAGGGGGACCGCCGGGGGCCGTTCCGCGGTGCTCAGGACCGGCACCGAGGCGCCCTCGGCCGCCGCCTTCAGGAGAGACTCCATGATGTCGAGGACGTGGTAGGCGAGTTCCCCGCTGGCTCGGTGCCGTTCACCGGGCGGCGTCAGTGCCATGTCGGCGAGTCCGTAGCCCCTACCCGCGTCGAGGTAACCGGCGCTGATGGGAAGGATGTCCCACCCGATCTCCTTGTCATTCGCCCTGGTTCCGAGACTGCACACGGACACCTCCCCGTCGAAGTAGTTCGGGTCGGGGACCGTCATACTGGCCTGCTCGCCGTGGATCTCGATGTTGGAGGATCGCGACTGCACGGCGTCGAAGCTCATCACGAGGGTGGAGAGGGCTCCTGATGCGTGGGCGAGGACGCCGGTGACGTGCGTGTCGATGGAGACGGGTACGGTCTGGCCCTCCCGCGGGCCGCTGCCAATGGTCCGCTCCGAGCGGGTGTGGCTCGCGACGCCGATCACGGAGGTGACCGGGCCCAGGAGCGTGACCAGCGCCGTGACGTAGTAGGGGCCCATATCCAACAGGGGCCCGCCTCCGGGGACGTAGTAGAAGTCCGGATCGGGGTGCCACCGCTCGTGGCCGGGGGTGACCATGGTGGCGGTCGCGGAGATCGGTCGCCCGATCAATCCGTTGTCGATGGCATGGCGGGCGGTCTGGATGCCCGTGCCGAGGACGGTGTCCGGTGCGCATCCCACGCGGACCCCGGCCTCCGCGGCGGCCGCGAGGACTTCTCTGGCTTCGTCCGTGTTCGCCGCCAGGGGTTTTTCCCCGTAGACGTTCTTGCCGGCGGCGATCGCACGGGTGGCGACCTCCGCATGCGCCGCGGGGATCGTGAGATTCAGGACGGTGTCGATTCCGGGGTCGGCCAGCAGTTCGTCCACGGTCAGCGCGCGCACACCGTCCTGGGACGCCGCGACGGCCTCGGCGCGGCCGAAATCCAGGTCGGCGACGGCCCGGAGGTTCACCGACGGCAGGGCCGGCAGGGTCTTCAGGTATTGGGCTACGATCGCTCCGCAGCCGATGATTCCGACGTTCAGCGGCTCGCCCACAGCAAACCCCTTTCGATGATGGTGCGGACGTTCGGGTCGTCGAGGATCTCGACGCGGTGGCCCGGGGTCGAGACGAAGATACGGCCCTTGCCCCACTGGCGGGTCCAGATGGCGGGGGATGTCACGGGACGGTGCCAGGGGTCCCACTCGCGGACCGCCTGGGTCGTTGTCGCGAGCACGTCGATGTAGTCGTCGGCGAGGACCCAGTACTGCTCCGTCACGAGGTCGAAGTCCCCGATTCCCTGGGTGATGGGGTGTTCCGCGGCGACCGGGAGCATGGTGACGCGGTACGGCACGTAGTTGTCGGACTGCTCGCCGATCCGCTCGTCCGGGTGCTTGCCGGGGTGGCAGGCGAACTGCCCGCCGATCAGGTGGAGGTAGTCCGACTCGTTGCGATAGGAGTCGGCGATCCCGCCGTGCCAGCCGGCCAGTCCCGTCCCCGCTTCGACCGCCGCCCGGAGTCCCGCGAACTCGTCCTTCTCGATGGTGCTCATGGTGTTGCACTGGAGGATCAGGTCCACGGTCTGCAAGTAGTCCGCGTCGGCGTAGATCTTCGGGGACCCCTCGATCCGCACGGTGAAGCCGTGCTCCCGGAGGAACGGGATGAATCGGTCCGTGGCTTCGACGGGCTGGTGCCCGTCCCATCCGCCCCGGACGACGAGGGCTTCCTTGCTGCTCATGGTGCTTCTTCCGTGGTCGGTTGATCGAGGCTGATGGCTGACCATGACACGGGCGGCAGTGTCACCGTGAGCGTCCCTTCGTCGAGCGAGATGTCGTCGAGTGGTTTGAGGCCGATCCGGTTCTGGTCCTCGAACGTGTTCTTCGCATAGACGTCGTCATCGTGCAGGGTGAGCGCCTCGGTGATCGTGGTGGCGTCGAGATCGGTGACGTCGATCGAGACTTCGATCGATTCGGTCCGGCTGCGGTTCACGAGGAACACCGCCGACGAGCCGGCCCCTACATCCATTGTCGCCACGGCGTCGACGAGGGGCGCGCGGCCGTAGACGGAGGTCTCGTAGGTGTCCACCTCGATGGTTGGGCGGAGGATTTCACCTCGGGCCAGGCGTGATGTGACCGAGAACGGGAAGAAGGTGCTCTGGCGCCATGCAGCACCACCCGGTTCGGTTCTGATCGGCGCGATGACGTTGACGAGTTGCGCCAGGGACGCAGACGCGACTCGGTCGTGGTTCTTGAGCAGGGTGATCAGGAGGTTGCCGAGCACTACGGCATCGGCGACGGAGTAGACGTCCTCGAGTTGGCGGGGCGCATAAGTCCACTGGTCGTCGACTTCGCCGGAAGCCTGGTGCTCGTCGAGGTACCAGATGTTCCACTCGTCGAAGGACAGGTTGATGGTCTTGTCGCTGCGCAGCTTGTGTTTGACGTGATCGGCGGCGGCGACAACGGCCTGGATGAAGTACTCCATGTCCAAGGACGAGGCGAGGTAGGAATCGAGGTCGCCGCCGCGCTCCTGGTAGTACGCGTGGCAGGAGATGTAGTCCACGTGTTCATAGGCGTGTTCGAGCACGATGCGCTCCCAGTCGCCGAAGGTGGGCATCGAGGAGCCGGAGGATCCACAGGCTACGAGTTCCAGGGTCTTGTCCGCCGCTTTCATGGCCTGTGCAGTGCGGGCAGCGATCTGACCGTAGGCGTCGGCGCTCATGTAGCCGGTCTGCCAGGGTCCGTCCATCTCGTTCCCGAGACACCACATGCGGATGTCGTAGGGCTCCACAGCACCGTTGGCGACCCGTTGGTCGCTCAGTGCCGTTCCTGATGGGTGGTTGGCGTATTCCAGGAGGTCGAGGGCACTGTCGATCCCGCGGGTCCCGAGGTTCACGGCCATCATCAACTCGGATCCGGTGAGTTTGCACCAGCGGGCAAACTCGTCGATGCCCACCTGGTTCGATTCCAGGGCATGCCAGGCGAGGTCACGGCGTACCGGGCGTTGATCGCGTGGGCCCACGCCGTCTTCCCACCGGTAGCCGGAGACGAAGTTGCCGCCCGGGTAGCGGATCGTCGTCGAGCCGAGCTCTTTGACCAACTCGACCACGTCGAGCCGGAACCCGTCCTCGTTGGCGGTCGCATGATCCGGCTCGTAGATCCCGCCGTACACACACCGGCCGAGGTGCTCCACGAACGAACCGAAGATCCTGCGATTCAGGGGTGCGACGACCGCCGAACGCTCGATGACAATACGGGCATCGGTCACAACATGATCCTGTCCATAGTTAGGTGTGGCGCGATCACGCCGGAGTCAGCGGATTCGGACGGTGTCCGTTTCACGCTCCCGCGAGAGCGAGAACGGCGCACTCTGACCGTCGCGCGTGACCACGTAGTCACCGAAGAATCCCGTGATCGACAAGCGTGCGTCATCATCCGTGCGCATCGACGTTCGCGGCAGCCACCATTCGCCCTTGACCAGCGACCGCAGTGCGTCGAACGAGGGTTTCGGCGTGCCGTCGGCGCGGACAAGCCCGCCCGGCGCGCCGAGCCACGCTCCGTCGTCGGTGAACCCCCAGTATGTGATGGCCTGCACGGCCGGGTGGCCCACGAGTGAGCGATAGTGACGGACGATCTCGTCCGCTTGCCTGGCCTCGCCCTCGGGCGTCGATGGCCAGGATGGGATCTGATAGTCGTTGAGGTCGACGACCTCCGGCGGCATGAGGTGCCCCGACAGCAGAGTCGTCTCGGTCAGATGGAGGGGCAGCCCGAAGCGGGCGAATCGGTCGACCATCGCGAGCATGGTCTCTTCTCCCCAGTACCCCTGATGCATGTGCGTCTGCAGGCCGATCGCGTCCACAGCGATCCCCGCGTCGAGCACGCACTCGATCAGAGCTTCGTAGTCGCTCGACAGGTCGAAGTCGTTCAGGACGAGCGTCGCCGAAGGGTTCGCGGCGCGGGCTTCCTCGAACGCGAGCTGAATGATGGGCACGCGACCGATGCTCTGCGCAAGCCGGGTGATGCCGTTCTCCTCCGCAGTGAACACGGGCATGATGACCACCTCGTTGATGGCGTCCCACGTGTCGATGACCCCGGAGAAGTCGGTCACCTCGCGGCGGATCCTCTCGCGTTGCAGTCGCTCGATCTCCGCTACCGGTAGACCGGTGAGCCACTCGGGCGCGAGCGTGTGCCAGGTGAGCGGATGCCCCTTCAGCGTCACTCCGTGCTCGGCGAACCACGAGGCGGTCCGGAGAAGCCTTCGGGTGTCGGGCTTGCCACGGGTCGGCTCGAATCCCCGCCAGTAGAACGGAAGGGTCGCGGTGTTGAAGAGGCCGAGCCACATCGTCTCCAGCTCCGGCAGGCCGGCGAGCCCTGCCCCGCCGAAGACAGGTTCCGCCGCGGCATCCTGCGCGGTCTCCCCGTTGGCGAGCGGCATGAAGTCGAAACCGATGTTGCCGAAAGCGAAGTCATGACGCTGCTGTTCGACAGTGACATCCGCGTTGCGCACAGGGTTGCCGACGGCGTCCAGCACGGTGACCTGCGCGGTCACCCGGCGGTGATCGACACTCATGAGGCGTTCCGTGCGATCTCGCTGAAACTCGGGTGGAAAGCCCGGTCGAAGCCCACGACGCGGGCGTCACCGGAGAGCTGCACCGAGTGCGTGATCCGCATGTTGGTGCTCGACGCTCCGAGTCCGAGGACGACCTCTCCCGGTTCGACGATCCGCTCACCGTGTCGGCCGGTGAAGCCGGTGACATCTGCGGGAACGTGTATCGAGAGCTCGACGGATTCGCCCGGCTCCAGGTCGACGCGCTGAAAACCGACCAGACGCTGCACCGGGCGCACCACTGACGCGACCGGATCGTGGACGTAGACCTGGACGATCTCCGTCCCAGAACGGTCCCCGGTGTTGCGGAGACGGAGGCCGAGGGTCGCCGTGCCGTCGACCCCGACCGTACCCGGCCCGTGCTGGCCTGCGCTCCATTCGAAGGTCGTGTACCCGATCCCGTGCCCGAAGGCGAAGGCCGAGGTCGGGTCGATGCTCGACACTCCGTTGGATCGCGCCAGGGGAGCAGCCAGGTAGGTGGACGGCTGCGTCCCCTCTGAGGCGGGGATACTGACGGGCAGGCGTCCGCTCGGATTGATACGTCCGGAGAGGACGCCGGAGAGCGCGGCGGTTCCCTCTTCTCCTGCGAAGAACGCTTGCACGATCGCGCCGGCGCCCGTGACAGCGGATCCCAGCGCGTACGGTCGTCCCGCGAGCAGAGTGACGACCGCAGGGGTCGATGTTGCCAGGACGGCGTCGAGAAGGTCCTGTTGGGCACCGGGCAGACGGAGCGACTCGACGTCGCAGCCCTCACCACTGGTGCCGCGGCCGAAAAGCCCGGCCCGGTCGCCGAGGGCGACGATGACGACGTCCGCCCGCGTTGCAGCATCCACCGCTGCGGAGATGCCGGCGGTTTCCCCTCCGTCGATCGTCGTGCCCGGCACGTATTCGATGTCGGCTTCGGGAAACTCGATGCGGAGGCTCTCGAGCAGGGTGGGCAGTTCGATGCCGAGGGGTGTGTCGGGATGCTGCACGCCGACGTGCGCGGGGAACGAGTAGCAGCCGAGGACGGCGAAGGGGTCGTCGGTCGTCGGCCCGACGACGGCAATCCGGCGTGGGGCGGCGAGCGGGAGGGTCCCATCGTTGCTCACAAGCACGATGGACTGTTCGGCGATCTCGCGGGCGACCGCCCGATTACCGGCGTTGTCCAGGTCGACGGTGCCGCGGATGCCTTCCGCGTCGTCAACGTCGACGTTGCGCAGCGCTTCGGGCGTGGCATCCCAGTCGGGATCGAGCAGTCCGAGTTCGACCTTCTGGCGCAGCACACGCCGGAGGGCGCGATCGATGACCGCCTCGGGCAGGTCGCCCGACCGGACCGCCTCAGCCAGCGGCGCACCGAAGGTCTTCACCGTCGGCAGTTCGACGTCCACGCCCGCGGTGAGCGCGAGAGCAGCGGCCTCCCCCCACGAATCCGCGACGCCGTGGAGCAGTTTCAGGAAGGCGATCCCGAAGTAGTCGGCCACGACGGTGCCGTCGAAACCCCAGGTGTCGCGCAGGACTCCTGTGAGCAGCGACTCGTCAGCCGCGGATGGCACGCCGTCGATGTCGGTGTAGGAGTGCATGACCGAACGCGGCTTGCCGTCCCGCATGACCATTTCGAAGGGGACGAGCAGCACGTCAGCGAGTTCACGCGGACCGACCGAGACCGGCGCGAGGTTCCGGCCGGCTTTCGACGCCGAGTATCCGACGAAGTGCTTGAGAGTCGCGACGATCCCTGCGGACTCGAGGCCACGGACGTACGCCGTTCCGATCGTGCCGATCAGATACGGGTCCTCACCGATGGTCTCTTCCACGCGACCCCAGCGCGCATCCCGCACCACGTCGAGCACCGGGGCAAGGCCCTGGTGGATGCCGACCGAGCGCATGTCGGACCCGATGCGGTGTGACATCCGCTCGATGAGTCCGGGATTGAACGAGGCCCCCCAGGCGAGGGGCACCGGATAGGCGGTCGCCCCCCAGGTGGCGAAGCCGGCAAGGCACTCTTCATGTGCAACAGCCGGGATGCCGAACCGGTTGGATGCCGCGATCCGGCGCTGGCTGCGGAGGAGGGACAGCGCCCCCAGCGCCGGGTCGACCGGAGCCGATCCGAACGGCCGAGTCAACTGGCCGAGCCCGTTCGGCAGGAGCGCATCGAGGTCGACGACGTCGTCCATGTCGTTCTGATGCGGCGCAACGTCCCCGCCCTCATTGGACGCGCCGACCCAGACGCCGAACAGCTGGGCGATCTTCTCCTCGAGCGTGAGCTCGGTGAGGAGTGCCTCGACGCGGTCGGAAGCGGATGCGGTCACGTCGTGCCATGCCGGCGTGGTCGTCGTGGATATCGTGGTGCTCAAGGGGAAGTCCTAACCTTTGACGGCGCCGGTGAGTCCGCCGACGATGCGACGCTCGAACAGCGTGAAAAATATCAGTGCCGGAATCATGGACAGTGAGGTGAAGGCGAGTACCTTCGCCGTGTCCACCGAATACTGCGAAGCGAACGCCTGGACGCCGAGCGGCAGGGTGTACGTCGCCTGGTCACCGAGAATGAACAGCGGCAGTAGATAGCTGTTCCAGCTCGCCACGAAGGCAAGGATGCCCGTCGTCACCACGCCCGGCAGCGACAGGGGAACGACCATCCGGAAGAAGAAGCCCAGCCGGCTGGTGCCGTCGATCGACGCCGCCTCTTCGATTTCGTCGGGGATGGCCTTGAGGAACGGCACCAGGATGATGATCGTCACCGGCAGGCCGAAGGCGATCTGCGGGAGAATCACGCCGGCCAGGCTGTTCATCAGGCCCAGGTCCCTGACGAGGATGTAGAGCGGCGTGATCGCCACGGTCATCGGGAACATGAGCCCGGCGGCGAAGAGTGAATACATCGCTCCGCGACCGGCGAACCTGTATCGCGCGAGGATGAAGCTCGCCATCAGGCCGAGCATCACCACACCGATGGTCGTGGCGATCCCGGCAATCGCCGAGTTGCCGACCTGCTGCCAGAAGGTGCGACTCGCGAGCACCTCGGCGTAATTGTCGAAGTTCCACGGGTCCGGGAATCCCGCGGGCGAATTGGTGATCTGCGAGTTGTCGCGGAACCCGCCGAGGATGATGTAGATGACGGGTCCGAGGCAGAGTGCGATGAAGACGAAGGCGATGAAGTAGGTCGCCGGGCTGCCCCACTGCTGGCGGTCACTCGGTGGACGCTTCTTGTGCAGGCGCGCGGGAGCTTCGAGAACAGTCATCACTTCTTTCCTTCTGTGAGGGCACCGGCCGTGTCGCGTGAAAGAACGAACCGCTGGTAGATCAATGCGATGACGAGGGAGATCAGGAACATGACGACGGCGACAGCACTGCCGTAGCCGAAGTTGCCCGATGTGCGCCCGTTGGCGACCATGTAGGTCGCCATGGTCGAGGTCCCGGCAGTCGAAGCCACGTACTGGCCCCAGATGATGAAGACCAGGTCGAACAACTGCAGCGAGCCGATGATCGACAGGAACGCCCAGATCCGCACGGTCGGCCCGAGGAGCGGCAGCGTGATGGTGCGCTGGATCTGCCAGTAGCTGGCGCCGTCGATCGCGGCCGCCTCGAACAATTCGTCCGGGATGCTCTGCAGGCCGGCGAGGAAGAGGATGACGGCGAAGCCGATGTACTTCCACGAGATGATCACCATCAGGGACCAGATGGCGATACTCGGATCAGAGAGCCAGTCTCTCTGGAAAGCTCCCAACCCGATGTTCTCGAGCAGCCCATTGACGGAACCGGACGTCTGCAGCATGAGACCCCAGCCGATCCCGACGATGACCTCGGAGATGATGTACGGGACGAAGATGAGCACGCGGATCAGCGAGCGGCCACGGATCTTCTGGTTGAGCAGGAGCGCGAGGACGATCGCAATGGGTCCCTGGAGGACCAGGGAGAGCACCAGGATGAACCCGTTGTGGCGCAGCACATCGTGGAATGCGCTGTCCTGGAAGATGATCATGTAGTTCTCGAAACCGACGAAGTCGGTAGCCGGCCCGAAGCCCTTCCATCGGAAGAAACCGTAGTAGCCGGCGAGGACGACCGGGAAGATCACGAAGCTGACGAAGACGACGATCGCCGGCCCGGCGAGAAGGGTGATTTCGAGGCGCTTGCGCCAGTCCGTCGGACGCCGTCTGGGCCGCGGCGCGGCAGGGGACGCCGCGCGAGCGCCATCCCCTGCCGTAACCGTGCCCCGCGGCGGCTGCTGGTCCGTCAACAACGGAGCACCCCCTGCAGGTTCAATCATGATCTGCTGCTAACCCTTGGCCGCTGCGTCGTTCAGAGCGGAGACGATGTCCTCAGCCGTGCCCTGACCGGCGAACAGGTCGACGGCACCCTTGTTCAGCGCGTTTCCGACGTTCTGTCCGAACAGGGTGTCGAGCCACACCGTCACGTACGGTGCGTCGTTGTACGCTTCGAGGATCGACTGGAGGGCCGGGTCGGTCACAGCCGCCTGGGCGTCCTGGTTGGCGGGGATCGTCTGGAACGCTTCCGCGTAGCCTTCCTGGTGCTCCTGCTGCATGAAGAAGTTCAGGAACGCGGTGCACTCTTCTTTCGGGGCCTGAGCGGAGCACGTGAATCCGTCGACGCCGCCCATCATGGCGCCGGGCTCACCCTCGCCACCGTCGACCTCGGGGAACGGGAACCAGCCCAGGTCTGCCAGAGGCTTCTCGTCAGGAGTCAGCGAAGCGATGACACCGGGATTCCATGCCCCCATCAGCTCCATGGCTGCCTTCTTGTTGGCGAGGAGTCCAGCCGAGCTACCCGCACCCTGCTGCGCCGAGGTGGTGAGGAATCCGTTGTTGAACGGCTCCGTGTCGACGAATTCCTGCAGGTTGTTGCCGGCCTCCAGCCAGCACGGGTCGTCGAACTCCATGGTTTCGGCGGCCGTGTTGAGAACGTCCTGCGAGCAGGCGCGAACCGCGAAGAAGTAGTACCAGTGCGCTGCAGGCCAGGCATCCTTCGCGCCGACGGCGATGGGGTCGATCCCTGCACCCTTGAGCTTGTCAACGGCAGAACCGAGCTCGTCGAGGGTCGTCGGTGTTCCCTCGACGCCCGCTTCGGCGAAGAGGTCTTCGCTGTAGTAGATGCCGCCGGGCAGCAAGGCGGTCGGCATTCCGTAGATCTTGCCGTCGACCGCGAAGGCGTCCAACACACTTTCGGGCACAGCGGCCCTGGTGGCGTCGTCGATGGAATCCGTGATGTCCATGGCCTGTCCGGCCGCAACGACATCCGCAAGCTTGCCGCCACCGCGCGCCATGAAGATGTCGGGTGCATCGCCGGAGTTCAGCGCCGTCTGGAGCTTCCCGTCCATCTCCTCGTTCTGGATGGACTGGATGTCGATCGTGACGCCGGGGTTCGCCTCCTCGAACGCTGCGACCGTGTCCTCCCAGTGCGCCTTGCCGGCGCCCGTCGTCGAGTTGTGCCAGAACGTCATGGTGACGTCGCCGCCTTCTGCTGCTCCACCGTCGGAGCCACACGCCGACAGACCGCCGAGGGCGATTGCCGTCGCCGCCCCAACGGTCAGCAGCTTCTTCATGCTGTGCTTGTTCATCGTTGAACACCTCTCGAAAGTTTCGACATTTTCGCCGAAGACGCATAGTGTGTGGTGAGCGTAACAGTGGCGCCCCGGTGAGACGCAAGTGTTTCCCGTGATGAATAAGGATTGGATCCTCATGATCGACTCGAGTCGCAAGGTCAAACTCAACGAATTGGCCGATGAGGCCGGGGTCTCGCTCTCCACGGTCTCCAAGGTCCTCAACGGACGGTCGGACGTGTCCGCGCAGACGCGGACGAGGGTCGAAGAGCTCCTCAACAAGCACGGGTACCAACGACGCCCTGGCCTGCCCAACAGGGACTCCTTGATCGAGCTCGTGTTCCCTGAACTCGAGACAGCCTGGGCCATGGAGATCATCCGGGGCGTCGAAAATGTCGCCCGTGCCAACGATTTGAGCGTCGTACTCACCGAGTCGGGTGACCGCCATTCCCCGTCCTCGGCCTGGATCACCGGGGTTCTCCGCCGACGCCCGGTCGGGGTGGTGCTCGTCTTCGCCGATCTCGCGGCCGAAGCAAAGGCAACCCTTCAATCCCGTGCCATTCCGTTCGTGATCATCGACCCGGCCGGCGATCCGGCCCCGGACGTCCCGGCGATCGGGTCGGCGAACTGGTCCGGAGGCCTCGTCGCCACTCGCCATCTCATCGAACTGGGACACACACGGATTGCAGCGATCACCGGTCGCGACGACATGATGTGCTCCTTCGCCCGCGTCGACGGATACCGGTCCGCCATGAACACGGCCGGTATCGAGATCGACGAACGCTTCGTGCGGTTCGGCAACTTCCGGGTCGACGGTGGCCGCAGCATCGCTCTCGAACTCCTGACGCTGCCCGACCGTCCCACAGCGATCTTCGCGGGAAGCGATCTCCAGGCACTCGGTGTCATCGAGGCCGCCAGAACCCTCGGGCTCCGGGTGCCCGTGGATCTGTCCATCGTCGGCTACGACGATCTGCAGCTCGCTCAGTGGTCCAGCCCTGCGCTGACAACCGTGCATCAGCCGCTCACGGCGATGGGGGAGGAAGCGGCGCGGCTCGTGATCCGCATGAGTGAGAGCACCCTCAAGACCATCCCCCGGATGGACCTCGCAACGCGGCTCGTCGTCCGCGACAGTACCGCCGCGCCGGCTGCGGACTGATGGGGCACCGGCGGATGACAGCTGGAGTCGCGACCGCGCCCTGGTCATCCCCGTTCCGCTCTTTCCGCGGCGTATGGTTGGCGAGATCACAGCGGGCGGGGTCGAACGAACCACCAGGAGAAAACCATGCAGGGCTTGAAAGTACTCTTCATCGGCGGTAGCGGAATCATCAGCGCCTCCTGCACGAAACAGGCGGTAGAAGCAGGCATGGACGTCTATCTGCTCAACCGCGGGATCAGCGACCTGCGTCCGGCGCCCGAGGGCGTCACCACCTTCGTCGCAGATTCCCGGGACAAGCAGGCCGTCCTCGACGCCATCACCGGTCACAACTTCGACTGCGTCGTCAGCTGGGTCAATTTCACTCCGGAGCAGGTGAAGCAGGACATCGAAATATTCGCCGGACGCACCGGACAATACGTCTTCATCAGTTCCGCTTCGGCATATCAGACACCGCCTACACATATGCCCGTACTGGAATCCACCCCGTTGAAGAATCCCTTCTGGGAGTGTTCGCGTGACAAGATCGCCTGCGAGGACCTCCTTACTGCGGCCTACCGCGAGGAGGGATTTCCCATCACGATCGTCCGCCCCTCCCATACCTACGACGAGACGCTGATCCCGTTCGACGGGGGATGGACAGTTGTCGAACGCATGCGCGCCGGGCGACCCGTCATCGTGCCCGGAGACGGAACCTCGTTGTGGACGATCACCCACAGCCGTGATTTCGCACGAGGTTTCACAGGTTTGCTGGGGAATACCTCCGCGATCGGTGAAGCGGTGCACATCACCGGCCAGGAGACACCCTCGTGGAACCAGATCTATACCCTGGTCGCGGCAGCTGCCGGCGTCCCGGACCCCGCCCTGATCCATGTCGCGTCAGAATCAATCGCCGAAGCCGACCCCGAGTGGGGCGCAGGCCTGTTGGGCGACAAGTCCCATACGATGATTTTCGACAATACGAAAATCCGCTCACTCGTTCCCGGATTCACCGCCAGCATTCCCTTCAGTCAGGGCGCGCGCGAAATGATCGCCTGGCATGACGCGGACCCGGCACGCCGAACAGTGAATGCACCCATGGACGCCCTCATGGACCGGCTCGCCGACGCATACGCCCCGCGTCCTCTCTGACACCCCGGCCGCGCTCCCAGCAGTTTCGTGTGCATGAGACCGACCCCACGAGGCCCGTGTTTCAGCGCATGACCGCTTCTACGTCGGTGATGTCGGCCAGGCAAGACAAGAGAACAGACAGAGTTCGTCCCCCGCAGCGGCGGTGGGATGCGAGCCCGGTGTGCAGTGCACACCGGGCTCACCGTGTTCTGCCGTTCATCGACGGGTCCGTGGCCGGATGCCTGCCCGACACCGTGTGATCAACCGCGGGTGGGAGGGTGATTCGCGTGAGGATTGTGATTGTCGCCGAGACCTTCCTGCCGACCGTGAACGGGGTCACCCACTCGATCCAGAGAATGCTCGACCATTTCAGTAGCCGTGGGGACCAGGTGCTGGTGATCGCACCCGCGAGCGCGGCCGGTGATGAATCCGGTGTGCATCACACGGTCCGCGTCGTGCGGTTGCCGTCCGTTCCCCTGGCGGGCTACAGCAGCGTGCGCGTCGCCGTGGGGGGTGTCGGCAAGGTTCGGCGGATCCTGGCCGACTTCGCACCGGACATCGTTCATCTCGCCTCCCCGTTCGAGTTGGGCTGGCGTGCCCTGCGCGCGGCCACGAGCCTCGGCATCCCGGTGGTCGCGGTCTACCAGACGGACATCCCCGGGTACACAGCGCGCTACGGGCTGCCCCTGCTGGAGAGTTGGGCATGGCAGAGGGTGGAGAACATCCACTGCGGTGCGACCCGCACCCTGGCGCCCTCGACATCCGCGGTACGACAGCTTCAGGCACACGGCATCCCGCACATCCATGTGTGGCGGCGCGGCGTGGACACCTCCCGGTTCCATCCTGGCAAGCGGAGCCGGTCCTTCCGGGCGGGCACCGCACCACACGGCGAGAAGCTGCTCGGGTACGTGGGCCGGCTTGCCGCCGAGAAGCAGGTCGATGACCTGCGCGCCCTGGAGGGCATCGAGAACACCCGCCTGGTGATCATCGGTGACGGCCCCCTCCGCCCGGATCTCGAGTCCGCCCTCCCCACTGCACACTTCACGGGGTTCCTCGGTGGGGAGGACCTTGCCACCGCGGTCGCCAGCCTGGATCTGTTCATCCACCCCGGCGAGCTGGAGACCTTCTGCCAGACCATCCAGGAGGCCATGGCCTCCGGTGTTCCCGTCGTGGCCACGGGGCGGGGTGGACCCGTCGATCTGGTGGACCCGTCCCGCACCGGCTGGCTGTACGACCCGGGGAACCTCGCGCAGCTGCGCCACCAGGTGATCGACCTCGTGGGCGACGACGCGAAACGCGCCGCGTTCTCGGCGGCTGCCCTGGCGAGCGTCCAGGGACGGACCTGGCCCGTGCTCTGCGAAGCGCTCATCCAGCACTACGAGGAGACCATCTCCGACCATGCCCTGCTCCGCCTGTGACCTAGGAGAAACCCCATGAGAATATCTGTGATCGGCTGCGGCTATCTCGGAACCGTCCACGCAGAAGCCCTGTCCGCACTGGGCCACGACGTCACCGCCGTCGACACCGACCGGGACAGGATCCACCAGCTCTCCTGCGGTGGCGTACCGTTCTTCGAACCCGGCCTCACCCCGCTGCTCGACGCCGGTCGGCGGGCCGGTACCCTTCGGTTCACCTCGGACGTCGCCGAGGTCGCCGACTGCGATGTCCACTTCCTGTGCGTCGGCACGCCGCAGCAGAAGACCACTCATCACGCCGACCTCACCCACGTCTTCTCCGCCGTCGAAGCGTTGGCCCCGCACCTCCGCGAGGGCTCGGTCGTGGCCGGCAAATCGACCGTCCCCGCGGGCACGAGTGCAACGCTCCGGCGACTGCTTGCCGGGACCGGCGCCGATCTGGCCTGGAACCCCGAATTCCTCCGTCAGGGCACCGCCGTCGACGATTCCCTGCACCCGGACCGGCTCATCTACGGGGTCGCGGAGGGCGCCGCCGGAGCCCGTACGGCCGGAGTCCTGGACGAGGTGTACGCGCCGCTGCTGGCGGCAGGCGTTGCCCGCCTCGTCACCGGTTTCACGACGGCGGAGCTGGCCAAGTCGGCGGCGAACGCCTTCCTGGCGCTGAAGGTCTCCTACATGAACGGGATCGCCGAGATCTGCGACGGAGTCGGTGCTGACGTCTCGGCGCTGGCCGGGGCGATCGGCCTTGATCCCCGCATCGGTGGGAAATACCTGAACGCGGGTGCGGGGTTCGGTGGCGGCTGCCTGCCCAAGGACATCCGGTCACTTCGCGCCCAGGCCCATGACGCCGACGCCCACTCCCTCGCGGCACTGCTGGGCCTGGTGGATGACATGAACACCGAGGCGCGGCGGCGGATCCACGACCTGGCCAGGCACATGTGCGGAGGGGCCCTGTCGGCACGCCGGATCACGGTTCTCGGCGCCGCGTTCAAACCGCACACGGACGACGTCCGGGACTCACCGTCCATCGACATCGCGCTCCAGCTGGCCCGGTCCGGCGCCGCGGTGACCATCACCGATCCGCAGGCCCTTCCCACCGCATGCCTGAACTACCCGCAGCTGCACTTCGAGGCAGACACTGTGCAGGCACTGCGCGGGGCCGAACTCACGATCCTGCTCACGGACTGGCCGCAGTATCGTGCACTCGATCCCAGCGATACCGCGGCAGTGGTCTCCCGCAGAGCAATCCTGGACGGACGCAATGCCCTCCCGTCCAACGCCTGGCGCTCCGCCGGGTGGGACTACCGGGGCATCGGCCGCCACGCCGGCAGCATCACCACGGCGGGTACCGTCAGAGCGAACGTTGCGGTCTGATCCGAGCGCGATCCGGCCGGCCGGCCGGTACGTGGCCCTCGGCGACTCATTCACCGAGGGCGTCGGGGACCCCCACAGGCTTCTTCCCAACGGGGTCCGCGGCTGGGCCGACCGGGTCGCGGACAAGCTGGCCAAGGACCGGCCCGGCTGGGAATACGCGAACCTGGCGATCCGCAGCAAGCGCCTGCGGCAGATCATGGCAGAGCAACTCGAACCGGCTCTGGCCATGAACCCCACCCTCATCACCCTCTACGCCGGTGGCAACGACGTCCTCGACCCGGGAACCAGCATCACCGACGTGCTCCAGCAGTACGAGGAACTGGTCGCAACCCTCTCGGGAACCGGAGCGACGCTGCTCCTCTTCACCGGGTACGACGTCGACGTCACCCCGGCTCTACGGGTCTTCCGACGACGGAATCATCTGTACAACGACGGCGTCCGCCGCATCGCGGATCAGTACGACGCCGTCCTCGTCGACTATTGGAGTTTCGAGGCGTACCGCGATCCGCGCATGTGGGCGCCGGATCGCCTCCACATGTCGAAGGCCGGCCACAAGTACCTTGCATCCCGGGTCCTGGACATCCTGGGCGTCGGACACTCCATGAACCTGCTCGACTGGCAGCCACCACCATCGCAGACCCTGCTGCAGTGGGAACGGGCACAGCGCCGCTGGGTCAATGACTGGGTGATACCCCTCGTCCACCGGAAGATCCGTGGCGTGACGCTTGGCGACACCCTGCAGCCCCGCTGGCCCGCGCCGGTCCTGGTTCCCCCCAAGGGTGGCCTCCGCCGACTGGTGAAATCCCGCGCCGTCCACGACGCACCCGGGAAGTGACATCTCCGACAGGGCGATCGTCCGCCGCACACGACGAATACCAGCCTGGAACAAGTACTTGCACTGGCCTGGCGGGTCGGGTGGGGTTCCCGCCCAGGGCCTCGGCGGATCCCGGTCGGAGGCTCAAGTGGCTTCGACCGGGACCCGCCGAGTCCGCTGGTGCGGGTCGTCAGTTAGCGTAGACGTCCACCAGACGCAGCTCCGGCGTCCACAGCCCCAGCGAGTCCCCGGTGTTGTTCAGCACCGAGGCGGGCATCGCGTTGAAGTAGGCAGTCGGTGTGTTCGTGCCCGGACCGGTGTGGACGCGCAGCTCACCACCGGGCTGCAGGACGTAGCCCTTGCCCACGCGCAGGATGTTGTTCGCAGCATCCCGGAGGAAGTATCCGCTGACGTCCACCGCGGAAGCGGAGACGTTACGCAGGCTCACGTACTCACCGGCGTCGGGCAGGACGTCATCGCCCGCCGGGTTGTTCACGGCCCCGCTGATCTCCACGGCCGCCCCCGGGAAGACCGGGATCCCGCGCAGGTAGCGGTTGTTCTGGATCGGGAAGTCGGTGGTCACGACGTCGACGCCGAGATCCACGACAGACTGCACGGCTTCCGGCGAGTTCACGGTGTAGACGCCCATCACCAGGCCCGCGTCCTGGACCCGCGCGACATCGGCGGCAGTGAGGCCACGATAGTTCGCCCCGACCGAGTCCGCGAAGGTGGCCCACTCGGCCAGCACCTCGGACCCCGGGATCCCACCGGTGAGCTGCTGCAACTCCACGTCCGGTGCGAGCGCGGCGAACCTGCGGTTGGAGGACTCGTCGAAGCCGAGCACCTGCACCTTGTCCGCGTCGACCAGCTTCCGCCACGCGGCATCGGTACTCAGCTCCTCGGCCACCAGTGCTTCGATGCCGGGCGAGTTCACCGGCGATTTGATCTCGATGTACACGCCCGTGGTGCGGGTGGCCACCCTTGCGGCATCGTCGAGATGCGGGATCTTCTCACCGATGAAGCGGCCGTCGAAGTACGAACCGACGTCGAGTTGCTGGAGCTCGGCCCACGTGAAGGACGTGATCGGGTCACCCGCGCGGCCGGGGAAGACCTCCTCGACATTCGTCGTACGAGCCGGGGTGTTGTCGTGGAAGAGGAACGGGACACCGTCGGCGCTGAGCTGCACGTCGATCTCGAAGAAGTCAGCACCCGAGGCCCGGCCATCCTTGAACGCCGCCACCGTGTTCTCCGGCGCCGTCCCCGCCGCGCCCCGGTGCCCCACCAGGACCGGACCAGCCTGGTGCTTGCCATCACGGGCGGGGTCGGGCTCCTCTACCGCCTCGGTGACCACACCCACCGGGACGGCGTAAGCGGGAACAGCGAGGAACGAGAGCCCGACCGCGACGGCGGCAGCTGCAGTAGTCGAACGGCTTGGACGGGCGGAACTGGCAAGACGAGGCATGGGTGGATCCCTTCAGGTCGAGGACACGCAAGCGATGACCGCTCACCTCGAGCCAAGCGTCCCTGACCGACCCGCCCCCCAATGGAGGATGAACGACCAGTGAAAGTCACCGTTACCTCGAGTAACAACTCCCGAGGTGTCCCGGCCGGGTGACACGCATCGGCTGATAATCAACTCGCCGAGGGCCACAGGTAATGGGTTAGTGGTATTCGAGTAATGCGCGCACGTGCAGGACATATTCGTCCTGCGATAGAATCGACCACCGGGGATTCAGTAATTCACTGTCAACAATTTCAGGAGTCACCAGATAATGGCACAGCGCGTACAGGTCGAACTCGTCGATGACCTCACCGGAGAAGCCGCCCAGGAAACCGTCCGATTCGGCGTCGACGGCACCGAGTACGAGATCGACCTGACTACCGAGAATGCCCGGACACTTCGTGCCACCCTCACCGAATACGCGGAAAAAGCCCGTAAAGCCACGGGCCGCCGCGCACAGGGCGGCAAAGCCACCGCATCAGCAGGGCCGACCTCGAGTAGGTCCAAGCGCGAAGAAACGCAGCGGATCCGCCAGTGGGCGCAGGACAACGGACATTCCACCAGCGCACGCGGCCGAATCTCCCAGTCCATCGTCGACGCTTATCACGCGGCACACTGAAGTCTTCCCCCACCGGGGTCAGGGCCGGGGGATGACGGTCAGCGGCCAGCAGGAGGCCTTCGGTCCAGGCGGCGGGACTGCCCCGCCGGGCGAAGACGTCGGGGATCCATACGGCGTGCCCCCGTGTCCATCGGGTCCTGCCGGGCGGACGCTCCCACAGACGTGGGCAAGCGGACGCCCCGTACGGTGCGCCTGACCCGGAAGGGTCGTGTGCACCGCACAGGGCATCCGCGGGGTACTACGAGTGATGACGGCCGCGGTGTCAGTCGCGGCGGTCCTCGCGCCGGTCCCTGCGGTCGTCCCTCCGATCCTCCCGGCGGTCCCCGCGACGGTTGATTCCGTGGGCGACGACGATGGCCCCACCGACGGCGGCGGCGGTCCTGCGCCTGCGTCGAGCTGCGAGTGGCATGTCAGGCTCCTTCCTTCAGGTCTTCGGCTGACTGCGCGTCGGCCTCGTCGGCCTGGAAGGCGGCGATGACGGCCTGGGTCGGGATCCGACCGCTGGCCACCAGCTGTCCACCGGCCTTGCGGACGGCCGAACCGAACGGTGCCGCCCACTGGTTCTCCCAGACGAGCACTGCGGCGGAGTGGCCGGGCTCGATCGTCTCGGCCAGGTCCATGACGTCCTGCTCGGAGAGCACCATCGCGAGGTCGGACTCGGCCATGCGCACCGCGCCGAGTTCGGACTCGTCGAGGTCGGAGATCTCCGCCGTCTCGAGCGCACCGTCCGCGTTCTTCCGGAGGAAGGTCATGTCGAGGATCCTGATGAGGTCACGGTTCACCAGGTCGTCCAGGATCGGGGCTATCTGGCCCTTGCCGAAGTCGGGGCCGGGGAACTCCACGACGAGCCAGTCCACCGGCCCTAGTTCATCCAACGTCTCAGCCATGCTGGCGACCTCCGTTTCTCAGTGTCATGGGCGGTCCGACGGACCGCCGCAGTCTCATCCTGTGCGCGGGCCGCAGGCGACGCGTCACCCACCCGGGGTGACCGCCGCGTGCCTGCGACCGGCGGCCGGACGCCCGGGGCGCCTCAGACGGTCGCGGCGACCGGGAGCTCCGGCGTGAACGGATACATCTCCTGCTCGCCCCCGTGCACGACGACGCACGTGGCGTCCGGTACTTCGCGCCACGCGCCGCGGAGGTCCCCCAGGGGCTCGGAGACCACCAGGCGCGTATCGTCCGAGAGTTCGTGGAGCAGGGGGTGGTCCGGGTACTGATGGCGGAGCGTCGCGATGTCGCTGCTGTGGAAGAGCGATCGCGAGTTGCCTTCGCTGGAGTAGCGGAACGCCCAGGTGGTGTCGCCGTCGGTGGTGGCGACGGTCATCTGGATGGGGTAGTCGATGCCGTGGCGTCGACCAGTGTCCTCGATCAGCCCCACCGCCTGCGCGACGGCGGCCCGCGGGTCCCGTTCCAGGCCGAAGCTGAGCGCGAGATGGAAGAACAGCTCCGAGTCCGTGGACCCCTCGATCTCGGGATAGAGGCTGGGCTCGACGGCCATGGCCAGGTCGCGCTTCACCTTCGGGAAGTCCGTGAGCACCCCGTTGTGCATCCAGAGCCACCGGCCGTGGCGGAACGGGTGGCAGTTCGTCTGCTGCACGGCGGTGCCGGTCGTGGCGCGGATATGGGCGAAGATCCGGCCCGCCACGGCATGCCCGGCGAGTTCACGCAGGTTGCGATCGTGCCAGGCGGGTTCCGTGCTGTGGAAGACGCCGGGAATGGGCCCGTTACCGTACCAGCCGACGCCGAACCCGTCCCCGTTGGTGGTCTCGGCTCCCATGCGGGAGCGTTTGCTCTGCATGACGAGGGAGTTCGTGGGTTTGTAGAGGAGGTCCTCCAGGCGCACGGGGGAACCTGAATACGCTAGCCAACGACACATGTCGTCTCCTTCGGGTCGGGCGGGAAGTGCCGACCGGGCCGGAGCCGGTTCACCGGTCCGCCTCCACCGTCCCGGTCATGCTGGAGACGTCCGTCCCTATCCTCAGAGCCGGCCCCCGCGCGGCGCGTCACCCCCGCGGGGTGACCTCGACCAGCGGGCGGAGGGGCGGTCGTCCCGTTGCAGGACCCGCAGGCGCACGCTGGATCAGGCACACCGAAGCACGCCGGATCAGGAGACGAAGTGTGTCTCCGGGAGCTGCTGGCCGATCGAGGTGATCACGGCGGCGGCGACCTCCGCCAGTTTGACGTTCCGTCCGCTGGACGCGGCCTTCAGGATGGTGATGGCCGCCTCGTGGCTGCACCGGTTCTGGCCCATGATGATGCCCGCGGCCACGTCGATGGTGGTGCGTGAGCTCATAGCGGCCCGCAGGTGCTCGCCGGTGTCGGTGAGGTGGGCCACCCGGACCGCCATGCGGAGGAACCTGGACGCCTCGGTGGCGAGCTGCACCGCCGCGGCGATGGCGTCGTCGTCGAACGCGTGCGGCCGCGCCGCGTACAGGTTCAGTCCGGCGGCCGCGTGGCCGTCGAGCGGGATGGGCACGCCGATGGCGGACCGTATGCCGTGCCCGGCGATGGCCGCCGTGTAGTCGCCGAAGCGCTCCTCCTGGAGGAAGTCGTCGACGCTGTAGACCTGCCCGTCCCGGGCGGCCCGGATGCACGGTCCGTCGTCGAACGCGTACTGGACCTCGTCCATGAGCTTCGCCTGTTCACTGCTGCTGGCCACCGTCCCCGTGAAGCGGCTGCGCAGCAGGGTGACACCGCACATCACATTCCTGTCCGGGCCGGACAGGGTGTCCGCAGCGAGCCGCGCCAGGCCGTCGAGGAATTCGTTGATGTCCGAGCTGTCCAGGACCATGTCCTGCAGCATGCCGGGCAGGGACAGTTCACCGAGAATCTGCTGGTCGGTCACGACAGGGATACCTTCCGGTCCTTCGGGCCGCCGATGCGCGGCCCACCTCGCAACGGTACCGGAGTGCCCACCGCCCGGGGCAACGGATCTGGTGAAAACGGTGATGTGGCATGGAACGACGACGGCGCCGCAGGACCGTGGCCCCGCCGCGCCGTCCTCGGTGGTCCGTGCCTACGAGGCGAGGCCCGCGGGCGTCAGGCCACCGGAGCAGGCCGCCCCCGGTTCACGGGTCTGCTCGCCCTGGATGTACTTGGTGAGGAAGGTGGCCAGACGGGGGTCGTCAGCGGAGTCGACCTCGAGCTGGAGACCCCAGGCGCTGGCGGCCACGGGCGATTCGAGGTCGGGGAAGGGGCTGAGCAGCACGTAGGAGCGCGACCCGACCAGTTCGGTCAGCTTGTCGATCTCGGCCTGGCCGATCTCCGGGTCGTAGGCGATCCAGACGGCACCGTGCTCGAGCGAGTGGACGGTGTTCTCGTTGGGGAGGGGCTCGGTGTAGACGCCGCAGTTGGTCCAGATGGGATTGTGGTCCCCCCCGACGGGCGGCGACTGCTCGTACTCCACGGGTCCGTCCACGTGCTCGAACGTCACGTCCGGGTACTCCTGGACCCCCTCGATCGGCTGGGACGCCAGGGCTTCGCGCTCCCGGGTGTCCTGCACCTGGTTCACGATGACCAGGGTCACCGCGATGATGATCGCCAGGATGACCGCGCCGATCCCGCCGAAGATGAGGGCGTTGCGCTTGCGTTCACCCGCCCGCTGCTGGGCTTGGATGGCGGCCAGGCGCGCCTGGCGGTCCTGGTTCTCCTGAGACCGTTTCTTGTTCAACGAGCTGTCCTCCGGTGCTGGGGTGGCTGCGGCGGTCGCCGCTGGTCGGTGAGCGCCGGAACCAAATGTACCGGCGGGTGCCGTCCGTCCCTGAACCGCCCTGCGGGGCGGCCGGGCAGGCGGCGCTACAGGGCGTCGAGCATGGTCTGCATGAGGTTGATCTCGGCCTGCTGGCCGGACTGGATCTTCGTGGACAGCGTGCGCACCTGCTCCGTCTCCGCGAGCTCGGCGCCCGCTGCGGCCATGTCCACGCCTGCTTCGTGATGGGTGATCATGAGCTGCAGGTACAGGCGCTCGGCGTCCTCCCCGCGCGCGGCGCGCAGTTCGTCGAGCTGCGCCTCGGTCGCCATGCCCGGCATGAGTCCGTCCGGGGTGAGCATGGAGCCGGCCTCGGCCCCCGACCCCATGTCCATCCCGCCATGGTCTCCCGCGTCCGCCATCCACTCCATGCGCGGCTGGGGGTCGCTCTGCGGCAGCCCCCACTCCTCGAGCCAGGCGTACATCTGCCCCGCCTGCTGCTGCTGGGTCAGCGCGATGTCGTAGGCGATGGAGCGGAGGGTCTCGTCCTCGACGTTGTCCCGCACGATCATGGACATCTCCACGGCCTGGTTGTGGTGCACCTGCATGTCCCGGGCGAACCCCGCATCAGCGCTGTCGGCGTCCGGATAGGAGGGCCCGGCCGAGACGCGGCCCGCGGTGAAGGCAAGACCGAACAGTGCGACGACGGCGATCCCGGCGAGGACCAGGAGAACTCGCTTCTGCCAGCCCGGCAGCGAGAGGGTCATGGATGTCCTTGGGTCGAATAGTGTTCCGGTCAGCCACCGTAGGGCATCCTGCTGGGCGTTTCCTCCACGCAGGAATAACGGTGGGACTTGGCCGCTTATACCCCCCAAGGGTATCGTGAACCGTATGCGAGGAGCCACTTCATGACCAGCGGGACGAACGCGGAGAACACCGCGCAGCACGGCTACACGGCCGACAAGGACGCCTACCTCAAACGGCTGCGGCGCGTGGAGGGCCAGGTGCGCGGTATCGCGCGGATGGTCGAGGAGGACAAGTACTGCATCGACATCCTCACGCAGGTCGCGGCCGTCAACAAGGCGCTGCACGCCGTCTCGATGGGACTGCTCGAGGAGCACATCGCGCACTGCGTGGTCGGCGCCGCCCAGGATTCCCAACTCTCCGGCAACAACGATGCCGTGCAGGAGAAGGTCCAGGAGGCCGCGGCCGCCATCGGCCGCCTCCTGCGCTAGACCGATCAACCACCCACCGAGGAGAACATGATGACCACCACCACCGTCAACATCACCGGCATGACCTGCGGCCACTGCGTCAGCGCCGTGACGAGCGAGCTGTCCGGACTGCCCGGCGTCGAGACCGTCGACGTCGAACTCGTCAACGGTGGCACCTCCACCGCCACCATCTCCTCCTCCACACCGCTGGATGCCGCCTCGATCGACGACGCCGTCGCCGAGGCCGGCTACACCGTGGTGCCCGCCGGGTCCTGACATGGTCACGCGGGAGGCCCCCGCCCGGGGCACCGAGCAGGAGCATCGCGTCGTCGAGCTCTCCATCCAGGGCATGACCTGCGCATCGTGCGTCGGGCGGGTCGAGCGGAAGCTCGGCAAGCTCGACGGCGTCGAGGCGAGCGTCAACCTGCCACTGGAGAGCGCCGTGGTCCGGGTGCCCGCGACCGTCAGCGACCAGGACCTGATCGACACGGTGGTGGCCACGGGCTACGGCGCTCACGTGGTCCACCCCGAGCACCCGGAGGGGGACGCGCACGATCACGCGCCCTCGCGCCTCGGCGCCCGCCTGGTCGTCGCCGCCGTCCTGTCCGTCCCGGTACTGCTGATCTCCATGGTCCCCGGGCTGCAGTTCGCGAACTGGGGCTGGGTGGTCTTCGCGCTGTCCCTGCCGGTGGTGACGTGGTCCGCGTGGCCGTTCCACCGCGCGGCCGCCATCAATGCACGGCACTTCTCCTCCACCATGGACACGCTCGTCTCCATCGGCGTCACCGCGGCGTTCCTGTTCTCGGCCGGGCAGCTCTTCGCCGACCCGGCCCTGACGCAGCACGCGGGCATGGCTGGCATGGACATGACCGAGCACTCCCTCTACTTCGAGGTGGCCGCCGTCGTCGTCACCTTCCTGCTGCTCGGGCGCTTCCTCGAAGCGTCCGCCAAGCAGCGCGCCGGCAACGCCCTGAAATCGCTCCTGAGCCTCGGTGCGAAGGAGGCGCGCGTGCTGCGCTCGGTGGACGGCGAGCGGACCGAGGTCATGCTGCCCGCGGACGCGCTGATCCCCGGGGACGCGTTCGTCGTCCGGCCGGGGGAGAAGATCGCAACCGACGGCACGGTCACCGAGGGGCACAGCGCGGTGGACACCGCCCTGCTCACGGGCGAGAGCATCCCCGTCGAGGTGGGCCCCGGCGACAGCGTGACGGGTGCAACGATCAACACCTCGGGCCGGCTCGTGGTGCAGGCGACGCGTGTGGGCTCCGATACCGTGCTCTCCCAGATGGGGCGGCTCGTCAGCCAGGCGCAGAGCGGGAAGGCGCGCATCGCGCGGCTCGCGGACCGCATCAGCGCGGTCTTCGTCCCCGTGGTCCTGGGGATCGCGGTCCTGACGTTCGTGCTGTGGATGGTCCTGACCGGCGACCTCGACGCGGCCTTCACGGCGTCCGTGACCGTGCTGGTGATCGCCTGCCCGTGCGCGCTCGGCCTCGCCACTCCGACCGCGCTCCTGACCGGCACCGGCCGCGGCGCCCAGCTGGGCATCCTCATCCGGGGCCCGCAGGTCCTCGAGGACACCCGCACCGTGGACACCATCGTGCTGGACAAGACCGGCACCGTCACCACGGGCACCATGGCGGTGGACGACGTCGTCGTGCTCGGCGCGGTGCCGGCGCAGGACCTCCTGCGCGTCGCCGGAGCCGTGGAGTCCGCGAGCGAGCACCCCATTGCACAGGCCATCGCGCAGCACGCCACGGTCGGCGGCCGGCTGCCCGGGGCACAGGCCTTCTCGAGCGCGCCCGGAGGCGGCGTGCGCGGCGAGGTCGACGACGTCGTCGTCACCGTGGGGCGCGCCGGGTGGCTGGAACATCATGGGATCCGGCCGTCCGAGGACCAGCGGTCCACGTTCACGGCCACGGAGGACGCCGGGCGGACGGCGGTCTGGGTGGCGATCGGGGACGACGTCGTCGGCCTCATCACGCTCTCCGACACCGTCAAGGACGGCTCGGCGGCCGCGATCGCCCGGCTGCGCGAACTCGGTCTGCGGCCCGTCCTGCTCACCGGGGACAACCGGGTCGTCGCCCTGCAGGTGGCCGCCGCGGTGGGGATCGACGCGGCCGACGTCCGCGCGGGGGTCTCCCCCGAGGGCAAGGTGGACGCCGTGCGGGAACTGCAGGCCGGCGGGGCCACCGTCGCCATGGCGGGTGACGGCGTCAACGACGCCGCGGCGCTCGCGCAGGCGGACCTCGGCATCGCCATGGGGTCGGGCACGGATGTCGCCATCGAGGCAGCGGACCTCACGGTGATGGGCAACAGCCTGGAGCAGGTGGCGCAGGCCATCGAACTCTCCCGCCGCACGCTCCGCACCATCAAGGGGAACCTGTTCTGGGCCTTCTTCTACAACGCCGTCGGCATCCCCGTCGCAGCGCTCGGCCTGCTCAACCCGATGCTGGCGGGGGCGGCCATGGCCGCGAGTTCCGTGCTCGTCGTCGCGAACTCGCTGCGGCTGCGGCGTTTCGGACGGTAGCCGTCCGGCCGCGGTGCAGCGCGTGACTGCGCGTCACGGTGCCGCGGCCGCAGGGGTCTCGGCGGCGGAGCGCGCGTAGGACGCCGACACCCGGCGGTAGACCGGCGTGAGGAAGGCGAGCAGGGCGGCGGCGATGAGGATGATCCCTGCCACCAGGAACACGAGTGCGATGCCGCGGGAGGTCCCCTCGCCCAGGAGGGGGGCCAGACGGGAGGCGCCCTCCGCGGAGCGTGCGTACGGGATGATCCAGTACTGAGCGATCGGCGCGATGAGGAACGCGGTGACCGGCGCCGCCGCGGACTCGAACGCCATGGCGAAGCCGAACACGCGTCCCTGCCGGGGCAGGGGGACCACCCGCTGGATGACGGTCTGCTCCGCGGCTTCGACGAACGGCACCAGCACCAGGTAGAGCCAGATGCCGAGGACGTACAGCCATCCCCATTCCCGGAGCGTGAACACCGCACCGATCACCCCCATCACGACCACCGCGACCAGCATCGTGCGCAGCGGGTTGGACCCGAGGCCGAACTTGCCGATCAGCGGGCCGCCCAGGATGAACCCGGTGGCACCGAGGGCGAAGTAGGTCCCCCACAGCTCCACGGTGAACAGTTCGAGGCCGTAGGGGTCCATCAGCGCCATGTAGACGCCGCCCACGAAGTTGTTGAACGTGGAGAAGATGATGAGCGCGAACAGCCCCGAGATCGCGAGGACCGCGGCGACGGAGCCGCGCAGGTCGAACCCGCCCTGCGCGTCCGACGCCGCCGCGCGCACCTCCTCGGGCATGTGCAGCGCGAGCAGGTGGGCGAAGGCGAGCGCCGTCAGGGCCAGGGCGACGACGATGGTCCAGCCCATGCCGACCAGCCCGATCGACAGCCCGGAGAGCACCGAGGTGATGATGAACATGAGGCCCTGCACCATGCCGACCAGCCCGTTGGCGTTGGCCCTCCGGTTTGGCTCGATGAGGATGGTCACGGTCGTGGAGAGCGCGATGTTGCGCAGGTTCTCCACGACCGCACCGATCAGGATGATCAGGGTGAAGACCCAGAACCACGGTTGCTGCAGGTCGAGGAGGTCGGCCGCGGGCGTCACCAGGAACACGCCGCCGGCCAGCGCGTACATCACCAGGGTGACACCGCCCGCGAAGCGCATGACGGAGAGCTTGCGGTAGCGGTCCACGAACGTGCCGAAGCTGATGCTGGAGAGGGCGATCAGCAGCATGTACGCACCGCCGATCACGCCGGTGGCGATCACGTTGCGCGTCTCCAGGTACGCCCAGAACGTCAGGGCGAACCAGAGGTAACTCGTGGTGATGTTCGCGAGCCCGGTGTTCACCAGGATGCCGAGGAAGGTGCGGTTCCGCTCGGCCGGACTGCGGAGGGGCGTGGCCCGCGGCGGGCGCGCGGTCACGTCGTCGCGGGGTGCCGCGCCGTCCTGGGAGGTCGCAGCGGCCCCTTCCGGGGCCGGATCCTGCCCGGTCATGCGGCCCAGTGTACTGACGGGCGGCGACGGCCTGAAGGGTGCGGACCCACCGTGCACACGGCGCGGCGGCCCAGACCCGGTGCGGCGTTCCCACGGATCTGCCCGCCCGCCGCGGCGGCCCGCACCTGCCCGGTCAGCCGCCGCGGTGCACGTCGACGTGCACGTGGTCGAGGTGCCGGAGGATCTCGTTGGCGGGCGCGGGGGCGTCGTAGTTGCCCCACTGGGCCCGGGAACTGTGGTCGCTCCAGAACCGGTCGTCGAAAATGACGTACTGGATGTGGAGGTCCTCGGCGTGGGCGACGAGCCAGTGGGCCACCTGCCACCCGGCGCGCCGGTTCTCCTCGGTCACGGGGCGGAAGAACACGTCGATCGCCCGGCCGTCGTAGTGCGTGGACTCCGCCCCGTGCCCCTGCCCGACGCCGCCCGGGGCGAACCCGCCCAGGCTCTGCTCCCCGAACACCCCGGCCAGCGCGTCGCGGACCTCCTGGGCGCGGGGTGTGAGGCCGGTGGCCGTCAGCTCCTGCACCGGGAGGTCGGCAGCCCCCGAGCCGCGGCAGGCCAGGACGGGACCGGCGTCGTCGGCCGGCCCCTCCGCGAGCCGCTGCAGGGCCGCCGCGTCGATCCCGGCGGTGTCCGGGGCCGGCACCCCGCGCGCCGTGAGTGCCACCGCCGTCGTCGCCCGCTGCGCCTCGTCCCGGGTGAGCCCCACCTGCCCCTCCGACGTCGTCACCGTGCACTCCGCTCCCCCGAGCACCGGGCCGCCTGCGGCCCGCAGGCCGCTCAGCAGGCCGGGGATCACGAGGGCGAGCGTGGCCGCGAGCACGACGAGGAGGAGAAGACCCGGGAGCAGCCGGCGCGTCCTGCCCCGGCGTCCCCGGCCCTGTCCTGTTGTGCTGTCCACGTCGTGCGCGTCCTCCCGTTGTCCGGCAGCAGCCGGAAGAGCCGGCGCCACGAAAGGTTCAACCGACGACGGCGGGGCGGGAGTTCCCGGACCACCTATGGGCGCGGCAGCGGCTCGACGGGGTTGGGCTGGTCGAGCGCGGCCTCGAGCCCGCCTCCGGGCGCCGACCGCACCTCGTCCACCCGGACGCACACCACGCCGACGACGATCAGCAGCCCGCCGACCAGCTGCACGGGCCGGGGCAGCTCACCGAGGATGAGCCAGGCCGCGAGCACCGCGAACATCACCTCGGTGAGGGCCACGAAACTCGCCACCTTGGAGCCGAGGCGCTGCGCCGCGAGGATGCCCGTCACGTAGGCGGCGACTGTCGCGACGAGGACGAGGACGGCCACGGGGACCACCCAGCTGTAGGTGCCCCCGGCCAGCCGGACGTCGGAGAACACGAACCGGAACGGCATGATGTTCGTCAGTCCCAGCACCAGGATGGTGCCGGCCGCCACCACCATGCCGCCGCCGGCCATGACGATCGGCGGCAGGGTCTCGTCCACCCGCGCGGACATCAGGAAGAACACCATGAGGCAGACGGCGGCGGCGAGACCGAACAGCACGCCGGCGGGGTCCAGCCGGGCATCGCCCGCCAGGTCGAGCACCAGCAGGAGCCCGAGGATCGCCGTTCCGGACCCGATGATCGTCAGCGCGTGCGGGGCCTTCCGCGAGCGCAGCCAGAGGAATCCGACGAGCAGCACGGGGGCGAGGTACTCGAGCAGCAGCGACACCCCGACGGACATGCGCTGCACGGCGTTGAAGTAGAAGAGCTGGCAGAGCGCGATCGCCGTCGTCCCGTAGATCACGATCGTCAGCGCGTTGCCGCGCAGGGTGGACCAGCGCCCGCGCAGGGCGATCAGCGCGGGGACGAGCAGCACGACGGCGGCACCTCCGATCCGCAGCCCGACGGCGGCGCCGGGGCTCCAGCCGATCTCGAGCAGGGACTTCGCGAACGGGCCCGAGACGCCGAATGTCGCGGCGGAGACGAGCGCTATCCAGAGGCCGGCGGCGGGACGCAGGGACACGACCTCTCCCTTCGGTTCGATGCTTGGTGTCAGGGGTGACGAGTGGTTATGGTCGTGACACTAGACCGGCGCGATGTCAGGAGTCAACATGTCTTTCACCTATGACACGGAGGTGGCGCTCGCCTCCGCCGCAGCCCTGATCAACACCGCGAAGGATGACCTCGACCCCCTGGCCACGCCCGAGGGGCTCGACCGGTTCCTCGAGGAGCAGCGGTTCAGCGGATCCCGCACCCACACCGACGCCGAGTTGAGGGCGGTGCGCGCGCTGCGTGCCGAACTCGAGGTCATCTGGTTCGCCGAGGAGGAGGACGCCGTCGGACTCGTCAACGGGATCCTCCGCCGGGCGAACGCGCTCCCCCAGCTGGTCCGACACGACGAGTGGGACTGGCACCTCCACGCCACCGCGCCGGAGGCCCCGCTCGAGGAGCGGATGGCGACGGAGGCGGCCATGGCCCTCGCCGACGTCATCCGTGGGCACGAGCTGGACCGGCTGCGCTCCTGCGCGGCCGAGGACTGCGACGGAGTGGTGCTCGATCTCACCCGGAACCGCTCGAAGCGCTTCTGCGACACCGGCAACTGCGCGAACCGCACGCACGTGAAGGCGTACCGTGCGCGGAAGGCCAGCACCGCCTGACCGGCGGCCCCGCGGCGGTCACGCCCTGCCGTCGATGCCGCCGATGTCCTCCACGCCGTCATCGGGGAAGCCGTCCTCCGAATACCCGCCGTCGGCGAACCCCGGGCCCGATGGGGCCTGCTGGGCGGCCGCGTACGACGCCGCACCCGGCCCCCACCCGAACGACGCCGCACGTGACACCGGGACGTCCACGGCCGGCTCCGGGCCGCCGCTGCCGAGCAGGCTCCGGGTCAGCGACGCGTCGTCGGCCATCAGCCCGTCCACGGCGGCGAGCAGGTGGACGTCCGCCACGGGCTCGCCCTGCAGCGCGGCGGCGAGGACGGTCCGGCGCACCAGCTCCCGCGTGAAGGACGCCGTGGTGCCGGCGGTGCTGCCCGCGGCGGATCCGATGGCCTCCGCACCGAACGGCAGGTGCCGCGCGTACAGCCGCAGCAGTTCGGCGCGCTCGTGCTCGGCCGGCAGGGGCACCTCGACGGCCAGGTCGACACGCCCGGGACGCTGCGCGAGCGCGCGCTCCAGCATGTCCACGCGATTGGTGGTCAGGACGAACGTGACATCGGCGTCGTCGTCGAGCCCGTCCATGGCGTCGAGCACCTCGAACAGCAGGGGCTGCGGCCCGTGACCGAAACTGCGGTCCTCGGCGATGAGGTCGCAGTCCTCGAGGACGACGATCGACGGCTGCAGGGCGCGGGCCGTCCGGGCCGCCTCGGCGATGTGGGCGAGGGTGCCGCCGGACAGGATGATCGCCGTGGTGCCCTCGCTCGCGCTCAGCAGGTACCGGACCGTGTGGGTCTTGCCGGTGCCGGCGGGACCGTACAGCAGGATGCCGCGTTTGAGGTGCTGGCCGGCCGCGACGAGCGACTCGCGGTGCGACGCGATACCGAGCGCGTGCTCACTGACGCGCTCGAGCAGGCCGTCCGGGAGGATGACGTCGGCAGCCGCCAGGGTGGGGCGTCGGTGGAAGGTGATCCCGGCGGCGCTCGGCCCGAAGTCCTCGGTGGTCAGCGACAGGACCTGACCCTTCATCACGCTCTCGCGCTGCATCCGCCGTCGGAACTCGGCCAGCAGGCCGGTGACGGCGTCGGAGTCCGCGCACAGGACCTCCAGGGAGGCCACCTGCCGGCCGTACCGGGGCTCGGCCCTGCGCTGCAGAAGAGCGACGGGGACGCCCTCGCGGTGGAACAGGCGGAGACCGAGCGCGATCGCCTGCCGCTGCTCGTCCGGGCCGACGGGCAGGTTCGCGTAGTCGGGCTGGGACAGCGGGAAGTTGGGGTACAGCTCCGACTGCTGGATCATGTCGCCGAGGGACATGTGGTGCCGCTGGTCACCGCCGCCGATCCCCACGCACCGTCCCTGCCGGGTCAGCGCCGAGAGGATGATGTCAGCGTCCACGAAACGGTGTGCCGGGACCTCCTCGACCACCACCGGGAGGCTGCCCGGGTCCGCGTCGAGGTGCGCTGCGAGGGTCTCGACGAGCTCCCTCCCGCGGGCGTGGTGCGGCTGCGCTTCCTGCGCGAGGCGCACCATCGTGCCGAAGTCCCTGATGAATGCCCGCGCATCGTCGCCCATGGGGGCAGGCTAACAGCGCCGTCAAGCAGGGGCGGCAGGCGTTCCGGTCAGGAATCCTGCGTGGGCAGGCGCTCCCCGTACCGGGGCCGGTCGTCGCTGCCGGAAGCGGAGGGACCCTGCGCCGCCGGGTCCTTCGCGGACGGACCCTTGGGGTCCGGCCGCGCGGAGGACCGGTTGACCCCGGAGCCCTGACTGAGGTGCTCGGCATTCGGGGTCTCCGCCATCATGAGCATCGCGCAGATCACGAGGGAGACGATGAAGGCGATGCCGGCCGCCGTCAGGCCCAGGCCCATCCGCAGCTCGTTGGATCCGCCGCCCGTGGCGAAGATCGCCGTGGCGACCCCGGCCACCACGGCCAGGGCAGCCGAGAAGACGAGGGGCGCCTTGATGCCGTAGCGGAACCGTCCCTGGGTGGGTTTCCCCGGCTGGCGCTTGGCCACGGGCACTCCTTCCGGTGATGCGAATCTTCTACGAAGCGTAGAGCCCCTAGCTTACGGGGTCCGGCGCGCCCTGGGTTCCGGAGCGCCGGGGTGCGCTGAGCGCTGAATCGTGCCGGTAGCTCAGGGCCGCGATGCCCAGCACGACGGCGGTGAGCAGCGCCCCGCCACCGGTGACACCGAGCAGAGCGTGTGCGCCGAGCGGCTCGACGAACGGCAGGATGCCGCCCGTGCCGAGGCCGACGGCGCCGACGACCACGAGGTCCCGCGCCGCGACGTGCCCGCGCCCGGCGAGCCCCCGGACCAGCTCGGCCGCTCCCGCGACGACGAGCGCGACGGCACCGGCGATCGCGAAGCCCGCGTCGGTGCGGAGGGCGAGGCTGACCACGCCGGCCCCGAGGAGTGCTGCGGCGCCGATCGCCGCAGGCACTCCGAACCGCTTCCCCCAGTGCGCCATACGGTGCGTCCAGAGATACACGGCGCCGAGCACCAGGAAGTACGACCCGCCGATGATGCACATCGAGAGGGTGGAGGGCTCGAGCCAGAAGATCGTCATCAGGCCGAAGACGCCGCTGACCACGGCGCGCGCCAGGAACGGCTTCCACACCGTGAACTCGGCGGGGTCGGGCCTGACGGCCGGGGCGGGCGATGCGGCAGCCATCGGGGGCCTCTCTGGAGGATTGCGGGGCCGGGCGGTCTCCGGCGTGTCCCAAGTTTAGTCCTGCACCGCCTCCCGGTCGGCACCGCCGGAGGATCCCGTACCAGCTTTCGCAGGGTTAAACACGGCAGATCTTGATGGGGGTTGCCGGGCATACCCACTGCTCGGACGCACATACTTGGACGACCCCCGACGCCGTCCTCGGATCCGTCCGCGGGCTTCAGCCGGACTACACCGACGGGCCTCGTGCACGAACGTGGGAGTCCCTCCGGTCGTCAAGCAGCCGGCCCCGGAGGGATTTCGGCACGAAGGACTCAGCGGTCGTCCGATGCCGGAGCGTCCGGCGGTATGACGAGGAGCTCCGCGATACGCCGCCGGTCGATGCTCGTGACCTGGAGCGTGACGCCGTCGACCTCCACGATGTCCCCCTCCGCCGCGAGCCGGCCGAGGCGGTCGAGGACGAAACCGGCGACCGTGTCCCATGTCCCGCGCGGCAGGTCGATGCCGGTGGCCTCGGCGAAGTCCTGCAGGTTCAGCCTGCCGTCGACGACGCCTCCGCCCTCCGCCAGTTTGAGGGGCGCCGCGTCGGTGTCGTACTCGTCGAAGATCTCCCCGACGACCTCCTCGACGAGGTCCTCCAGGGTGACGATCCCGTCCGTGCCGCCGTACTCGTCGATCACGACCGCGATGTGGGTGTTCCGCGCACGGAGCTTCGTGAGGGTCGGCAGGACCCGGGCGGTCGCGGGCAGGTAGGGGATCGGGCGGAGGACCTGCTCCAGGGGTGCGTCCGGATCCTGGGACGCGGCGTCGTACAGGTCGCGGACATGCACGAATCCGGTGATGTCGTCGATGGACTGATCCACGACCGGGTAGCGGGAGAACGGTAGCCCCTCGATGTGCGCGATGGCCTCAGCGACGGACTGGCCGCTGTTGACGGCCACCACCTCCGGCCGGGGGCGCATCACCTCGCTGATCTGCCGGTCACGGAGCGAGAGCACGTCGTCGAGGATGCGGCGCTCGTCCTCGGGCAGTCCCTCGTGGGTGGTCACGATGTCGCGGAGTTCCTCCTCCGTCATCTCCTCGCTCCGCTGGTTCGGGTCCCCGCCGAGGAGCCGGACCACCGCGTTCGTGGACACGGACAGCAGCCAGATCACCGGCCGCATGAGGTGCGCGAAACCGTTCAGGACCGGTGCCACCGCATACGCGAACTGGGCATTGCGCTGGATCGCGAGCCGCTTCGGTGCCAGCTCGCCGAGCACGAGCGACAGGTAGGCGACCACCAGTGTGAGCAGGATCGTGGCGACCGTCAGTGCGGCCGATGCGCTCAAGCCGAGCGAGACCAGCAGCGGCGCGACGGACGGGGCGATGGACGCGGCTCCGTAGGCGGCCGAGGCGAACCCGGCGACCGTCACCCCGATCTGCACCGCGGACAGGAACCTGTTCGGGTTGCGGGCGAGTGCGGCGACCTTCTCGCCCCGCCTGCCCCGCTGCGCTATCGCGTTGACCTGGCTGTCGCGCAGCGTCACCAAGGCCATCTCTGTCGCGGCGAACACGCCACCGATGAGGACGAACACCACCACCAGCGCGATGTTGACCAGCAGCTCTCCGCTCATCGAACGCTTCCGGACGTGCCCGGCAGCCGCCGGGCGCCGGGTCTATCGCAGTCGGACGAGGTCTCGGAAGAGCGAGTCATGAGTCCACTCTAGGAAAGAAGATGCAGTGCGGTCGACCCGGCGGCACCCGGCGTCTCAGCCGGTGGGGCCGACCCAGATCTCGATCTGGAGGTCCAGCGCCATGCGCTGGAGGTACAGCGCGTCGTCGTCGCTGAAGGACCGCGGGCGGTCGTCGATGAGGCAGAGCGTCCCGATCCGCCATCCGTCGGCGGTCGTGATCGGGTAGCCGGCGTAGAAGCCGATACGGGGGCCGTCGACGACGAGCGGATGCTCACGGTACTCGGGGTCGGTCCTGGCATCCGTGATGACCAGGGCCTGGGGGGCTTCGATGGTGCGAGCGCAGAGGGCGATCTCCCGGGGGAGGTCCTGTCCGATCGGGCCCGCGACGGACTTGATGACCTGCCGGTCCTCGGTGATCAGCGCGATCGAGGAGGAGCTCACGCCGAAATGCTCGCGGGCCCGCTTCGTGTAGCGATCGAAGCGGTCTTCGGCCCCCATGTCCAGCAGCCCCGTCTCGTAGAGGGCCTGGCATCGCCGGTACTCGTCGTCGTCCTCCTGCTCCGAGACGCCGTCGATGTCCTCACCGTCCCCGGCGATCCCGTACGGCGCGGTCGCGGCAGGGCGGTCGAACCTGTGCCCGTCGGGATCCAGTTCCAGGACCCGGAGGTTGTCCCCGAAACCGGACCCGTCCGCGATCTCATCGGTGCTGTAGTGGGCGCCGTCCACCGCGAGCCCGGCGTCGTCGATCATCTCGTTCAGCGCATGGGCCACCAGGTCGCGATCCGGGGCAGGGAGGGTGCCCCCGCCCTCGAAGTAGGTGACCACCTCCTGGACGTCGCACGCGCCGCCGAGACCCGCGTAGGTGTCCCATACCGACGATGCATCGAAATCCGTGGTCCGGAGGGCCTGGACAGCCATCCACTGCTGCACGTCCTCGCTGATCATGATGCCGCTCCCCCAAGAATGCCCGTGTCGGCCGGACGACCGCCGGTCATCCCTCACGTTAGCCCCTGCACCCGATGCGCGTGCGTCGCGCCCGGCCTGCGAGCCGAAGTGGACAACCGGGCGGGGGGCGAGGACCGACCAGGCCAGGTCGACAGGATCAGGGCAGGGGCTATACCTCCCGCGCCACCGCGCGGCGCGTCGCCCCGGTCACCATCCAGCGATCATCGCGGATCCGCCACCCCAGGGTCGCCGCGCGCGCCAGCATGTAGCCGCCACCGAACGCGAGCCACAGCCAGACGATGCCGGCTCCGCCCGTCAGGTCCGCCATCCCCACGAGGCCGAGCAGCGGCAGGTACACCATCAGGTTCACGACGCCGGCGATCGCCAGGTAGCGCGCGTCGCCCGCCCCGATGAGGACGCCGTCGAGCACGAAGACGAGGCCGCAGACCGGCTGGAACGCGGCCAGCACCCACAGGCCGGCCGCGAACGCCGCCTGGACCGCCGGATCCGCGGTGAAGATCCACCCTACGAACGGCGCCGCGGCGGCGAGCGCGCACCCTGTGACGACGCCGAACGCCACGCCCCACGTGATCATGCGCCGCGTGAGCGCCGCCGCGAGCGGCCGGTTCCCGGACCCGAGTTCCTTGCCGATCAGGGCCTGCGCGGCGATGGCGAGGGCGTCGAGGGCGAAGGCGAGGAACGTGAAGACCGTCATGACGAGCTGGTGCGAGGCGAGGCCGAGCGGCCCCTGCGCGGTCGCGACGAACACCGTCGCGAGGATCGCCACGCGCAGCGACAGCGTACGCAGCATGAGCCACGATCCGACGCCGACCGTGCGCCGGATGCCGCGCAGGGACGGCCTCAGGGGCACCCGCTGCCTCCTGGACGCGCGGACGATCATGCCGAGGTAGACGGCCGCCATGCCCCACTGGGCGAGGCTCGTCCCGAGCGCGGACCCGGCCACGGACATCCCGGCGCCGTAGACGAGCAGGTAGTTGAGCACGATGTTGACGCCGAACCCCGCGCCCGCGACGATCAGCGGCGTGCGTGTGTCCTGCAGCCCGCGCAGCACGCCGGTCGCGGCGAGCACCACCAGCATGGCGGTCAGCCCCGGCATCGACCAGCGGAGATAGTCGACGGCGAAGGTGTGCACCGCCCCGTCGGCACCCATCAGCGATGCGAGCTGTGGCGCGGTGGCCCAGCCGAGCGCGGACAGGACGATCCCGAGCGCGACGGCAAGGCCCACGCCGTCGCGCCCGACGGCGAGCGCCTCCGGCAGGCGTCCGGCGCCGAGCAGACGTGCGACGGCCGGCGTGGTGGAGTAGGCGAGGAAGACCATGAGACCGACGGCGGTCTGCAGCACCGTGGAGGCGAGCCCCATCCCGGCCAGCTCCTCGACGCCGAGGCGCCCCACGATCGCGGCATCGGCGAGCAGGAAGAGCGGCTCGACGATCAGGGCGCCCAGCGCCGGGACGGCGAGCCGGAGGATACTGCCGCTGAGCCGGCGGTTGCTGGGCAGGGATCGGTCCACCCGTCCAGCGTAGGGGCAGGGACGCCAGCGCCTAAGCTGGAAGTGCCCGCGATCCGCCCGCAAGGACACCCAGGGAAATCATGAAACTCGGCGTCAAGCAGTACCTGACAGGCCTCGGCCTGCTGTTCGTCAGCACCCTCTTCGTCCCCCAGGCGGTCTCGGACTTCGCCCGGGCCGACTCCACGGGCACGCCCGCGCCCACGGAGGCACCGCTCCTCCTGGCCATCGGGTTCCTGATCATCCTCGCCGCCGCGGCCTGCATCGGCTGGGGGTACTGGCTCACCCACCGCGCGGGCGCACCCCGGGGGGCGAACCCGGAGGACGACCCCGACGAGCCGCTGCTGCGCCCCGGATACGGCCCGGATCCCTCCGACCGCGCGGACTGGCGTGAGAATCCGCTGCGCCGACGGGACCAGGGCACCGACGGGCGCTCCTGATCCGGGGATCCCCTCTGCCGCAACGGGCTCTTTCGGCCCTTGTGAGAGGCTGCGGTGCTCCATAGCGTGTCAGGCAGCGACCGGGCGGGGCCTGCCGGGTGGCCGTCGACTGCAGAGAGGACCCACTCATGACGCGGAGAACCGGGACCCCCGCTCCCCTGCCGGCCCTGCTGTGCGCGCTCCTGCTGGCCGTGACCGGCTGTACGGACGGCGGCGGGGACGCCCCCGATGCCCCGACGCAGACGCAGGGCGAGGGCGCCGACTCCAGCGGGGGCGGGCCGGGGGTCGGGCAGGACCTCGGCATCCCGGACATCGTCGCGGCGGTCCAGCCCTCGGTGGTCACCATCTTCACCGAGGAGGGACTCGGCAGCGGCGTGATCTACACGGGGGACGGGCTCATTCTCACCAATGAGCACGTGGTCCGGGGCAACGAGGAGGTCGAGGTGGCCTTCGCCGACGGTCAGCGGGTGTCCGGGACGGTCGACGCCACGGACCCCGTCACCGATCTGGCCCTCGTGCAGGCCGATCGCAGCGACCTGCCGGCCGCGACCTTCCGGGAGGAGCTGCCGCGCATCGGCGAGCTCGCCGTCGTCATCGGTTCGCCACTCGGCTTCGCGAACACCGCGACGTCCGGCATCGTCTCCGGGCTGCACAGGGAGATCCCCGGCTCGGCGGCCACGAGCCAGTCCCTGGTGGATCTGATCCAGACGGACGCGGCCATCAGCCCCGGCAACTCCGGCGGCGCCGTGGTGAACGGGCAGGGCGAGATCATGGGCATCAGCGAGGCCTACATCCCGCCCTCGCAGGGCGCCGTCGCCCTCGGTTTCGCGATCCCCGCCGCCGTGGCCACCGAAGTGGCGGAGGAACTCCGGGAGGACGGCACCGCGGACCACGCGTTCATGGGGGTCGTCCCGGGCCCGATCACACCCCAGATCGCCCAACAGCTGAATCTCGAGGACGCCACGGGCGCGGTGGTCCTGTCCGTCCCGCAGGGCGGGCCGGCCGACGACGCCGGCATCCGCCCGGGCGACATCATCACGAGGATCGGGGACGAGGAGATAGCCACCGCAGAGGACCTCCTCTCGACGCTGCGCCAGTACGATCCGGGCGACACGGTCCCGGTCGAGGTGCAGCGTGGCTCCGAGACGCAGACGGTGGACGTGACGCTCGCCGATCGGCCGCCGGGCTCCTGACGCCGGCCCGCTGTCCCGGGCTCAGAGGAGATTCCAGGCCTTCCAGCCCGGATACACCTCGTGCTGCATCTCCTGCGCGAGGGCCTCGAGGTCCCGGTGGTCCGACTCGGTGAACGGGCGGGACGAGAGGGACATGACGCAGATCGTCCCGACCAGCCAGCCTCCCGGCCCCCGCAGGGGGTAGCCGGCGTAGAAGCGGATGTGCGGTGCGCCGGCGACGAAGGGGTGGCTCCGGAAGCGCTCGTCCTCGAGGGTGTCGGTCAGGACGAGCGCGCCCGTCGACCGGATGGTCGCGTTGCAGAACACCTGCGTCCGATCGAGGTCCTGGTGCGCCCCGCCCACCGCCGACTTGATGAACTGGCGGTGCTGCGCGATGAGGGCCAGGGTCGCGATCTCGCACCCGAAGCGGTCCGCCGCCCGGCGCACGATGGCATCGAACCGCTCCTCGGCGGGGGTGTCGAGGAGGTGCAGTTGCTCCAGCGCATCGAGGCGCCCGCGCTCCGCCGCCTCGGCCTCGAGGAAGACGGCGCCGGCCGCGCCCAGGGCCCGGATGAAGGACGGGGTGGCGTCGTCCCGCCGGGGGTCGGCCCTCGGCGGATCGAGGCACAGGCCCTCCTGCGCGGCCTCGGCGAGGATCTCCCGTTCGAGCGGAGGGAGATCGATGCGACCCTCGACGTAAGCCTCCACCTCGAGTTGCGACAGCGACCCGCCCAGCGCGAAGTACTGGATCCACACCTCGGCGGTGGACAGACCGGATCGCCGCATCGCGTCGTTGATGAGTGCCCGCTCGGTCATGGTCGCCCCCCGGTCCCTCCGCCTACTGGAAATGCAGCTTCGCCGGCCCCTGACCCAGGGATTGCAGGACCGACGCGGCGACGTCGCGCAGCTTGATGTTCCGGGCGCTGGAGGCCGCCTTGAGAATGGACATGGCAGCATCCTGGGAACACCGGTTCTGGCCCATGATCACGCCGACGGCGAGGTCGATCGTGGTGCGGCTCTGCATCGCGGCGCGCATGTCGGCGGTGGACTGGGTCAGTTCGGCGATGCGCACCGCGAGACGGAGCGAGGTGGAGACCTCCTCCGCGAAGGCGCACGCGGCGGCGATGGATTCCTCCGTGAAGGCGTCGACCAGCGGCGAGTAGAAGTTGAGGGCCGCCGTCGCAGCGCCCTCGAGCGGGATGGGCACGCCCAGAGCCGACCGGATCCCGTACCCGGCGATCGCCCGGCTGTACTCCGGGAAGCGTTCGTCGGCCTGGAAATCGCACACGTATTGCACGGAGCCCTCGCGTGCGGCGCGCAGGCAGGGACCGTCGTCGTACTCGTACTGGACCTCATCCAGCTTCTGGGCTGCCGGGCCGTTGCTCGCGACGGTGGTCTTTGTGCGGGCCCGCAGCAGGGTGACGCCGCACAGGACCTCGTCGTCGGCCGAGAGGCTGCGACCGGCGACGGTGACGAGTTTCGTCAGGAACTCCTCGACGTCGTCGCTGTCCAGGACCATGTCCTGCAGCATGCCCGGCACTCCGGGAGCGTTGTCTTTCTGATAACCGACCAACAGGCAAACCTTTGCATCAACCCCCTGTCGGGCACGCGTGATGCCGGGCACGGGGAAGGTGGAAAGCCGCCTGCTGCTAAACGACCAAGAGAATAGTACCCACAGAAGATCGGTTCGGGCGCCGTCACGGCAGGGGCGCGCGCCCGGGCGTACCTGCACCGACGGGGAGCCCCGAACACCGCTGTCCTCGTGATGCCGACATCACTCTGTGGTGGGCGTCAGCGGTCCCGACGCAGGGGCGGCAGCGACGACAGCCCCTGAGGCCGGCGTCCACCCGACGCGGCGGGGCGGCCCGGCGTGGTGAGCGGCCGTCGCCACCGGCCGCGCGCGGGGACCCTGCACGACGGGTAGGCGAGCGCGGCGCGCATCAGGGCGTCGCCGTCGACGGCACCGTAGGGCGCACGGCAGCAGACCCGGTGGCCCGTCGCCTCGAGATCGTCGAGCAGTTCGTTCACGGCCTGCGTCACCGCGTCGCGATCGCCCGGGGGCAGCGTCATCAGCCCGTGGAGGTAGCCCTCGACCTCGAGAGGGTCGACGGCGCCGCCCAGGTTCTGGAAGTGGTCGAAGACCAGAAACAGGGGGAGATCAGCGTGTCTCATCGCGGTATGGGTGTGCAGACCTTGCATTGGCAGATTCCTTCGGGTGGCCCGGACGGAGGCTGGAAGCCGATCGGCCACCGCCGGGACGGCGATGGGACGAGGCTCCCGCGCGGCCGGCTTCCTGGCCGCCTGGACGGGGCCGGCGTGCGGTGCCGGTCATCCTCGATCCATTCATGGTGGCATCGGATGCGCGGCCGGAAAAGCGGTCTCCCTCCGCCGGGGTGGGGTTGCGCCCCGGCTCGGTGCGCTGCTACGAGCCCTCGATCTCGCGGCCGCGCAGGAGCACGATGTCCCGGACCAGCTCCTCCGGGAGCGGATGATCGACCGTGAAGCGGACGGTGCCCCGCGACCGGGAGAAGCCGTCGAGCCGCGGCGCCACGGCGTCGATCACCGTCGGGGAGAACGGGTACAGCGCGAGATGCCGGGCTGTGGCGGCGACGGCGAGCAGGGGCTTCCCGGCGAGGATGAGGGCGGGCAGACCGTAGCTCACGCCGTCGACGGCGTCCGGCCGGGCACTCCGGGCTGTCGCGACCACGGCGCACAGGCACTCCCGGACCGGAGCGTCCAGCGCGGCGAGTGCGTCCTCCACGGATCCCATGCGGCGATCGTAGGGGTCCGGCCCGGGCCGGACCAGGGCCCATGGCTCGGGGTCAGAGTGACCCGAGCTCCTGCTCCAGGTTCGCGCGCGCCCGCCCCGTCCACTCCGACCGGGCCCTCGCCGTCCGGTACAGGGGCTCGAGCGTCAGGAGGCGCTGGAGGACGGCACGCCGCCCGTCGGTGAAAACGTCCCGGGGTAGATGCCGGTATTCGGCGCGGATGGCGGCAGCGTAGCGGGCGTAGTCCTCCGGGGCGCCGGCGAGCACCGCGAGATCGGCGTCGCACAGGAGGTGGCCGGCGCGGTCGTCCTGCACCGGGTCGTGTGTCGCCGTCAGGAGGACCAGGCGCTCGACGTCCCGGACGGCGCCGTCGGGCACGATGCCGCGCAGGCGCCGCGCGGCGAGGGACGCGGACGCACGCTCGTCGGCGCCGGCACTGCCCGCGTACACGGCGTCGTGGAACCAGGCCGCGAGGAGCACGACGCCGCGCAGGGATTCGTCGGCAGGATCCAGCAGCAGGTCCAGGGCCTCGAGGACCGCCAGCAGGTGGGCGGGGGTGTGGTACTCGCGGTGCGCCTCGGCCCAGCGGTCGAGCAGCTCCCCGCCGAGACCCGGAGTCTCCGGCAGGAGCGTCTCCCAGCGGCTCATCAACGCCGCGCGCAGCTTGGGCGCCCGCCGTCGGGCCGGGACCCTGAGGCCGCTGGCGAGCAGCGCGCGCACCAGGTCCGCCCCGGCGACCTCCTGCGCACCCTGCGCGACGAGGTCGCGGTACCGCCTGGCCGGGACGTCGTAGTGATCCTCGTCGAAGGCGCGGCGCGGGATGCCTGCCGCCGCCGCGAAGGCATGGAGTTCCTCGAGTGACGACGTCGAGACCAGATGGGAGCACACGGTTCCGTGCGCGGGCCAGGTCGGAGGATCGATCAGGACGGCCATGACCAGAAGTCTAGGTGCGTCCCTGCGGCTCAGGCGCTGCGGAGGCCGTAGGAGGCCACGATGTTGCCCCTGCTCGTGACCGCCGTCTCCTGCAGCTCGAGCCGGGTGACGGGGTCCCCCGGCTCGAACAGGCGGCGGCCCGCACCGGCGACCACGGGATGGATCATGAGCATCAGCGAGTCGAGCAGCCCGGCGAACAGGAGCTGCCGGACGAGGGAGACACTGGCGCAGACGGCGATGTCCCCTCCCTCGGTCCCCTTCAGGTCGGCGACGAACTCCTCGAGGGGCGCGGTCATGAGGGACGCGTTCGTCCAGCCGAGTTCACCGTCGAGGGTGCGCGACGCCACGAACTTCCGTACCGGCGTGATGAAGCTGCCGAACGGATCGGCGGCGTCCACCCGAGGCCAGTACTCGGCCCACTCCTGGTAGCCCTGCCGGCCCAGCAGGACGGTGTCCACCCGCTCGATCATCGTGTTCATGCCGGCACCCAGTTCCGGGTCGAAGCTGTCGAACTGCCACAGGTGGGGGGCTTCGACCACCCCGTCGACGGAGGAGAAGAGGCCTGCCGTGAGTCTGCGCATGAGGTGCTCCTGGTGGGGGATTCGCCGGGACGTGGTCTCACGGTAGACGGTGCGGCCGGCCCGGAGTCATCGACCGCGGAAAGAATTTCCGGCTCGTCCCTCCCGGTCGCGGGTAGCCGTGGCTAGGCTCGGGGCATGCAGCCGTCCACCTCCCCTCCCGTGCAGGACGCAGCCTCCGGGACAGCGCCGTTCGAGCAGCTCCTGGAGGCATCGCGCCGGGAACTGACCGGGTACTGCTACCGGATGCTCGGGGCGGCCTCCGAGGCCGAGGACGCGGTGCAGGAGACCATGCTCAAGGCCTGGTCCCGCAAGGATGCCTTCGGCGGTCGGTCCACGCTGCGCACGTGGCTCTTCCGGATCGCCCACAACGTCTGCGTCGACATGCTCCGCAGCCCCCAGCGCCGCGCCCGGCCCATGGACCTGGGCCCGTCGACGCGCACCGCCGACGCCGTGCTGGGCGCTCCCCTCGCCGAGGGCGTCTTCGTGCAGCCGATCCCCGACGAGCGGGTGATCGACACCTCGGGCGACCCCGCCGCCGTCGCCGAGGTCCGCGACACCGTGCGCCTGGCGTTCGTGGCGGCCCTGCAGCACCTTCCGCCTCTCCAGCGCAGCGCCCTGATCCTGTGCGAGGTGCTGCGCTGGTCGGCGGCCGAGGTCGCGGCACTGCTCGAGGTCACGCCGGCGTCCGTCAACAGCGCCCTCCAGCGTGCGCGCAGGACGATGGCCGACCGGGCACCCGCACCGCGCATGCCCCTCGAAGACCCTGCGCACAAGCTCCTGCTCGCCCGGTACCTGAGGGCCTTCGAGGCCTACGACATGGACCTGCTCGTCTCGCTGCTGCGGGACGACGTCGTCCTGTCCATGCCTCCGTTCCCCCTCTGGCTGTCCGGGCCGGCGGACGTCCGCGCCTGGTTCGTCGGCGAGGGCAGCGTCTGCAGGGGTGGGCGCCTGATCCCGCTGGGCGTCAACGGTGCCGGCGGGTTCGCCAACTACCATGTCGTGGAGCCCGGCCTGTGGAAGCCGTGGGCCATCCAGGTCATCGAGACCGACGGAGAGCGCATCATCGGCCACCACAACTTCCTCTACCCGGAGCTGTTCGAGGCCTTCGGCCTGCCCGCCGTCATCGACGAGCGTCCGTCCGCCGAGGAGTAGGACGCGGTCGAACCGCCGTCTCCCGCAGCGATCAGCCGCCCTGCGGGCCGGGTGGGGCATCGGTCGGGAATGTCCCGGATGCCTCCCGGAGGGAGTGCCGCTTCAGGTGCTCGTATTCCTCCTGCGTGATGGCACCCTGGCGCAGCAGCTCGTTCGCGGAGGCGACCTGCGCCGTCGGATCGTGGGCTGCGCCCGTGGTGCCCGGATCGGGCCGGTAGCCCCGGGCGTTGCGCAACGCCATCGTCTGGCCGTGGGCGAACAGGTAGGCGAGCGATCCCAGGAACGGGAGGAGGACCAGCAGGACCACCCAGGCGGTGCGTGACCAGCCGGAGAGCGACTCGTTCCTGAACATGTCGATGAGGACGATGACGAGGAAGGCCATGTAGGCGGCGAAGACGGCCGCGGCGAAGACCGCCCACATGATGTCCCAGAGGTTGGGGTCCACGGTGATCAACGTGCCAATGCACTGCGCAGGACGCGCAGCGGTGCGGGCGTGGGCGCCAGGAGTCCGAGCTTGTCGGCCGCCGCGATGGCTTCCCGCCGCGTCCCGACCCCCAGCTTGCGATAGATGCCGCGGAGGTGCGTCTTGACCGTATTCGTGGAGATCTGCAGATCCAGCGCCAGTTCGTCGACGGTCGCGAAGGTCGGCAGGAGCGCCACGAGTTCGATCTCCCGCGGGGTGAGGGGTGGGCCGGCGATCTCCTGGACAGGCCGACGCCGCTGGTTGACGACCAGGTCCACCTCCCGCGCGAAGCGGGGGTAATGGTGCCGGTCCCTTTCGAGCGCGGCCCGCACACTCTCGCCGGCGAAGCGGAGTCCCCGCACCGACCCCCGCTCGGCGGCCAGGGCGAGGGCGCGGTCCAGCGCCTCCCTGGCCTTGAACGGACGGTTCTCGAGCAGCTCCAACCGCGCGAGCATCGCGAGGGCGGCCGTCATCCCGACCTTGCTCTGGCACTTCACGTACTCGGAGGTCACGGGGGTCAGCAGCTGCCGCGAGCGGTTCAGCTGTCCCGCGAGCAGGTGCTCCCAGACGGAGATGACCTGCAACTCCCCGCTGATGCCCTGGAATCTGCGCAGATCCACCTTGAGCATCGCGAGGTCGTCCACCCGGCGCAGGGACAGCATCATCTCGGCGACCTGCAGCGAGCACACGGCCAGGTCCTGCGGCAGCGCGCCGTGTGCCAGGTCGAAGCGGATCCTGTCCAGCAGCGCCGCGGCCACCTCGACCGGTTTCGCCGACGAGGCGAAGGACAGCATGAGCCGGAGCTTCGCGGCGGAGTGCGCAACCATCGGCGGGGTCGGTGCCGCACTGAACACGAAGGCGTTGTGGAAGCGCGCGGTGATGTCGTCGAGCCGATGGTACGCGCTCCAGGCAATGACGAGGTGGGCCGACCGGAGCCGCGGACTGTAGCGCAGCCCCTGCTGCTCCCCCATCCGGACGGCGGACCGGGCATCGCGGGCCGCGGGCGTGAAGTCCTCCATCGCCGCGGCGAGTGCCGCACGGTTGATCAGGGCGTCCAGCCGTGCACCCGGGTTGTCCCGCTCATCGGCGGTCGCGACGCACGTCCGCGAGGCGTCGGCTGCTTCGTCCAGGCGGGCCGCTGCGATCAGCGCGCCCGAGAGGGCATTCGACACGAAGAGCCCGACATCGGGTGCCAGATCCGTCACGCGCACCCCTCGCAGGTGCTCGACAGCGTCCTCCGGGCGCCCCCGCGCCACCATCAGGTGCGCCTCGAGCCCGGTGCGCAGCGCACTGAACGGTGCGGTGAGGTCGCCCTGCTGATCCACCTGGTCGACGTGTTCGAGCGCGAGCCGGGCGCCCCCCGGATCGCCCTTGGCGAGGGACAGGAGGCCGCCGAGCAGTCCGAGCTCCACCGATTCGACGGTGATCAGGTCATCCAGGACGGAGCCCAGGGCCGCGAGGTCGTTACTCCACAACAGGTGCAGGCCCGAGACGGTGGCGACGTCACGCAGCAGTCCGGCGTCACCGGCCCTTCCAGCATGGGCGAGCGCCTCCGCGTGCCGCGCCTGACGGAGGCGACGCCGCGCCATCCGGGCGTGCACGAGCGGGCGGTCGATCGCGGCCGCGTCCGATCCCCCGCCCAGGAGCCAGCGGGACAACAGCCGATGCAGCCGGAAGGACCCGGGGGCCACGGGCACGACGAGTCCGGAGGTCCGGACCGCGGCGTCGAACAGGCGCGGTGCGTCCGTACTCGCAAGCGCGCTGCACAGGTCGTCCACGGTGCAGGGTTCGATCAGCGCCATGACGGAGAGTGCGGTGCGGACCTCCTCCGGGAAGGACGGGAACAGCTGCCCGCACAGCCGGTCAAGGTAGGCAGGCTCCTGCGTGACGGCGGCAGCCGGGGTGTCGTCACCTCCCATCGCCTGGGCGAGGGCGACGGCGGCGGGCCACCCCTCGGTCGCGTCGAGAAGCAGGCCCACGTCGGGGCACGCGGGGGCGAACAACCGCGTGATCTCGCGCCGCTGCAGCATCAGCTCCTCCTGCGCGACCCGCCCCAGGGCGCCGTCGAGGTCCAGCCGGTAGAACGAGGGCAGCTCCGGCAGTTGGCGGCCGGAGAGGACCACGGTGAACCCCTGCGGCGCACGCCGGACCGCGTAGTCCAGCTCGAGGAGCAGCCCGGGGTCGCGCAGGTACTCGCAATTGTCGAGGACCAGCACGGAATTCACGGCTTCCGCGCCCGCGTGGTCCAGGACGGCTTCGAGCCAGCCGATCCGCGCAACGGGTGACGTCGGCGGGGGTGAGGTCCAGTGGCCCCGCGTCGGACCGCCGGAGGGTTCGAGTGCTTCGGTCACGAGGCCCCAGAAACGCTCCGGAATGTCGTCGGAGGGATCGAGGGAGACCCATGCGACGTGATCCCCGGAAGCCACCCGCTTCCGTGCCCATTGAGCGGCAAGGGTCGTCTTCCCCGACCCCGCGGCGGCGCCGATGGTGAGGGCGCGGCACCCGGCATCCCTGAACGCGTCGAGACCTGCAATCAGCCTGGGGCGGTCCAGCTCGTGCACACCGGCCCCGGGGACGCTCGTCTTGGCCCTGATGATGATGTTCATGCGTGCCACCTCTCCGGCGCGGTAATCCTGTCGCGGACTCGCCCGTGCAGCAGGGTGAGGCAAAGTCGACCGGAGGGCGCCCACCTCCAAGGGTTCACCCCCGCGAGGATTTCGGCCTGAGTCCAAAGTCCCCCGGCCTGCCGGTCGGTCACCCCACCCGGGTGACGATCCGCGGTCGGAGCCGGCGGAGGATTGCATCAGCTGCAGTAGCGGCGGGTGCAGGAGCGGGTGCAGGGACGAACAGGAGACGGCCGGGCGGGGAGGGGAGTCATGAGAATAGGCCCCGTGGACGTCCTGGTTTTCTCGGCGCCGACCCTCGACGGCAGCCTCTGGGCGGTGGACGCACTGCACGAAGCCCTCGACAGCGGCGCTGTGGCCCTGATCGACATCGTGATGATCGCCCGCGCGACCGACGGCACCGTGTCCTTCGCGGACGTCGACGAGGGTCTCCCCGCCCCTCTGCAGAACCTGCTGGCCCACCCGTCGCCGCTGACCCTGCTCAGCGACCGGGACGTCGCCCTCGCGGCCGGCTCCGTCGACAACGGGGAGGTGGGCCTGCTGCTCGTCCTCGAGCACCGCTGGGCCCGTCGACTGTCCGAACGCATCCAGGACGAAGGCGGTGTCACCCGCCTCCACGAGCGCGTGCCGCACGACGCGGTGGTCCGGGCGTTCAGGGCCGACGGCGCCGCAGCCACCTGACCAGCCCGTGAATAGCACACCGACGCCCGCGGGTCGAAATTGACTTTCGTGCAATAACGTCCGAATTGGGAATGTCGGAATTTCTTCCGCCCGCAGCCGCTGCCGGGTTATAGTCGAGACAATGGGGCTGATTATCTGGACTTCGGACGACACAGGAGAAAATGATGGCCCAGCGGGTACAGGTGCAATTGGTCGACGACCTCAGCGGTGAAGAAGCACAGGAGACTGTGCGCTTCGCCCTGGACGGCATGGATTACGAGATCGATCTCACGACACAGAATGCGGAATCGCTGCGCTCTGCTTTGTCCACCTACGTGGACAAGGGTCGCAAGGCCTCCTCCGGCAGGCAGCAATCCACCGGCCAGAAATCGGCATCCTCCCGCTCGAAGCGCGAGGACACACAGCAGATCCGCAAGTGGGCGCAGGAGAACGGGTTCAATCCCAGTTCGCGGGGGCGGATCACGCAGTCGATCATCGACGCTTACAACGAGAGCCACTGAGGTGATCTCGCACCCCGGGTGCTGCCGGCCGGCACGCCCGGGGTGCATTTCTCGTGGCGGACTCCGCTACGCGGGTTGCGCCGTTCCTCCCGGTGCCGGGAAAGACCGCGACTAACCCGACATTCGCGTCCCGGAGGATAGGCCACGGGCCCAGGCCTCGGCCTCGGAGGCGTTTTCGAAATAGTGGGTCTCCGACCGCGCGTGCTCCAGGAATGCGGCGATGACCCGGTCCACCGGACCTGTGCCGACAAAGGCCGTGCGCGACGTCAGGGAACATTCGAGAATGATCATCCGGGCGGCCGGCGCGATCCCGCCCATCCCTTGCAGATATACGGCCAGCGGCAGGACGTATCCGTCGGACAGGCGGCGGATCCCCTCATACGCAGCCAGGACGTCGGCGAGCGTGACGCGCGAGTCCGGCGCCCACCAGAGACGGAGCAGTCCGTCGTTCACCTCGACGCAGTGCTTCCCGATGCAGTGTCGATGAGCGGAAGGTGAATGCCCGGGACCGGGGCACAGCCGCGACGGCGCGGTGTCGCCAAGCTCGATCTGACGCATCGGTGCCTCCAGGTGGACGTGATATCCGCTCCCCAGCGACCGCACCATTCCACTGTGGCACAGGGCCGCGACCCGTTCCCGGGAGTGCCGGCAAAAGAGGTAGCCGGCCCTGTACAAAACGAGTGGCCGATGGCAGGGTCCCAAGTGACATGCATCACACGCGCGGTCCGTCGGGCCGCTCTCATGCACCGGGGGACACCATGCCAGCACCAGGAACGACGCTCCTCGCCATCGGCACGAAGAAGGGCCTGTGGCTCGCGTCGAGCACGGATCGACGGCAATGGACGCTGACCGGGCCGATGTTCCTGATGGAGGAGATCCCGAGCGTCGCGATCGACACGAGGGGTGGACGTACCCGCCTGTTCGCGGGCCGGATGTCGTGGCACTTCGGCCCCTGCATCGCCCACTCCGACGACCTCGGCGAGACCTGGGCCGAACCCGTCGAGGGCGGCATCCGCTTCGGGGAGGAGGACGGTGCCGCCCTCGAGCGGATCTGGCAGATCCAGCCGGACGCGGAGTCCCGCCCCGGTGTGGTGTGGGCCGGATGCCAGCCGATCTCGGTCTGGAGATCCACCGACCACGGGACCACGTTCGCTCTCAACCGCGGCCTGTGGGACCACCCGCATCGCAGCGAATGGGGGGCCGGCTTCGGCGGCGCGGCCGCGCACACCGTCCTGCCGAGCCCGGCCGACGACACGCTCCATGTCGCGATGAGCACGGGCGGCGTGTACCGGTCCGACGACGGCGGGGCGTCCTGGGAACCCCGCAACCAGGGCATCAGTGCGTACTTCCTCCCGGATCCCGACCCTGAGTTCGGCCAGTGCGTGCACAAGGTGGCGCGCGACGCCGTCGACCCCGACCGCCTGTTCGCCCAGAACCACCACGGTGTCTATGCGAGCACCGACCGCGGTGATTCCTGGCAGTCCATCGCCGACGGCCTCCCGGCCGACTTCGGCTTCGTCATGCTCACGCATCCGCACCGGAGCGGCACGGCGTGGGTCATCCCGCTCAAGGCCGACGGCGAGCGCATCCCGCCCGACGGCCGGTTGCAGGTACACCGGACGGACGACGGCGGAGCCACCTGGGAAGGCAGCGGCGCCGGACTGCCGGACAGGGAGTACAACGCGGTGCTGCGCGATGCCGCCTGCGTCGACACCGCGGAGGTGGCCGGCGTCTACTTCGGGACCCGCGGAGGGTCCGTCTACGCGAGCGTGGACGAGGGACGCACCTTCCAGGAAGTGGCGAGCCATCTGCCGGACGTACTCTCCGTGCGCGCCGCCGTCCTGCCCGGCTGAGGGTGTGGTTCCCGTGCCGACGACGCCCCCCGCGCCCTCCGTCATCGTCCTCATCCCCACGCTCCTGCGCCCCTACGTCGACGGGCGCAGCGCGGTCCGCATGAGCGTGGCCGAGGGCGGCGACGTGGCGTCGCTGCTCGACGGATTGGGCGAGGGACGCCCCCTGCTCGACCAGCGGATCCGCGAGGAGACCGGCGCGTTGAGACGGTACGTGAACATCTACGTCGACGGCGAGGACGTACGCCGGCTGGACGGCCTCGCCACTGCCGTCCCGGCCGGCGCGACGGTCATGATCATGCAGTCCGTGGCCGGCGGCTAGGGTTCCGGCCCAGCCGTGCCGCAGTCCGGGAACGGACGGGACGGCTCACGGCTCGGAGCGGAATCCGATCAGCTTGTGGGAGCCGTCGCAGTACGGCTTGAGCACCGACGCCCCGCACCGGCAGAGGGCGACGGTGCGCCGTGTGCGGGGCAGTTCCTCCCCGTCCGCGCCCAGGAGCGTGAAGTCGCCCCGGACGAGCAGCGGACCGTCGGGGCACGCCACCACGGACACGGGGGCGGCCGGGCCGGAGTTCAGCGGGTGGTCGGCGCGCGCCTCGGAGGCTTCTGCCGCGCTGTCCCCGGCCATCAGGCCGCCACCGCCACGGGCCGCAGCGACGATCGTCCCGCTTCCCAGGCGTCCATGATGTGCACGGTCATGAGGGTGTCGATCGCCAGGCCGGCGGCAGCCCCGAACAGGACGTCCTCGAGCAGGCGCGGGTCCGACTCCACCAGGCCGCCGGCCATGTCCCGTCCGGCGACCTGCTCGTGGACGGCATCCGCTTCGACATGCTCGTCGAAGTACTCCGTGACGTCGGCGCCGTAGCCATGACGCTTGAAGCCCCGGGCGTACAGGCGGTTGGGCTGGGAGGAGGTCATCTCGTAGGCGGCGAGGTGTCCCACGCTGGCACCCCGGAGCCGGCGGCGGAGCCCGAACAGCGACATCAGGTTGTTGGACGCCAGCGTGATCGCCGGCACCGCATCCAGGTGAGCCCCATAGGTGTCGTCCAGGCCGACCCCGCGCATCGACCGGGCGAAGAGCTCCGAATGCATGCGCGACAGCAGGCCGTTGCCGTACTCGTCGGCCTGGATCTCCACGAGCGCGGCCTTCGAACGGCCGGACAGGCGAGGGATCGCGAAGGTGTGCGGATCGGCTTCCCTCAACTGGCTGATCGACTTGTGCACGAGGAACTCACGCAGCTGGTCCTGCGTCGCCGTCCTGGCCGCGAAGCGGGACATGCTGGGTCCGCCGTCCTCACCGGTCATCCGGAACAGCTCCGCGCAGACCGCTTCGCTCGTGGGCTCGGGGAGGGCTCCCACGACGGTCACGTCCCTCACCCTCCCCTCGAAAGCCACCTCGAGGCGATGGCGGACCCGCAGGAGGTCCGGATCCCACTCCCAGTCGCCACCCGCCCCGTCGATGCCGCTGTAGTGCAGCTCGTACAGGCAGAAGAGGGACAGTTGGAGGTCGTCGTCCTGGAGGATGTCCGGTGTCCGGGACACCGCGTCGGCGGCGAGGACGTCGAGCCGGGCGAGGGCGGCCTGCCCGGACTCCACGGTGCCGGCGAGAACGGACAGGACGAGCGCGCTGAGTTCACCGCGCGGCGAGGGCTGTTTCATCGAGGACCTCTTCGATGGTCGGGTGTACCCCGAGGGTCCGGGGCATGATACTAAGCATACTTCGCGTCTGCGGCGATACGGGATCGCGGTACCTGCCGGCATGCGACGACGCCGGATGGGCGGAACCCCGAGGCTCCGCCCATCCGGCGTCGTCGTTCATGCCGTTCAGGCGTGTCGTCCCTCCCGGAGGAAGGACGGCTCAGACGCGCTTGGCGCTCGTCCGGGTGTCGCGGCTCAGGATCAGCGCGAGGGCGATCATGCCGACGGCGAGCACGAAGTGCAGCCAGTTGTCGGCGCTGTTCACCGGCACGAAGTTCGCGGCCGACTGCTGGTCGATGATCAGTCCGTAGATCCACAGGATCGCGTAGACGACGCCGCCGCCCAGCAGGTAGGTGCGGGCACCGGAGGCGGTCCTCGCCATCGCCAGACCGGCGACCCCGAAGAGCAGGTGGACGATGTTGTGGAGGATGGACACCTGGAAGATGCCGAGCAGCAGCGCCTCCGACTGGTGTCCGGCGACCATCATGCTGCTGTAGTTGGAGGTGATCCCCGGGATGAAGCCCAGGATGCCGACCAGCAGGAAGACGACGCCCACCGCCTGGGCGGCGCGCTGCAGGGTGGTACGACCGGCGTCCACCGTGCGGTTGTTCGTGTTCGTCATGGGACTGCCTTTCTCTGGGTGGACCGCGAACGTCTATTCGCGGTTGAGTTCGTCCTGCAGGGTTCCGGCCATCTTCTCGACGGTGTTCGGGATCTCCGTGGTCCCGTAGAACCGCGCATCGGGGTGCGTGGCCGGTGGCATCGGAGCGCTCGTGGTGGGGCCGTCGTGGTAGGTGAACTCGCCCTTGCCGTCGGGCGTGGGACCGGAGGCCCAGCTGCCCTCCGAGGCCGCCGTGCCGTCGGAGAAGTTCAGGTACTGGTAGGAGACGCTCCGCTCCTCCTTCTTGAGGGGGAAGTTGCTCGGCACAGGGAGCTCCTCCATCCTGGACTCCTGCAGCTCCCGGGCCGCGGCCAGCCACTGGTTCTGGTGCATCGTGTCGCGGGCGAGGAGGAAGGAGAGCATGTCCCGGATCCCGTGGTCGTCGGTCATGTGGTACAGCCGCGCCACCTGGAGCCGGCCCTGCATCTCGGCGTTCGCGTTGGCCGTGAAGTCCGCGAGGAGATTGCCGCTGGCCGTCACGTAGCTGCCCTGCCAGGGGTTGCCCATGCTGTCCACCGGCCGCGCCCCGGCGCCGGCGACGATCGCATGCTGCATGTCCGTGCCGCCGACGACGGCGGCGATCGCCGGGTCGGACTGCACGGCGTCCTCGGTGATCCCCAGCGGCGCCTTCTCGAGCAACTGGGCGATCATCGTGGCGAGCATCTCGACGTGGCCGAACTCCTCCGCCCCGATCCCGAAGAGGAGGTCCCGGTACTTGCCCGGGATGTGCGCGTTCCAGGCCTGGAAGCTGTACTGCAGGGCCACGGTGATCTCACCGTACTGACCACCGAGCACCTCCTGGAGCTTGCGCGCGTAGACGGCGTCGGGCTTGTCAGGGCTGGCCTTGTACTGGAGTTCCTGCTTGTGGAAGAACACGGGGTCTCCTTTCGGCGTGGGGCCTCCGGGTGAACCCGCTCCTTCGGGAAGCGACCGCTGGAAGTCCCCTCGTGTCGACGCTAGCGGCGCGTCGGCGCGTTCAGTACGATGCTAAGCCTACTTGTGTTTTCCGCTCATTTCTGGACACAGAGCTTGCGGGATTGAAGCTAAGCATGCTTAGCTTCAAGAACAAGTCCAGCACGAACCGCCGGACCATCGCATCGAGAACACGATGGAGCATCCGCTGTAAGGGCAATATCAACGTTAGGAACAACCATGACTACGCAGAATTGGCCGCAGGATCCCCTGGTTCCCTCCACCACCGGGCCCGAGTCGTCCACCGCGGACCTCGGCACCCACGAGCTGGGCACCACGGAGTTCACCGGTGGCACCCACTCGGGCGATTCCAAGCAGTCCGCAGCGAAGGACCAGGCCAAGAAGGTGGGCCAGGACGGCAAGGACGCGGCGAAGAACGTCGCCGGCACCGCCGCCGCCGACGCCAAGGACGTTGCCGGGACCGCCGCCTCGGAAGCGAAGAACGTCGCAGCCGAGGCCGGCGCGCAGGCGAAGAACCTTCTCGGCACCGTGACGTCCGAGGTCAAGAGCCAGGCCGGGACCCAGCAGCAGAAGCTCACCGAGGGCATTCGTGGCGTTTCCGACGAACTGCGGTCGATGGCTGACAAGTCCGACAACCACTTCGTCTCGGGCCTGGTGCAGCAGGCATCGCAGCGTGCGGGATCGACCGCGAGCTGGCTCGAGAACCGCGACGCCTCGGACATCCTCGAGGACGTCAAGGCCTACGCCCGCCGCAAGCCGGGCACCTTCCTCGCCATCGCGGCGGGCGCCGGCCTCGTCGTCGGCCGTCTGACCCGCGGGACCAAGGACACCAGCGGTTCGGCCGGCACCACCGGTCGGGGCCAGGACTTCTCCTCCGCCCGTACCGGCACGACGGGCACCTACGCCGGATACAGCCAGGTCGACTCGGACGCCTACAGCGGCACCCCCGCTTCCGCCGGCCTCGGCGAGACGACCGGCGGACAGCACGTCGCCGGCTCCAACCCGGCCTTCTTCGACCCGACGGACGACTACCCGACCATCGCGCCCGGCACTCCCCCCGTGCGCACCCTGCCGAACGACGGGGGTCTGCGCTGATGGCTGAGGCATACACGAGCGGCGCCCACCAGGCCGCCGCACCCCTGCCGACCGAGGCCGAGCAGCGCTCCGCCGACGCATCGGTGGGCGAACTGCTCGGGGAGGTGACGAAGGACCTCTCCACGCTCATGCGCCAGGAAGTGGCCCTGGCCAAGGCCGAGGCCACCGAGTCGGCGAAGAACGCCGGTAAGGGTGCGGGCATGTTCGCCGGCGCAGCCGTCGGTGGCCACTTCGTCCTCCTGTTCCTGTCACTGGCCCTCATGTGGGGGCTGGGCGAGATCATGTCCCTCGGCTGGGCCGCGGTGATCGTGGCCGTCCTCTGGGGCGTCATCGCCGCAGTGCTGGCACTGATGGGCAAGAAGGAAATGAAGCAGGTCAAGGGTCTCCCCCAGACAGCGGAGACCGTCAAGGAAATCCCGTCGACACTGAAACCAGGTGAGCACACACGATGAGCCAGACGCCAGATGAAATCCGCGCAGATATCGAACGCACCCGTCTCGAACTGGGGACCGACGTCGACGCCATCGCCGACAAGGTGAACCCGGCGAACATTGCGCAGCGCCAGACCGACAAGGTCAAGCACAGCTTCAGCAACGTGAAGGAGACCGTCATGGGTAAAGCCGAAGACGTCAAGGATTCCGTGCTCGGCACTGCCGGGAATGTCACGGACTCGGTCAAGGACAAGGCCGGGCACGCCAAGGACAAGACGGGCACCGGCTTCGACAGCGGTCTCGGCAGCGCGCACTCGGCCGCCGACTCCGCGCGTGACAGGCTGCACCAGGCCGGCCACACCGTTCAGGGAGCACCCGGCCAGCTCACGAACAAGGCCGCGGGCAACCCCCTCGCGGCGGGCCTGATCGCCTTCGGCGCCGGGCTCCTCGTGGGCTCGCTCATCCCTGCCAGCCAGAAGGAGCAGGAGGCGGCCTCGCAGCTCAAGGAGCAGGTGGCCCCGCTCAAGGACAAGGTCACCGAGGCGGCCAAGCAGGTTGCCGAGGAGGTCCGGGAACCCGCTCAGGAAGCGGTGCAGTCGGTGAAGGAATCGGCCGCCGATTCCGTGCAGACCGTCAAGGACGAGGGCCAGGATGCCGTCAAGGACGTCAAGGGCGAGGGCCAGCAGGCCGCCAGCGACGTCAAGGGCAGCGCCCAGGACGCCAAGCAGAACGTGCAGCAGCGCTAGCTGTCCACGCGCAGACAGCGGTGGCCATCGGATACGATCCGATGGCCACCGCTGTCATCTGTCCGCCCGGGCGGGTCCCGCGCCTCAGGCGAAGAGCGCCCGCGCCTGCCCCCGGTCGAGGACGGGCTGGCGGTACTCCATGGAGACGATCTCCAGCATCGCGTCGGCGTACTGCTCGTTCGTGCTGCCGAGCGCGTCGCGCGCATAGCTCACCCGGAAGTCGTGGGCGAAGGCGTCCGCTCCTGTCTGCGCGACACAACTGTGCGTCGACACCCCCGCGAGGACGAGGTGATCCACACCTGCGCTGCGGAGGCGCGCGGCGAGATCGGTGCCGAAGAATGCGCTGTCGCGGGTCTTCGTCACGACGTCGAGCCCTCCCGCGTGGAGGTCCGCGACGAAGTCGGCCTGCCGGCTGCCGTGGAAGATGAAGCCCTCGCCGTCGTCGAGCATGGACCGGGTCCAGGTGGACCCGTCCCGCTGGTGCTCGGTCCGGACCAGGATCACGGGAGAGCGTCCGCTGCGTGCGGCGTCGATCAGGTCGTTGCAGGCCGTCACGAGACGCTCCTGCTGCCCTGCGAGGGTTTCGTCCTCGAAGAAGGCGTTCTGCATGTCGATGATCAGCAACGCAGCCCTGTCCCGGCTCGCTGTCGCACCGGTCACGGCATCAGATCGCGGCATCCGGCTCCCCGACCGCGTCCGCGGTCAGGTCGATGAACTTCCGTTCCCCGCTGCGGTCCGACCCGTGCGCCAGCGACGGATCGAGAGTGATCAGCGAGGCCTCCTGGATCTCGACGGGCGGGCACGGCAGGCCGCCGAGGCCATCGGGGGCGCCGGCGGGAGCCTCCGCGAGGCGTCTCACCTCGACCTCCGTGAGGTTGGCGGCCAATCCGATCTCCCCGTGGGTGAGGCCGGTGGCGAGAGCCTGCCGGATGGCTTCGCCGCAGGCGATCACCAGGCGGTCGCGCTCGAATTCGGCGTTCTCGAGGTCCGCAGCGGCGACCATGACCTCATTGATGTAGGGGGGACGTGATGCTGGCATGAGTACCCTTTCACAGGGCTCGGCGAATCGGCCGGCAGCAGGGCGACGGGTGCTGAGGATGACGCTGGGTCATCGGGGGTCGAGAAATGGCCTGCCGGCGCTCGAGCCTGACGACTGCAGCGGATCCTTCGCATCGCACGCAGGGGTCGACTCGAAGGGTGTAGGCCGGTGGCTGGACCTTCGCCCATCATACGGAAGCGACCGCCCCCGGGGAAAGCCGTGCGTCGGCACACTCCCCCGACAGGACGACCCACGGCGCAGGCGGATCCGGCGCGAACGCTAAGCCTGCTTCCCATTTGGTACTAAGTGTGCTTACTCTAGAGGCCGGTGGTCTCGGGGGCCCTGGCCCCCGGTGGAACCTCCCGGTGGAACGTACAGCCGAGAAATCCATACCCTCGCAGTGAGATTACTCAGAAGGAGACGGAAATGATTACTCAGGAAAACATCGACACCATGCTCGGCAACGGCGGCAACGTGCTCGGTTCGGACGGGGAGAAGATCGGCTCGATCGGTCAGGTCTACCTCGACGACCAGACCGGCGAGCCCAGCTGGGTCACGGCGAAGACGGGCCTGTTCGGCACCTCCGAGTCCTTCGTGCCCCTCCAGGGTGCCGACGTCGAGGGCCACGACGTCCGGGTCCCCTACACCAAGCACCAGGTGAAGGATGCCCCGCGCATCGAGTCCGACGGCAACCTCAGCCCGGAGGAAGAGGATCGCCTCTACCGCCACTACGAGATCGGCGGCGGCACGAGCGACTACACCGACACGACCCGCACCACGACGGGCACCGCAGGCCTGAACGACCGTGACGTCGACACCGACACCCGCGGCCGCCACGCCGACCACGACGACGCCCGTGGAACCGTGGGGCACGACACCTCCGGCCCCACCACGGACGATGCCATGACGCGGTCGGAGGAGCAGCTCCACGTCGGCACGGAACGCCGCGAAGCCGGGCGTGCCCGCATGCGCAAGTACGTCACCACCGAGAACGTGACGAAGACCGTCCCCGTCAGCCGCGAGGAAGTCCGCGTGGAGCGCGAGCCCATCACGGACGCCAACCGTGGCGACGCACTCGGCGGCCCGGCCATCAGCGAGGAGGAGCACGAAGTGACCCTCCACGCCGAGCGCCCCGTCGTCGAGAAGGAAGCGGTCCCCGTCGAGCGCGTGCGCCTGGACAAGGAGACCGTCACCACCGACGAGACCGTCAGCGAGGAAGTCCGCAAGGAGCAGATCGACGTCGACGGCGAAGAAGGCACCCGCCGGGGCAACAACCTCTAGCATGTGCTGAGCCAGGAGGACCCGGGGCACCGCCCCGGGTCCTCCTGTCATTTGGTCGTGCCCGCCGGCCTCCCGTAGCTGCCGACGGATGTGATATCGGCCCCCAGCGCGGGGATTATAGTAAGCATGCTGCGCATTTCGGGTATGGTTGTTCACAGTACGTAGCAGGAACGGGCGGATCCGCCGCTGATGACCAAGGGGAAGGACACGCAATCGTGCCGGAATTGAACGATTGGTCGACCAGCCGGCTGCTGACCACAGCAGCCCGCATCGTCGAGCATTCCTGGAACGAGAAGCTCCTGGGTATCGGCATCACCCACGCCGGACTCACCACCCTGGGAGTCCTCGAACGCGAGGGCACCCTCACCGGGGTGCGCCTCGCCCAGCTCGTCCACGTCCAGGCCCAGACCGTGGGGCGCACCCTGGACCGCCTCGAGAAGCGCGGTCTCGTCACGCGGCTGCGGAACTCGGCAGACCGCCGCAGCCAGCGCATCACGATCACGTCCGCCGGCCTGAAGGCGCTGGAGCGGGCGAAGAACATCGAGCACGACCTGATGGCCGAGGACGGCCTCGCGTCCGAGGACCTGCGCAACCGCCTCAAGACGGTCATCGCGGAACTCGGACCCAAGAAGGACTAGTAGCCCCCGCCGTCCGCGGCCATGTTGTTGAACCGCGAATAGTGGCCCTGGAACCCGACGACCAGCGTCTTGGTGGGGCCGTTACGGTGCTTGGCGACGATGACGTCGGCCTCTCCCGCGCGCGCGGACTCCTTGTCGTACACGTCATCGCGATGCAGCAGGATGACCATGTCGGCGTCCTGCTCGATCGATCCCGATTCGCGCAGATCCGACACCTGCGGGCGCTTGTCCGTCCGTTGCTCGGATCCGCGGTTCAGCTGCGACAGGGCGACCACCGGCACGTTCAGTTCCTTCGCCAGGAGTTTCAGGGCGCGTGAGAACTCCGATACTTCCTGCTGGCGCGACTCCACCCGCTTGCCGGAGGACATGAGCTGCAGGTAGTCCAGCACCACGAGCTTGAGGTCGTGACGCTGCTTCAGCCGCCGGCACTTGGCCCGGATCTCCATCAGCGACATGTTCGGACTGTCGTCGATGAACAGCGGCGCGTCGTTCATGCGCCCCATCGTCGTGGCGATCTTCCCCCACTGCTCGTCCTTGATCGTGCCCTTGCGGAGGTCCTGCAGGCCGATGGTGGCCTCGGCGGAGAGGAGGCGCATGGCGATCTCGTTGCGGCCCATCTCGAGGGAGAAGAAGACCGTGGTCATGTTGTGCTTGATCGCGGCCGATCGGGCCCAGTCCAGGGCGAACGTCGACTTGCCCATCGCGGGGCGGGCAGCGACGACGATCATCTGGCCGCCATGGAGGCCCTGCGTGAGCTCATCCAGTTCGTAGAATCCCGTGGGCACACCCGTCATGCCCTCACCCTTGTGCCCCGCGGACTCGATCTCGTCGACCGTACCCTCGATGATGTCCTTGAGCGCCACGTAGTCCTCCGCGGTGCGGCGCTCGGCTACCGCATACACCTCGGCCTGCGCAGCGTTCACGAGATCATCGACCTCGCCGTCGTTCGAGTAGCCGAGCTGCACGATCTTGGTGCCGGCGTCGACCAGCCGACGCAGGACGGCCCGCTCCCGGACGATCTCGGCATAGAATCCCGCGTTGGCGGCCGTCGGAACGGACTGGATCAGCGTGTGGAGATAGGCCGGGCCGCCGATGCGGGAGATCTCACCGCGCTTGGTGAGCTCGTCGGAGACCGTGACGGCATCGGCCGGCTCACCCCGACCGTAGAGGTCGATGATGGCCTCGTAGATGCTCTCGTGGGCCGGCCGGTAGAAGTCCAGGCCACGGAGCACCTCGACGCAGTCGGCGATCGCGTCCTTGGACAGCATCATGCCGCCGAGGACCGACTGCTCCGCCACGAGATCCTGGGGCGGGGTGCGCGAGAATTCGGGGCTCCGGGTGTCCGATGATGAGTCTGCATGTGCCAGGGACACGGAAGGGCCTTTCTCGTACTGTCAGCGGTCGCGCCGGGGCGTCGACCGGATACCCGGGGCGGGGTCCGACAGGAACAGGCCTATCACCCGACACCCTCACTTTCGGGAATCTGTCGCAACGCTAGCCCCCTCCCGGAACACCGCAAAGCGCTGCATCAACAGGGGGTGTGGGTAAGTGTGAATAAGCTGTGGATTGCACGGCGTGTCTTGTGCACAGGATGGGGACAACCCTGTGGACAAGAAAGAGTTTTGACAAGAAAAGGTGCTCTGACCTGCGGAAACGTTGTCCCCGCCCTGTGGATCGATATTGCTGGTGAGACCTCGGTCATCCACAGGACTGCTGTTGACAACCACGCCGCGGACACGGTGGATCCTGCGGCAGACTCCGTATATGCCGGCACCAACACCCTTGCGGAGGACCAGGACCCGCGGCGATCCGCGCCGGACCGCGGCATATACCGTGCGATGCACTCTCGGGGTGTCGCGGATCGCCCGGAGGCAGTCGCCGGCGCGTATGGATCAGGGACCATGCACCCTCGAACGGATCGACGATCATCCGGCCTCAACGGCAGGAAGCCCCCGCCGTGAGGCAGGGGCTTCCTGAGTCGACCGTCCGGCGTGCTAGCTTGCGACGACGTCCAGATCGATGACTGCAGCGACGTCCTCGTGGAGACGGACGTTGGCCTGGTACGAACCGACCGACTTGATGTGGGCGGGGAGTTCGACCTTGCGCTTGTCGATCGTGCCGAGGCCTGCGGCCTCGACGGCCTTCGCGACGTCGTCGGCCTTGACCGTACCGAACAGGCGGCCGGAGCCGCCCGCCTTGACGGTCAGGGTGACGGGCTTCGCCGACAGGGCGGCGGCCTGGCGCTGGGCGTCCTCGAGCGATGCGTGCTCGCGGGCGGAACGGGCAGCCTTGATCGACTCGACCTGCTTCTCGCCACCCTTGCTCCACATCAGGGCGAAACCGCGGGGCAGAAGGTAGTTACGTGCGTAACCGTTCTTCACCTCGACGACGTCGCCTGCGGCACCGAGTCCGGTGACTTCCTGGGTCAGAATGAGCTTCGACATAGTGTGTCCCTTTCCCTAGCCGCGGCCGGCGCCGGAGTACGGCAGGAGGGCGACTTCGCGGGCGTTCTTGATTGCCTGAGCGATCTTGCGCTGCTCCTGGACGGTCACGCCGGTGACGCGACGGGCACGGATCTTTCCGCGATCGGAAATGAACTTACGCAGCAGGGCTACGTCCTTGTAGTCGATGACGGTGACGTCAGCGGCCTTCAAGGGGTTGGACTTTGGTTTGGGCTTACGGAGTTCAGCCTTAGCCATCGTGGTGCTCCTTTGTATGGTGGAGCCCGCAGAACGATTCTGCGGGATGGGACGTGCCAGTCACCTGTCGGCGACTGCGGCAGGAGTTCCGGGAGCGGAACCCCTGCCTGGAGGGTGCCTAGAAGGGAGGCTCCGAGTCGGGGCCGTTGCCCCAACCCTGCGAGTTTCCGCCCGAGGGTGCTCCCGAAGGGGCACCCCAGGGATCATCCGCGGGCTGCTGGGACTGCTGGCCCCCACCCCAGCCGGAGCCGGAGTTCGAACCGCCGGAATTGCCGCCGAAGCCGCCACCGGAATTGCCCGAGTTGCCGAAGCCACCGCTGTTCCCGCCGCCGGAGCGCTGGGTGCGGGTGACCTTGGCGGACGCGTAGCGCAGGGATGGACCGATCTCGTCCACCTCCAGTTCCATGACGGTGCGCTTCTCGCCCTCTTTGGTGTCGTACGACCGCGACTTGAGTCGACCCTGGGCAACCACGCGGGTTCCCTTGGTCAGGGTCTCGGCGACGTTCTCCGCAGCCTCACGCCACACCGACGCCCGGAGGAACAGCGTTTCGCCGTCCTTCCAGTCGTTGGTCTGGCGGTCGAACGTACGAGGAGTGGACGCGATGGTGAAGTTGGCAACCGCCGATCCCGACGGTGTGAACCGCAGCTCGGGGTCGTTCGTGAGGTTGCCGACCACCGTGATGACTGTCTCGCCTGCCATGGTGCCTCCTTGAGTTCCTTCCCGCCGGGGCGGGGTGGATGGATGAGGGATCTACCGAGATTACTCGGCGGAAACCTTCTGCTCCTCCGGGCGGATGATCTTGGTGCGCATGATCGTCTCGTTGAGGCTCAGCTGGCGGTCGAGCTCGGAAGCCACGGCCGGGGTCGCGGTGAAGTTGACGACGGCGTAGATGCCTTCGGTCTTCTTCTGGATCTCGTACGCAAGGCGCCGGCGTCCCCAGATATCCACCTTGTCCACGGTGCCGCCGCCGTTGCGGACGACATTCAGGAACTTCTCGAGTGTTGGGTCGATGGAGCGTTCCTCGACGTCGGGGTCGATGATTACCATCAATTCATATGCACGCATGTGTGAACCCACCTCCTCTGGGCTGAGCGGTCGCGGTCTTTCCGCAACAGGAGGTTCTTTTGCGTTGGTCCGGCCGCCGTCCCCGGTACTGACCGGTGACTGGCTCTGGCACAGACGTCCCCAATCCTACCGGACGGACCGGACGGGGCGAATTCGCAGGCAGGCGCCCTACCGGCCGCCCCGGAAGAACGCGCCGACGGCCTCCGCGAGGTACCCGGGATCGTCGACGCCGCAGAGTTCACGCGCCGAGTGCATGGACAGCAGGGGTACCCCGACGTCGACCGTCCGGATCCCCAGCCGGGTGGCAGTGAGTGGCCCGATGGTGGAACCGCACGGCATCACGTTGCTGGACACGAACTCCTGGTACGGCACGCCCGCTGCGCGGCAGAGTGCCGCCCAGTACGCGGCGCCGGGCGCGTCCGTGGTGTACCGCTGGTTGGCGTTGATCTTCAGCAGCGGGCCACCGTTGAGGATGGGCTGGTTGGCCGGGTCGTGCCGCTCCGCGTAGTTGGGATGCACGGCGTGACCGGCGTCGGCGGAGACGCAGAACGACGCCGCGAGGGCCCGCAGCCGCTCCTCGGTCCCGGCCCCGAGGCCCAGCGAGATCCGCAGCAGCATGTCCTCGAGGAAGGGACCGCTCGCGCCGGACCGCGAGCCGCTGCCCACCTCCTCGTGGTCGAACGCCGCGAGGACCGCGATCGGCCCGTGCTCGGCCCCCTCGGCCGACGTCCCGATGATCGCCGCGAGCCCTGCGTGCACGGAGGAGAGGTTGTCGAGCCGCCCGGACGCGAAGAATTCGTCCTGTGCGCCGAAGACGCGGGGGTCCTGCGTATCGGCGACGACGACGTCGAACCCGCCGACCTCGCGCGGGTCGACGCCCGCTCCCGCGGCGAGGAGTCCGAGGAGATCGGCCCCCGCGGGATCGCCGAGGCCCCAGACCGGGTTCATGTGGCGCTGCTTGTCGAGGGTCAGGCCGTCGTTGACGGCGCGGTCGAGGTGGATCGCGAGCTGGGGGAAGCGCAGGATCGGCGCGGTGGAGACGAGGTGCTCGGTGCCGTCGTGGAGGGTGAGCCGGCCGGCGAGCGCGAGCTCGCGGTCCAGCCAGGAGTTCAGCAGGGGCCCGCCGTACACCTCGACGCCGGCCTGCAGCCAGCCGTGCTTCCCGGTGGTGGGTCGTGGTTTGAGCTTGAACGACGGCGAGTCGGTGTGCGCCCCGAGGATGTGGAAGGCCGTCGTCGGACCTGCCGCCGTCGGCACGGTCCACGCGATGAGGGCGCCGTCGCGGAGGACGAAGAAGCTGCCGGCGCCACCCTCCCAGGGGTCCTGTTCCGCCAGGCGGCGGAATCCTGCGGCCGAGAGACGGCGTCCGGCCTCCGCCACGGCGTGGAAGCTCGACGGCGACGCCGAGACATAGGCTCCGAGGTCCTGGATGTGCGCGGGTGCTGGGCTCATCCCCCGATTCAACCAGATACCGCCGTCACCGACGCCCGCGTCCGGGCGCACCGGGACGCGGTGACGCCGGGCATCAGTGCGCGGGCCCGGGCACCACGATCGCGTTCTCATAGGCGTAGACCACGGCCTGCACGCGGTCCCTGAGCTCCAGCTTCGTCAGGATCCGCCGCACGTGCGTCTTGATGGTCGCTTCCGACAGGAAGAACCGGGCCGCGAGTTCGGCGTTGGACAGGCCCTCGGCGATCGCCTCGAGCACTTCCCGTTCCCGCGGCGTCAGTTCGGCCAGGCGTCGGTCCGGCGGCGTCGTCCGCTGCACCGGCGGGAGGGACCGCACATAGGTCTCCAGGAGCCGCTGCGTCACGCGCGGTGCGACGACGGCGTCCCCGCTCGCGACGACGCGCACCGCGTGCACCAGCCCCTCGGGTGCCACGTCCTTGAGCAGGAACGCCGAGGCGCCCGCCTGCAGGCCGGCGAAGGCGTACTCGTCCAGGTCGAAGGTCGTCAGGATGATGATGCGCGCACACGACCCGGAGGACGTGATCTGCCGCGTCGCCTCGATGCCGTCCCCCTGCGGCATCCGGACGTCCATCAACACCACGTCCGGCGCGCACTCCGCGGTGAGCCGGACGGCTTCGGCCCCGGTCGACGCCTCACCGACGATCTCCAGGTCCGGCTCGCCCTCGAGGATGAGCCGGAAGCCCATCCGCAGGAGCGGCTGGTCGTCAGCGAGCAGAACCCTGATGGGCCTGGCCGGCGTGCTGTGCTGCGCGGTCATCCTTCTCTTCCCCCTGTCGGTTGTCCGGTCCGCCGGCGGCGTCCGGGGCGGTCAGCCGCACCTCGACGAGCCAGCCACCCGAGGGGCGGTGGCCGCATTCGACGGTGCCCGCGTAGATGGCGGCACGCTCCCGCATGCCCGCGATGCCCTGGCCGGAGCCGAGGGAGGTCACGGGCCCCATGGTGCCGCGGCCGTCGTCCGCCACGCGCAGCTCCACCGCGTCCCCGGTCCGGGCGATCATGACGTCGACCAGCGTAACGCCCTTGCCGTAGCGCAGGACGTTGGTCAGGGACTCCTGCAGGATCCGGTACACGGTGAGCTGGAAGGCGGGATCGCCCGGCAGCATGGGCCCCGTCGTCGTCACCCTGAGTGGCAGTCCCGCAGCACGGAAGCCGTCCAGCAGCTGCGCCAGTGAACTCGACGCCGGGAGCGGCTCGAGCGACCCGCTCACGGCCTCGGCGCGCAGGACACCGAGCACGCGGCGCATGTCGGCGATGGCCGTGCGACCCGTGGCCGACAACTCGCCGAGGACCGCCGTCGCGCGCTCCGGATCGCGTTTCATGACGACGGCGGCGCCGTCGGACAACGCCACCATGACGGTCAGGGAATGGGCGACGACGTCATGCATCTCCCGCGCGATCCGGTTGCGTTCGCCGGCGGACGCCAGTTCGGCGTTCCGGGCGGCCCACTCGCGCAGGACGCTCTCGTGGTCGCGGTCCCGACGCACCGTGACGCCGGCGCCGACGGCGATGGACAGGAACATCACGACGAAACCGCTGAGGAGCCAGATCACGCCCGGTGCGTCGCCGAAGGTGCTGATCGGGATGAGGAACAGGGCGCTCACCGACAGGACGGTCGCCACCACGGCGGCGGCGAGCGCCTGCCGCAGCGGGTAGGCCACGGCCACGGTGTAGAGGGCGAACATCGTCGCCACGCCGGTGCTCCCGGCACCCTCGGTCAGGATGCTGATGGGGATGTCGAGGACAGCGACGAACGCGAGGACCATCAGCGGCCGGTCGCGGCGGAACGCCAGCGCCGCGGCGGCCAGCGCCACCCCGGCCACGCCGAGCCAGTTCTCGTCGTCGAGGACGACGAACAGCGCGTTGGGGAAGGCGAACAGGAGGAACACCACGACGACGACGGCGTCCATGGCACGCGGATGGCCGCGGAAGAACCGCCGGAACGGGCCCAGCCGGCGGGCATTGAGCTCGGTGAAGGAGACCGCGGCCGTTCGCTCCGCGGTCTCCCCCACCAAGGGTCTGTCAGTCATCGGGGCGCGTCACCGACGCCGGGCGGGGAGTGCTAGACATCCCGCTTCTTGGTGACGAGCAGGGAGACGACGAGGAGCACGAGCGCCCAGACCCCCATGACCAGGCCGCCCTGGAGCTGGGTCAGCGCGTCGTCCTCCACCATCACGGCGACCATCTGCGTCCCAGCCTCGCCCGGAAGGAAGCGTGCTGCATCGGGGATCCAGTCGGCGAGACCCGAGATGAGCTGCACGATGATCGGCAGGACGAAGAAGATGCCGACCGCCGTCACCACGCCTCCCGCCGTGTTGCGCAGCAGGGTGCCGATGGACATCGAGATCACCGCCACGAGTGCGAGGAAGGTACCGGAGTTGACGACGCTCGCGAGGACGCCGTCATCGGTGAGCGCGAAGTCGAGGTCCTGTCCCCGGAGGATGGGTTGTGCAACGAGATAGGAGATCAGGGCACTGGCGAATCCCACCACGAAGGAGACGACCGCGACGATCGCCGTCTTGGCCAGGAGGGCCGGAGTGCGTTTCGGCACGGCGACCATGGTGGAGCGGATCATCCCCGTGGTCCACTCCGAGGCGATGAGCACCACCGCGAGCGATGCGATGAGCAGCTGGCCGAAGACGAGGCCCGACGACGGCGCCGTCAGAGCCTGGCCTGCAAGGCTGTTCGGCCCCTCGGTGGGTCCCTGGAACTCCGGCGGCACCTCGGCGGACTGGATCGCCTCGGCAGACGTCGACAGCGCCCAGGCGAAGAGGGCCGCCAGTCCTATCATCACGACGACGGTGGACGCGATCAGGATGACGGTCGAGGGGACGGTGGTCACCTTGATCCACTCGGACTTCAGGACGCGGCCGAAGTTCACGCCGGGACCGGCCTCTTCCTGCCGGTGCGTTTGCCGGGCGGGGGCGGGAGGGGTCGAGGTTGCCATGATCAGCGTCCTTCCACGAGTGCGGGGGTCTCGCCGGCGCCGGGCAGGGCGTGCGAGTGGTACTCGACCTCGGTCTGGGTGAGTTCCATGTAGGCGTCCTCGAGGGACACCCGAAGGGGCGTGAGTTCGTACACGAGGACACGCTCCCGGAGCGCGACCTCCGCGATGCGGCGCGGCTCGACCCCGGTGATCTCGACCAGTTCGGGCTCGAGCACCTGGGAGCTGACGCCCTCCCCGGCGAGGCTGCCGAGCAGGTCCTGGGGCCGGTCCGCCCGCACCCTGACCCGGGCCTTGCCCTGTCCGTCGATGATGGACTGGATGGGGGCGTCGGCGATGATGCGGCCGCGGCCGATCACGATCAGGTGGTCCGCGGTCAGCGCCATCTCCGACATGAGGTGCGAGGACAGGAAGACCGTCCGCCCCTCGGACGCGAGCCCCTTCGCGAGGTGGCGCACCCACTGCACGCCCTCCGGGTCGAGGCCGTTCACGGGCTCGTCCAGGATGACCGTGTGGGGATCGCCGAGGAGGGCCGCCGCGATGCCGAGGCGCTGGCCCATGCCGAGGGAGAACCCGCCGACCCGCTTCTTCGCCACCGGTCCGAGTCCGGTGAGCTCGATGACCTCCCTGACCCGGCTGTTCGGGATGCCGTGCGTCGCCGCCATGGCCCGGAGGTGGTTGTAGGCGGAGCGCTTGGTGTGGACGGCTTTCGCGTCCAGGAGCGCGCCCACCTCCCGGAGCGGTGCCCGGTGCTGGGCGTAGGGCCGCCCGTTGACGGTGACGCGCCCGCCGGTCGGGTTGTCGAGCCCGACGATCATGCGCATCGTGGTGGACTTGCCGGCACCGTTCGGGCCGAGGAAGCCGGTGACCTTGCCGGGCTGGACGGTGAAGGAGACGGCGTCGACCGCCGTCTTCGCGCCGTAGCGCTTCGAGAGGGCCTGTGCCTCGATCATGGCTGCGTCCTTTGCGTGCTTGTCCGGGCTGCCGCGGGCGCGGTCCCCTCATCAACGATAGGCCCGGGGCGGGTGCGGGTCACCGCCCCCAGGGATGACCGGGCGGAGCGGAGCAGTACCTCTTAAGGACGACCCGGCGGCGGGATCCCGGCCCCGTCAGCGGCTGCTGATCGACGCGAACTTCCGCACGCAGAGCGGGACGAAGACCACGAGCATGAGCGCCGCCCCGATCAGCACCGTCAGCAGGGCGTTCTGCATGGGCCACACATCGGGGGTCGGGACGGTCCCGGTGTTGCCGAACAGTTCACGGACCGCCTGGACCAGCGCGGAGACCGGGTTCCAGTTCGCGAACGTCTCGAGCGGCCCCGGCAGGTTCTGGGACTGCACGAAGGCGATCGAGATGAAGGTGAGCGGGAACAGGATCATGAAGGAGGCGTTGTTGATGACCTCCGGGCTCTTCACGGACATGCCCAGCAGTGCCATGACCCAGCTGAACGCGTAGGAGAAGAGCAGCAGCAGGCCCACGCCGGCGAGGGCACTGCTGAGTGAGGTGTTGATCCGCCAGCCGACGAGGAAGCCGGTCCCCATCATGATCGTCACGGACAGCGTATTGAGCACGAGGTCGCTGTTGGTCCGGCCGACAAGGACCGCCGACGGGCTCATGGGCAGGGTGCGGAAGCGGTCGATGATGCCGTCCTTGAGGTCCTGGGCCATCGCCGAGCCGGAGAACGTGGAGCCGAAGATCACCGTCTGGGCGAAGATGCCGGCCATCAGGTACTGCGTGTAGTCGCTGCCCTCCACCTGGATGGAGCCACCGTAGATCTGGCTGAACAGCAGCACGAACATGATGGGCTGCAGGACGGCGAAGACCAGCATGTCGGGTGAGCGCTTCAGTTTGATGAGGTTCCGCTTCGTGATGGTCCACCCGTCGGAGAACCACATGGCGAGGTCGGACGGCCGGTCCGCGGCGGTGCGCCGTTCCTCGGGTGCCAGGACGCTCATGCTGCTGTCTCCTTCTGGGATGCCGGCTGGTCGGCCTCCTCCGCGCGGTGTCCTGTCAGCTGCAGGAACACGTCGTCGAGGCTCGGGCGCCGCATGCCGGCGTCATGCAGGCTGATGCCCGCCTCCCCGAGGTCGGAGAGGATGTACTGGAGGGCCCGGGGGCCCTCGGTGACGGCCACCTCGATACTCCGCCCGTCGTCGCCGACGACGGGCGCGCCTTCACCGTGGCGCGCGAGGATCTCCCTCGCGGCGCCGGCGTCGGCGGCCTCCACGAGCGACACCACCACGCGGTGCCCTCCGATCTGCGCCTTCAGCTGGTCCGAGGTGCCCTCCGCGATGGTCCGGCCGCCGTCGATCACCGCGATGTCGTCCGAGAGCTGGTCCGCCTCCTCGAGATACTGCGTGGTGAGCAGCAGCGTGGTGCCGTCCTTGACGAGGTCCTTGATGATGCCCCACAGGGAGATCCGGCTCCGGGGATCGAGCCCCGTGGTCGGTTCGTCGAGGAAGAGGATCTTCGGGTTGATGACCAGCGCGCCGGCCAGGTCGATCCGACGTCGCATGCCGCCGGAGAACCCCTTGACGGGGCGGTTGCCGGCCTCCGTCAGCTCGAACTGGTCGATCAGTTCCTGCGCCCGGCGTCGCGCCTCCCGATTTCCGAGGTGGTACAGCCGGCCCACCATCTCGAGGTTCTCGAGCCCGGTGAGGTTCTCGTCCACGGCCGCGTACTGGCCGGAGACGCCGATGATGCGGCGCGCCGCCTTCGGGTTGCGGCGGACGTCGATGCCGTCGATGTGGGCCGTGCCCGCCGTCGGTTGGATGAGGGTGGTGAGGATCTTGACCACGGTGGTCTTCCCCGCACCGTTCGGCCCCAGTAGGGCCTTGACCGTCCCCTGGGGAACGGAGAGATCCATGCCGTCGAGTGCATGCACGGGGCCGCTCTTCGACGAATAGGTTTTCTTCAGACCTTCTGCCTCGATGATCGCCATGCAGAACAGCGTAGGACCTCGTCCTGAATGCGTCCTAGGGGATTCGGTCAGGACTTGTCCGCAATGCTTCGGTCGCGGGGGTCCGCTCGCGGGCGACCGGTGCGACGAGGAAGGATGCCAGCACGGCGACCCCGACGGCGAGCAACGCCGTGCGGATCCCGACGGCGTCGCCGAGGAAGCCGAGGAGCGGCGGACCGGCGAGGAACGCCGTGTACCCGATGGTGGACACCACCGAGACCCGCGCCGCGGCGTGCTCGGGCTCGTCCGCCGCTGCGGACATGCCCATCGGGAATCCGAGGGCCGCTCCCGCGCCCCACAGGACCGCTCCGACGGCGGCCAGCGGGACGGACGGAGCGACGACGAACAGCACGAGCCCTGCGAGGGAGGAGCCCAGACCGGCCTGGAGCACCCGCACCCGGCCGAACCGGTCGATGAGCGGACCGCCGACGAAGCGCAGCGCGGTCATGGCGGCGACGAAGACGGCGAACATGACGGCGCCGGTGCTTTCCGTGGTCCCCAGTCCGTCCACGGTGGCCTTCGCCACCCAGTCGTTGGCCGCACCCTCGGTCAGCGCCGCGCCCAGCACCACGAGACCGATCAGCAGCGTCCGGGGCTCACCCCACGCGCCGAGGCCCCTGCTGCGGGGCCGCTCCGGCTCCGTGCCGGAGGCAGCCTCGCCGCCGCCGGTCTCGGGCAGGAAATACCGGGGCGTCCACAGCGACACGGCGAGGCTGAGGACGGCGACCGCGACGAGGTGCGTGGAGAGCGCGACGTCGAGCGCGGACAGTCCCGCACCGATCAGGGCACCGACGAAGGCCCCGCCGCTGAAGGCGGCATGGAAGCGCGGCATGATGGTCCGCCCGACCCGGCGTTCGACGTCGGCCCCCTCGATGTTCTGACCCACGTCCCAGAGGGCGATGCCGCTCCCGAACAGGAACAGTCCGACGGCGACCACCGGCACCGACACGGTGAGCAGGCCGAGCGCGACGGCGATGGCGGCCACCCCCGCCGCGGTCCCCCCGAGACGGACCGTGTTGCCGGTGCCGAAGCGCGCGGCGGCGAGGCCCGCCAGCGGCAGGGACAGCACCGAGCCGATGGCCCCGATGAGCAGGAGGGTCCCCGTCTGGCCGGAGCCGAGCCCGAGGGTGCTCGAGGCGGCCGGGATCCGGGCGGCCCAGCTCGCGAACACGAGACCGTTGAGTCCGAAGATCGCGTAGGTGGCGAGCATGGCGGCTCGGACGGAGGACTTCATGCTGCAACCGTAGGGTGCACCGCAGCGCATGCCAAACACGCGTCGTCCGCGCGTCTCCCCGGGTCGGCCGCTACTTATCCACCGGTTGGGGACAACCCTGTGGACAACGTGTGGAGGACGTGTGGACGATGCGTCCTACCGGGAGCGCACGACCCGGGCCTCGTCCCACACGGGCTCTTTCGTCTCGTAGACCTTGCCATCTGATCCGAAGACGAGGAAGCGGTCGAAGCTCCGGGCGAACCAGCGGTCGTGGGTCACGGCGATGACCGTCCCCTCGAACGCGTCGATGGCGTGCTCGAGAGCCTCCGCCGAATGGAGGTCCAGGTTGTCCGTGGGCTCGTCGAGCAGCAGGAGGGTGGCGCCGGAGAGTTCCAGCAGCAGGATCTGCAGCCGGGCCTGCTGGCCGCCGGACAGGGAGTCGTACGGTTGTTCGGCCTGCGCGGCGAGCCCGTAGCGGTCGAGCACGGCGGACGCGGCCTCCCGGCCCAGCCCCGAGCGGTGCTCTTCGCCCCGGTGCAGGATGTCCACGAGGGTCCGGCCCAGGAGGTCCGGGCGGGAGTGCGTCTGCGCGAAGAACCCGGGGCGGATGCGCGCCCCCAGCTTCACGGAGCCCTCGTGCGGCACGGCGGCGATGTCGACGTCGGACACGGGCTGGTGCTCCTTGTCCGGATCGGTCCCGCCGGCGGCGAGCAACCGCAGGAAGTGCGACTTGCCCGAGCCGTTGGAGCCCAGCACCCCGACCCGGTCCCCGAACCAGATCTCGCTGCTGAAGGGCTTCATGAGGCCCGTGAGCTCGAGCTTCTGGGCGACGACGGCCCGCTTGGCGGTCCGTCCGCCGGCCAGGCGCATCGACACGTTCTGCTCGAGGGGGATGGCCTCCGGCGGGCCGGCTTCCAGGAACTTCGCCAGCCGCGTCTGCGCCGCGTGGTACCGATTCGCCATGTCCGAGCGGAACGCCGCCTTGTTCTTGTACATGTTGACGAGTTCCTTGAGCTTGAGATGCTCCTCGTCCCAGCGCTTGCGCAGTTCCTCGAACCGCGCGTTGCGGTCCTCGCGCGCCTTCAGGTACGTCCCGAACCCGCCGCCGTGGGTCCACGACGACGCCCCGAGCACCCCGGGTTCCAGCGTCACGATGCGGGTTGCCGCGTTGGCGAGCAGCTCGCGGTCGTGGCTGACGAACAGCACCGACTTCTTCGACTCCCGCAGCTTCGCCTCGAGCCAGCGCTTGCCGGGAACATCCAGGTAGTTGTCGGGCTCGTCCAGGAGCAGGAGTTCGTCGGGACCCGAGAACAGGGCCTCCAGCACGAGCCGCTTCTGCTCCCCGCCCGAGAGCGACGACGCCGCGCGGTACTGCGCGCGGTCGAAGGGGACACCGAGGGCCGCCATCGTGACCTCGTCCCACGTGGTCTCCAGCTCGTAGCCCCCCGCGTCACCCCAGTCGGCGATCGCCTGCGCGTACTTCATCTGTGTCGGCTCGTCGTCGGCCTCCATCATGGCGAGTTCGGCGTCGTCGATGCGTTGCGCGGCGGCGGCGAGCACGGGCGGCGCCGCGGAGACGAGGAGGTCGCGGACGGTCGAGTCGTCGCGCACCTGACCGACGAACTGCCGCATGATGCCCATCGTCCCCGACCGGCTGACCGCACCCTCGTCGGGCGACAGGTCCCCGGCGACGATGCGCAGGAGGGTCGTCTTGCCCGTGCCGTTCGGGCCGATCAGGGCCGTCTTGTGGCCGTCGCCGACCTTGAAGGCGACCCCGTTGAGCAGCTGCCTGCCGTCGGAGAGGAAGTAGTCGATACCGGATACGTCGAGATGTGCCACGTCCCAAGTGTTTCATCCGACGACAAGCCGGCGCCGCCGGTCGGAGGGACCTCGGTTGGTTTCCCCCCTTTCGTCCAGGATGCGAGGCGTCCCGTCCGTGCAGATTCCCGACGATGAAGATCTTCAGGTCTTGACGCTGCTGGTTTATCTCCCTACTCTTACCGCCAAGACGTTTTGGCAAAACGTTTTGTCACACCCCTAGCAATGAAGCTCAGAATGGAGTCCCTGTCATGCAGCACCTCGCCATCCGGCGCCCGTCCGGCGCAGCAGCACGCAGCACCACGAAGACATTCCTGTCCGCAGCAGCCGTCCTGTCCGCCCTCACCCTCGCCGGGTGCGGGGCCGGCGGTGGCGGGCAGCAGTCCGCGGAGGGCTCCGAGTCCCTGACGGTCCTGGTCGAAGCGGGCGGCAAGGCCGAGCTCACGGGCGTCGCGGAGAAGTTCACGGAGGAAACCGGAACGGACGTCACGTTCGTCGAGCTCCCCTACGAGGGCCTCTACAACCGACTCAACACGGAGTTCTCCTCGGGCAGCACGTCCTTCGACGTGGCGGCCCTCGATGCGATCTGGCTGTCCACCTTCGCCGACGCCGTGACACCCCTCAACGACATGTTCACGAACGAGGTGAAATCGGATCTCTTCCCGGCCCTGGTCGAGGAGGCGCAGGTCGGGGAGGACTTCGTCGGCATGCCCGTCTGGACCAACTCCGAGATCCTCTTCTACCGCACCGACCTGTTCGAGGACCCGGCCGAGAAGTCGGCCTTCAAGGACGAGTACGGCTACGACCTCGCCCCTCCGACCACATGGGAGCAGTATGAGGACGTCGCCAAGTTCTTCACCAGGGACACCGACGGTGACGGGCAAATCGACCTCTACGGCACCGACGTCAAGGGCGCCGTAGAGACCGAATGGCTCGCCACCGTCTCCCAGTCCGGCGCGGAGAACATGGTCCTGAGCCCCGAGGGAGAGGTGACCGTCAACGACGCCGACCACCTCGCAGCCCTCGACTTCTATGTGGGCCTCAACAACGACCTGGAAGTCTCCCCTCCCGGGGCCGCGCAGATCGACTGGGCCGGCGCGCAGAACCTGTTCTACCAGGGCGAGACGGCGATGATGCGTTTCTGGGCCCACGCCTACCCGCAGACCCCCGAGGACTCACCGGTCGCCGGGAAGATCGGTGCCGCTCCGATGATCGGCGGGCCGGGCGGCGTCGCCGGCGTCCCCGGACCCTGGTACCTGTCCATCCCGAAGACCACGGACAAGCAGGAGACAGCGAACGAGTTCCTGCAGTTCGCCTACGACAACAACGCCATGGGCATCGACTCGTCGCTGGGCCTGGCCGCCCGCGTCTCGGCGTTCGAGGAGTACGAGGGCGAGCCGGGCTACGAGCACTTCGACGCCCTGGTGGAGACACTCTCGGCGGAGGGTACGAAGCCGCGGCCCGCGACGGAGAACTGGCAGGAGATCGTCGACTCGGCGCTCATCCCGATGCTGCAGAAGGCCCTCGAACCGGGCGCCGACAACCAGCAGCTGCTCGACGACGCCAAAGAGCAGATCGAAGCCATCGTCCAGTAACCGGCGCAGTGGTGGTGGGCCCTCGGCCCGCCACCACTGCCCCACGCTTCACAGCCCCGCCTCCGCATTCTTCCCAGCAAAGGCTCACCTCGTGCACGCAACCGATCAGCGGGCTCCGACCCCGTCACGCCGGGCGTCCGACCCGTCCAGCAGAGGGTCGTCGCCGGCCGCCCCTCCTCCGGCCCGCCGGAAGAAGGGCCTCACCGACAAGCGGTTCGCCGCCCTGATGATGCTCCCCGCCGTCGCATTCCTCGCCGTCTTCGTCGGCTGGCCGCTGGTGCAGTTCGTCCGGGACAGCTTCTACGCCATCGAGCCCTTCGGCGGCGGGCGCGAGTTCATCGGACTCGCCAATTACTCGGCAGCCCTCGCCTCCGACGCGTTCACCGGCGCCGCGTGGCGGACCCTCGTGTACACCGTGATCGTCGTGTCCCTGGAGTTCACGCTCGGTCTGGCGGTGGCCCTGCTCTTCTCGGCGCTGGGTGACCGATCGCGGGTCTTCCGGACGATCTTCATGTATCCGCTCATGATCGCGCCCGTGGTGGCCGGCCTGCTGTGGCGCTTCCTGCTCATCGACAACTTCGGCATCCTCAACGAACTGCTGCGCCGCGTCGGGATCCTGCAGAGGACCGACCAGATCCAGTGGCTCAGCAACCCCGACATCGCCCTGTTCTCCGTGGCGCTGCCGGACATCTGGCTGACCACCTCGTTCATCACCCTGATCCTCTTCGCGGGTCTGCAGAACGTCCCGGGAGAGCTGCTGGAGGCGGCCCGGATCGACGGCGCCGGCTATCCCACCATCCTGATCAGGATCATCCTGCCGCTGCTGCGGCCGGTCATCGCCGTCGCCCTCATCATCCGGGGGATCGACGCCGCGCGGGCGTTCGACATCATCCTCATCCAGACCAACGGCGGGCCACAGGGCAGCACCGAGACGCTGTCCCTGCTCGTCTACCGGACCCTCGTACGCTTCGGCGATCCCGGCCTCGCCAGCGCCATGGGCACCATGTACCTGCTGGGCATGCTGCTGGTCGCCGTCGTCGCCGTCTACGCCATCTGGCGCCCAGGAAGTGATCGCTCATGAACGGCCTCGTCGTCCGCGGGAAGACCGCCCGCACCATCCTGTGGGTGCTGCTGGTCGTGGTCACCGTCCTCTACGGCTTCCCCTTCGTCTACCTGCTGCTGACCTCCTTCAAGACCCCCCTGGAGACCATCGCCGTGCCGGCGACGGTCTTCGGCTCCGAGTTCACGCTGGAGAACTACGCCACCGCGCTCGGACGCGAGGGCGTGGTCGCCTCCTTCATCAACAGCACCGTGACCGCGGCACTCAGCACCGTCATCTCCCTCGTCCTCGCGGTGCCGGCGGCGTACGCCATCACCCGGTACCGGACCCCGGGTGGGCAGGTCTTCATCCTGGTCGCCCTGGTCTGCAGGATGGTCCCGGCGATCGTCGTCGGCGTCCCGCTGGTCTCCCTGTTCCGGGACCTCGGGATCGCCGACACCTCGTTCGCCCTCGCCATCGCGCACACCACGCTGTCCCTGCCCCTGTCGATCTGGCTCATGACGAGCTTCTTCGACGCGGTGCCGGACGAACTGGACGAGGCGGCGAAGATCGACGGCTGCAGCCGCCTGGGGGCGCTGCGCCGGGTGGTGCTGCCGGTCGTCTCCGGAGGCGTGGCGGTGACGGCGATCTTCGCGTTCCTCGCGTCGTGGAACGAGTTCCTCTTCTCCCTGCTCCTGACCGCGGTCAGGGCCCAGACCACCCCGATCGTCATCGCGAACTTCCAGACCCAGTTCGGCCTCGACTGGGGTTCCATGACCGCCCTCGCTGCCCTGTACTCGATCCCCGTGGTCCTGCTCACGCTGGTCCTCCAGCGGCACATCGTCGCCGGTCTCACCCTCGGCGCGGTCAAGGGCTGAGCCCGGGCGGCCGCTGCACAGGCGGCCTTCGCACCGGGACCACGGCATAGCATCAGCACCACTACGACAGGGGACGCACATGGCACGAAAGACGGTCGGCATACGGGACGTCGCAGCGGCAGCAGGAGTGTCCGTGACCACGGTGTCGCACATCCTCAACGACACCCCCCACGCCCGGGCCAGCGACGAGACCCGCAAGAAGGTGCGGGACGCCGCCGCCAGTCTCGGGTACGGGCCCAACCGGATGGCCCAGAGCCTGCGCACCCAGCGCTCGGCGATGATCGGCCTGCTCAGCGAGGACATCGCGACCACGCCGCACGCCGGCATGATCATCAAGGGAGCCGAGGAGACAGCGCGAAAGCACGACTACACCCTCGTCATCATCAACACGGACAAGGACGCGAACACGCAGTCCAAGAGGCGCGACGTCGATGCCCTCCTCGAACGCCAGGTGGACGGCATCCTGTACGCGACGATGTACCACCGCGCCGTCTCCCTGCCCCCGCGTCTGTTCGAGATCCCGGCCGTCCTCATCGACTCCACGGACAGGACCGGGCTCGTCCCCTGCACCATCCCCGACGAGCAAGGGGGCGCCCGGACAGCCGTCACAGCGCTCGTCGACGCCGGACACCGCCGCATCGGGTTCGTCACCAACACCGACGACGTCCCCGCCACCCACGGGCGCCTCCAGGGCTACAGGGACGCCCTTCGGGCAGCAGCCATCACCTATGATCCGAGCCTTGTTGCGGCGCAGGAGTCCGAGGCAGCAGGCGGATACAAGGCGGCGATGGAACTCCTGGCCCGCGATGGCCGCCCCACGGCCCTGTTCTGCTACAACGACCGCATGGCCATGGGCGCCTACCGGGCCGCCAACGAACTCGGGCTCAGCATCCCCGGGCAGCTGTCGGTGGTCGGGTTCGACAACCAGACCCTCATCGCCGAAGGGCTGCACCCGGGCCTCACCACCGTCGCCCTCCCCCATTACGAGATGGGAGCCTGGGCCGTCCAGACGCTCATCCGGCTCATCGAGGGCCACGACGAGGAGAAGCTCCTCGCCGACAAACCCACGATCCTCGCCTGCCCGCTCGTCCGGCGCGACTCCGTCGCACCTCCCCACGATTCACCACCTGGCGGCAGCGACGCCGCACTCACCGACTAGATACAGACCGATCAGATAGGGACACCCATGTTCGAACTACGCTCCTCCTGGGTGTGGGACTTCTGGTTCGCCGACGACGGCGACCGGTACCACCTCTTCTTCCTCAAGGCCTCCCGGGCCCTGCAGGACCCCGACCGCCGGCACTGGCGCGCCTCCATCGGTCACGCCACCTCCACGGACCTGTACACCTGGGAGGAGCACGCCGACGCCCTCGTGCCATCCGACGGACCTGCGTTCGACGACCTCGCCACCTGGACAGGCTCCATCGTCCGCGACGACGCCGGACTGTGGCACATGTTCTACACCGGTGTGAACCGGGAGGGGAAGGGACTCATCCAGCGCATCGGCAGCGCCACCTCTGCCGATCTCTTCACCTGGACCCGCACGGACCTGGTGCTCGAGGCGGACAGCTCGCACTACGAGAAACTGGCCGAGCGTTCATGGCCCGATGAGGCATGGCGCGACCCCTGGGTCGCCCGGAGTGCGGACGGCGCCGGGTGGGACATGCTCATCACCGCACGAGCCGCGGCGGGTGGCCCCGACCAGCGCGGTGTCGTCGGGCACGCGTTCTCCCCCGACCTGACGCATTGGGAGGTCCTCCCTCCGCTCAGCCGCCCCGACAGCGGGTTCGGGCAACTCGAGGTCCTGCAGGCCGAGGTGATCGACGGGCAGACCGTGCTCTTGTTCTCCTGCCTCGGATCCGAGCTGGCCACGGAACGGCAGACAGCGCAGGAACGCGGCGGAATCTGGGCCGTCAACGCCCCGGGCCCGGTCGGGCCGTTCGACATCACGGAGGCGTACCTCGTGGCCGACCAGTCCCTCTACGTAGGACGGCTCATCCAGGACCGCTCGGGCCGGTGGCAGATGCTCGCGTTCGAGAACACCGATGATGCGGGCGCTTTCGTGGGCAGGATCACCGACCCGCAACCGGTGTCCTGGGTCGACGGCAGACTCACCCTGACGGGTGCCCATCACCCACCTGCGGAAGATCGGCGATACGTCGACGTCGTCCGTCGGTAGCGCCGCTGATGGTGCGCGCCCTCGCCGCCGGCATGACGAACGACCGACCACGACACAACAGAGGGAAGACCCCATGACGAGCGACAACTGCTACGACGTGACCACATGGCCGGTCGGGAACGCCTCCGAGGACATCGGTGCGGTGCTCAACAGCATCATCGCCGACATCAAGGCCCGGCAGACCGACCCCGATTCCAACGACGGCGGGAAGCCCGGCGCGGTGATCACCATCCCGCCCGGTGACTACCACCTGCGCACGCAGGTGGTGATCGACATCAGCTTCCTTCGGATCCAGGGCATGGGACACGGCTTCACGTCCTCGAGCATCCGATTCAACGCCCTGACGGACGAATGGCCGGACCTCCATGAGCTGTGGCCCGGCGGAAGCCGCGTCATCGTGGACCTCCCCCTCGACCGGCCAGGCTCCCGGGGCGCCGCCTTCCACGTCGAGCGGAGCGGGAGCCCGCGGATCAGTTCGGTCGAGTTCGTCGACTTCTGCATCGACGGGTTGCACTTCACCGCGGACGGATCGGACGTGCCGGCCGAGAACACCTACGTCAACGGCAAGACCGGCATCCACGTCGCCAGCGCCAACGACTCGTTCCGCATCAACGGCATGGGCTTCATCTACCTCGAGAACGCGCTCACGATCCACAACGCAGACGCGCTCTCGGTCCATGACAACTTCATCGCCGAATGTGGGAGCTGCATCGAGCTGCGCGGCTGGGGGCAGGCCTCGAAGATCACCGACAACCTCATCGGGGCGGGCCCCAGGGGCCACTCGATCTACGCCGAGAACCACGGCGGACTCCTCATCACCGCGAACAATGTCTTCCCCCGGGGCGCGAGCAGCGTCCACCTCAGTGGCGTCACGCGTTCCAGCGTCACCAACAACCGCCTGCACTCGTTCTACCCGGGCATGCTGATCCTCGGGGAGAACAGTTCCGAGAACCTCGTCGCCACGAACCACTTCCTGCGGGACCAGGAACCCTGGACGCCCTTCCAGGGTGTGGACAACGGCCGCGACGACCTCGAGGGACTCCTCTCCATCAGTGGCAGCAACAACTCGATCATCGGCAACCATTTCTCCCAGGTCATCGACACCCGGGACCTCCGGCCGGCGGGCGCGACGCCGGTGATCATCCGGCTCAACACCGGGACCGGCAACTTCGTCTCCACCAACCATGCGGTGTCGCTTGACGTCCGTGCCGCGTCGAGCGAGTCCTGCTTCGAGGCACAGGTCGACGCCCTGCTGACAACCGAGAACTCGGACGACCGGGCTGTCACGACGGTCCTGGTCGACCCCGGGTCCGCACGAAACACCATCCTCGATTCCGGCAACGACACCGAGATCCTCGCGGACAGGACCGTCAACGCCGTCAGGGCCACCCCCACAATCGGTGCGTGGGGCGCGGCACAAGTCGGTTCCTGACCTCCGTGGAACACCGGTTGGTGCTCGACCGCGGGATGGCGTTCCGGTGGTGGGGCTCAGCGCCCCGCGCCGGCCGGCATCATCCGGTAGCCGACGCCGCGGACCGTACGGATGAAGCGCGGGTTGCTCATGTCCTCGCCCAGCTTCTTGCGCAGGTTGCGGATATGCACCTCGACGAGGTGGTGGTCCTGGCTCCATCCGTCCCCCCACACGCGGTCGAGGAGGGCTTCCCGCGTCCAGACGCGCTGCGGGCCGGCCAGGAGCGTCGCGAGCAGGTCGAACTCGATGCGGGTCAGCGCCAGTTCCCGGCCCGCCAGGGTCACGATGCGCCCCTCTACGTCCATGGTGAGCCCGTCGTGCCGGAGCAGGTCGTCGCGCGGCGCCTCGGAGCGCTCGGGCTGCCCGGTACGGGGGCGGCGGAACATCGCGGACACGCGCGCCGAGAACTCCCTCGGGCTGAACGGCTTCCCGATGAAGTCGTCCGCGCCGATCTCGAGCCCGATCAGCCGGTCGATCTCGTCCTGCCGGGCGGTCACCATCACGATGTACGCGTCGCTGACGGCCCGGCACTGACGGCAGACCTCGACGCCGTCGAGGTCCGGCAGATTCAGGTCGAGGGTGATGAGATCCGGCCGGTGCTCCTTCAGGACGGCCAGGCCTTCGAACCCCGTGGACGCTTCGAGGACCGCGAATCCGTTCATGCGGAGGGTCGTCGCCAGCAACGCGCGGATGTCCGGATCGTCCTCGACGACGAGCGCGGAGCGCTGCGAGGGGGCATCGGACATGAATCAAGACTTTCACAGAATGCCGCCGCCCGGGGGCCAGGATTTCCCGGCCCCCGGGAGCCGCACGCGAGGCAGTACCGAGAAGTGGCCGTAAACTGCCCGGATGCAGCCGACCACGCTCCGGACCGTCCAGGTGGGACGCTTCACCCTCCGAATCCGCACCACCCCGGGGCCCGTGTCCCCCGGCTCGCCGCGCGCCCCCTATGTCCTCGTGCACGGACTCGGCATGACCCACCACTACCTCGACCGGCTGCGGGCCGAACTCGCGGCCGACGCCGTCGTGCACGCCGTGGACCTCCCCGGCTACGGGCCGGACCCGCGGCCGCGGACACCGCTCAGCGTCGAGGACCATGCAGCCCTGATCGTCGAAGCGCTCGGTCTGCTCGGTATCCGCTCGTGCACGCTGATCGGCCACTCGATGGGCGTGCAGTTCGTCACGGAGGCCGCCCTGCAGTCGCCGACCCTGGCGGAGCGCGTCGTCCTGATCGGCCCGGTGGTGGACCGGCTCCGCCGCACTGTCTTCCAGCAGGCCGTCTCCCTCGCCCACGACACGCTGCGCGAGAGCCCGTCCGCCAACCTGATCGTGGGCCGGGACTATCTGCAGACCGGGACGCGCTGGTACCTGCGCCAGGTGCGCCCCATGATGGACTACCCGCTGGAGCGCGCCGTCGAGCGCCTCCAGTGCCCGGTCCTGGTGATGCGGGGCGGGCGGGACCTCGTGGCACGACGACGGTGGTGCGAGGAGCTCGTCGCGCGCGCCCAGGACGGCGAACTCGTGGAGATCCCCGGCCAGCCGCACGTGGTGCAGCATTCTGCGGCGGACCGGGTCGCGGCCGAGATCGTCGCCTTTAGCACGCGAGGGCGGACGACCTCCACGACTTTCTTGCCTGAAGCTTCGGAGGAGACGTCGGGAAAACTTGAACATCACAGCGCATAGTGGATACAAGGCAGCCGATCCCGTCCCCGGACCTCCGATCGGCTGCGACGACACCACGCCTCGCCGGCGCGGCCCAGCACCAACGGGTGTCCCCAAGTCTTCGGGAGGAAGATCGCATGTCTGAACTGGAAGAGTGGTCGACCAGCCGCCTCCTCACCACCGCCGCACGCCTCGTGGATCACGCGTGGAACGAGAGGCTGCTGGACATCGGGATCACCCATGCGGGTTACACCACCCTCGGCGTACTGTCCCGTACGGGCACCATGACGGGTGCCAAGCTCGCGCTCGCCGTGCACGTGCAGGCCCAGACGATCGGCAAGACCATCGAGAAGCTCGAGCGCCAGGGCTTCATCTCCCGCATCCGTGACAGCGTCGACCGCCGTAGCCAGCGCATCACGATCACCCAGGCCGGCATCGAGGCGCTCGCGAAGGCCGAGGACATCGAGCGGTCGCTGATGATCGGTGAGGGGCTGGAATCCGTCGAGCTCCGTAGGCTCCTGCGCGGCATCATCGGGGAGCTCGCTCCGCAGCGGCAGAAGCCCGTCGTCACCGCCGTCTGACGACCTCGACATCACGCACGGTGCGGCCGTGCCAGGCCTGATCGCGCGAGCCCTGCGAGGTCGTTGAAGCTGTACAGGTGGATCCCCTCATAGCCCGCGCCGTCGAGCGCCGCCACCAGCGGTGCAGGGTCGTAGGACGCCGAGGACAGCAGCTGCCGGACCACGGACCCGGTCTCGGCCCCGCCGGCCGAGCGCCGGAGGAAGCCGAGGGACTGTCCCACCCCGATCGTGCCGGCCAGCCGCAGCAGGCGGCCGACGCGGACCGGTCCGGGGACGCCCGCCCACACCGGCAGCGTGACCCCCTCGCGACGCAGCCGCGGCACGAAGGCGCGCAGGGTGTCCGGGGAGAAACAGAGCTGCGTGACACCCCAAGACGCCAGACCCTGCTTCGCGAGCAGCGTCCCCAGAAGCTCTTCGTCCGTGCTGGCTGGATGCCCCTCGGGGTAGACCGCGACGCCCTGGCGCAATGTCCCGCCGGAGAGGTCCGCGAGATCCTCCATGAGCGGCCCGCTCCACGTGTAGGGTCCGGCGGCGTCGGCAGCGTCCCCGCCGATCACGAAGACGTCCCGGATCCCCGCATCCATGCACCGCGCGACATACCCGGCGAGGTCGGACCGGCCGGCCACCGAACGCGCGGCCAGGTGTGGGACGGCGGTGTAGCCCGCTTCCGCGAGCCGTACCGCGGTGTCCACGGTCTCGCCCGGGCCGTGGTGCGGCAGGCAGGTGACGGTGACGACGGCGGGGGCGGGCAGGTGGGCCCGGAGCCGGTCCTCGAGGCCGGCGCCGGGGACGACCTCGATCCGGACCGGCAGGTCAGGCACGGATGCTCAGCACTCCACGACGTTCAGGGCCAGTCCCCCGCGCGCGGTTTCCTTGTACTTGTCCATCATGTCGGCGCCGGTGTCGCGCATGGTCTTGATCGCGACGTCGAGCGAGACATGGTGCTGCCCGTCCCCGCGGACGGCCATCCGCGCGGCGGTGATGGCCTTCATCGCCCCGACGGCGTTCCGTTCGATGCACGGGATCTGCACGAGCCCGCCCACGGGGTCGCACGTCAGGCCGAGGTTGTGCTCGATCCCGATCTCGGCGGCGTTCTCCACCTGTTCCGGCGTGCCGCCCAGCACTTCGGCCAGCGCTCCCGCGGCCATGGCGCACGCCGATCCCACCTCGCCCTGACAGCCCACCTCCGCGCCGGAGATGGACGCGTTCTTCTTGAACAGGGAGCCGATCGCGGTCGCCGCGAGCAGGAACCGGACCACGCCGTCGTCGTCGGCCCCCGGGACGAAGTCCACGTAGTACTTGAGCACCGCCGGGATGATGCCCGCCGCGCCGTTAGTGGGTGCCGTGACGACGCGGCCGCCGGCGGCGTTCTCCTCGTTGACGGCCAGCGCGAACAGCGTCACCCACTCCATCGTGCCGAGGCGGTCGGTCGGATCGTCGACCCTCTCGAGCAGCTGGCGCTGCCGTTCAGCCCTGCGCCGGACACCCAGACCGCCGGGCAGGATGCCGCCGGTGGTCGTGCCGCGCCGGATGGTGTCCTGCATGACGGACCAGATCCCGAGCAGCCCCTCCCTGACCTCGGCCTCCGATCGCCAGGCGAGTTCATTGGCGAGGACGACGTCCGAGAAGGACGAACCGGTCCGCCGGCAGAGGTCCAGCAGCTGGTCCGCGGTGTCGAACGGGTGGGACACCGGGATGGGCTCCACGGCAGCGGTCTCCGAGCCGATCTCGTCCTCGTCCAGGACGAATCCGCCCCCGACCGAGAAGTATTCCCGAGAAAGAATAACTACTCCCTCGCCGGTGTATGCCGAGAATCGCATGCCATTGGTGTGGTAATCCAGGCGCTGGCGGCGATGCAGCAGCACGTCCGTCTCCGGATCGAAGGCGATCCGGAGCTCACCGGCGAGGCAGAGGGACCGGGACTCGCCGATGGAGGCCACGCGGGCGTCCGCCGAGGTGGCATCCACGAGATGCGGCTGGTCGCCCTCCAGACCCAGCAGCACGGCCTTCACCGTGCCGTGGCCGTGGCCCGTCACGCCGAGCGAGCCGAAGAGGTCGACCTGCACGCGGTGCACGCCGTCGAGCAGTCCCTCCGCGCGGAGCCGGTCGGTGAACAGGTAGGCGGCGGTCATCGGGCCGCCGGTGTGTGAGCTGGACGGGCCGATCCCGATCTTGAAGAGGTCGAAGGCGCTGATGGTCACTGCGGTGCACCGGCGGGCTTCTCACGCCGGTAGAACGGCGTGGGGGTCACGGTGAAGGGCTCCGGACGGCCGCGGAGGTCCACCTGCAGTTCGGTGCCGACGGCGGCGTGCGCGGCGTCGACGTAGGCGAGGGCGATCGGGTAGCCGAGGGTGGGACTGGGCAGTCCGGACGTGACGGTCCCGACGGTGGTGCCGTCGACGACGACGTCGTACCCGGCGCGGGCGGAACGGCGCCCGACGGCGCGCAGACCGACGAGGCGACGGGCGGGCTCGATGGCCTTGAGGGGTTCGAGCACGTCCCGGCCCACGAAGTCGTCGGCCTTCTTGATGCTGACGACGGGGCCGAGACCGGCCTCGAAGGGGTTCGTGTCGAGGCCGAGTTCATGCCCGTACAGCGGCATGCCGGCCTCCAGGCGGAGCGAGTCACGGGCCGCCAGGCCGCAGGGCAGGAGTCCGTGGGCGGCACCGGCCGCCAGGGCGGCGTCCCACAGGCGCACCGCGAAGCTCGTGCCGACGTAGATCTCGAAGCCGTCCTCCCCCGTGTACCCGGTGCGGGCCAGCAGGACGGGGAGTCCCGCGAGTTCCACCTCGGCGGCCGCGTAGTACTTCAGGTCCCGGATGGTCGCCGCGTCCTCGGGGCGCGCGAGGTCCAGGAGGACGGCCTCGGCCGTGGGGCCCTGCACGGCGACGAGGGCCGTGGTGTCCGACTGGTCCTCGACGGCGACGTCGAAGCCCGCGGCGCGCTGCCGCAGTTCCTCGGCGACGGCGTCCGCGTTGGAGGCGTTCGGCACCACGAGGAACGAGTCCTCGGCGAGCCGGTACGTGATGAGGTCGTCGATCACCCCGCCGTCGGCCGTGCAGATCAACGAGTACTTGGCCTTCCCGACGGCGATCACCGCGAGGTTGCTGACGAGGGCGTAGTTGAGGAAGGCGGCCGCCTGGGGGCCACTGACGAGGATCTCGCCCATGTGGGAGAGGTCGAAGAGCCCGGCGGCCCGGCGGACCGTATGGTGCTCCTCGAGTTCGCTCCGGTACTTCAGGGGCATCTGCCACCCGCCGAAGTCGGTGAAGGACGCCCCGAGCGCCTCGTGGCGGGTGTACAGGGCCGTGTGCTTGCTCTGCTCGCTCATGGGATTCCTAGTCTTCGAAGGCTTCGATGGGCGGGCAGGAGCAGATGAGGTTGCGGTCGCCGTGGGCGCCGTCGATCCTGCGCACCGGCGGGAAGTACTTGTCGTGGTGCAGCGAGCGCAACGGGTACGCGGCGAGTTCGCGCGGGTAGGCCTGCGTCCAGTCGTCGGCGACGAGGGCGCGCGCGGTGTGCGGTGCCTGCCGGAGCGGGCTCTCCTCGAGGCTGAAGTCGCCCGACGCCACACGGTCGATCTCACCCCTGATCGCGATCATGGCGTCGACGAAGCGGTCCAGTTCGGCGAGGTCCTCGGACTCCGTCGGCTCGACCATCAGGGTCCCGGCGACGGGGAAGGACAGCGTGGGGGCGTGGAACCCGTAGTCGATGAGGCGCTTGGCGACGTCCTCGGCCGTGACCCCGGTGGCCGCCGTCAGCGGGCGGAGGTCCAGGATGCACTCGTGGGCCACGAGGCCCTGCACCCCGGTGTAGAGCACGGGGAAGTGTTCGGTCAGGCGGGCCGCGACGTAGTTCGCGGCGAGCAGGGCGTGCGCCGTGGCGCTGGTGAGGCCCTCGGAGCCCATGAGCGCGATGTACGCCCAGGAGATCGGCAGGACACCCGCGGAGCCGTACATGGACCCGGAGACCGGCGCTCCACCCTCTCCGCCGTCCGTCGCGATGTCCCGGTTCGCGTCACCGGGGAGGAACGGCGCGAGGTGCGCGGCGACGGCCACGGGGCCGACGCCGGGCCCGCCGCCGCCGTGCGGGATGCAGAAGGTCTTGTGGAGGTTCAGGTGGGAGACGTCGCCGCCGAACTCGCCCGGCTGCGCGAGCCCCACGAGCGCGTTGAGGTTCGCGCCGTCGATGTAGACCTGGCCGCCGGCCTCGTGGACCTTCTCGCAGACCCAGCGCACGTCCTCCTCGAACACCCCGTGGGTGGAGGGGTAGGTGATCATGATCGCGGAGAGGTTCGCCGCGTGCTGCTCGATCTTCGCGAGGAGGTCGTCGTGGTCGATGTTGCCGTTGGCCGCCGTCCCCACGACCACCACCTTCATGCCCGCCAGCACGGCGGACGCCGCGTTGGTGCCGTGGGCCGAGGACGGGATGAGGCAGATGGTCCGGTTCTCGTCCCCGCGCGAGCGGTGGTAGCCACGGATGGCGAGGAGGCCCGCGAGCTCGCCCTGCGAGCCGGCATTGGGCTGGAGGGACACGCGGGCGTACCCGGTGATCTCGGCGAGCCGGTCCTCGAGGTCCGTGATCAGCTCGCGCCACCCCTCGGTCTGGTTGTCCGGCGCGAACGGGTGGATGGACGCGAACTCGGGCCAGGAGATGGACTCCATCTCGACCGTCGCGTTGAGCTTCATGGTGCAGGAGCCCAGGGGGATCATGGTGCGGTCCAGGGCGAGGTCCCGGTCCGAGAGCCGGCGCAGGTAGCGCAGCATCGCCGTTTCCGAGCGGTGCAGGGAGAACACCGGGTGCGTCATGAACGCGGATGTCCGGTGCAGGTCCGCGGGGATGCGCTCGCCCGCGCTCTCCCCGACGGTACCGCCGAAGACGGCGGCGACGGCGGCGACATGCTCCGGCGTCGTCGTCTCGTCGCAGGAGATCCCGAGGTGGTCGGCGTCGACGCGGCGGAGGTTGTAGCCCGCGGCCTCGGCCGCGTCCGCGAACTCGGCGGCCCTGCCGGGGACCCGGATCAGGAGGGTGTCGAAGAACGCGGCGTGCACCACCGTCGCCTCCGAGTGCTCGAGCGCCGCGGCGAGGGCGACGGCGCGCCGGTGGGCGGTGCGCGCGATCGCCGTGAGCCCCTCCGGCCCGTGGTAGACGGCGTACATCGAGGCGACGATCGCCAGGAGGGCCTGCGCGGTGCAGATGTTGCTCGTGGCCTTCTCGCGGCGGATGTGCTGCTCGCGGGTCTGCAGCGCCAGACGGTACGCGGGGGCGCCGTCGGCGTCCTTCGAGACGCCCACGAGGCGGCCGGGCAGCATCCGCTCGAGGCCCTTGCGCACCGCCATGTAGGCAGCGTGCGGGCCGCCGAAGAAGAGCGGGACGCCGAAGCGCTGCGCGGACCCGACGGCGATATCGGCGCCCTGCTCTCCCGGCGCCGTGATGAGGGTCAGGGAGAGGAGGTCGGCGGCGACCGTGACGAGGGCGCCGCGCTCCTTCGCCGCGCTGATGACGGCCGTCTGGTCGCGCAGGGCGCCGGAGGCGCCGGGCTGCTGGAGGACCACGCCGTTGATGTCGCCGTCGGGCAGGCCCGCCGAGAGGTCCGCCACCTCGACGTCGAACCCGAGGGCCTCGGCGCGGCCGCGGACGACGGCGACGGTCTGCGGGAGGGCATCGGCGTCGATCACCGTGCGGCCCTTGTTCTTCCCGGATCGGCGCATGAGGAGGACGGCCTCCGCGACGGCGGAGGCCTCGTCGAGCAGCGAGGCGTTGGCGATGTCGAGGGCCGTGAGGTCCTGGACCATGGTCTGGAAGTTGAGGAGCGCCTCGAGGCGGCCCTGGGAGATCTCCGGCTGGTAGGGCGTGTAGGCCGTGTACCAGGCCGGCGACTCGAGGACGTTCCGTCGGATGACCGGGGGCGTGACGGTGTCGAAGTAGCCCTGGCCGATCATCTGCACCGCGGTCCTGTTCCGGCCCGCGATCCGGCGGAGCTGCGCCAGGACCTCGGTCTCGCTCAGGGCCCCCGGGAGGTCCAGCGCACCCTTGAGTCGGATGCTGGCCGGGACCGCCAGATCCACGAGCTTGTCGAGGCTCGGGTAGCCGAGGACTTCGAGCATGCGCCCGGCGTCCGAGGTGCGGGGGCCGATATGGCGGTCGGCGAAGGTCGACGCGATGTCGGGGGAGGCAGTCATGGGAACTCCGTACGTCGGATGAGGTGCGCGGGCGCGCGGGCCTGGTCGGATTCCTCCCCGCTCTGTAGGGGACCTGAGAGTTTCCGCAGGCTCCGTGCCTGCTTGCACCGTCGGTGAGCACGGACGCCGTCCGGGCTGCTTTCCAGAGTTGCCTAGCCGCAGCGGTACCTTCGCCTGAGAGATTCCTGGGGAGGATTTGCTCCTACGGCGCCTGCCGGTGTGTGGGTCACCAGCAGAACTCTCCCGCTGCAGATCGGTGGCGTATTCAATTGGGTGGCGCTGCATGTGAGCCGCCCCACAGCCTACCGCGCGCGCCGGAGCGGAGGCAAAGGGCGCGGCCGCCGGGGCGGCACCCTACCCGTCACCCCGCTCCGGCGGAAGAGTGCCGCGGATGACGCCGTCGGGAACGCCCCCTGCCGGACACCTCCGGGCTAGCGTGACCACGACAGTCTCATCCGCATCAGGAGTATCAATGACGATTCCGCGCCTCCGCTCCGCCCTCGCCTCCCTGGCCCTGCTCGCCGCCGTCGTGGTGCCGGCGGCGCCGGCCACGGCAGCGCCCGCCTCCTACGTCGCCCTCGGCGATTCGTACTCCTCGGGCACCGGGACGCGCGCCTACCTGGTGGACGGGACGACCTGCCAGCGCTCCGTCCACGCGTTCCCCGCCCTCATCGCGAGCGCCCGGGGGTACGCCCTGGACTTCCGCGCCTGCTCCGGCGCCACCATCAGCGACGTCGCGGCCGCTCAGCTGGGCGCGTTGACGCCGGCGACGTCGTACGTGTCCGTGAGCGTCGGCGGGAACGACGCCGCGTTCGTCGCCGTCCTGACCGAGTGCGCCAAGCCCGCGTGGATGAGCAACTGCACCGCGGCCATCGACCGCGCCCAGGCCATCATCACCGGCCAGCTCCCCGGGCGTCTCGGCTCCCTGTACGACCAGATCCGCACCCGGGCGCCCCAGGCGTCCGTCACCGTGGCCGGGTACCCGCGGATCTTCAACGGCGAGGACTGCAACGCGGCCACCTGGTTCTCACCCACGGAGGAGGCACGCCTCAACGCCACGGCGGACCTGCTCAACCGGACGACGGCGACGGCCGCTGCTGCGGCGGGATTCACCTTCCGGGACCCGTCCGCCGTGTTCGAGGGGCACGCGGTGTGCGACGACGTCGAATGGCTGAACGGCCTCTCCAGCCCCATCTCGGACTCGTACCATCCCAACCGCTCGGGCCATGCCGCCGGCTACGCGCCCCTGGTCGGCCCGGCGCTGACCGGCGCCCCGCTGGCCGTCACCGCGGCGACGCTGCAGGCCGCAGAACGGTCCGGTCCCGCACTGGCCCGGGACCAGCGTGCGCATGCCGCGCAGGATGCCCGGATCGTCCCGGAGCGTTTCGTCCTGCCCGACCTCACGTCGCCGGCAGCGCGGGCCGCGGCGGCACGGGCCGGCGTCGACCTCGCCGATCCGGCGAGCATCGCCCGGGCGGACCGCGCGGCGGAGGTCCTGCAGCACGGTCGGCGGTAGCTCACCGGGCAGTACCGCCGCGGAGCCGCTGCCCGGCCGACGCCGCGGCGGACGGGGCCACGCCCGATAGATGCGTTTGCATGGAATAAGCGCCGGGGACAGCGGGTTCCATCAGCAGGCCCATGGTGGGCCCGGACACCGACCACGGGAGCATCACATGGCACGCGAACTGGAACTCGGACTCGACACCTTCGGGGACGTCACCCGCGGTGAGGACGGCACGCCCGTCCCGTACCCGCAGGTCATCCGCAACGTGATTGCCGAGGCGGTCCTCGCCGACCAGGTGGGTGTCGACTTCATCGGTCTCGGCGAGCACCACCGCGACGACTTCGCCATCTCCGCGCCCGAGACCGTGCTCGCGGCGATCGCCGGGCAGACGACGCGCATCCGCCTGGGGTCGGCCGTGACGGTCCTCAGCTCCGACGATCCCGTGCGGGTCTACCAGCGGTTCGCCACGCTCGACGCCGCCTCGCAGGGACGGGCGGAGGTCATCCTCGGGCGGGGGTCCTTCACCGAGTCCTTCCCCCTCTTCGGGTACGAACTCTCCGACTACGAGCGACTGTTCGAGGAGAAGCTGGACCTGTTCTCGAAGCTGATCACCGAGCAGCCCGTCACCTGGTCCGGCAGCACCCGCCCGGGCCTGACGAACCACGAGGTCTACCCGAAGACCGAGGGCGGGCACCTGAAGACGTGGATCGGCGTGGGCGGCAGCCCGGAATCCGTGGTGCGGGCAGCCCGGTACGGCATGCCGCTCATGCTCGCGATCATCGGCGGCGACCCGGCACGGTTCGCCCCCTACGTGGATCTCTACCACCGGGCCCTGAACCAGCTCGGCCGGCCCACGCTGCCCATCGGCGTCCACTCGCCCGGCTACATCGCCGATTCGGACGAGCAGGCGCGGGAGGAACTGTGGCCGGACAACCGGATCATGCGCGACCGCATCGGCCGCGAGCGCGGCTGGGGGCCGACGACGCGCGAGGAATTCGAGCACGAGGCCGACTCCGGCTCCCTCTACGTGGGCTCACCGGAGACCGTCGCGCGGAAGATCGCCGCGACGGCACGGACGCTGGGGATCGACCGGTTCGACCTGAAGTACAGCGCCGGGCCGCTGCCCCACGAGAAACTCATGCACAGCATCGAGCTCTACGGCACCAAGGTCATCCCGATGGTCCGGGAGCTGCTCGCCTAGGCGGACCCCGTCCGGGACGAGCCGGTCTTCGCCTTTTCTTCGGTCTTCCTTCGCACTTCGACCACGGCCTGTTTGAACGGCGCCGGTCAGAGTGGAACCCAGGAGCACACTCCTCCGCGGTCCTCCCGCCGGTTCCGGTCCGTCCACCGGAGCCGGCGGGCAGCTCGACCGGGAGCCGCTCCTGACCAGCGACCGACAGGACCGACGTGGCACAGCTTCCCGCGCTCGACCGGCGGACACTCGAGAACCTCGGAGAGGAACTCTCCGACCCGCCGGGTGCCCTGGAATTCCTGCAGCTGTTCGCCACGATGCTCCCCCGACGGATCGACGCCGTGGAGACGGCCTTCGCCGCCCACGCCACGGACGACGCCGTCGTCGCCCTGCTCAGCCTCCACGCCAGCGCCGCCATGGTGGGCGCATGCCGGCTCGCGGAGGCGTCGTCCACCGCCCTGAAGAGCGTCGGAGAGCCCGCCCGGTACGGGGCGGAGGTCGCCCGGCTGCGGAGCCTCGCGACCGACTTTCAGTCGGCGTTGGGCGGCATCATCCGGTAGCCGACGCCGCGCACCGTCCGGATGAACCGCGGTGCCTTCGTGTCCTCGCCCAGTTTCTTCCGCAGGTTCCGGATGTGCACCTCGACGAGGTGCTGGTCGTTGACCCAGCCGTCGCCCCAGATACGCGAGAGCAGGGTCTCGCGCTGCCAGACCCTGCGGGGCCCGGAGACGAGCGTGGCCAGCAGGTCGAACTCGATCCGGGTGAGCGGCACCTCGACGCCGTCGAGCAGGGCGATCCGCCCCTCGGTGTCGATGGTGAGCGATCCGTGGGTCAGCACCCCCTCCGGCGGTTCCGGCGCGGCCGGGGGCGTGACCGACGTCGGCGTCCGGTCCCCCGCCTCCGCGTCGAGCAGCGGCTGGGAGATGCTCCGCACGGTGGTCCGCGGACGGCGGAACATGGCGTTCACGCGGGCCCCGACCTCGCGGGGGCTGAACGGCTTCACCACGAAGTCGTCCGCCCCGATCTCGAGGCCGATGAGGCGGTCGATCTCGTCCTGCCGGGCCGTGATCATGATGACGTAGGCGTCCGTCAGCGGGCGGATCTGGCGGCACACCTCCACGCCGTCGATGTCGGGCAGGTTCAGGTCGAGCGTCACGAGGTCCGGCCTGCGCTCCCGCACGAGGGCGACGCCCTGGCGCCCGTTCTCCGCCTCGATCGTGGTGAAGCCGCTCATGCCGAGCGTCATGACCAGCAACTGGCGCACATCGGCGTCGTCCTCGATGATGAGCGCCACACGCGCGTCGGGGTCAGTCGTCATGGCTAACACCCTGCCAGATCTCGATGCAGGGACCGAGTGCATCGGACCCGTGCTGCGCACTTTCCGGTCGGTTCCCGCGTCGGCGCCGAAGGATCGCTGCCATCAGCGACTCACCGCCAGGCGTGCTGCCAGCCAGGGCCCGACGTCGGGCCCCGGGAGCGGCATGGCGAGGTGGAAGCCCTGCCCGTAGTCGCATCCCCGGGTCAGCAGTTCCTCCCGGGTCGCCTCGCCGTTGACACCTTCCGCGACAACGCGGAGGTCCAGGCTGTGCGCGAGGTCGATGATCGACCCGACGAGCGCGCCGGCCCGCGCGTCGCCGCCCATCGCCGTGACGAAGGAGCGGTCGAGCTTCAGTTCGTCGACGGGGAGGTCCCGGAGGTAGGCCAGGGAGCTGTACCCGGTGCCGAAGTCGTCGATCGAGATCTGCACGCCCGCGGCCCTCAGCTGCGCGAGGATCCCGGCGGTCCCGGTCGGTGTGGACATCAGGACGTCCTCGGTGATCTCGAGCATGAGGCACGACGGCGGCACGTCGTGCTGCTCGAGCAGGCCGAGGATCTCGTGCGGGAGGCACGGCAGGATGCAGGAGCCCGACATGTTCACGGCCACGACGACGTCCAGTCCCTCGGCGCGCCAGCGGGCGACGCGCCGCACGGCCCTGCGGAGGACGAGCGAGGACAGTTGCGGCATCAGGCCCGCCTCCTCGGCGAGTGGCAGGAACGCGCTCGGAGGCAGCTGACCGCGGGTGGGGTGGTTCCAGCGGACGAGGGCCTCGACGCCGGTCATCGCGTGGTCGGCCAGGCGGAACTTGGGCTGGTAGTACAGCTCGAACTGGTCCCCCGCGAGCGCCGTGCGGATCTCCTGGACGGTGCGCAGCCGCAGTTCGCCGTCGTCGTCGTCCGTGGTGTCGTACACGTGGAAGCCGGTACGCTGCGTCTTCGCCCGGAACATGGCGATGTCGGCCTTGCGCATCAGCAGGCTGATGTCGGTGCCGTGCCGGGGCGTCAGGGCGATCCCGATGCTCGCGCTCACCTGCAGTGCGGCGGTGTCGATCTCCACGGGGCTGGCGAGTTCGGCGCCCAGCCGCTGCGCCGTCGCGACGGCCTCGTCCTCCGTCGCGTCGGCGAGGAAGACGGCGAACTCGTCCCCGCCGAGGCGCGCCAGCAGGTCGCCGGGGCCCAGCTGCCGCCGGAAGCGCCGTCCGACCTGCACGAGCAGCGCGTCCCCGACGTCGTGCCCGAGGGCGTCGTTCACGTGCTTGAAGCGGTCGAGGTCGATGATGAACAGCGCACCGGCACCGCCGCCGGCGAGGCGGTCGGGGACATCGGTCAACAGCGCACGGCGGTTCGGCAGTGACGTGAGCTCGTCGGTCCGGGCCAGGGCCACGAGCATGCGGTTCCGGAAGGCGAGGGGCACCGACGCCAGGCCCAGCGAGGCGGCCGCGAAGACCACCGCGAGTAGCGGGATGTCCAGCTGGGAGCCGATCACGAGCACCGCGAGTGCGGACGCGGTGGACACCAGGGGTGCGGCGAGCTCCGGGACGCCGCGGCTCCTGTGCCCCGGTCCGGTTCCCGCCGCGCCGTCCACCCAGGCTGCCACGGCCACCACCCCGGCCACCCAGCCGGCATCGATGATCGAACCGGCGCTGTAGTCCTCCAGACCGAGCGCATAGGCGACGTCGGCGGCGGAGAAGAGGATCATCCCGGCGATGAGGACCGGCCAGCGCGGCCCGATGTCGAGGCCCTTCGCCGCCAGGATCCCGCCCACCACCGTGACCACCAGCAGGTCCAGGAGCGGGTACGCGACCGTGACGGCCACCTCGAACACCGTCCCTCCGGCGGTGCCGGTCTGCAGGATCGGCGCCAGCAGCAGAGCCATGAGCGAGGCTGCGGCGAGCGCTCCGACGAGGCTGTCCAGGAGGACCGGCCACAGGAGACCACGCAGTTTCCGCACGAGCACCACCGCGAGGGCCCCGAGCATCAGCGGGTAGAACGCGAGGTAGGGCACGTCCGCCAGGGAGGTGAACCCGAGGGAGTCGGCACCCCCGAGCGATGCGACGTAGTAGGCGTCGCCGGCGGTGTAGGCGACGACGGCCCCGGTACCGAGCAGCACCTGCGGTTCGGTGCCGCGGGTCCGCACCACGGCGCCGATGCACAGGGCCACGGCGGCGAGTTCGGTCAGGATGCAGAGCCAGCCGTCGGAGAGCGGCTCGAAGGTCTCCGGGTCCCCCACGAGGAGGCCCGCGGTGTAGACGGTGAGCAGGCCCACCATCACGGCGGTGAGGACCCGTGCGGTGCCCCGCAGCTCGTCCCGGTCCGTGTCGGCGGCGCGGGGCGTGTTCCGCCGCATCGAGTGTCCGTCCTCCCTGGTGGCCATGGCGTTCATGGCACGAGCCAGCATAGGCAGGCCGCCGCGCCCGGTCGGCCGATCGGCCCCTCCTTCGCCGCATCCTGTGGAAATCCTTGGGTGGTCCTGTTGTGGACGGCCCATCTGTACCCTCGACGTATGCTGCGAATCATCCGTCAACTCCTGATGGTGCCCGAGGTGGCGCTCCTGGCGCGGCACACTCCCCGGGACCCGGCGAGGGCATGGGAGGGCTACTGGAGCGGGGTCCGCGCGACCGGCACGCAGGGCGAGGTGCTCTGGGACACGGACATCGGCCGCGAGGCGGAGCAGTACGCGCGGGCCATGGAGGCCTCCATGGACTTCTCCCTCCCCGTCCTCGACGTCGGCTGCGGGAACGGGCGGTGGACGCGCTGGCTGGCGCCCCGCTTCCCTGCCGCCGTCGGCGTCGACATCGCGGAGAGTGCCGTGCAGCGGGCCAGGCAGGAGACCGGGGACGCCCCCGACGTCTCCTTCCGCACGGTCGACCTGACCGACCCCGCCACGGGCCCCGCCCTGCATGAGGAGTTCGGGGACATGAACGTGTTCGTCCGTGGCGTGTTCCATGTGCTGCGGGGCCCGCAGCGCCTCCAGCTGGCGCAGACCCTGCACTCCGTCGTGGGACGGCGGGGGCATGTGCTCCTGACGGAGACGGACTACCGCGGGAACCCGCTCTCCTACATGCAGAGCCTCGGTGCCGCCCCGGGCAGCATCCCGCCTCCGCTGCGCAAGGCCATCGGCGGTATTCCGGTGCCCGGGCGGTTCGGCGCGGAGGAACGCCGCGCGGCGTTCCCCGGGGAGGCCTGGCAGGTGGTGGCCGACGGGCCGGTGACCATCGAGGCCGTGCCGATGGGCGGCGACGGGACCACGGGCATCCCCGGATATTTCGCTACGATGGGGACTCGCTGATCCTCGGTCTCACGGGGTGGATCCCGGGCCGGCCGGTCCGGGAGGCATCAGCGGTCTGCTGAGGAGGCGCGCATGCCCGCACAACGGATCGACGGCGGCAAGGCGGGCCTGGATCTCCTGCCGAACGGCATCCTTCACCTGGAGTGGGATCGGGACTGCACCATCACCGCCGCCGACGCCGAGGCCGCCATGCTGGCGGTCAACACCCTTGCCGGGGCGGAGGGCCACCCCATGCTGGTGGACATGGAGACCACGCGGACGGTGACGCGCGAGGCCCGGGCAGTGTTCGCCATCCCCTGCGCGGCGTCGCGGATAGCCCTGCTGGGCTCGTCCCCCGTCGACAGGATGATCGCCAATTTCTTCCTCGGCGTGAACTCCCCGCCCTGTCCCACGCGGTTCTTCACCTCGCGCCACCTCGCGGTCGCCTGGCTGCAGGCCACGAGCGGTGCACAGGAGCGTCCGGAGAGCGCCTGAGGGTCACAGCCCGAGGGCCGGCACGCCCAGCCCGAACTCGCGCCGCAGCGCCAGGCGCGCCGCGTTGAACCCCGCCATGCCGTGCACCCCGGGGCCGGGCGGCGTGGACTGCGAGCAGAGGTAGACCCCCTTGATCGGTGTCGCCCACGGCTGGAGGGACGGCAAGGGCCGGGCGACGATCTGGCGGAGGTTCACCGCCCCGCTGCTGAAGTCGCCGCCCACGTAGTTGGCGTTGTAGCCCTCGAGCTCGCTCGCGGTCGTCGTGTGGCTCTGCACGACGACGTCGCAGAAGCCGGGCGCGAACCGCTCGATCTGCGCGGTCACCGCCTCCGCCATGTCCCGCGTCGAACCCCGCGGGACGTGGCAGTAGGTCCAGAGCGTGTGCCGGCCCTCGGGGGCCCGGGTCGGGTCGAACGACGACGGCTGGGAGAGCAGCACGTACGGGCTGTCCGGGTGGATGCCGCGGTTGACCTGCTGCTCGCCGGCGGCGATCTCCTCCCGCGTCCCGCCCAGGTGCGCGGTCCCGGCGCGGTGCAGTTCCGGGTGGCTCCAGGGGACGGGCCCCGACAGGATGAAATCCACCTTGCAGGCGGCGTTGCCGTACGTGAAGGCGTTCAGGGCCGTCTCGTAGGCGGCCGGGAGGCGCCCCCGGGACATGCGCTGGAAGGTCTTCGGGGCCACGTCGAGCAGCACCACCCGCGCGTCCGACACCTCCGCGAGTGTTCCGACCCTGCTGTCCGTGACGATCTGCCCGCCATGCTGCCGTACGTCGAGCGCCAGGGCGTCGGCGATGGACTGCGATCCGCCGACGGGGATGGGCCAGCCCACGGTGTGCGCCAGGAGGTTCAGCACCAGGCCCGCACCGGCCCCGGTCAGCGAGGGCAGGGTGCCCACGGGATGCGCCATGACACCCGTGACGAGGGCCTTCGCCTCGTCGGTGCTGAAGCGGCGGTTCCACCACGGCAGCCCCTGGTCGAGGACAGCGAGCGCGAACCGCGCGGCCGCCTCCGGCTTCTTCGGGACGCGCACCACGTGGTTGAGGGTGAACGCCAGGACGTCCCGGTCGCGGTCGCTGAGCGGCTCCAGGAGCCGCCGGTACGCCTCCCCGTCCGCGCCGAGGCCCTCGACCGTCCTGGCGAGGCTGCGGTAGGCGACGCCGGCCCGTCCGCCGTCGAGCGGGTGGGCGAAGGACACCTCGGGGACCGCGAACCCGATGCGGCGGCTCAGCTCGAAGGACCGGAAGAACGGCGACGCGAGGGCCATCGGGTGGACGGCCGAACAGAAGTCGTGGAGGTGGTCCTGCTGCATGAGCTCGATGGACCGGGACCCGCCGCCGATGGTCGGCGCGGCCTCGTGGATCCGCACGGACAGGCCCGCACGCGCCATGACGACGGCGGCCGCGAGTCCGTTGGGACCGGCGCCGACGACCTCGACATCAACCATGGCTTCCTCTCTCCGGCGGGGGCGGTCCCCGCCGGTCAGGCCTCCGCGCCCGTCCGGCCCCGCCGGCGGACCACGCCGGCCACGCGCCCGGCGACCCGCCGTGCGGCGGCCGGTCCCCTGCGCCGCGCCGCCAGCAGCGAGACCACCACCGCATAGCGGCGCGCATCGAGCGGAACGTCGTAGGTGGTGGGTACCACCACCACGTTCTTCGAGAAGTTCCGCTTGAACGTCGTGACGTTCGCCAGTGAGGGGTAGTTCTCGCTCTCGATGCCCGTCAGTCCGCACGCGGTGTTCCCTGCGGCCTTGAGCGTCCTGAACGCCTCCCACAGGAGCAGGTAGGGGGCGAAGGTACTGCGGGCCGCCTGCGTGCTCCCGGCGAAATAGTAGACGGCGTAGCCGCGGTACTCCGTGGTGATCAGCCAGCTCAGCGGGTGCCCGTCGCGATAGGCGACGAGGAGGCGGAGGTGGTCTCCGAGGACGGTCAGCAGGGTCTCGTAGTAGGACGAGTCGAAGGACTCGAAGCCATCGCGTTCCGCGGTCTCCCGCATGATCGGGTACAGCTCGGTCGCGAAGACGCGCTTCCATTCCTCTCGGTGAATATGTCGGATCTCGATGCCGTTGCGCTGGGCGCGCCGGATGCTGTTCCGCGCGTTCGGCCTGAAGCTCTTCAGCAACTCGGCCTCGGAGGGCGTGAGGTCGACGACGATCTCGCGCTCGTACCAGCCGTGCTCGATGGGACCGGTGGCGGGGGCCTGCAGGGTGGCCACCTGCAGGCGGACGTAGAGCGGGTGCACCGTCGGGTGGTCGCGGAACTGCCGGCGCACCGTCTCCATCAGCAGGCGCTCCGCCGCGGGCGTCCGCTCCACGAACCAGACCGGCCCGTTGACGACGACGACGGACTCCCGGAAGCGGCGCACCACGTGCACGTAGCCGGCCGTCGCGACGAGCGTGCCCGCGGCGTCCCGATAGGCCCAGATGCCCAGCGGCGTGCGCCCGAGGGCCCGCTCGAAGTCGGCCCAGTCCGGGGTCTGCTCGAGCGGGATCAGCACCGCGGGGTGCGCGGCGGCGAGGGCGTCGAACGCCTGCCGGTCGAGCGGGCTGTAGGTCAGGAGTGCTGCGTTCACTGGGGGTCTCTCACTGGGGATCCTGCACTGGTCGATGATCGGGTGCGCTGCGGGTCCGGGTGTCCACCGGCCGGGGGTTCCCGCCGCCGGCCGACGGCGATCGCGTCCACGCGGTCCTGCAAGCCTAACGGAGCAGCCCCCACCGGATCCGTCGCCGTCCGCGGACCCGCCGCGATCCGGCGCCGGGGCGACGATCGGCGCGGAAGCAGCGTGAAGCGGTCCTGCATCCTGTCGAACGGTCCGCCCTGGGGGTCGTCGACGCCGAGGCGCCGCACCACGTCGTCGTGCGGTGCGAGGATCTCGAGGATCACCACCCCCATGACGTATGCCGTGGCAAGCATGTGTGCGAGGACCGCCCAAGAGTAGGTCCCGAGCCCCAGGTTGTTCTCGGCGGGGCCCCCGCTCGTCATTCCACCCAAGTACAGCCAGACCGCCGCCCAGTGGAGGATCTCCGCGAGCTGCCAGACGAGGACCACTCGCCACCGTGGGACCGCCAGTGCCACGAGCGGGACGAGCCAGAGGGCGTACTGCGGCGAGTACACCTTGTTGCAGAGGACGAACGCACCCACGATGAGCAGGGCCAGCTGGGCGAGCCGGGGACGGCGCTGCGCCCGCAGGGCGAGGACCGCGATGCCCACGCAGGCGAGCGCGAAGAGGACGGCGGCGCCCGCATTGATGGCGTCCGGGGTGAGGGTGGCGGCCCCGACGCGGCGCGCGAGCGCGTTGTAGACGTACCAGCCCGAGGAGAAACCGGCGTCGCGCGTCTCCGAGAAGGTGAGGAAATAGCCCCAGCCCGCCGGATCACGCAGCAGGAACGGCAGGTTCACGGCGAGCCATGCCGCGAGCGTCCCGGTCGAAGCACCGAGGAGAGGCCGGTAGCGCCCCGTCCGGACGGCCAGGACCAGCACCGCCCCGAGCAGCAGGACCGGGTAGAGCTTCACCGCGGCGCCGAGTCCCCAGAGGATCCCGGCCAGGACCGGGCGGTCACGCGCGAACGCCAGCATCCCGGCGGTGGCGAGCAGCACCGCCCAGAGGTCCCAGTTGATGGTGCCGGACAGGACGATGACGGGCGCCGTGGCCACCACAGCAGCGTCCCAGGGACGCCGGCCGGCAAGGCGGAGGGTCGACAGGACCGTCAGGATCCACACCCCGGCGAGGAGGACCGCATTGACGTCGAAATAGAGGCGGGAGGCCGTCGCGGCCGCTCCGCCCGCGACGAGGTCCACCAGAACCGCGGTCCCGGACGCGAGCAGCCCGAGCAGCACCGGATACTCGAACAGCGCGCCGGGGGTGATGAACGGCAGGACGCCCTCCCCGAAACCCCGGCTCTGGTACAGCTCGGTCCAGTCGGAGTAGCAGGCGCGGTAGAAGTAGTCCGGCGAGGACCACCCCTCGACGCGGCACGGGTTCTTGGCGACGACGGCCAGGACGGCCGAGCAGACCGTCATCAGGATGAGCACCCGCTGCACCGTGAACCAGCCCGGCGAGATCCGGCCGGGATCGGTGCGTCTCCCGAGCGGGCCCCCGATGCCTTCGACCAGGGGACGCAGGGCCGGATCGGACCGGCTCGGGACGCTGATGCGGTGGGGGCCGCGCCGGCCCGTGCCCGAGGTCATCCCCCGAGCCTAACCGCCGCGCACCGGTGGATGCGCGGCGGTTCAGGACACGCGTTCGCACCCGCGACCGCGATCGAGGAATGAGGCGGCATCCGTCCGCGTTGGAAACTGAACGTACACTGGCATTCCCTGCCCACCGCTCCCGAGGCGATGACGGTCGGGGCATATTCATCGGGCTTTCGAGGAGAACTGTGGGACAGAACCCCATTCGCGTGGCAATTATTGGAGTCGGCAACTGTGCCGCGTCGCTGGTCCAGGGCGTGCACTACTACCGCGACGCGGATGCGACGGGGGCCATTCCCGGCCTGATGCACGTCGAGTTCGGCAAGTACCACGTGGGGGACGTGCAGTTCGTGGCGGCATTCGACGTCGACGGCAAGAAGGTGGGCCACGACCTCGCGGAAGCCATCGGCGCCAGCGAGAACAACACGATCAAGATCACCGATGTGCCGCCCACCGGCGTGATCGTCCAGCGCGGACACACCCTGGACGGGCTCGGCAAGTACTACCGCGAGACCATCGTCGAGTCGGACGAGGAGCCGGTCGACATCGTCGCCCAGCTCAAGGCCGCCAAGGCGGACGTCCTGGTCTGCTACCTGCCCGTCGGGTCGGAGCACGCCGCGAAGTACTACGCGCAGTGCGCCATCGACGCCGGCGTCGCGTTCGTCAACGCCCTGCCCGTGTTCATCGCCGGCACCAAGGAATGGGCGGACAAGTTCACCGCGGCCGGGGTCCCGATCGTCGGTGACGACATCAAGAGCCAGATCGGCGCGACGATCACGCACCGTGTCATGGCGAAGCTGTTCGAGGACCGCGGCGTCACGCTGGACCGCACCTACCAGCTGAACGTCGGCGGCAACATGGACTTCAAGAACATGCTTGAGCGCGACCGTCTCGAGTCGAAGAAGATCTCCAAGACCCAGGCCGTCACCTCCAACGTCAAGGCCGAGCTGCGGGCGAACGACGTGCACATCGGCCCCTCGGACTACGTCGCCTGGCTCGACGACCGCAAGTGGGCGTTCGTCCGCCTCGAGGGCCGCAACTTCGGTGACGCCCCCGTGTCGCTCGAGTACAAGCTCGAGGTCTGGGACTCGCCGAACTCGGCCGGCGTCATCATCGACGCCATCCGCGCGGCGAAGATCGCCCTGGACCGCGGGATCGGCGGACCGATCCTCTCGGCATCGAGCTACTTCATGAAGTCCCCGCCGGAGCAGTACGCCGACGACGTCGCCCACGAGAAGGTCGAGGCCTTCATCCGCGGCGACATCGAGCGCTGACAGGTCGTATACGGACGCACGGGAGGCCGGGACGGATCACCGTCCCGGCCTCCCGTGCGTCGGGCCCGGGGGCCCCGGTGTCAGAACAGCCCGACGGCGTTGCCGTCGGCATCCACGTCCATGCGGAGCGCTGCCGGCTCCTTCGGCAGCCCGGGCATGGTCATCACCGATCCGGTGAGCGCGACGATGAACCCGGCACCGGTCTTCGGGATGAGGTCCCGGACGTGGACGGTGAACCCCTTGGGTGCGCCGAGGAGACCGGCATCGTCCGAGAAGGAGTACTGCGTCTTCGCCATGCACACGGGCAGCCCCGACCACCCGTTCGCCTCGATCTCCTTCAGCCGGCGCAGGGCGGGGACGGAGAACTCGACGCCGTCGGCGCCGTAGATCTCCTGCACGATGGTGCGGATCTTCTCCTCGACCGGGAGGTCGAGCGGGTAGAGGTGGGAGAACGTGACGGGCCGCTCGAGGGCCGCGAGGACCTCGGTCGCGAGCGCATCCCCGCCGGGGCCTCCCCCGCCCTGGCCCCACACGTCGGCGACGGCGGCGGCGATCCCCTCGCCGGCGCACCAGGAGAGCAGCCAGTCGAGCTCCTCCTGCGAGTCCGTGCCGAACCTGTTGATGGCGACGACGGGCGGGATCCCGAACTTCTCGATGTTCCGCACGTGGCGCAGGAGGTTCGGGGTCCCGTCCCGGAGCGCATCGATGTCGGGCTGCGCGAGGTCGGCCCTGGCGACCCCGCCGTGCATCTTGAGGGCGCGGACCGTCGCGACGATGACGACGGCGTCGGGGGCGAGGTCCGCGACCCGGGCCTTGATGTCCATGAATTTCTCGGCCCCGAGGTCCGCGCCGAAGCCGGCTTCCGTGACGACGATGTCCGCGAGGCGGCGGGCGGTCCGGGTGGCGATGACCGAGTTGCAGCCGTGCGCGATGTTCGCGAAGGGACCACCGTGCACGAGGGCCGGCGTCCCGGCGATGGTCTGGACGAGGTTCGGTTTGAGGGCGTCCTTCAGCAGCAGTGCCAGTGCCCCCTCCACCCGGAGGTCCCGGACGGTCAGCGGCCGGCGGTCGTAGGTGTAGCCGAAGGTGATGTTCCCCAGGCGTTCCTTCAGGTCCGCGGGGTCGGCGGCCAGGCAGAACACGGCCATGATCTCGGAGGCCACGGTGATGTCGAAGCCGTCCTGGCGGGGTGTTCCCTGGGTGGGGCCCCCGAGCCCGATGACCACCTCGCGCAGGGCGCGGTCGTTGACGTCGAGGACCCGCTTGAACGTGATGCGGCGCGGGTCGATGCCGAGCTCGTTGCCCTGGTGGATGTGGTTGTCGATCAGTGCGGCGAGCGCGTTGTTCGCCGAGGTGATGGCGTGGAAGTCGCCGGTGAAGTGCAGGTTGATCTCGTCCATCGGCAGCACCTGGGAGTAGCCGCCGCCGGTCGCGCCGCCCTTCATGCCCAGCACGGGGCCGAGGGAGGGCTCGCGCAGCGCGATCATCACGCGCTGCCCCGCCTTCGCGAGCGAATCGGCGAGCCCCACCGTGCAGGTGGACTTCCCCTCACCGGCGGGGGTGGGGCTCATGGCGCTGACCAGGACCACCCTCCCGGGGGCGCGGCCGTCGTCGGGCAGCAGGCGCGGGTCGATCTTCGCCTTGTACCGGCCGTGGAACTCGAGGGCGTCGCGCGGGATGCCTGCCGCGTCGGAGATGGCCTCGATGGGCCTGACCGCGGCGGCGCGGGCAATCTCAAGATCGCTCATGCGCCCAACCTATCAGCGCCGGATCAGGCCCGCGGGAGGCCTGCCCGACCGAGCACGTAGTCGATGAGGGGCTCGTACAGTCCCGGGGTCACGTTGTCGTCGAGCGGGACGGCGACGTCGATCTGGCCCTGCGCCTCCGAGACGAACAGCCCGGGGTCGTTGCAGTCGGCGAACCCGAGGGTCGGCAGCCCGGCACTCGCCGCGTGGCCCGCCCAGCCGTGATCGGCCACGACGAGGTCCGGCAGCTCGAGTCCGGCGCCGGTGAGCGTGTCCAGGCTCAGGCGCATCGGCTCGGGGTAGTGCGTGTGCATGAGTCCGCCGTGCTGGTGCCACACGAGGACGCCGAACACCTGGCGGATGTCACCGGCGCCGAACGGCCGTCCCTCCGGAACCTGGACCACCGTGGCACCCGCGGCGGCCACAGCCCGCGCGAAGGCCGCATGGACGGGGAGCAGGCCCGCCGGATGGCCCGTCGCGAAGAGGATCCGCTCCTTCCGGCGGGCGGATGCCCCCAGCCGGTCGGCGAACCGGTCCAGGGCATCGACGCACTTCCCGGCGTCGATGGTGTCCTGACCCTCGGTGTGGTTCCGGTCGGGGCTCGTCCCCACGCGTTCGTGCATGAGATCGAAGAGCTCGTCGTAGGTCCAGTCCCGGGTGTGTTCCACGCCGAACTCGAGGTGCTCGTTGCGCTCGAGGAAGAGCCGCAGGTGCTTCAGGTTGTCCTGCCGCGGCGTGGCCACCAGCCCGGTGATGCGAACGGAGTCGAGGTAGGCGGCGAGCTCAACGGGATTCACGCTTCCATCCTAGGGTGCATCGGCGGGGCGTCAGCGGGCGGTCGCGGTGGAGAAACGCTCGACGGCGGAGCGGTAGCTCTGGGCCGTCAGGAGGGCCGTGCGCTGCCAGCCGAACGCCAGTGCATGGGACGCGGCCCCGCGCCCCAGCGTCTCCGACAGGTGCGTGTCGTCGTGCAGTCGCTCCAGGACATCCGCCCAGTCGCTCGCGGAGTGGCCGTCCACGAGGAGGCCGCTGCGCCCGTCGCTCACCGCCTGCGGCAGCCCGCCGACGTTGGCGGCGACTACCGGGGTGCCGCAGGCCTGCGCCTCCAGCGCCACGAGGCCGAAGGATTCGCTGAAGGAGGGCATGACCACCACGTCCGCGGCACGGAACCACTGGGCGAGATGGGAGGCGGTGACGGGCGGGTACAGGCGCACGTCCCGGGTGAGGCCGGCAGTGTCGATGAGGGGCTGGAGGGCGAGCGCCTCGGGGCCGCTTCCCGCGCCGAGGATGCTCACGGCGAGCGGGATGTCCGGCCGCCGGCGACGCAGTTCCGCGGCCGCGGCCACGAGGACCTGTGGACCCTTGAGCTTCTGGATCCTCCCCGCGAACACCACGTGGAACTGTTCCGGCGGGAAGGCCAGCGCGGCGCGCGCAGCGGCCCTGTTGCCCGGGTGGAACGTGGACAGGTCCACGCCCGGAGCCACCACGTCCACCCGGTCCGGGCCGGCCCCGTAGAGCGAGATGAGTTCGGACGCCTCCGTGCTCGTGTTGGCGATCAGCCGGGCCGCTCCTGCCACGATCTCCTCCTCGCCGGCGATCCGCTCGTCCGGTTCCGGGGCGCTCAGCGCCCTCATGCGCAGGTTCTTGACCTTCGCCATGGTGTGCATGGAGTGGACCAGCGGCAGGTTCATCTCGCGGCTGAGCGCGAGACCCACCATCCCGGAGACCCAGTAGTGGGAGTGCAGGACGTCGAAGTGGCCGTCCGCGAGGAGATCGGCGACCTCGGTGATGGCGTCGGTGAGGGTGTCGGTCAGCCCGGGGAGTGCTTCCTTGGGGATGGGGCGGCGGGGTCCCGCATCGAGGTGGTGGACCACGACGCCGTCGGCGAGCACCTCGCGCCGGGGGCGTCCTTCACCGGCTTCCCGGGTGAAGATCTCGACGTCGATCCCGACGTCGGCGAGCTCGAGGGCCGTGCTCCTGATGTAGACGTTCATGCCGCCCGCGTCCCCTGTGCCGGGCTGCTCGAGAGGCGAGGTGTGCAGGGACAGCATGGCCACGCGCCTGACGCCGGACACACCATCTCCCTTCCGACCGGAGCGGGAAGGCCGGTCGCGTAACCTCACGACCCTATAACGCCTCGTTCGTGCCCCTCATTCCGGGAACCGGCAGGGACACGCGCCGGGGCGCCCGACCGCCGCCGACCGCACCCGGGATCGCTGATCTGATCGCCCGGTGCGGTCGGCGCGGCACGGCTGCGCCGGTCACTTGATGTAGGTGGTGTGCTGGGGCAGCGTGAACCGCTGCGTCGCCTCCCACGGGTCACGGGGGCGGCTGACCCAGATCCTCCCCCACAGGGACAGGCTGTTCCCCCATCTCCTCAGCATGCGTCGCACCTCCTTCCTGTGCTGGAAGCCGGGCATCGGGTGCGACGGCACACCCTGGAGGTCCTGTGCCGGATGCACGTCCGGGACAGGGGTCAGCGATCCGGTCATGATGAATTCACCGTGGACCGGGGATATCACGGAAGAATTGTCGGTGAATTGGGCAGGAATGGGCCGGGAATTGGGCATGACGAACTTTCGGCAGGACGGAATTCGGCAAAACAAGCCACGGATGGCATTGCCTGAGAAAAAGAGGAGGGGAAGCCGCGCACGGGCACGGGGTGATACTGGGTCAGCCGGCTACCGCCGGTGCGCAGGCTTCCTAATGGAGACGGATGACGAAGGCGGGATCGGTGAGGCGGGCAAAGGCTCCGCCGAGCATGGTATTCACGATCTCCACCTCCGTTCCGTCGAGTGATCCAGGGTCCTGCGTCCGAAGGGTCCCGCGTGGTTCCGGCAGGGAACTGTTCGAGTTGGGAAGACCCAATGGCACGAGAACAAAGCTACCGTATGGAATATGCACACGCATAGCCCTTCGGGTCGATTTGTCCGGAAATTTTGCGAATAGGGGGAATCGGATGTCGGGACGGACGGCAGCGAGCTCCCGCGTCGCGCAGGTCGACGCCCTGCGGGGATTCGCACTCTTCGGGATCCTCATGGTCAATGTGTGGTTCTTCGCCGACTCCTCCCATCTGGCGGGAGGTCGGGACCCGTCCACCGTGTCAGGGGCGGACCGCCTGATCAGGTTCGCCGTCGTGATGTTCTTCGAGGGGAAGTTCTACCTGCTGTTCTCGCTGCTGTTCGGCTACGGGTCCGTCGTCCTCGCAGCGACGGCCGGCGCGGAGCGGGAACGGCTCGCGACGCGGCGCCTCGTCTTCCTCGCGGTCCTCGGCGTCGTTCACGGGCTGACACTCTTCTATGGCGACATCCTCCTGACCTACGCGCTGGCAGGGGCGATCCTGGCCGCCGCCGCGTCCAGCGCGCCGCGTGCACGCCTCGGCCTCGCGGCCGGGATCACGCTGGGGATGGCCCTGCTCCTCGTCGTCGTGGCGGTGCTCCTGCTCGGCCCCGCGGGCACCGACGCCTCCGCCGCGCGGGTCGGGCCGACGGCGTCCCCCGCCGATGCGCTCGCCGCCAATGCGGCGACCTACGGCGTCGTCCTTCCATCGGTCCTGTTCTTCCAGGGGCCGCTGGCCCTCGCGGCCTTCTTCGCGGGGTCCGCCCTGGCGATGCTGGGCGTCCTCCGGCCCGAGGTGCCTCCGCGCAAGGTCCTGTGGCGCGTCGTCGTGCTCGCGCTTCCGCTCGGCCTGGCCGGCTCGGCCTGCTCGGCCGGCCTCGACGTGTGGGGCGGCGGCAGTGCGGCGTCCGTCCTGGGCACCGGGATCTCGGTGGTGGCGTCACCGCTGGTGACCGTGGGATACGCCGCGTCCCTCCTGCTGGTGCTGGGCTCACGCGGAGGGCGCGCCGTCACGGCGGTCCTCGCTCCGGCCGGCCGCCTGTCCCTGAGCAACTACCTCGCCCAGTCCGCCGTGCTGTGCCTCGTCTTCACCGGCTACGGATGGGGCCTGATGGACCGGCTCCCGTCCGTGATGGTGGTGGTCGTCGTCGTCGTGCTCTTCGCCGCCCAGGCCGCCGCGAGCAGCCTCATCCTGTCGAGGTACCGGACCGGACCGCTCGAGTGGGCCCTCCGGCGCTTCGTCCGAGGATCGTCACGGCGCCCATCGGGGCCTCCGGCCGGGCCCGACGGCGGTTAGAGGTTCCAGTGCACGATGGCGGGCGTGTGCTTGTCCCAGCCGAGCGCGCAGACCGCGGCCGTGCCGAGGACGAAACGGCGGCCTTCGATGCCGCTGAGCTGCAGCCAGCGGGCCGCGACGATCCGCAGGAAGTGGCCGTGTGCCACGAGCAGCGCATTCTCCACGGGCGTCGCCCCCGGGTCCCGGTCGGCGTCGGTGCCGCACCCGGCCTGGACGCGGGCGATGACGCGGTCCGCCCGCTCCGCCACCTGGGCCAGCGTCTCGCCGTTCGGCGCGCCGTCGTTCCAGATCAGGTAGCCGGGATTGTCCTCACGGACCGTCGCGCTGACCAGCCCCTCGTTGTCGCCGTAGTCCCACTCGTGGGCGTAGGGCAGCACCGCGGCGTCCGGGAAACCCGCGAGCTCGGCCGTGCGGACCGCACGCTGCAGGGGGGAGGTCATCACGAGGTCGAAGTCGACGCCCTGGAGGTGCTCGCGGGCGGCGAGTGCCTGCTCCTCCCCGTGTCCGGTCAGGGGCAGGTCGGTCAGGCCCGTGTAGCGCCCGTCCCTCGACCACTCCGTCTCGCCGTGCCGGAGCAGCCAGAGGCGGGGCAGGGGCGTCCCGGACGGGGTGAGATCCGGGGCGGCGGCGCCTGACAACGGCTTCATGGGGTGCTCTCCTGGGATTCGGGCTGTTCGCTCCACCACTGGAGGAGCTTGATCCGTGCATCGGCCGGGTCCTGCGGGCCGTTCTCCATCCGCTCCTCGAGGAGGAACCGGTAGGCGCGACCCACCACGGGACCGGGGCGGACACCGAGCAGCGCCATGATCTGCTCGCCGTCGAGGTCGGGGCGGATCGAGGCCAGTTCCTCCTGGTCCGCGAGCGCGGCGATCCTCGCCTCCAGATCGTCGTAGGCGAACGCCAGCCGTTCGGCCTTGCGCCGGTTGCGGGTGGTGACGTCGGAGCGCGTGAGGCGGTGCAGCCGCTCGAGCAGGGGCCCGGCGTCGCTCACGTAGCGGCGGACGGCCGAATCGCTCCAGCCCGCCTCGCCGTAGCCGTAGAACCGCATGTGCAGTTCCACGAGGCGCGCGACGGCCTTGATGGTGTCGTTGTCGAACCTGAGCGCCCGCAGCCTCTTCGCGGCGAGCTTCGCGCCGACGGCGTCGTGGTGCCGGAAGCTGACGGCACCGCCGGGCTCGAACCTGCGGGTCGCGGGCTTGCCGATGTCGTGCAGGAGGGCTGCCAGGCGCAGGACGACGTCGGGTCCCGGGACGGGGCCGTCCTCACCCGACTCGAGGGTGCACGCCTGGCGCAGGACGGTGAGGGAGTGCTGGTAGACGTCCTTGTGGCGGTGGTGCTCGTCCGTCTCCAGCCGCAGGGCGGATACCTCCGGCATCACGTGCTCGGCGAGGCCGGTCTCCACCATCAGGTCGATCCCGGCGTCGGGCGCCTTGCCCTGGACGAGCTTGACCAGCTCGTCCCGTACGCGCTCGGCGGAGATGATGGAGATCCGCTCGGCCATGCGCGTCATCGCCTCCGTCACCTCCGGAGCGAGAGCCAACCCCAGCTGGGAGACGAAGCGCGCGGCACGCATCATGCGCAGCGGGTCGTCGGAGAACGACGACGACGGCGTGCCGGGCGTGCACAGGACGCCGGCGTGCAGGTCCCGGACGCCGCCGAACGGGTCGACGAGTTCGAGGGACGGCAACCGGAGGGCCATGGCGTTGATCGTGAAGTCGCGGCGCCCCAGGTCGTCGTGGAGGTTCGTGCCGAAGGCGACCGTCGGGTTCCTCGAGGACGGATCGTAGGCCTCGGCGCGGTACGTGGTGATCTCGATCTGGTGGCCGTCCTTGCGGAGGCCGATCGTGCCGAACGCCCGGCCGATCTCCCAGTACGCGTCCGCCCACCGCCGGACCACCGCGAGGATCGAATCCGGGTCGGCGTCGGTGGTGAAATCCAGGTCCGGAGACATCCGGCCGAGGAAGAGGTCCCGGACCGGACCCCCGACGAGCGAGAGCTCGTGACCCGCGGCGTCGAAGAGCCCGCCCATCTCGAGGACGACGGGAGGCAGGGGTGCGGTGAGGGTCGAGGTGTCCAGCAGGTGCGCCATAGTCCCTTAAGGGTGCCAGATCGGATCCCGTTTCCCACACCGCGGAGCGGGCCGCACGGCGCCGTGACGCCGCGGTGGAGGCCGGCCGATGGCAGGCCGGTCCGTCATCGCCCCCGCCCAAAAGATCGTTAGAGTGGTCTGCATGGACCGACCCGTTCCAAGTGCTCCGAAGCGCACCCCGTTGACTGTGTCAATGGGAACCACGGGTATGCCTGCCGTGCAGCACCAGTTGCCCACGGTGGAGGAGGTGTCCGCGGGCGGCATCGTGGTCGACGCGTCGAAGGAGACCCTCGACGTCGCCATCATCGCCCGCCTCAACCGCGGCGGACGCCTCGAATGGTGCCTGCCCAAGGGGCACCCCGAGGGTTCGGAGAACAACGAGGAAGCGGCCGTCCGGGAGATCGCCGAGGAGACGGGCATCGAGGGCAGGATCGTCGCCACGCTCGGCAGCATCGACTACTGGTTCACGGTCAGTGGCCACCGCGTGCACAAGACCGTCCACCACTACCTGCTGATCAGTACGGGCGGACACCTCACCATCGAGAACGATCCGGACCACGAGGCGGTGGACGTCGCCTGGGTGCCCCTCCAGGATCTCGGTCGCCGCCTGTCCTTCCCCAACGAACGGCGCATCGCCGACCTCGCCCGCGAGGTCCTGCCCGGCCACCTCTGACTCCGCCGCATTACCGGGGCATGCGGGCGGCACGCCGTCGTCGTCCCATCGGTGAGACGATGGGGAGCGATGTCTGACACGAACACAGCCTCGGTACCCCTGCAGGAGCCCGGTCACCCGGTCCGCGACGATCCCTCGGCGCCCCGCGGCGGCTCCACCGCCCGGGCGAGTGCGATCATGGCCACCGGTACCCTCGTGTCGCGGGTCCTCGGCCTCGTGCGCGTTGCCCTGCTGGCGACGGCGATCGGTGCCACGGGTCAGGTCTCGGACCTGTTCACGTCGGCCAACAACCTGCCCAACTTCCTGTACCTGATGCTGGCCGGGGGTGTGTTCAACGCCGTCCTGGTGCCCCAGATCATCCGCGCCAGCCGGCAACCGGACCGGGGGGCGGACTTCGTCAGCCGGCTCCTGACCCTCACTGCCGCGGCCCTCCTCGTGCTGACCGTCCTCGTGACCCTCGCCGCGCCGATCATCGTCGGCGTGACCACCAGCTTCACGGGGGCCAACCTCGCCCTCACCACGGCATTCGCCTTCTGGTGCCTGCCGCAGATCTTCTTCTACGGCATCTACGCGGTGACCGGTCAGATCCTCAACGCCAATGGGTCGTTCGGCCCGTACATGTGGGCGCCCGTGGTGAACAACCTGGTGTCCATCGCCTTCCTGGTGGTCTTCATCGCGCTCATGGGCGGTGAGCAGGCGGAACAGCACCGGCCGGAGACGTGGACGATGGAGCACACGGCGCTGCTGGCCGGGGGCACCACGCTGGGCATCGTGATCCAGGCGCTCGTGCTGTTCGTCCCGCTGAAGCGCCTGAACCTGGGACTGCGGCCGAAGTTCGGGATCCGTGGCACGGGCCTCGGCCGGACGGGCAAGCTCGCGTCGGTCACGATCGTGACGATGCTCATCGGCAACGGCCTCTACCTCGTGAACCTGCGCGTCGCGACCATCGCCTCCGATGCCCGTCAGAGGTTCCTCGCCCAGGACCCGCCCGTGCAGATCCCGGGCTCCACCAACCTCGAGTTCGGCGCCATGGTGTACCAGCTGCCGCACTCGGTGATCGCGCTGTCGCTGGCCACGGTCATGTTCAACCAGCTCTCGTCGGCGCACGCCGACGGCGACCTGCGGACGGTGCGGGCCACCCTGTCGCAGGGCCTGCGCGTCATCGGCGTGGCCACGGTCTTCGGCGCGGCGGCGCTGCTCACGTTCGCCGGACCCCTCGGCGTCCTCTTCAGCGAGTCCCCGGAGAGCGCGGCCATCAACGGCGTGATCATCGCGATCCTGGCCGTGGGCGCCCCGTTCCTCAGCGCCAACTTCTTCCTGAACCGTGTCTTCTACGCCAGCGAGGACGTCAGGACACCTCTCAGGATCCAGGTGATCCTGTCCGTCGTCGGGGTCGGCTTCGCCCTGGTCGCGAGTACGTTCGACCCGCAGCTGATCGTGCCGGTCCTCGCCGTCGCCTACTCCCTCGGCAACGTGATCGCCGTCGTCGTCAGCCATGTGTTCCTCACCCGGAAGATCGGCTCCTACGGGGCCGGACACGTCTTCGACGTCCATGTCCGCCTCACCCTCGCCGGGATCGTGGCCGCCGTCGTCGGGACCGTGCTGTGCTGGGCGTTCGGCGGCTACAGCGCGGACGGCTTCCTCTGGGAGTCGAAACTGAACGCGTTCGTGGTGCTCGCGATCGGCGGGACCCTCATGTTCGCCGTGTACCTCGTGATGCTGAAACTGCTGCGCGTCACCGAACTCACCGAGCTCACGGACCCGCTCCTTGCACGTTTCCGGCGGGGCCGCGCCTGACCTGCCAACCCGGAAACGGACCGACCGACCGGTAGCATGGGACAAAATCAGCCAGCGTTTCCGGGGAGGAACACGTGCCAGAAGCAGTAGACGTCGGTTCAGTGCTGGGCGGCCGGTACAAGGTGACCGCTTACGTCCTGGCGTCTGCTGAGAAGGACCTCGTGCTCGACGGCGTCGACCAGGTCCTCAACCGGCCCGTCAGCATCCTCGTCGCCTCGGTCGACAACGCCGGCCAGGTGGCCACGAGTGCCCGCGAACTGGCCACGGGAGACCGGGACGCCAACATCCAGGTCCTCGACCTCGGTATCACCGACTCCGGCACCTACCTGGTGACCAATCGCGCACCGGCCGCCGACATGCTCGATCTCATCGTCCAGCAGGACGCACCGGCCCCCGAGGCGTCCTACATCGAACCGTTCTTCACCGACACGCTCGGGTCGGAGATCTTCGGCCGGCCGCGCTCGACGGAACCGGAGACCTACGAGGACGAGGACGACGACCACTACGACGACTACGACCACCGCCCCTGGCGCCCCTCGCTCCTGACCGGTCTGGCTCAGCGCTTCGGACGGCGCGGCGGAGGGAATCCGCAGGAGGACGACACGTCGGACCTGACGCCCGTCCCGGCCGAGCCGATCGCCGCGCAGCCCCCGAACGAGCATCGGGCGTCCACGCATCGCGTCCCGCCCATGCCGAGCCGGCGGCCGGGCGGTGCCACGGCCGCAGGGTCCCGGGAGGAGCCGCGCGACGGTTCCACCGACGGGAACGGGCCGGAGCGCCTGAGCCCCGCTGCCGTCGCGGCCGGCGCCGCGACGGGAGCGGGACTCGCCGGCGGCGCCGCCACGGCGGCCGGGACGGCCTCGGGCACCGGACCGGGCTCCGCCGGCGGACCTTCCTCCGAGCCGCGGCAGACCGGCCGGCTCGCGTCGCTGTTCCCGCTGTCCGCCTACAGCGACACCGACGACGACACGTCCGGTCACCATGATCAGGACGAGTACGAGACGCAGCGGGCAGACCGGGACGACTACGACGACGGCGACGGCCAGGGACGCAATTTCCGCCGGATCCTCGTCGGGGTGGTACTCGCCGTCGTCCTGGTCGTCGCCGTCGTCCTGGCGACGACGCATCTCGGGTCCGTCTTCGGCGGGAGCAGCCCCGTCGCGGAGGACGAACCCGTCCAGTCCACGAGCGCCCCTGCCGAGGCCCCGACGACGGCTCCGGCCGCACCGACGGCGGAGCCGGCACCTGCCGCGGCGAGTCCGGTGATCGCGGGCATCACCCGCCTCGTGCCGGACAACCCCGGGCTCGACGCCGGCAACGACAACACGCTGCCCTTGATCATCGATGGGAATCCTGCGACGTTCTGGGGAAACCAGGTGTATGCGAGCGACACCTTCGGCGGACTCGCCACGAACCTGGCTCTCGTCGTCGAGCTGGAGCAAGAATCCACCATCACCCAGGTCACCATCGACCAGTTGAACGCAGCCGGCGGCACCTTCTCCGTCCTGGTCAACGACCAGCCCACGCTCGACGGCGCCGAGCAGATCGCGCAGGGAGGCTTCACCGCGCCGACGGCGAGCCTTCCCATCCCCGCCGGCGCGGACGGTCCCGTCACGGGACAGTACGTGATCATCAATTTCACCCAGTTGCCCCGGCTCTCCAACATCCAGGCCCAGTTCCCCTTCGGGCTCAGGATCGCCGAGATCGAGGTCAGCTGATCCACGGCGCGCAGTTCGTGGTCCTGCGGATCGCGCACCCGGACGCGTTCCGGCGCCCCGCCTCGACGGAATAACGGCACCTCCAGGCCCGTTGGAGGAGGTGTCCGCGGAATGCGTTCGGCACCACCGCATCAGTGCAGGAAAAGACAGGAAGGTCTTCCGGAAACGTGACAACCCACACCGAGGTCCAGCTGGAAACACCCGTGGCAGATGCCTCCGATGGTGAGCACAAGATCCACGACGTCATCATCGTCGGGTCCGGGCCCTCGGGGTATACCGCTGCGGTCTACACCGCCCGCGCCAACCTCAAGCCCCTCATGATCGCCAGCTCGGTGAAGGCCGGCGGTGAGCTCATGAACACCACCGACGTCGAGAACTTCCCCGGCTTCCCGGACGGCGTCATGGGCCCGGAGCTGATGGAACAGTTCGAGCAGCAGGCACGTCGCTTCGGCACGGAGATCCTCTATGAGGACGTGGTCTCCGCGGAGCTCTCCGGCGAGGTCAAGAAGCTCACCATCGCCACGGGCGAGGAATTCCTCGCCCGCGCGGTCATCATCTCCACCGGGTCCGAGTACCGCGAGATCGGGCTCGACGACGAGAAGCGGCTGTCCGGGCACGGAGTGAGCTGGTGCGCCACCTGCGACGGGTTCTTCTTCCGGGACCAGGACATCGCCGTGGTCGGCGGCGGAGACTCGGCCATGGAAGAGGCCCTGTTCCTGACGAAGTTCGCCCGCTCCGTGACGGTCATCCACCGACGCGACAGCCTTCGTGCGTCCAAGATCATGCAGGATCGTGCCTTCGCCCACGAGAAGATCCGCTTCCTGTGGAACTCCGAGGTCGTCGGGATCCACGGCGCTGACAAGGTCACCGGGGTCAAAGTGGCGAGCACCGTCGACGGGACGACGAGCGATCTCGACGTCACCGGAATCTTCGTTGCCATCGGCAACGACCCGCGCGTGGACCTGGTCAAGGATCAGCTCAGCCTGACGGACGAGGGAACCATCGCCGTCCAGGGCCGTACGTCCAAGACCTCGCTTGCGGGGGTGTTCGCGGCAGGCGACGTCATTGATCCCACCTACCGCCAGGCGATCACGGCAGCGGGCAGCGGCTGCGTCGCCGCCCTCGATGTGGAGCACTACCTGGCCGACACGGTCAGCACCGTGCTCACCGGGGCGACGGTGCCCACCCCTCCGGCCGAAGCTGTCTCCGAATCAGCCACCCTCTGATCGATCAACAACCCAAGGAGCAACAGAATGAGCAACGCAAAGGATGTGACGGACGCGTCATTCGACGCCGACGTCCTGCAGGCCAGCAAGCCCGTCATCGTGGACTTCTGGGCCGAGTGGTGCGGCCCCTGCCGCATGCTCTCGCCGATCCTCGACGACATCGCTGCTGAGCACAGCGAGAAGGTCGACGTCGTGAAGGTCAACGTCGACGACAATCCCGCCATCGCCGCGAAGTACGGCATCACCTCGATCCCGGCTGTGTATGTCTTCAAGGGTGGCGAGGTCGCGGCCACCTCCATCGGGGCCAAGCCGAAGCAGGTCCTCGAGCAGGAGTTCGCCGCTTTCATCAACTGAGAAAGCGTGGAAGAGGGGCCCGTCGGATCCGTCCGACGGGCCCCTCTTGTCGTGTACTCGATCGGGATGATCGCCGACGACGGCCACCGTATGGCGCGGGTGCTTGATGCCGGGGGCCTCCCACCCGGGTTCCAGGATCCTAGGGAGGGGTCAGGCAAGTGCTCCCCAGGTCACCCCTCCGCACCGGTCGTCCTCGCGATCCGATCAGAGATTCCCGGGGCGCTCTCCGTCCTCGTCGAGGGCTTGCCGAGGGCAAGGCGGAATTGATCAGCACCGGACGATCCCGCCCGTCCAATGCACGTTTCACGTGAAACGTCCGGTGCAGAACTGTCCCAGGCGAGGGGGCCGCAACAGTTTCTCCCCGGTTCTCCCGGCTGGGTCGCCCGGCCGCCGAGTCCCCGCCCGTTCTCCGGCGAACGTGCGGACGGATCACCTCACCGCGCTGCGAGTCGGCAGCCGGACTAGTAGGCAACAGAAAATAGCATCCCGCTCTTCGCTTGGGCTCTTCGCTTCAGTGCGGCGCGGATGATGAGACCCGCGTTCCGCACTCAACGATTATCCGTCGGATCCCGAGGCTGACATATTGGATCGTTTGATTCAATCGTGTAGCCAACCCTGGTACCACCCGGCGGGCTGCAGCAGTAATCGTGCGCAGACCCTCTGTTCCTCAGCCCCGCGGTCAAGCGCGGTGCACGGCACTACCCGTGCCGCGAGGCCGGCCGATATGAGTGACGCCCGCAACCCGCCGGCACCCCCGGTATTGCAGCAGCCACAGCCCTGGTGAGCGACACCTCTACTCTCAGTTCGACGCTCGACCTCTCTCCTTTTCGAGATGACATCGCCGGACCACGCCCGTGTCGCGTGCTACCAGTTCATCGAATTCTAGGGCCACACTCCGGCGCACCGCTTTTCTAATAGAGCTCGAAAGGAGAAACCGCCGGTCGTGTTCCACGTGGAACAACGCGTTGCAGGACGTGCGGGCTCCAACACGCGCGATCTATTGCCATTCATGAGGACGGCCGGCACCCCCGTGCCCGGAGGATTTCTCGCTCCCTTCAGTTCGGCAATCGGCACAGCTCCTTCCTGAGCTGCACGCGTCAGGCTCTACTAATCGGATAGAGACGAGCGTGACCTGCACGACCGGCGCCCATCGTTTCACGTGAAACGTCTTGCTCCGAGCCCAAAGACAGCACACGCGCGCGCGATCGAGCCTCCGATGCCTCCACGGCGTGCCCCACGGCGGCGTCTCCCATGACCAACAGCTTCACTGACGCAGCGTGCGCGGTCACGCCGTCGCGCCCCCGCGCTCCGCACCTCTGTTCCTCGATAGTCCTGTAGACGCTGCCAGCCCCGGGCGGCAAGCCGTCCCAACGCAGCACTGAAACGTCGACATTCCTACGCCGCCAGGAGGGATCCGCGGTCGACAGTAGGGGTGAAGGGTGATCAGTCAGCCGGGTGCGATCTGCAGTCCTTAGTCAGCCTGTTGCGATCTGCAGCCCGCGACCCGCGCTCTACCGTCGACGCTCAACGCTCAATGCTCGACCGTCAACCGTCTACCCTCTACCGTCCACCGTCGACCCTCGACCCTCGACCCTCGACCCTCGACCCTCGACCCTCGACGCTTGACGGTCAACCGTCCGGCCAGCGTCAGCGGCAACGTTGGCTGGACGTAACCCGTCTGTGTTTCACGTGAAACGATCCGCTTCTGGCCAATCGTGCACGTGCGGCTCATCAGCATGAGATCTCTGTGCGCATCATGCTCGATGACACTGGGTACCCTCGGTGAGCATACATTCGGGAACGCCGGCTTCTCGGACGCAACAGGACGGGATCCTACGCGTGGGACTCTTCAGCCGTTTTCGCACGGTCTACCAATGGAGCCGCGCTTCTACGCGGACCAGCGAGTCCGTCGCCCAGCCGGGGGCCTAAAAGAAGGAATCCATGATCCTGTCGAGAAACGGTTCGGCCGTAGGAGTCTTCCCAGCCTAAAGGGCCGCGAAAGGACCAGAGCGAACCCGACCGTGGGCTCGTAGTTTCACGTGAAACCAAGTCCTCGCGACAATCCACCGCTAGGTAGTAGCTGTCTGCCAGCCCGGGTGTCCACTCCAAAGCAGGAGTCAGGGCAGTCCTTGACGCCGACTCCGACCGCGGTCGACCGGCAAAAGTACACTGGCGCAACCCGGTTGGCGTGCTATACAGCGGCAGCGCGGGTTCTCTCAAGCTGGCGCTACATGTGTCAGACGCCGGGGCCGCGCGACTGCTACACACGGCGTGAGGCACCACGCCGCGGGCCGCCTGGCATGGGGCCACTCATTGATATGTATCCGCGCCGCCATCCCCGGACCGGCCGGAGGGCTCGTGCAGGCAGGCATCGATCACCGCTGGCCACGTGACGCCTCTGGAGTGCATCCTGACCCGGCGACATCCGCCCGGCGCAAACGCCCCCTATAAACAAAGAGGGGACCGTTTCACGTGAAACGGTCCCCTCTTAGCTCCGGTTGCCCTCTACGAGTCCTTGCTGGGCGACAGTACGCCGATGATCCGGTTGAGATCATCGACGCTGGCAAACTCGATACTTACACGACCCTTCTTTGCGCCGAGTGTGATCTTTACATTGGTGTCCAGGCGGTCGGAGAGGGAGGTCGCAAGGTAGTCCAGCCGCTCGTGGCGCGCACCATCCTTCGGGGCGGAGGGCTTGCTGGCTCGCCTCAATCCTCCGCTCAGGGCCACGACCTCCTCGGTGGACCTCACCGACAGTCCCTCGGCGACGATTCTCTGCGCGAGCTTCTCCATCTCCGCGGGATCCGCCAGTCCGAGCAGCGCGCGGGCGTGCCCTGCGGAAAGGATCCCGGCGGCAACACGACGCTGCACGAGCGGCGGCAGCTTCATCAACCGCAATGTGTTGGAGATCTGCGGCCGGGAACGCCCGAGCCGACCGGCCAGCTCGTCATGGGAGCACCCGAAATCGTCGAGCAGCTGCTGGTACGCCGCAGCCTCCTCGAGGGGATTGAGTGCGCTCCGATGCAGATTCTCGAGGAGGGCGTCGCGCAGGAGATCGTCATCCAGCGTGGAGCGGATGATCGCCGGGATGGTGTCCATCCCTGCCTCGCGAGATGCCCGGAGCCGTCGCTCACCCATGACGAGCTCGTAGGGGGCGTCTCCCTCTTCCTTCGACGGCCGGACGACCACGGGCTGCAACACCCCGATCTCGCGGATGGAGTGGACCAGCTCCGCCAGTTCGTCCTCGTTGAACTCGACGCGGGGCTGCCGGCGATTCGGGTGGATGCTGTCGAGCGACAGATCGGCGAACGTGGCTCCAGGTACCGCTACGAGGCCATCCTGGGCAGGCGCACTGTCAGCCGGGGTCGAGGGCGACGAATCGCGCGTTTCACGTGAAACGTCGACCGTCGACGCGGATGCATCGGTATCAGGCGCGCCCTTGGCGGGGTTTGAAGTGTCCGACTCGGACGAATCCTGGGATTCCGGCAATCCGGACGAGCCCTTGAGTTCCTCGGCCGTCTGCCCGGCGCCTGCCGGGGGCGACGATATTGCGCCCGCCCCTTCGACGGGAGCGGGGACGGACGGTGCAGGGGTCGGCTGCCCAGCCTGCGGGAGGACGTCGTCCGGAACGGTCGCATCGGTCCCAGCAGAGCGAGCCGACGCCGTCGACTTCCTGTTACGGGTGGCCGGCGCTCCGCGCCCAGCCGGCGCGCTGGTCGTGCTCTTCTTCGGCGCACCCTTTGCAACTCGTTTCGTTTGCGCGTCGAGCACGTTCTTGTTGATCCCGCTACGCAGCGCCGACGAGTAGGACCGCGGCTGCTCGGCGACGTCGTCCTCGGTCACCCGTTCGAAGAAGAGATCCACCGGCCTTCCCGCCTGCTTCCGGGGTGCTGTCCCGCCGTCGGAGTCCGGAACCGGCGGCTTGACCCGTGCGGGTTCGACCTCGCTCTGCTCGTGGATCTCCTCAGCGGGGGCGCTGGGAATCAGAGCACCCAGTCCGCGTCCCAGGCCACGCCGCTTTTCCGCCATATCATTCCTTCCACGATTCGGAGCAGAACTCCGGGTCTACGTCTTGCGGGCCCGGTGGGCCGGTGATCGGCCCTGGTCAGGACCGTGATGCGATCTCTGCCGCAGCTTCCTGGTAGGAGAGGGCACCACTGGATGAGGGGTCATAGGTCATGACGGTCTGCTGGTAGCTCGGCGCCTCCGAGATCCTCACGGAGCGCGGAACCACCGCCTTCAGCACCTGCTGGGGGAAGTGCTCGCGCACTTCGGCTGCTACCTGGGCTGCCAGGTTGGTACGCCCGTCATACATGGTCAGGAGGATTGTCGAGACCGCCAGATCGGCATTGAGGTGCTTCTGGATCATCTCGATGTTCTTGAGGAGCTGGCTGAGCCCTTCCAGCGCGTAGTACTCGCACTGGATCGGGATGAGCACCTCCTTGGCGGCCACGAAGGCGTTCAGCGTCAGGAGGCCCAGGCTCGGAGGACAGTCGATGAAGACGAAGTCGAGGCGTGGTTCGCCGTTCGCTTCACGCTGCTGCGCGTACACATCGATGGCCCGGCGGAGCCGCTGCTCGCGTGCAACGAGGGAGACGAGCTCGATTTCCGCACCGGCAAGATGGATCGTGGCCGGGGCGCAGATGAGATTCGGGACATCCGGGCACACGGCGACCACATCGCCCAGCGGGACGTCGTCGATGAGGACGTCGTAGATCGAGTCGACGTCGGCGTGGTGATCGATGTTCAGGGCGGTGGAGGCGTTGCCCTGGGGGTCGATGTCGATCACCAGCACCTGCAGTCCGGCGGTGGCGAGAGCCGCGGCGATGTTGACCGTCGTCGTGGTCTTGCCGACCCCGCCCTTCTGGTTGCTGATGGTCATGATGCGCGTGCTGGTCGGCCGGGGCAGCTCCTTGCCCATCAGCTTCTCGCGACGTCTGGTCTCGCTGGCGAGCTCTCGACCGAGGGGGGAGGAATCATCCATCGCCTCCATCACGCTCTTCCCCTTGGTCGCCTTCTTCGTCGACGTGGGCCCAACGGCATCGACGGCGGCGGGAGTTTCACGTGAAACAACACCGGTGTTCGCCGGATCTGCAAACGCATCGGTTTGGATCTCGCGCATCCCGACAGCGAGGGCTCGCGCGGACGCGAGCTGTGGCTCGGACTTCTTCGCGGGGGCGTCCTTGATGGTCACTCAGTAGCTCACTCTCACATGCCAGACGTCGTTATCTATAAGGGTAACGGGATAACCCGAACCGCACGGGACGGCGGCACGGCCAGGAACGGGCCGGACCTCAGACAGGACGGACCGGTATCCGAACGACCGTCGTGGGTTCCTCGAGGATCGCGGCTCCGGCCGAGACGATCTCCGCCGTCCCCCCGCCGAGCCTGCGGATCACCTTACGGGCCTTCTCGATCTCCTCGCCAACACTGCGTCCCTTGATTGCGAGGACCTGTCCGTCGGCTCGGGTGAGGGGGATGGTCCAGCCTGCGAGCGTCGCGAGGGCGGAGACCGCGCGCGCCGTGACGTAGTCGCCGTGGAGCGTACCCACCATCTCCTCCGCGCGCGCCCTGTGCACGGTCACGTTGCCCAGGGCGAGATCGTCCACCACTTCCTTCAGCCAGACGACGCGTCGTTCGAGCGGCTCGACGAGATCGAGGCGGAGATCGGGGCGCGCGATCGCGATGGCCAGACCAGGAAGTCCCGCCCCGCTTCCGACATCCACGACCGACGCATCCGTGTCCATCAGTTCTGCCACGACCGCGCAGTTCAGGACGTGACGTCCCCACAGCCGCGGCACCTCCCTCGGACCCAGCAGTCCGCGCTCGATCCCGGACGTGGCGAGATGGGCCACGAAACCGCGGGCGAGGTGGAGCCTGTCACCGAAGACGGCCGAAGCCGCCGACAGTTCCTCGGCCGTCGGCTCGGGGCCTCCGGCGTCGAGGCGGGGAGTATCAGTCATCGCTGGGGGAGATCACGATGTGCCGCGCCTGACCCTCACCCTCGGACTCGCTCACGAACCCGAGATCGGCGACGACGTCGTGCACGATCTTCCGCTCGTAGGCGGACATGGGCGCCAGCGCCAGGTCCTCGCCCGTCTCCTTGACCTTCTCGACGGCGTCCTGCGCCGCCTTCGTCAGCTCGCGTCCGCGCCGATCGCGATAACCGTCCACATCCAGGATCAGGCGCGACCGGGTGTCGGTGGCTGTCAGCACACTGAGCCGCGTCAGCTCCTGCAGGGCCTCCAGCACCTCTCCGTCGCGTCCGACGAGCAGGCCCAGCCCGCTGTCGGATGCGTCCTCGGACACGATCGAGATGTACGTACGGCCGCTGCGGACCTCGATGTCGATATCGCCATCGATGTCCGCGATGTCGAGCAGTTCCTCGAGGTAGTCCGCGGCGACGTCACCCTCTTCGTCGAGCCGGGATGCCTTGCCGCCCAAGGGAGCCTCGGCGTCGTCGCCCGGTTCCGTCTCGTTCCCGGTGATCTGGTCCTCGTTCTCCACCGTCATCGCCTCTTCCTCTTCTTGCGCTGGGGCTGTACACGCTGGCTACGGGGCTCCGCGACCGTCTCGACGGCCGGTTCCGTCTTCCGCTCCCCGAGGAGCGGCACCATGGGCAGGCCCTTCTTGGCGCGCCGGTCCGCGAGTGCCTTGGCAGCGGGCGACCCGGGCGTCGGCATCCTGCGGATGACGTAGAACTGCTGCGCCATCGTCCACACGTTGGTGGTGGTCCAGTAGACCAGGACGCCGATGGGGAAGTTGATCCCACCGATGCCGAAGACCAGCGGAAGGATGTAGAGCATGATCTTCTGCTGACGCATGAAGGGGCTCTGCATGGCCTCCTCCGACATGTTCTTCGCCATGATCTGCTTCTGCGTGATGAACTGTGACGCAGTCATGGCGATGATCATGATCACGGAGAGGATGATGACGCTGATGTTCCCGTCGGCACCGAAGCTGCCGAGGAACGTCGAGGAGAGGGGTGCCCCGAAGATCGTGGCGTCGTCGAACTCCCGCACGGATTCCGGGGACAACGCACCGATTCCCTCGTTGTCCTCACTCGCCCGCGAGATCCCATTGAGAACGGTGAACAGGGCGAAGAAGAACGGCATCTGGATCAGGATCGGCAGGCATGCGGCGAACGGATTCGTCCCGTGCTTCTTGTACAGGGCCATCTGCTCCTGCGTCATCGCCTGACGCGAGAGCTGGTCCGTCTTCCCCTTGTACTTCTGCTGGAGCTTGCGGAGATCGGGCTGGAGCGCCTGCATGCCGCGCTGCGCCTTGATCTGCTTCACGAAGACGGGAATGAGCGCGGCCCGGATGACGACGACGAGGCCGACGATCGACAGCACCCAGGTCCAGCCGGATGCGGGGTTCATTCCGAGGAACGTGAAGCCCTCGTGGAACATGAACATGATCCACGACACGAGCCACCGGAACGGCGCCAGGATCGTCTCAAAAAAACCCATAATCAGTCTGCTCCTCGGGCCGCGGGGCGGCTCTCGTCATCGGCCGGAATCACCGGGTGGTTCAACACAACTATCGCTGGCACGCTGCCCTCGCGGAAATGCCTGCCACCGGGCGGCACATGATCCACGCCGCCGGCGTTCCACGGGTGGCATCGCGTGAGACGCCTCGAGGCGAACCACGTCCCACGCAGGAATCCGTGCACGGTCACGGCTTCGAGGGCGTACGCCGAGCAGCTCGGGTAGAACCGGCACACCGGCCCGTACAACGGAGAGACGACCTTCCGGTACGCGATCAGGAGACCGATCGCCACCAGGCGCGGTATCCCCACGAGGAGACGCAGCGCACGGAGAGCGATCCCACTCACGATACTCCGCCCCGCCTTCCCGGTGGTTCAGCGTCCTTCAGCTTCCGGGCGAGCGTGGAGACGCCGTTCCCGAAATCCTTGGTCAGGGTCGGCCAGTCGCTCTCGGCGGCCGCCGGCAGGGCGCGGACGACGACGTCGTACCCACTGGGGTGCGTTCCGACCCACTCCGCCGCCAAGTGGCGCAGCCTCCGTTTAACGAGGTTGCGCGTGACTGCGTTCCCGACGTTCTTGCCGACGATGAATCCGACCCTGGAAGGGGCGGACTCCTCGGTCCTCGCACCGTATAGCACAACGTTCCGGCGCCCTGACCGGGCACCGGAACGTACGGTACGTGCAAAATCCGTCGCCGTCCTCACCCGGTTGATCATCGGCAGCATGGGGACTTCCTGATCCTCGTCGAGGGAGGGAAACCCTTGCCGACGCGATCATCCGAGGGATGCATGGCGAGGGAGGGACCGCTTATGCCGAGAGTTCGGTACGGCCCTTGCCGCGGCGCGCCGACAGGATGGCACGACCAGCGCGGGTGCGCATGCGAAGACGGAAACCGTGCTTCTTGGCACGACGGCGGTTATTCGGCTGAAAAGTCCGCTTGCTCACTGTAGTTACTCCAGAACGATCTGAGATGCGTCCGGCCCATTGCAACAAGGGGGAAGAACAGACTGACGCGATGAAGGTGTACATCCGACACTCGCGTGGAGAGCTGTCACATCCCGAGGCCTCTTAGTACCCGGGAACACCTGTGATGGCATGCGAAATGCAGACATGTTGGACTACATAACGGTAGGGGACAGCGCGGATGGGCGTCAAACTCGCCGTGAGCGGCCTGTGGACGGGAAATCCACTGCCCTGTGGACAACTGGTGCTCGAAACACCCTACACGCACCCCCGACGGGCCCGGTCCGGGCTCCCGGCGCGGGGCCCGGATCCGCGTCAGTCCGCTATCTTCTGTACTTTCCATCCTCTAGTCTTGGCTCTGCTCCGTTTATCCACGGCATGTGCACAACTCTGTGGATGACGGACGGTCTTCGACGGGAAGCACAGCCAAGAGAGGTGTTCGTGGGTACAGATGAGGTAAACGACGTCGGGAGCTCCTGGCGTAAAGTCATCCGGACCCTCGAACAGGACGACCGCGTCACTCCCCGTCAGCGGGGCTTCATGGTCCTCGCCCAGGCGCAGGGTCTGATCGGGACGACGATGCTCATCGCGGTCCCGAACGAACTGACGCGCGAGGTGCTGCAGACCCAGCTCAAGGGAGCGCTCGATGAAGCGCTGCGCGACGTGTTCCGCGAGGACATCCAGTGCGCGTTCGTCATCGATCCGGAGCTGACCCCCGTCGCCGAGGACGTTCCGGAACAGGAGCCGGCCGAGCAACCGTCGCCGGAACCGAAGGGTGAAGCCAAACCGTCGCCGACGCCGCCCAGCAACTCGCACGAGTTCGGCCGGCTCAACCCGAAGTACATCTTCGACACCTTCGTGATCGGGTCCTCGAACCGCTTCGCCCATGCTGCCGCCGTGGCAGTGGCGGAAGCCCCCGCGAAGGCCTACAACCCGCTGTTCATCTACGGCGATTCGGGGCTCGGCAAGACGCACCTCCTGCACGCGATCGGCCACTACGCCAGGCACCTCTACACCGGGATCCGCGTCCGCTACGTGAACTCCGAGGAGTTCACCAACGACTTCATCAACTCGATCCGCGACGACGAGGGGTCGAGCTTCAAGCAGACCTACCGCAACGTGGACATCCTGCTGATCGACGACATCCAGTTCCTCTCCGGCAAGGACCGGACCATGGAGGAGTTCTTCCACACCTTCAATGCGCTGCACAACCACAGCAAGCAGGTGGTCATCACCTCCGACCTGCCACCCAAGCAACTCATCGGGTTCGAGGAACGCATGCGTTCCCGCTTCGAGTGGGGTCTGCTGACCGACATCCAGCCCCCCGAACTCGAGACGCGCATCGCCATCCTCCGGAAGAAGGCGATCAGTGACAGCCTGAGCGCGCCGGATGACGTGCTCGAGTACATCGCGTCCAAGATCGCCACGAACATCCGGGAACTCGAGGGTGCCCTCATCCGGGTCACGGCCTTCGCAAGCCTGAACCGCCAACCCGTGGACGTGAACCTCGCGGAGATCGTCCTGAAGGACCTGATCTCCGCCGACGGCGCCCAGGAGATCACCTCGACGGTGATCATGGCGCAGACAGCCGACTACTTCCAGATCAGCATGGAGGAACTGTGCAGCAAGTCGCGGACGAGGACCCTCGTGACGGCTCGGCAGATCGCCATGTACCTCTGCCGTGAACTGACCGACATGTCCCTGCCGAAGATCGGGCAGGAGCTCGGTGGACGGGACCACACCACCGTCATCCACGCCGACCGCAAGATCCGCGAGCTCATGGCCGAGCGCCGGGCGATCTTCAACCAGGTCACCGAACTCACCAACCGGATCAAGCACAAGCAGCGGGAGGCGTAGGCCCCCGGGCGGGCCTGCCGTCGACGGCTGCGGTAATTAACAGGTGTGGACACATCTGTGGATAACCGGGGGACGATCACGGTCCGGCCTGAGGATAACCACCCGCCCACCTGTGGATCCGCTAAATCACAAGGATCGTGCCCACAGGCCCGGCCTGTGGGCCGTCGGCCCGACCCACACCTTGTCCACAGCCAAAATCCGCGCGGTTCCACCGGCCAGGAGAGTTATCCACAGAATCCACAGCAGTTATTAACACTACGAACCTTAAACTTCAAAAGCTCGTCAAATAACATTCCACGTCCCGCTCGCCCAGCACCCTCCCCTGCCGAGGCCCTGCTACGCGGACCTGCTATCCGGCTAAGCTTTGACCCAGTAGGGTTGTAGTTCCCGTGCCGTGGGGACATCCGTCCAGGCATCGGACCCGACCATCCGCCGGCGATTCGCCGGTGGCTGTTTTTTTGATCTGGCGAAAGGCGGCACTGCTCCGTGAAATTCAGAGTTGAGCGGGATGTACTTGCGGAGGCAGTGTCCTGGACCGCTCGTTCCCTGTCACCGCGACCCCCGGTCCCGGTCCTCGCCGGTCTCCTGATCAAGGCAGAAGCCGGCATGCTCAGCCTCGCCAGCTTCGACTACGAGATCTCGGCCCGCCTCGAGATTCCTGCCGAGGTCCTCGAGGAGGGAACCATCCTGGTCTCGGGACGACTCCTCGCCGACATCTGCCGGAGCCTGCCCTCGGCCCCCGTCGAGGTCGCCACCGATGGCTCCAAGGTCACGCTCACCTGCCGCAACAGCCGCTTCAATCTCGCGACTATGCCTGAAGGGGAATATCCGGAACTCCCGAAACTCCCTGCGGTGAGCGGAGTCGTGGACGGGGACGCCTTCGCCCAGGCCGTCTCCCAGGTCATCATCGCGGCGAGCCGCGACGACACGCTGCCCATCCTCACCGGCGTCCGGATGGAGATCGAGGACGATCTCATCACGCTGCTCGCCACGGACCGTTACCGGCTGGCGCTTCGCGAGGTCGCCTGGAAACCGTCGACTCCCGGCATCTCCACGAGTGCGCTCGTGAAGGCCAAGACCCTCAACGAGGTGGCCAAGACCCTCGGTGGGGCCGGCGAACTGAACATCGCGTTGTCCGACAACTCGGAACTGATCGGTTTCGAGTCCGGCGGACGCCGCACCACCTCGCTGCTCGTGGACGGGGATTACCCGAAGATCAGGTCGCTGTTCCCCACGACCACGCCGATCCACGCAACCGTGCAGACCAGCACGCTCGTGGAAGCGGTACGACGGGTCTCCCTCGTGGCAGAACGCAACACCCCCGTCCGCCTCGCCTTCTCCGAAGGACAGGTGACCCTCGACGCCGGCACCGGCGAGGATGCTCAGGCTTCCGAGGCGATCGAAGCCACCCTCGACGGCGACGACATCACGGTCGCCTTCAACCCGCACTACCTCAGTGAGGGTCTCGGGGCCTTCAACAGCCCGTACGTGCGGTTCTCCTTCACCTCGCCGCCGAAACCTGCGGTGATCTCGGCCCAGGAAGACGCCTCCGGTGAGGACCGGGCGGACTACAGGTACCTGCTGATGCCGGTACGGCTGCCCAACCTGTAGCCCGACCATCAGGTCGGCATACCCGGCCGACGGCCGGGCCGTCACATCACCAGAAGGAGAGTTCATGCACATCGGTCTCGTCGGACTCGGCAAAATGGGTTTCAACATGAGGGAGCGGCTCCGGAGGAACGGCATCGAGGTCACCGGCTTCGATCGCGCTCCGGATCGCACCGACGTGCCGAGCCTCGAAGAACTCGTGTCCTCCCTGCCCACCCCCCGCGTCATCTGGGTGATGGTCCCCGCCGGCGCGGTCACGCACGACGTCATCACCGAACTCTCGGGGCTCCTGTCCGAGGACGACCTCATCATCGACGGTGGCAATTCCCGATTCACCGATGACCAGGTCCACGCCGCGCTGCTCGCCCAGCAGGGAATCCGGTTCCTCGACTGCGGCGTCTCGGGGGGAGTGTGGGGGCTCGAGAACGGTTACGGCCTGATGGCCGGCGGCAGCGACGAGGACATCGACCGTGCCCTCCCGATCTTCGACGCTCTGCGCCCCGAGGGTGAACGCGCCGAGAGCTTCGTCCACGTGGGCGACGTCGGCGCCGGACACTACGCCAAGATGGTCCACAACGGGATCGAGTACGGGCTCATGCAGTCCTACGCGGAGGGCTACGAACTCCTCGAGGCCAAGGACATCGTGAAGGACGTCCACGGCACTTTCGCTGCGTGGCAGAAGGGCACGGTCGTCCGGTCCTGGCTGCTGGACCTGGTGGTCAAGGCGCTGGAGGAGGACCCGCGCCTGGCGACGATCGCCGGTTACGTCGAGGACTCGGGCGAGGGTCGATGGACCGTCGAGGAAGCCATCGCCAACTCGATCCCCGCGCCGGCGATCACCGCCGCGCTGTTCGCCCGGTTCAACTCGCGCCAGGAGGACTCCCCGTCCATGAAGATGGTCGCGGCGCTGCGCAACCAGTTCGGCGGGCACGCCGTCAGGCCCGCCCAACCGAAGCCCGAGTAAGTGCGTTCCGGTGTACGTTGAGCACCTCTCGCTCACCGGGTTCCGGAGCTATGGGCAGCTCGACCTGGCCATCGAGCCGGGTATCACCGTCTTCGTCGGGCCGAACGGCGTGGGAAAGACGAACATCGTGGAGGCTATCGGCTATCTCGCGACCCTGTCCTCGCACCGGGTCAGCACCGACAAGCCCCTCATCGCCTTCGGCGAGGAGCGCGCGATCATCAGGGGACGACTGGTCCGCGGTGCGCAGCGCACGAGCGTGGAAGTCGAGATCAACGCCGAGGCCGGGAACCGCGCGCGCATCAACAGGTCCAATCCCGTGCGCGCCAGGGACGCCGCAGGGATCCTGAAGACGGTCCTCTTCGCCCCCGAGGATCTCACCCTGGTCAAGGGCGACCCGTCGGTGCGGCGCCGATACCTGGACGAGGTCATGGTGTCGCTGCTACCGCACCAGTCGGCGCTGCGGGCGGACTACGAGCGTGTGCTCAAGCAGCGCAACGCCCTGCTCAAATCGGCTCGTGCGGCGGGGCGGTTCTCGACGGCACACGAAGCCACCCTCGACGTATGGGACCAGCATCTCGCGGAGTCCGGGGCCAGGCTGTTGTCCGCGCGACTGCTCCTCGTCGACAAGCTCCGGCCCCACGTGCAGCGTGCCTACCAGGAGCTGACGGACGGTTCCAAGGCGGCGGACATCGGCTATCTCTCGAGCGTCTCACCGCTGTCGGGTCCGTCCACCGAGGACGACGGCGACGAGCCGGGTCGGAACGGTGCGGACGACGGCCTGGCGGAACTCGACCAGGGAGAACTCGTCGAGCTGTTCACCGCCGGTCTCCTCCGGCACCGAAAGAAGGAACTCGAGCGCGGGATCTCCCTCGTGGGCCCGCACCGGGACGAGCTCGCGCTGCTGCTCGGAAGTATGCCTGTCAAGGGATATGCGTCCCACGGCGAGACCTGGTCGATGGCCCTGGCGCTCCGGCTGGCGTCCTACTACCTTCTGCTGGAGGAGGACCGGACGCCGGGCGGGGACCCGGTGCTCATCCTCGACGACGTCTTCGCGGAACTCGACGCCCAGCGGCGCACGCGACTCGCTGCCATCGTAGCGTCCGCGGAGCAGGTCCTCGTCACCGCCGCGGTGGGGGACGACATTCCCGCCGGGCTCGCCGGGCGCCAGCTGAAGGTGGTGCCCGGCGCCATCGCGGAGTGCTCCCCGGGGGGAGGCGACGCCGCTCCGGGGACTGCGGGCCGGCCCTCCGACCGGGATGGTGCCGCCGCAGGATTGAATGCCGAAGGGGGCATAGATGTCTGACCTGCCGCCCGGGACTGGTTCTCGTCCGGACGGAGCGGACGCGCCGCGCGCCGGCCGGAGGTCGCCCGAAGGCGCACCGGGACCCGAGGCTCCACCGGCCGACGGCGGCGAGGACTTTCCCGACCAGGATGCCCCGCAGGCCCTGCTCAACCGGTTGCGAAGCGCATCGCAGGCCAGGGGCACGCCCCGGGAGGCGGCATCGAAGCGATCCGCGAAGACGCCGCGCCGCCGGTACTCACCCGAGCCGGTCTACGGAGGCAGGGATCCCGAGGGGGTGGGCGACGTCTTCTCGCGGATGCTCGCCGAGCGGGGATGGAAATCGCCGGTCGCGATCGGATCGGTGCTGTCGCGCTGGAGCGAGATCGTCGGAGCCGACATCGCGGCGCACTGCGTGCCGGAGAGTTTCGACGCCGACACCGTGCTGGTCCGCTGTGATTCGACGGCCTGGGCCACCCAGCTGCGCCTCATCACCCCGCAGGTGCTGCAGCGGTTCGAGGCCGAGCTCGGCCCGGGAGTGGTCACCCGGTTGTCGGTCATCGGCCCCGCCGCTCCGAGCTGGCGCAAGGGTGGACGCTCCGTCAAGGGTCGGGGCCCGAGGGATACGTACGGATGACCCGGACCCGACTGCGCTGAGCGGCCTGTGGCGCAATCGGGGTCCCCATGGTCGTATCCGGACTCACGGATGGTACTGCCGTCCGGTCTGGTGTGGGTTTATTGGCCGCGGAGGGGGTGTTCGCGCCGGACGGCGGCCCTCCGCAGGGTAGAATAGGGAAGATTGTTTTGGTCGATCCAGCTGAGGAGCCGTCTACGCCTGTGGCACACGAGAACGAGTTGAATGCAAGCGACGTGAAAGTAGGCGACGGCGAGTCCCCGATCCTGGAGGCCGCCACCGAGCACGCATACGGTGCCAGCGAGATCACGGTGCTCGAAGGTCTCGAGGCTGTCCGGAAGCGACCGGGCATGTACATCGGATCCACCGGGCCACGCGGTCTCCACCACCTCGTCTACGAGGTCGTGGACAACTCGGTCGACGAGGCGCTGGCCGGCTACTGCGACCACATCGAGATCTCGCTCCAGGCCGACGGCGGCGTCAAGGTGGTCGACAACGGTCGAGGCATCCCCGTGGACATGCACCCCACCGAGGGACGGCCCACCGTGGAAGTGGTCATGACCATTCTCCACGCCGGCGGCAAGTTCGGGGGCGGCGGGTACGCGGTCTCCGGCGGACTGCACGGCGTCGGCATCTCGGTCGTCAACGCCCTCTCCGAGCGCGTGGAGACGGAAGTGCGGCGCCAGGGCCACGTGTGGCGGCAGTCCTTCGCGGACGGCGGGAAGCCCGTCGGCGAGCTGAGGAAGGGCGAGCCTACGTCCGAGACCGGCACCACGCAGACGTTCTACCCGGACGACTCGATCTTCGAGAGCACCGAGTTCGACTTCGAGACGCTCCGCGCACGATTCCAGCAGATGGCGTTCCTCAACAAGGGACTGCGCATCACGCTGACGGACGAGCGCGTCGACGCGGTGGAGACCGAGGAGGTCGCGGAGGTCGAGAGTGCGCAGGGTACCGACGGGGAGCCGAAGCACCGGTCCGTGGTGTACCTGTACGAGAACGGGTTGCTCGACTACGTCCGCCACCTCAACTCGTCCAAGCGCGTGGACGTGATCCACCCCGACGTGATCGCCTTCGAGACGGAGGACACGGACCGCAGGATGGCCGTCGAGGTGGCCCTGCAGTGGACGTCCGCGTATTCGGAGAGCGTGCACACCTACGCGAACACCATCAACACGCACGAGGGCGGGACGCACGAAGAGGGCTTCCGTGCGGCCATGACGACGCTGATCAACAAGTACGCACGCGAGAAGAACATCATCAAGGAGAAGGACGACAACCTCACGGGTGACGACATCCGCGAGGGCCTGACCGCCGTCATCTCGGTCAAGCTGTCCGAGCCGCAGTTCGAGGGCCAGACGAAGACGAAGCTCGGCAACTCCGAGGCGAAGGGCTTCGTCCAGCGGGTGGTCACCGACCAGCTCGGTGATTGGCTCGAGCGCAATCCCGGGCCGGCCCGCGACGTCATCCGAAAGTCGATCCAGGCCTCCCAAGCGCGCCTCGCAGCCCGCAAGGCGCGGGAGTCCACGCGCCGCAAGGGGCTGCTGGAATCCGGCGGCATGCCCGGCAAGCTCAAGGACTGCCAGTCCAAGGACCCGGCGCGGTCCGAGATCTACATCGTCGAGGGCGACTCCGCCGGAGGCTCCGCGGTCCGCGGGCGGAATCCCGAGACCCAGGCCATCCTGCCGTTGCGCGGCAAGATCCTGAACGTGGAGCGTGCCCGCCTCGACCGTGCCCTCGGCAACAGCGAGGTCCAGGCCATGATCACCGCCTTCGGCGCGGGGATCGGGGAGGACTTCGACGTCGACAAGGCGCGATATCACAAGATCGTGCTCATGGCCGATGCAGACGTGGACGGCCAGCACATCACGACGCTGCTGCTGACCCTCCTGTTCCGCTACATGCGACCGCTCATCGAGAACGGCTTCGTGTACCTCGCGCAGCCGCCGCTCTACCGGATCAAGTGGTCCAACGCGAAGCACGACTACGTGTTCAGCGACCGGGAACGCGACGAGGTCATCAAGATGGGCATCGCGAACAACCAGCGGCTGCCCAAGGACAACGGGATCCAGCGCTACAAGGGCCTCGGCGAGATGGACTACACGGAACTGTGGGACACCACCATGGATCCGGAGCACCGCACCCTGCTGCAGGTGACCATGGACGACGCCGCGGCCGCCGACCAGGTGTTCTCCGTCCTGATGGGCGAGGACGTCGAATCCCGCCGCAACTTCATCCAGCAGAACGCCAAGGATGTGCGTTTCCTGGACATCTAGGTGTGTGTCTCCGGCATTCTGCCGGCGCAACGAAATCTGCTCGTTCCTCGCAGATATTGAAGCGCCTACACAGAATGTCGGAGCCACTCACGCCTGAGCCCGGCCGGCAGGCAAGGCCCACCTTCACGAACGGAACTGATTCATGAGTGACGAGATCACCGGCAACGGACCGGACGAGCCCCTCGAGGGCGAGGTCCTGACGGACCGTGTCGAGCAGGTCGACCTGCAGACGGAGATGCAGCGGTCCTACCTCGACTACGCGATGGCGGTCATCGTGGGCAGGGCCCTGCCCGACGTCCGCGACGGGCTGAAGCCCGTGCACCGCCGTGTGCTCTACGCGATGTTCGACGGCGGCTACCGGCCGGACCGGTCGTTCAACAAGTGCGCCCGCGTGGTCGGCGAGGTCATGGGCCAGTACCACCCGCACGGCGACTCGGCGATCTACGACGCCCTGGTGCGCCTGATCCAGGACTGGACGATGCGCTACCCGCTGGCCCTCGGCCAGGGGAACTTCGGATCGCCGGGCAACGACGGCGCCGCGGCCCCGCGATACACCGAGACGAAAATGGCCCCGCTCGCCATGGAGATGGTGCGGGACATCGACGAGGAGACCGTCGACTTCCAGGACAACTACGACGGCAAGAACCAGGAGCCGACGATCCTCCCGTCGCGCTTCCCGAACCTGCTCGTCAACGGATCCTCCGGTATCGCCGTCGGCATGGCCACCAACATCCCGCCGCACAACCTGCGGGAGGTGGCCGACGGGGTCCAGTGGTACCTCGAGCACCCGGACGCCACGAAGGAGGAGCTCCTCGAGGCGCTGATCGCGCGGATCAAGGGCCCCGACTTCCCCACCGGCGCCCAGATCCTCGGGCACAAGGGCATCGAGGACGCCTACCGCACGGGCCGCGGCTCCATCACCATGCGGGCCGTCGTCAATGTCGAGGAGATCCAGAACCGGACGTGCCTCGTCGTCACGGAACTGCCCTACCAGGCCAACCCCGACAACCTGGCGATCAAGATCGCGGAGCTCGTCAAGGACGGCAAGGTCAGCGGCATCGCCGACCTCCGCGACGAGACGTCGGGCCGCACCGGCCAGCGCCTCGTGATCGTGCTGAAGCGCGACGCTGTCGCGAAGGTGGTCCTCAACAACCTGTACAAGCACACGCAGCTCCAGGACAACTTCAGCGCGAACATGCTGGCGATCGTGGACGACGTGCCCCGCACGCTCAGCCTCGACGCGTTCATCCGCCACTGGGTGACCCACCAGCTCGAGGTCATCGTGCGCCGCACCCGGTACAGGCTGCGCAAGGCGGAGGAGGAGGCACACATCCTCCGCGGTCTGCTGAAGGCCCTCGATGCCCTGGACGAGGTCATCGCCCTGATCCGTGCCTCGTCCACGACGGACCAGGCACGGGACGGGTTGATGGAGCTGCTCTCGATCGACGAGCTGCAGGCCACCGCCATCCTGAACATGCAGCTCCGCCGCCTGGCCGCCCTCGAGCGGCAGAAGATCCAGGACCGCCACGCCGAACTCGAGTCGATGATCACGGAGTTCAACCGGATCCTCGCCTCCGAGGACGTGCAGCGCGGCATCGTCAGTACCGAACTCGCGGAGATCGTCGCGAAGTTCGGCGACGACCGCCGCACCGAGATCCTCATGGGCTACGACGGCGACATGAGCATGGAGGACCTGATCCCCGAGGAGGAGATGGTCGTCACCATCACCCGCGGTGGATACGTCAAGCGCACCCGGAGCGACAACTACCGCCAGCAGGCCCGCGGCGGCAAGGGCATCAGGGGTGCCCAGTTGCGCGGTGACGACGTCGTCGAGCACTTCTTCGTCACGACCACCCACCACTGGCTCCTGTTCTTCACCAACCTCGGCCGGGTGTACCGCGCGAAGGCGTACGAGCTCGTCGAGGCGGCGCGGGACGCCAAGGGTCAGCACGTGGCCAACCTCCTGGCCTTCCAGCCGGACGAGACGATCGCCCAGGTCCTGGACCTGCGCGACTACCAGCAGTCGCCCTACCTGGTCCTCGCGACCAAGCGCGGCCTGGTGAAGAAGACACGGCTCGAGGACTACGACACGAACCGCACTGCGGGCGTGATCGCGATCAACCTGCGCGACAACGACGAACTCGTCTCCGCGCAGCTGGTGTCCGGCGACGACGACATCATGCTCGTCTCCCGCAAGGGGCAGTCGCTGCGGTTCACGGCCGACGACGACGCCCTGCGGCCCATGGGGCGTGCCACCTCGGGTGTGACCGGCATGAAGTTCCGCCCAGACGACGAACTGCTGGCCGCGAACGTGGTCACCGACGATTCGTTCGTCTTCATCGTCACCGAGGGCGGCTTCGCGAAGCGGACCAGGGTGGACGACTACCGCGTGCAGGGCCGCGGCGGGCTGGGCATCAAGGTCGCGAAGCTGGCCGAGGAGCGCGGAGACCTCGTCGGGGCGCTCGTCGTCCAGGAGGAGGACGAGGTCCTCGTGGTCATGGGTGGTGGCAAGGTGGTGCGTTCCGCGGTGGCCGGTGTCCCCGCCAAGGGACGCGACACCATGGGAGTCATCTTCGCGAAGCCGGACAAGACCGACCGCATCATCGCCGTCGCCCGCAACAGTGAGCGCAGCGTCGCCGTCGAGGAGGGCCTCGTCGAGGATCCGACCGAGGCCAGCCCGGATGTGGACCTGATCGGAACGGTCACCCCGCAGGAGGATCCTGCGGAGTTCACAGCCGATGAAGTACGGTTGTCGACAGAGGAAACGGCTGAGCCCGACGCTGAGTCGCCCGAATACGGAGGTAACGAGTGAGCTCGGCCAATACCAACCCGCGGTCGTCCAGCGGACAGGTGCGCACGCCCGGGGGATCGCCGCGGACGAATGCGCCCGCCCGCCCGCCGCAGCGGCCCGCGGGACAGGCCAACCGCCCCGCCCAGCGCCCAGGGCTCGTGAAGCCGGCTCCGAAGGCCAAGGCCCGCAAGGCCCGGCTGCTCGTCAGCAAGGTCGATCCGTGGTCGGTCCTGAAGATGTCCTTCCTGCTGTCCGTCGCGCTGGGGATCGTCACGGTCGTCGCGTCCTTCGTGATCTGGACGGTCCTCGACCTGACCGGCATCTTCGACGGCGTGAACGAGCTGCTCCGCGAGATCGCAGGGTCCGAGAGCGGCGGTTTCGACCTCCGTCAGTTCGCCTCCCTGCCGCAGGTGCTCTCCTTCGCGACGATCATCGCCGTCGTGAACGTCGTACTCCTGACCGCCCTCGCCATGCTGTCGGCCGTGCTGTACAACATCTCGTCCACCCTCGTCGGCGGTATCGGCGTCACGCTCACGGACGACTAGGGACCGGCTTCTTCGGCGCCCCCGGGCGATTTGATGAATGCCGAGACACTACTGTAAAGTCGTATCTCGGCCCGAAGAGGCATCGGGGCGTATAGCTCAGGCGGTTAGAGCGCTTCGCTGATAACGAAGAGGTCCCAGGTTCAAGTCCTGGTACGCCCACGGATCCACCACCCGCAAGGGACTGCAAGGAGACTGTCGTGAAGAAGTTGCTCGTCGCAGCAGCGGCTGCCGTAAGTGTCCTCGTGTACAAGCGGTGGAGGGATTCCGAGAAGAGCAAGAACGTCTGGAGCAGTGCGACGGACGACGTGGTCTAGCTTCACCGAACGGCGCGCCGGCAGGACGACGTTCATTTCGGGGGCATGGCGCAATTGGTAGCGCACCTGCTTTGCAAGCAGGGGGTTCGGGGTTCGAGTCCCCGTGCCTCCACCGAAGAAAAGTCCCGGCCATCGGCCGGGACTTTTCGCGTTCGGGGGCAGATGACGGGTGGACGACACGGTGCCCTACAGTTGCCGGGTGACTATCTTCCTCTCGATCCTCGGTGTCATCGGGGTCTCGGCGTCCGGACCGATCATGGCTGCCACGGCGGCGCCCGTCCTGGCCATCGCCTTCTGGCGCAACCTCCTCGGTGCCGCGCTGATGGGTGCTCCGGCGGCCGTGTCCAAGAGGGCCGAGTTCGCTGCGCTGACGCGGGAGGACTACCGTCGGCTCGCCATCGCGGCCGTGGCCCTCGCCCTCCACTTCGCGTGCTTCATCACGGCGCTCAAACTGACGTCCGTTGCCGCCGCCACGGCCCTCGTCTGCCTCCAGGTGGCATGGATCGCGCTCTTCAACGCCCTGCTGGGATCACGACCGCAGGCGGCGGTCGTCGCGGGGCTCGGCGTGGCCTTCGTCGGCGTGGTCATCATCACCGGGTTCGATCTCTCGCTGTCGCGGGAGGCGCTCCTCGGCGACCTGCTGGCCCTGGCCGGGGGCGCCCTTGCTGGCGTCTACCAGATGGCCGGAGCGGCTGCCCGGCGGACCATGTCCACAGGGACCTACACCACGCTGTGCTACGGAGCCTGCGCCGTCATCCTCCTGGCCCTGTGCGCTGCCACGGGGCAACCCATCGTCGGCTTCAGCCCCGCCGCCTGGGCGGGGATCCTCGCCGTGACCCTGCTGGCCCAGATCATGGGCCACTCCGTCTTCAACCATCTCCTGGCCGTCATGAGCCCGCTCGTCGTCTCCATGATCATCCTGCTCGAGATCCCGGGAGCGGCCATCCTCGCGGCGGTCTTCCTCGGCGAGCAGCTGCCCCTCGGGACCTACGGCGGCCTGGTCCTCATCCTGGCGGGCCTCGCCGTCGTGATCCGGGGACAGCAGCGGCGAAAGGCACGGCTCTCGCCCGTCGGTGCAGAGCCGGGGATGACCAATCCGCCCGGGCTGGGCGGCGAGTAATAGTCGTCAGAGGTTATATGAACCGACGGTCATAAGAAACGAAGGAACCCCCGGCCGGTGGGCTGGGGGTTCCTTCGTGCTGCGGTTCGGGTCAGGCCTTGGGGCCGTCCGACGGCTTGGTCGAGGACTTGGCCTCCTGCGTTGCTTCCTTCGCCTTGTCGGCGACGGTCTGGGCAGCGTCAGCGGTCTTGTTCTTGCTGTCGTCCTTGGCTGCGCCCGTCGCGGCGTCGCCCGACTTCGCGGCGCGATCGGCCGCTTCCTTGATGGACGTGACGACCTCCTTCGCTTCACGGGTCTTCTCGCTCGAGACCGGGGCCGGGGTCGCCTTGATCGGGGCCGGCGTCTTCCAGGGGTCCTCCACGGGCTTCGAGGCCCGCCAGACGGCGACACCGGCGACGACCGCGCTCAGGATGATGCCGAAGATCAGCCAGCCCTTGCCCTTCTTGCGTCGCCCGCTCTTCTTCAGGTCCTTCGAGGCCTGCAGGGTCGCGGCCACCAGGCGCTTCTGGGCCTTCTTGACCGCCTTCTTGTCACCCGTGATCCTGGTGACGGCCTTCTCGACGGAGGGCGGCACATGGGTGGAGGCGAGGGACCGCGACGCGTTGTCCGCTGCCTCGCCCAGCTTCGTCGACAGGGTCGGCAGGTAGTCGTCGACGACCTTGACCTTCGCCGAGGTCAGCGCCGGGGCGGCCTTGTCGAGGGTGCCCTGGATCTTGGGGGTGGTGTCGTCGATGACCTGGGAGATACGCGGACCGACCTTGTCGATGCCACCCTGGATCTTCGGAGCGACGACCGCGATGCCACCGGCGATGCCTTCGGAGACTCCCTCCGTGGCCTTGCGGACGGTGTCCTGGAGGGCCGGGCCTGCGGTCTCGATGCCCTTCTCCCACCGGGGCTTCGCCCATCCGTAGGCGGCGTCGACCCGGGGCGTGGCCCAGTCCCGTGCGGCGGCCAGCCCGGCAGCGGCTGCCAGTCCGAGTGCGACGCCTTCCTCGAGTTCGTGGGTGCTGCGTGCGTTCTTCTTCACAAAAACCTCCAAGGGGGGTGGTTACTCGTTTTCATCAGCCTACGTTGCATGGGCAGAGGGTGCTATCCGTCGGGCGCACCGGATACCCCCGGGGCGGTCGTTTCACTGTGCGCGGAATGGCCCCGCCCCAGCTTATTGTCAGATGCCGCGTGGAAGAATGGCCTGATGACTGCTATTCCGACAGCAAAAGCGACCATCCACACCAACCAGGGCGACATCGAGGTGAACCTGTTCGGCAACCACGCGCCGAAGACGGTGAAGAACTTCGTCGGCCTCGCGACCGGCGAGATCGCCTGGACCCACCCGCAGACCGGCGAGGAGAGCAACGCCCCCCTCTACGACGGGACGATCTTCCACCGCATCATCAAGGACTTCATGATCCAGGGCGGGGACCCCCTCGGCCAGGGCACCGGCGGCCCCGGGTACAGGTTCGACGACGAGATCAACCCGGATCTCTCCTTCCAGGAGCCGTACAAGCTGGCGATGGCGAACGCCGGCACCCAGGGCGGCCGCGGCACCAACGGCTCGCAGTTCTTCATCACCTCCGTGCCCACCACGTGGCTGCAGGGCAAGCACACCATCTTCGGTGACGTCACCGATCAGAAGTCGCGTGAGGTCGTGGAGAAGCTGAACTCCATCGCCACCGACATGCGCGACAAGCCCCTCGAGGATGTCGTCATCAAGAGCATCACCGTGGAACAGCTCTAACCCACATGTCCTACGGTGTCCCCGCGCCCGACGCCGGAAGCCAGCAGGCCCCTGTCTGCCCCCGGCACCCCGACCGTGTCAGCTATGTGAGATGCCAGAGGTGCGAGCGGCCCGCGTGCGCTGAGTGCCAGAGGCCCGCTGCCGTCGGTTTCCAGTGCGTGGACTGCGTGCGGGAGCAGGCGGCTGCCGCTCCGGTCTACCGGACCGCTTTCGGTGGCGTCGCGCGCGGGGGCACCACGGTTGTGACCTACACCCTGATCGGCATCTGCCTGGTGGCCTTCCTCCTGCAGCTGGTGCTGCCCGGGATGACGAGCGCGTTCATCTATGCGCTGTTCTTCACCGCCGGAGTGGAGGGCGCGGTCCCCGCCCAGCCGTGGCGCATGCTGACGGCGGCGTTCCTCCATTCACCGGGGTCGTTCCTCCACATCGCCTTCAACATGTACGCGCTGTACATCCTGGGGAAGGTCCTGGAACCCGCACTGGGACGGGCGCGGTTCCTCGCCCTCTACCTGATCTCCGCCCTCGGCGGTTCCGTCGGCGTCCTGCTGTTGTCAGGGAACCCCGGACAGGGTGTGGTCGGCGCGTCCGGTGCGGTGTTCGGGCTGTTCGGTGCGCTCTTCATCGTCCAACGGAAGCGGGGCGGGGATGTCCGGCAGATCATCGTCCTGATCGCGATCAACGCCGCCCTGGGATTCCTGATCCCCTCGATCGCCTGGCAGGCGCACTTGGGCGGGCTCGTGGCCGGCGCTGCGTGCGCCGCGGTGATCGCCTACGTCCCACGCGGTCCGCAGCAGGCGCGGCTCCAGTGGCTGGGGCTCGGAGGCGTCGTCGTCCTCCTGGTCCTGCTGACCGTGCTGGGAGTCTCGCTCCTGCCGTTCTAGCGAGGCACGTCGGACGGGACGGATTCGGGAGGGTCGGTGCGTTGTGCACCGGCCCTCCCGCAGTTGTCCACACCACTTATCCACATCGGGGATAACTTACACACATGTAATTCCACAGCTGTGGATAAGCCTCGCCCGGGATTTCGGGCCAGTTCCTGAACCATCAACAAATCTGTACACAGCTGTGGATAACTTTCTGCACACCGTGTGTACACAGCGTGGACGCCCTTCGGGCGTCGACGCCGGCCCGGCTGCTACCGCCAGCGGGTCGTCATCAGGAAGCCGACGATCGCGATGCCGAAGCCGGCGAGGATGTTCCACGAGCCCCATGCCTCGACGGGGAACCGGGATTCGGAGATGTAGAACGTGATGATCCACAGCAGGCCGACGATCATGAGGCCGAACATGACGGGCTTGTACCAGACGGGGTTCGGCTTCGGCTGCGAGGACTTCACGGCGGGAGCAGCGGACCTGGCTCTCTTACGGGGCTTCGACTCGGGCACGGTTTCTCCTCGGCAGGGCACGGCTGGGGTCAGCTGCGCCGGTGGTCGTACCGGCCGCCGTGAGTGCCCGGACCCGCAGGCTATCCTGAAGGAGAACGACGTCCGGCGGCCCGGTTATCCCCATGATTCTAGCCAAGAACCGTCCGATACCCGTGCAACCCCAGGGCAGGAGCGGTAATGGTCAGGTCGGCCCTCGACGCCCGGCCGCACGGCCGTGCGGTCGGGGAACGGCCGTCTCGTCGCCGCCGCACCCCGTTCCAGCTGGTTGCCCAGGTGGTCGGCGAGCTGCTGATCACCGCAGGGGTGATCCTCCTGCTGTTCGTCGGGTGGGAGCTCTGGTGGACCAACATCGACGCCGGGGTCAAGCAGGACCAGGCGCTCGAGCAGTTCTTCTCCGACGCTCCCTCCATCGCGGAGGCCCCCGCGTCCCCGGTGCAGGGCGCCGACGCGGTCGGCCCGGAGGATTTCGGCGACCCCGTCGTTCTTCCGCAGACAGGCCTGACCGGGACGTTCGGGGCCGTCTACATCCCCCGCTTCGGTGCCGACTACTCACGACCGGTCACGGCCGGTGTCGGCCCCGACGTCCTCGACAACCTCGGTCTGGGGCACTACCCCGGGACGGGCGCTCCCGGCGCGGTCGGGAACTTCGCCCTCGCGGGGCACCGCCAGACACACGGGCAGGTGCTCGACCAGATCCACACGCTGGTCCCGGGCGACCGGATCTACGTCCAGACGCGCGACGGCTACTACACGTATGTCTTCCGCAACACGGAGATCGTCCTGCCGGACCGGGCGGACGTGATCGCGCCGGTACCCACGGATCCCGGGGCCGAGCCGGTGGACCGCATCCTCACCCTGACCAGCTGCAATCCGAGGTTCGGGGCGCAGGAGCGTATTATTGCTTACTCGGTACTGGAGTCCTGGCGTCCCTGGGACGCGGGACCTCCGCCCGGGATCGCGGAGCAGGTAGCCCGCGCCGCAGGACGGGGATAGTCACCATGTACGGATGGATCTTCCGGGCCCTCCCGGGGCCGCGGTGGCTGCGCATCGTCCTCAGCGTGATCCTGGCCCTTCTGGCGGTCGCCGTGCTGATGCTCTTCGTGTTTCCCTGGGTCTCCCAGTTCAACCCGCTCACCGACTCAACGATTGGTTCCCCGTAGCTCATGGCCGACACCACCAGAATCCTCGTCGTCGACAACTACGACAGCTTCGTCTACACGCTGGTCGGCTATCTCCAGGAACTCGGAGCAGAGACGACCGTGGTCCGCAACGACGACCTCACGCTCGCCGAGGCGCAGGAGATGGCCGCCGCGCGGGACGGCGTCCTGATCTCCCCCGGTCCGGGGACGCCCGCTGATGCCGGGGTGTGCGTCGATCTGATCAGGTGGTGCGGCGAGAACGGCAAGCCCATGCTCGGGGTCTGCCTCGGGCACCAGGCGCTCGCGGAGGCCTACGGCGGAACCGTCACCCACGCGCCCGAGCTGATGCACGGGAAGACCTCGCTGGTGGAGCACGACGCCACCGGTGTCTTCTCCGGGCTCCCCTCCCCCGTGACGGCGACGCGCTACCACTCGCTCGCGGCCGTCAGCGACGACGTCCCGGCCGAGCTCTCCGTGACGGCCCGGACGGCCAGCGGGATCATCATGGGTCTCGAGCACCGGAGCGCCCCGCTGTGCGGGGTCCAGTTCCATCCGGAATCGGTCCTCACGGAGGGCGGGTACCGGATGCTCGGGAACTGGCTCGAGTCCCTGGGCCTCGAGGGCGCAGCGGCGACGTCGGCCGGGCTCAGCCCGCTCATCGCCCGCCAGGTGTCCAGCTAGTCGTCGTCCTCCGTCGGCCGTGATTCGGAGGGCTCCGTCGGCGGTCCGGACGGTTCGTCGGCCGGTTCGTCGCTGGGCGGGTCGGTCGGATCCTCCGTCGGCTCCGGCGTCGGTTCCACGGGGGGCGGGGCCGGCGCCTTCGCGATGGTGAGGACGATCTCCGTCCCCTGCGCGACGGCGGACCGTGCCGGTTCCGACTGCGCCGTGATGATCCCGGGCTGGACGACGCTGTTCTCCAGCTCAAGCACCCTGAAGGGGAGCTGGACCGCCGGATCCTCGAGCAGGGCCTGCGCCTGGGCGAGCGTGAGGTCGGTGAGCAGGGGTACCGTCACCCGTCCGTTGGAGAGCACGAGGTCCACGGCGCTGCCGACCGGTACGGACTGCCCGGCCTGGGGACTCGTGGTGATCACCCTGCCCTGTGCGACGGCGGCGCTGGTCTCCTCGGTGACCTCACCACCCTTCAGCCCGAGGTCCTCGAGAGCGTCCCGCGCCGAGGATTCCGTGAGCCCGGCCAGGGACTCGGGCAGCACCACGTTCGCCGGCCCCCGCGAGACCGTGATGTTCACGCGGGAGTCCGCCTCGACCGATGCGCCCGCCGACGGGTCCGAGGAGATGACGTCCCCGGCGTCGACCGACGCATTGAACTCCTCGTCCGTGGACGGGATGAGGCCCGCATCCACGATGGCGTCCCTCGCATCGGCTTCCGGCATGCCCACCAGGTCGGGGACGCCGACCGTCGTCGCCTCCTGCGCGGGCCGGTTGTTCAGGGAGGTCACCACGAAGTAGCCGGCGGCGAGCACGATCAGCACCGCCGCGAAGAACACGGTGGTCCAGGCGGCCCGGGAGGCCCTGCGGTGCCGCTCGGCCCGCTGGTCCGGCTCGCCCCGGTCCCGCAGGACGTCCAGCCGGTCGTCGGCGTCCCCGGCCGGTTCGACACCCGCGCCGGCCGACGGCCCGTCACCGGTGACCCTGTCCATGGCACGGGTGCCCGGTCCGCCGGCCGCTGCCGCGGCAGCCCCCACCACCGCAGGGCGGGCCCGCGTCGCCTGGACGTCCAGGGTCTCCGTGGCGTCCTCCGCCGCAGCGAGCACCACGCCGCGACCGGCGTCGAGCAGGGCCCTCCGGAAGGCGTCGGCATCCACGAACCGATGGTCGCGGTCCTTCTGGAGTGCCCTGGCGAGCACCGAGTCGAGGGCAGGGGTGACCTCGGGGTTCAGGCTGCTCGCGAGCGGAGGTGCCTCCCGTACATGCTGGTAGGCGACGGAGACGGGGCTGTCGCCGATGAACGGCGGCCGGCCCGTGAGGAGTTCGAACAGCAGGCAGCCGGTGGAGTACAGGTCGCTCCGCGCGTCGACGGTCTCGCCGCGTGCCTGTTCGGGGGAGAGGTACTGCGCTGTCCCCAGGACGGCCTGGGTCTGCGTCATGGTGGCCTGTGAATCGGCGATGGCGCGCGCGATGCCGAAGTCCATCACCTTGACGGAGCCGGCGGGCGTGATCATGACGTTGGCGGGCTTGATGTCGCGGTGCACGATGCCGGCGCGGTGGCTGTAGCCGAGTGCGCCGAGGACAGCGGCCACGTAGGCGACGGTGTCCTCCGGGGTGAGGTCGCCGGCCTTGACATGGTCGCGCAGGGTGAAGCCCTTCACGTACTCCATGACGATGAACGGGACCCGCACCTCGTGCTGCGGCCGGTCGGGGATCTCCTCCTCGCCCGTGTCGTACACCGCCACGATGTTCGGGTTGTTGAGCCCCGCCACGGCCTGGGCCTCCCGCCGGAACCTCGCCTGGAAGAGGGGGTCACGCGCGAGGTCCTCGCGCAGCACCTTGACGGCGACCGAGCGGCCGAGGCGCAGGTCCACGCCGCGGTAGACGTCGGCCATGCCGCCGCGTCCGATCAGCTCGCGGATCTCGTAGCGCCCGTTCAGGACGCGCTCGGTGGTTGTCACGCCGCAGCCTCCCTGCGCCGCCCCCGGCCGCCGGTCATGGGCCGGAGGTGGCTGTCGACGTCGGCGTGGGATCCGCCGGTTGGGGAGCCGCCGCCGCTGCCGTCGCCGGCGTCGTCGGGGGAGCCTCCGGTTGCGGGGCCGGCGGCTGCGTGGGGGGAGGGCCGGACGAGACGACGTAGCTGACCTCGCTGTCGACCGGCACCTCGGCGCCGGGTCCGGGGCTGGTCCGCAGGACGGTTCCCTCGGGTTCCGTCGACTCCTCGCTGCCGGCGTTCACGGGCCGCAGTCCGAGGTCCACGAGCACCGCCTGGACCTCGGCCTCGGTGCGTCCCTGCAGCCCCGCGGGAATCGTGACCTGTTCGGGTCCCGCCGACACGGTGAGGGTGATGGTCTCGCCCGGGCTGAGCGCGCCGACCGGGGCGACGCCGATCACGAGCCCGGCGGCGTACTCGGCGGACGGCTCCCGCTGGGTCTCGACGCGGAACCCGAGGCCACCGAGCTCGGCCGAGACCTCCGCCTCGGGCCGGCCCAGGTACTGGCTCGGGGTGATGACCACCTGCTCGGCCTCCGTCGTGCTCGGGGACGGCGAGGGTGTGGTGGGCGACGGCGTGGGCGACGGCGTGGTGGGCGCGGGCGAGGGAGTCGCGGAGGCGCTCGTCTCCACCGGTGCGGGGTCGCCGTCAGCGGTCAGCAGCGGCTGCAGGACCAGGAAGGCGATGGCGCCGAGGGCCAGGAGGAGCAGCACGATCAGCGGGATGAGCCAGGGGCTCCGTCGGTTCTCGTCCTCGTCGCGGACCGGCTCGCCGGGCGGAGGCGTATCGGCGCCGTCGTCCGACCAGGCCCGCGAGGCGGCGATGCCCGCAGCCGCCCCGGCCGCGGCGGGTGCGGCGACCGTGGGGAGGGCCGACGTCGACGGTGCGGGCACCATCGTCGTCGCCTGCGTGTCCTGGCGCGGGATCGCTGCGGTTTCGACGCCGGAGTCCGAGGCGAAGGACAGCAGGCCCGGGACGGCGGCCTCCGCGGCGCGGATATCACCGGCGCGGATGGCGTCGACGGCGCGTGCGAGGGCCTCGGCGTCCCGCGGGCGATCCGCGGGGTCCTTGGCCAGCATGGAGCCGATGAGGGCCCGGACCGGGCGCGGGATGGACTGCGGGAGCGGCGGCGGGGCGTCGTTGACCTGCGCCAGGGCGATCGCGATCTGCGACTCGCCGGAGAACGGGCGCCGTCCGGCCAGCAGCTCGTACCCGATGACGCCGAGCGCGTAGATGTCGGACGAGCCCGTTGCCGGCTGGCCGGTCGCCTGCTCCGGAGCGAGGTACTGCGCCGTCCCCATGACCTGCCCCGTGGCAGTGAGCGGCACCTGGTCGGCCAGCCGGGCGATGCCGAAATCGGTGATCTTGACGCGGGTGTCCGGCATCACGAGGATGTTGCCGGGCTTCACGTCACGGTGCACCAGCCCCTGGCGATGCGCGACGGCGAGGGCCGTGGCGGTCTGCCCGACGATCGAGAGCGTGCGGTCCGGGGAGAGGACCCGTTCCTTCTCGATGACGGCCGAGAGCGGCTGCCCGGGGACGAGCTCCATGACGAGGTACGCCGATCCGCCTTCCTCGCCGTAGTCGAAGACGTTGGCGATGCCCTCGTGGTTCAGCAGCGCCGTGTGGCGGGCTTCAGCCCGGAAGCGGTTGAGGAACGCGGGATCACCCGAGTACTCCTCCTTGAGGATCTTGATCGCGACGACGCGGCCGAGGATCTGGTCCCGGGCCTTCCACACCTCGCCCATGCCACCGATGGCGATCCGTTCGGTCAGTTCGAACCTGCCGCCCAGGGTGATGCCTGATGTGGGCCTCATCTGTTCAACACCGCCTCTATGAGTCTCTTGGCACTGGGTGAGGTCAATTGCTGACCAGTGGGGATGTCCACGTTCTCCATCACGATCGAGAGGGCTATCTGGGGGTCGTCCGCGGGAGCGAAGCCCGTGAACCAGGCGTTGTCGCCGGTCGCGGAGAATTCCGCGGTGCCTGTCTTGCCGGCCACCCGGACACCCGGGACCTGGGCGCCCGTGGCCGTGCCGTTGTCCACCACGTTGACCATCCATTCCGTGAGCTGGTCCGCGGTGTCCCGGCTGACCGACTGGCGCAGCGACTCCGGCTCGGGCGACTCGATGAGCTCGAGGTCCGCGGCCCGGATGGATTTCACGAGCTGGGGTTTCATCTGCTGGCCGTCGTTGGCGATCGCCGCGGATACCATCGCCATCTGGAGCGGGGTCACGCGCGTATCGAACTGGCCGACGGCGGACTGCGCCAGTTCGGGGTCCGTCAGGTCCGAGGGGAAGGTACTCGCGACCACGTTGGTGGGAATGGTCATCTCCTCGCCGAAGCCGAATTTCGCGGCCTGCTCCTGGATGGCATCCTCGCCGAGGTCCAGCGCGATCTGCGCGAAGGGCGTGTTGCACGACTGCTCCAGCGCGAACTCGAGGTCCGCCGTCGACCTGCTCGCACAGCCGCCCGAGACGAAGTTCGGCAGGGTGTACTCGATGCCGGGGAACTCGAGCGCGGGAGGATTCGGGATCTCCGATTCGGCGTCGTACTCCCCGGACTCGAGGGCCGCGGCGGCGTCGATGAGCTTGAACACGGACCCGGGGGAGACGAGGGACTCCGTGGCCGGGTTGGTGTAGATCGAGAGGCCCGGCTGCTCCGAGAGCCGCGCCGCGTTCTGTTCGATGACCGCCGTGTCATGCCCCGCGAGGAGGTTGGGGTCGTAGGACGGCTTGGAGACCATCGCGAGGATGTTGCCCGTGGAGGGCTCCATCACCACGATCGAGCCGCGCTGACCGTCGGGGATGAGGTCGGAGGCGAGCTGCTGGATCTGCGGGTCGATGGTGAGCTCCACGGAGGCGCCCTGGGGATCGACGCCGGAGAAGAGGGTCACCACCCGGTCGTAGAACAGGGAGCTGCTGGTTCCCGCGAGGATCTCCGACTCCGCCTTCTCGAGTTGCGACGACCCGAGGGAGAGCGAGTAGTAGCCGCTCAGGTGCGCGTACAGCTCCGGTTCGTTGTACACGCGCTGGTAGTTGAACTCGTCGTTCGAGGGGACGGACTCGGCGATGGCACGCCCGTCGACCAGGATCGCGCCCCGCTGCCGGCCGAAGTCCTGGTACAGCTGGCGGCTGTTCCACGGGTTGTCCTTCAGCTCCTGGGCCTGGAAGAACTGGACGTAGGTGAGGGACCCGAGCACGAGGGCGAACATGCTGACGGCTACGACCCATGCCCTGCGGATGGCCTGGTTCATGGGGTCGCCGCCTTCGCGGTCCGCTTCTTCACGGGTTTGCCGTTGACCCCGAGCGCTTCGGGGAAGGAGTCCTTCATGGGTGCCGTCGGCGCCGGGCGGCGGGCGGCTTCGGAGATGAGCAGGATCAGGGCCACGATCAGCCAGTTTGCCAGCAGGGACGAGCCGCCGGCCGACATGAACGGCGTGGTGAGTCCGGTGAGGGGGATCAGGCGCGTGATGCCGCCGATGACCACGAAGCACTGCAGGGCGATCGTGAAGGAGAGGCCGCAGGCGAGGAGCTTGCCGAATCCGTCCTTCGTCCCGAGGGCCGCCCGGATGCCGCGGGAGACCAGGAGCACGTAGAGCATCACGACGGCGACGACGCCGATGAGCCCCAGTTCCTCTCCCAGGGCCGCGATGATCATGTCGCTGTTGGCATAGGTGACGAGGTCGGGGCGTCCCGCGCCGAGGCCCGTCCCGGCGAGTCCGCCGTTGGCCAGGCCGAACAGGCCCTGGACCACCTGGTGGCTGCCGCCCGGCGCGCGGCCGTAGACCTCCGGGGAGAAGGCATTGAGCCACGAATCGAACCTCAGGGCGACGTGGCTGAACAGTTCGAGGGCCACGAAGATGCCGACGCCGATCATGGCCAGGCCGATCAGCACCCAGCTGACGCGGCTCGTCGCGACGTAGATCATCACCATGAACAGGCCGAAGAAGAGGATGGACGAGCCGAGGTCCCGCTGGAAGATCAGGACACCGATGCTCACGAGCCAGGCGGCCGCCATGGGGGCGAGGTCCTTGAAGCGGGGGAACTGGATGGGGCCGAGCTTCTTGCCCGCCAGCAGGATGAGGTCCCGGTTGGTCGAGAGGTACCCGGCGAAGAAGATGGCGAGGGTGATCTTCGCGATCTCGCCCGGCTGGAAGGTGCCGACCCCCACGGAGATCCAGATCCTCGCCCCGTTGATCTCCAGTCCGATCGGTGCCGGAGCGAGCGGCAGCAGGAGCAGGACGGCGCTGACGATCAGGGAGATGTAGGTGAAGCGCCTGAGCAGCCGGTGGTCCCGCAGCAGGATCAGGAGAGCGGCGGCGGCGCCCATCGCGACGGCCGTCCACATGACCTGCTGCGACGCGACGGGGGTGAAGTCCGGGTTGGCCTGCATCGCCGACAGATCCAGCCGGTGGATCATGGCCAGGCCGATCCCGTTCAGTGCGACCACGATCGGAAGGATGAGCGGATCGGCATACTTCGCCCGGAGCCGCAGGACGATGTGGAGGAACAGGCTCATGATGGTGAGGGTCAGCGCCTGGGACCAGAAGAACTCGCTGAACGCCTCCTCACGGTCCACGCCCGCCAGGTAGCTGGCGGTGACGGCGACAGCCAGCGCGAGGAGGAGCAGGAGCAGCTCGACGTTGCGCCGCGACCGGGGCACGGTCAGGACATCACTCATCTGCTGCACCTTCACATTCGAGGACGGGGGATGACGCCGACGGGGCGGACGCCGTCGCCTGCGGTGACGCGGCTGCGGCGGGACCCGACGAGGGAGAGGCCGAGGCCGAGGACGACGAGGGGGAGGCCGAGGGCGCGGCGGACGCCGTGGCGCTCGGGCGGGTCGACGGTGATCCGGACGCCGAGGCGGAGGGTGCGGGGGCGCCGGCCGAGGCGGTCGGGCGCGCGGAGGCGGACCCTGTCGGTGAGGGCGCCGGGTCGCACGTGACGGCACGCAGCTGACCGCGCAGGTCGCCGACGATCCGCTCGGCCTCCTCGAGGCTCGCCGCCGGGAGCGTGGTGGCCAGCTGGGAGCGCTGGTACTCGGGCAGGTTGGAGACGGGGATGTCCGTCACCTCGTAGAGCTCGCTGAGGCTGATCGGCCCGATCCGCTGGGGAACGCCCGTGTAGATCGCCACGCGGTTCTCGGAGTCCGCGACGTAGTAGCGCGTCTGGGTCCAGGTGTAGCCCAGGCCGACGACGGCGATCAGGATGAGGGTCATGAGGGCGAGGATCGCGGGGAGGAACCAGTGCTTCTTCCCCGCCGGGGTCTCGTCCTCGGCGCGCTCCGGCACCTCCGGCTCCGCCTTGTGGGTCAGCATCTTCGCGGCGCGCCGTTCCGTGGACCGCTGGGTCACGATCGGGATCTGGCCCGTCTCGGTCGCGAGCGCCGCCGATCCCACGAGCATGTGGGGTCTCGTGAGCAGGTCCTGGCGGATGACGTCGGCGCGGATAGCCGCGCCGGGGAGGTCGCCGTTCCCGTCGATCGGGTGGGAGTCCGCGCCCGGGTCGGTCGGCGTGTCGCGCTCACCCGCGGCCTGCCGGGCCGGGGGGATGGACGACGGCGGCGACGCGTCGTCGTCGTCCGCCTCGATGACCTCGACGACGGCGACGGTGATGTTGTCGGGGGAGCCACCCGCGAGCGTCAGGTCGACGAGGGTGTCGACGCACTCGCGGATGCTCGCCGACCCGCGCACGACCTGCTCCACCGCGCGGTCCTGCAGGACGGCGTTCAGGCCGTCCGAGCAGAGCAGCCAGCGCTCGCCGGGCTCGGCGTCGAACTGTGCGAGGTCCAGTTCCGGGCTCGCGTCGACGTCGCCGAGGACCCTCATGAGGACGTTCTTGTGGGGGTGGGTCTCGGCCTCCTCGGGCCGGAGCCTCCCCTCCTCGATGAGGCGCTGGACGAACGTGTGATCCGTGGTGATCTGCTCGAAGACGCCGTCCTTGAGGCGGTAGGCGCGCGAATCGCCGATGTGGGCGAGCTGCAGGGTGCGTCCCTCGAGCAGGATCGCCGTGACCGTCGTCCCCATGCCGGCGAGCTGCGGATTGGTGGCGACGAGCTCGGAGAGCAGGGAGTTCGCGGTCTGGATCTCGTCGGCCAGGTGCGTCCCGGCGTCGCCGTCGTGCCCGCCGTGATCGAGGTGGACCAGGTCGAGGACGGTGGAGGCGGAGGCGACGTTGCCGCCGGCGTGGCCGCCCATGCCGTCGGCGACGACGGCCAGGTACCGGCCCACGTAGGCGGAGTCGTCGTTCTTCGCCCGCACCTTGCCCACGTCGGAGCGGGCCGCGAACCTCAGGGCGAGCGGCACTCCTACGGCCTCAATTCGATGACCGTCTTACCGATCCGGATGGGGATGTTCGGTTCGACGGGCAGTGCGCGCGTCAGCTGGGCCCCGGCGAGGAAGGTGCCGTTCGTGGAGCCGAGATCCTCGATGAACCAGCGGCTGCCCTGCGGGAAGAGGCGGGCGTGGCGGCCCGAGGCGTAGTCGTCCTCGAGCACCAGCGTGGCCTCCTGGGCGCGGCCCAGGAGGATGGGACTCGCCGCGAGGTCGAGGGTCGTACCGGTGAGCGGGCCCTCCGTGACGACCAGCCGCCGGGCCGCGGTGCGTGCCGGGGCCGGCTCCTGCAGGAGTTCGGGGTTCTTGCGGATCTCGCGGGCCGTCGGCGCGCCGACCCTGTTGCGCCGTCCGACCGCGAGGTCCCGGCGCAGGGCACCGACCGTACTGAGTACCAGGACCCACAGCAGGATCAGGAACCCGAAGCGGAACAGGGTGACGGTGAGCTCTCCGGCTTCGCTCATCGGTGGCCGGCCCCGTCCTGCGAGGGGAGGAGGTGGAACGTCAGGCGTGAGCGCCCCATGGTGATCATGGACCCGTCGGTGAGTTCGGTCTGCCCGACGACCCGCTGCCCGTTGACGTAGCTGCCGTTGGTGGAGCCGAGGTCGACGGCGTAGATCCGGCCGCCCTGCGCGCGGATCTCGAGGTGGCGCCGGGAGACTCCGGTGTCATCGACGAGGATGTCCGCTTCCGAGGAGCGGCCGAGGACGATGGATCCGGAATTGATCGAGTAGCGCTGCCCGTCCATCTTCAGGATCGGCTGGTACCGGGTGGGCTGGTGGCGCGGGGGTGCGGGTGCCGCAGGGCCGGGGGAGCGCGGCGCGGCGGTCTGCTTCTCGATCGAGGAATCGATCTCGAAGACGCCGGCCCGGAGCTCCGGATCGTGTTCGAAGGAGACGCGCACGGGCCCCTGGAGGCTGTACTGCTGGCTGTTGACGTGGGCGATGACGACGTCGCACAGTTCCTCGGCGAGGGCGGAGCCCCACTGCTGTGCGAGGTCGAAGTCGGAGTCGGACAGCCGGGCGGCGAAGACGTTGGGGGCGAGGGTGCGGCCCTGCGCGAGGACGAGGGAACGGTTGTCCAGTTCCTTGCGGAGGGCGCTGGCGATCTCGAGGGGCTGCACCTGGGAGCGGGTGCCGGTGGTGAAGGCTCCGCGGACCAGTTTTTCGAGTCCTCGCTCCACGTTGTCGAGAATGCCCATCTTCCGCCTCCTCCCCTGTCGCACAGGTGTCCGAGCCCCGGTCAGCAGGGTGCTGAGGGACGTGGCCCGGCCAGGGTCATGGGAATGTCCAGCCGGGCATGTTCCCTCCGATACTACTTGGAGCCTCCGGTAATGGGCTTCAGGTAGTGGTCCCGAGGATTACTTTGTCCTAACGATCGGGTGCCGTGGCCGGCTGGGAGGTGCCCGGCCGCCGGGCCTGCCTCGGCGGCGGTTTAGGTAATTGCCGCCGGGCTCCGTTATGCTGGTCTCTGCTGTTCACAACACCTGCCGGGTGCAGATGTTGGAATCCCGAAATTGCGCGAGTGGCGGAACGGCAGACGCGCTGGCTTCAGGTGCCAGTATCCGAAAGGGTGTGGGGGTTCAAATCCCCCCTCGCGCACAGATGGACGACACGGAAGGGCTCCCGCTCGGCGGGGGCCCTTCCGTCGTATCCGGCGTCCCGCGACATCCGCGGTGGGTCCAGGACCCGTCAGCGGAAGTCGCGGGACTTCGTGGTCGCCCTGAGCTGCAGGACCTCGATGCGGTCCGCCACGACGTTGACGATCCCCTCCGGGGACCGCTCCAGGATGCCCCTGACGATCACGCTGCTGGCCTCGCGGGCAACCCGGCGGTGGCGCTGCCACACCCCCACCGAGCAGATGACGTTCACCAGTCCCGTCTCGTCCTCCAGGTTCAGAAAGGTGATCCCGCTCGCCGTCGCGGGCCGCTGCCGGTGCGTCACGACTCCCGCCACCTCGATCCGCCGGCCGGACTCGAACCCCCTGAGCTCCTGCGCCGTCAGGACGTCCCGGCGCTCGAGCCGGGCGCGGGCATGGCGTACGGGGTGGTCGTCGGGGGTGATGCCCGTGGACCACAGGTCGGAACCCACCTTGTCGAGGTCCGAGAGTTCGGGCATCAGGGGAGGCTGGATGTAGACGGCCGTACCCTTGATCTGGCCCTCGCGCTCGGTCGACGCCGGCCCGGCGTTCCACAGGGCTTCGCGGCGGCTCAGGCCCATCGACTCGAACGCGCCGGACGCCGCAAGGGCCTCGAGCTGGCCCGCGGTGGCACCCGTGCGGCGTGCGAGGTCCGGCATGTCCTCGTACGGTCCGTGGCGATCCCGCTCGGCGACGATCCTCTCGGCGAGCTTCACGCCGACGGAGTCGACGGCGGCCAGTCCGAGCCGCACCGCGTAGTTGCCGTCGCGGCGGTGCGTGGTCGAGTCGAACGGTGTGTCCTGGTCGAAGTACCCGACCGGAGGTTGCTCGTCCTCCGTGCAGCAGTCCCGGCCGGTGGTGCGCGCCGACGGATCACCGGCGGGCTCGTAGCCCTCGAGCGGCTCGAGGTCGGCATGCACCCCGGAGTGCAGGATGTCCGGCCGCAGGACCACGGCTCCGTGCCGCCGGGCGTCGGCCACCAGGGTCTGCGGTGAGTAGAAGCCCATGGGCTGTGCCCGCAGGAGCGCGGCGAGGAACGCCCCGGGATAATGCAGGCGTAACCAGGCGCTCACATAGACCAGCAGGGCGAAGCTGATCGAATGGCTCTCCGCGAACCCGAAGTTCGCGAAGGCGTGGATCTTGTTGTAGATGGTGTCCGCGACGTCGCCGGTGATCCCGTTCGCGGCCATGCCCTCGTACAGCGTGGCCTTGAGGGAATCGATCCGCTCCTCGCCGCGCTTGGACCCCATGGCGCGGCGCAGGAGGTCGGCGTCCGCTCCGGAGCAGCCACCCACCACCATCGCCATCTGCATGAGCTGTTCCTGGAAGAGCGGGACGCCGAGGGTCCGCTCGAGGACCGGCTCGAGGTCGGGGTGGATGTACCGGACCTCCTCCTCGCCCATCTTCCGCTTGATGTAGGGATGCACGGCACCGCCCTGGATCGGTCCGGGGCGCACGAGGGCCACCTCGATGACGAGGTCGTAGAACTGCCGGGGCTGCAGCCGGGGGAGCATGCCCATCTGGGCACGGCTCTCCACCTGGAAGACGCCCACCGAATCCGCGAAGCACAGCATGTCGTACACGCCCTGCTCCTCCTTGGGGATGGTGTGGAGCTCCCACTTCTCCCCGAAATGCCGCTCCACGAGGTCGAAGTTGTACTGGATCGCGGCGAGGATGCCGAGGCCCAGCAGGTCGAACTTCACCAGTCCCATCCAGGCGCAGTCGTCCTTGTCCCACTGCAGGACCGTCCGCCCCTCCATCCTTCCATGCTCGATCGGGCATACTTCTCCGATGGGGCGGTCGGTGAGCACCATGCCGCCCGAGTGGATCCCCATATGGCGGGGGAATTTCAGGACCTCCTGCGCCAGGCCGACCACGGACTCCGGGATGTCGTGGTCGCTGCTGGCGACGAGCCCACCCCACCGTTCGATCTGCCGGGACCAGGCGTCCTGCTGGCCCGGGCTGTGCCCGAGGGCCTTCGCCATGTCCCGGACGGCGAACTTGGGCCGGTAGGTGATGACATTGGCCACCTGGGCGGCGTTGAAGCGCCCGTACTTCCGGTAGACGTACTGGATGACCTCCTCGCGGCGGTCCGAATCGAAATCGACGTCGATGTCCGGCTCCTCGTCGCGCATGCTCGAGAGGAAGCGCTCGAAGGGGAGCTGGTACTTGATGGAATCCACGGCGGTGATCTCCAGCAGGTAGCAGACCGCGGAGTTCGCGGCCGATCCCCGCCCCTGGCACAGGATCCCGTTGCGGCGCGCGTAGTGCACCAGGTCATGGACGATCAGGAAGTAGCCCGGGAAGTCCTTGCTCTCGATGACGTCGAGTTCGCGTTCGATGCGGTCCCGGACATCGGCACGGTTCCCGTAGAGCCTGTCGGCCCCGTCCCAGACGAGCTTCCGGAGATAGCTCATCTGGGTGTGGTCTTCGGGCAGGTCGATGGTCGGCAGCCCGGGCCTGACGCTGCGCAGGGTGAAGGAGAGATCCGCGGCGATGTCCACCGTGCGCTCCACCGCCCCCGGGTAGTCCCGGAAACGCCGCGCCATCTCCGCCCCGCTGCGCAGGTGGGCGGCGCCGGCGGCGGGGAGCCAGCCGTCCATCTGGTCCAGGCTCCGGCGGGCCCTGACCGCGGCCAGGGCGGAGGCGAGCCGGTGTTGCTCCGGTGTCGCGTAGTGCACGTTGTTGGTGGCCACGGTGGGCAGCCCCACACGGGCGGCGACGGCGCTCAGGGCGTCGTTGTGCGCCGTGTCCAGGGGGTTGCCTTGGTTGACGAGTTCGACGGCGACCGACTCCCGCCCGAACAGGTCGACGAGCCTCCGGAGCTCGGCCTCGGCCGCGGACTCCCCCGCGGCGACGAGCGCCGAGCGGACCGCGCCCTTCCGGCACCCCGTGAGGATCATCCACTGGCCGGCGGCATGCCCCGCGAGGCGCTCGAGATCGTAGCGGGGCTTCCCCTTCTCGGCGTCCGCGTCGAGCTGGGCCTCGGTGATGGCGGTGGAGAGGCGGTGGTAGCCGGCCGATCCCCGCGCGAGGACCAGCAGGTGCTGCCCCTCCGGATCGGCCTCGCCGTTCTGCGGACGGGACAGCCCGAGGGAGAGTTCCGTGCCGTACATGGTCGAGATCCCGGGGTACTTCTCGGCGGCCTCCGCGAAGCGCACCGCGCCGTACAGCCCGTCATGATCGGTCAGTGCCATGCCGGTGAGCCCCAACCGCCGGCCTTCCTCGGCGAGGTGCTCGGGGCTGGAGGCGCCGTCGAGGAAACTGAAGTTGGAGTGGACGTGCAGTTCCGCGTACGGCACAACGGGCCCCTCGGGGGCCGGGAGGTCGGCGGGGGCGGTGTAGGGCTGCCGCTTGCGTGACCAGGCGGGGCTGTCACCGCCGTCGGCCCCCACGGGCGGCACGCCGGGCCGGGTGTCGGAGAGGTCCCGTTCGAAGTCCGACCACGGGATGGGAGGGTTGTTCCAGCCCATCAGTCGTAGCTCGCCTCGACCCACCACGCGTGGTCCTCGAGCAGCAGCAGCCAGGCCGATCCCGAGTGGTCCACCAGCTGGAACCGGTTGAGGACGCGCCCCTCGGGATCCCACCAGCGTTCGTCGATCGGCCATGGGCCAGCCCAGGAGTGCACGGCCCGTCGATCGTCGTCGGGCCCGGCGCTGAAGAAGGAGGGATCGGCGGTCAGCAGTCCCCGGGGATCGACGTCGACCGGATTGCCCCGGGAATCCACGACGACGGCGGGTACGGGGTCGGCGAACACCGTGGCCGGGGCCGGGCCGGGCAGGCGGCCCGGCCAGGGCTGGGTGCGGTCCCGGACCCGTGCCGCGGGGGACTGCGCCGGTGCGTCTCCCCAGGGGATGAAGACCCTGCGGTCCGCGAGGAGCCGGCCCCCGGCGATGATCCCGGTCAGGACGGCGCCGTGGCCCAGCATGCTCTGCACGCGGGCCAGGCCGTGGTGGATCCCCTCGTCGGGTCCCGTTCCCCACAGGCCGTCCGCGTGGTCGGCGAGGTCCTCGACGGTGTCGGGCACGATGTGGACCCGCGTGATCCCGGAGGTAAGGCCGTGGTCCGAGGCGTTGGTGCCCTGGAGCTGCCAGCGCACGCGGTCCACGACGTCGTCGGCGTCGAACCAGCGCGGGTGCCGCCACCGGCGTTCGGAGACCTCGCCCGACTCCGTGGAGAGACGGACCTGCAGTGCCGTGCAGACCAGTCCTGCCTCCCGCAGTCCGTCCACGAACTCGCCGGCCCGGGTGCGGAACGCGAAGGCCAGCTGGTCGATGCGGGCGAGGGGTGGCTCGAAATCCGCGGCGGCATCGAGATCTGGTGGGGGTTTCCGGGCGACGACGTCCCGGTGGTCGAGTCCGCTGGCCTGCCGGTGCGCGAGCGCACCCTCGACGCCGAAGCGGTTGCGGACGTCGGAGGCCCTGAGGGCCGCGAAGTCCGCGAGGGAACGGATGCCGAGGCGCTTGAGCAGCACGGTGAGCTTCGGTTGTTCGAGGACCTCCAAGGGGTAGCTGCCGAGGAACCAGGGCGAGCCGCCCTCCGGGATGACGACCAGCTGCTCGACGTCGTCGTCCAGTTCGTCGGTGGCCTTGGCGGCCTGTTCGGCGGCGAACGGGCCGTCCGCGATGCCGATCCGCAGGTCGGTGAGGCCGATGGCGGCGAGGGTCCGGAAGACCACGGCGGCGGCTCCGCGCTCGCCGCCGTAGTAGCGCGCGGGGCCCTTGACCCTGATGGCGCACAGCCCCGGGCGGAGGACCTGGACGCCGGGCATGATCGTCTCCACGGCCGCGGTCACCGGCTCGAAGGTGCGCTCGTCCAGTGACGGGTCGTACGGGAGGGACACGAGCCCCGTGCTGCGGGCCTGGGCCTCCCGGATGCGCAGCCCCCTCCTCACGCCGTCCTGCCGTGCTGCCGGGGAACACGCGAAGACCTCCCCCCGGTCCACGAGGACGAGTGCCGTGTCGGCGGGCAGTGCATGCTCGCGCAGGGCCGCCGTGATCGGCCAGTCGGGGCACCAGAGCATCATGGTCCGGGTGGCAGGCGCCGCCGCTGGGGACGACGAGGGCGCTGCCGGTGCTGCCGGTGGGGTGGCGGTCATGAGGACTTCATCAGCTGTGGTTCGAACAGGGTGGACGCCGGTCCGGAAAGGGACCCGGATGATGCGTGGGCGGTGGGCCCCGACGTCGCGGGAGCGGTGCCCTGCAGGTCCGCGAGTCCCACGTAGGCGTGACGGAGACGCCCCGAGGGCTGGGTCGCGGTGATCTTCAGGCGCCGGGCCCGCAGGTGGCCCGATCCCGAACCGAGGCCCTCCCACGCGCTCTCCGCCACGCCGAGGGTGGAGTCGCTCTGCTTCCAGGTGCCGAGGGTGATGAGTGCCGCCCCGCGCTGTCGGAGACGTGCCTTGAGGCGGGCCCATTCCGTGGGCGCCAGGTGGTCCGGGGCCCGGGTCAGGATGACGGAGACGACGTCCACGAGGGCCGCCGTGACCGTGAGCCACTGGGAGCCGGGATCGGGGACCAGGATGAGGCGGTCGAGGTTGATGCCGAAACCATGGGCCGCCTCCACACTGAAATCCGGCATGCCGACGACGCTGCACCACGCGCCGGTCGAGGAGGGGCCGGCCAGCAGGGCCATGGCCAGGGAGGTGGAGTTGCGGACGGTGTAGGAGCCCCCCGACTGGAGGCCCCCGCCCGGCAGGATGTGCGCGAGGGCCGGAACCGTGGGCAGGCGGCGTGAGTCCAGCGTGCTGGCCTGCATGCTGTTGATGCGGGCCTGGAGGTCGAGGGTGGTGTCCGCTGTGGAGGCCCCCCGACGACCGGACGCCCCCGAGCGTGCCGGCCCGATGGCGGGGGAGGGCTCATCCCCGTCGAGGGCATAACCGGCAGCTGGAGGCGTCACTCGTCAATATTCGAACAGGTGTTCGAATAAGTCAATCGTCCTGCGTCGGTCCGGAGCGAGGCTGCGGACGGCGGACCGGACCCTCTCCCGTGTGGTGCGTGATCAGGCGTCGGGCGCCTTGCGCGCGGCATCGCGTTCCTTCACGCGCGCCGCCTCGGCGCGGACGGCCGCCTGCGTGGCCCGTTCCGCGACCAGCCATTCCGGCGGGTCCTGCAGCAGGGCGGTGATCTGCTCGCTCGTCAGGGGATCGGTGAGGCCTCCGCGGGCCAGCCCGCCGTTGGAGATGCCGAGCTTCTGCGCGACGACGGGACGCGGGTGCGGGCCCGTGCGGCGCAGCTCGGCGAGCCACTCCGGAGGGGTCTGCTGCAGTTCGTTGAACTCCGCGCGCGTCAGGTCGGTCTCCTGGAAGTCGGAGGGGGCGGCGGGCAGGTAGATTCCCAGTTTCTTGGCCGCCGTGGCGGGCTTCAGGGTCTGGGGGTTCTTCGCGGGAGTCATGGTCCCAGCTTAACCGTCCGCTTCGCCGTCGCCGGTAGGCGCTACTGTGATCAGATGCCCGCAGACCAGCCCAGAACCCTGTCCGTCGGCTTCGTGCCGGGCGTGACGCCGGGGAAGTGGGTAGCCCGGTGGCGGGAACGGCATCCCGGGGTGAACCTCGAACTCCACCAGCACGACGACGCCCTGACGTCGCTGCTGGAGGCCTCCGACGACGTCGTCTTCGTCCGCCTGCCGGTGGAGCGCGCCGGGATCCACCTGATCCCCCTCTACGAGGAGCAGCCCGTCGCGGTCATGTCGCGCGACAACGAGCTGTCCCTCTACGACGAGGTGCCGCTCGCGGAGCTCGAGGGCGAATCCCTGCTCGACATCGAAGCATGCGGCGGTCCGAAGGCGGCCGTGGAGGTCGCCGCGGCCGGCGCCGGCGTCGTCGTCCTGCCGATGTCCCTCGCCCGCCTGTACGCCCGCAAGGACGCCGTCCACCGCCCGGTCCCGGGGCTTCCCGCGACGACCATCGGGATCGCCTGGCGTGTGGATGACGCGTCCGACGACGTCGAGGAGTTCATCGGCATCGTGCGCGGACGCACGGCCCGGAGTTCACGGCAGCCCTCGCAGCGCGAGGCCCCGAAGAAGACGGCGTCCCAGAAGGCCGCCGCGAAGAAGGCCGCCGCCGGGAACCCCAAGGCACAGAAGGGGGCCGGGAAGCCGGCGCCGCGCAAACCCGCGCGCCCCGCCGGGTCCCGCGGGAAACGGCGCTGACCCCTCCGTAGCAACCCGCCCGGTGCGCAGTTGTGGTGGGTGTGCCACGCGGTGACCCACCACATCTGCGCACCGAAGCACCGGAGCACCCGCAGACGGCCCGCCCCGCACGGATGCGGGACGGGCCGGTCTGATGACGCCGTGGTGCGTCAGCCCGCCGAGGCGAGGGCGAAGACGGACGCGGCGATGGCGAAGCCCATGACGCCGATCGTCGTCTCCATGACGGTCCACGTCTTCAAGGTGGTCTTGACGTCCATGTTGAAGAAGCGGCCCACGAGCCAGAAGCCGGAGTCGTTGACGTGGCTCGCCACCACGGAACCGCCGGCCACGGCCACCACGAGGGCTGCCAGCTGGAGGCCGTTGTAGTCGCCCGCCAGGATCGCGGGGGAGATGAGGCCCGCCGCGGTGGTCAGGGCCACGGTCGCCGAGCCCTGGGCGATGCGGAGGATCGCGGCGATCAGGAAGCCCGCGAGGATGATCGGGATGCCGAGGTCGCCGAGGACGTCGGCGAGTGCGTCGCCGATGCCGCTGGCCCGCAGGACGCCGCCGAACATGCCGCCGGCGCCGGTGATGAGGATGACGGAGCAGACCGGGCCGAGCGCCGATTCCAGCGTCTGCTCCAGCGCGGTCTTGTCGATCCCCCGACGGCGGCCGAGCACGTAGGACGCCACGAGGAGGGTGATCAGCAGGGCGACCGGGGTCTCCCCGAGGGTCCGCAGGAACTGGAACCAGCCCTGCTCGGTCACGCTCTCGTCCACGGCACCCGAGCGGGCCAGGGTGTTCAGGCCGGTGTTGAGGAAGATGAGCGCCAGGGGCAGCAGCAGGATCCCGACGACGGTGCCGAATTTGGGCGGGTTCGCCTCGGCCTGCGCGTCAGCCGTACCCAGCAGCTCGGGGACGGGCAGGACGTACTTCTTGCCGGCCCAGAGGCCGTACAGGTAGGAGGTCACGTACCAGGTGGGGATTGCGGCAACGAGGCCGACCATGATGACGAGGCCGACGTTCGCGCCGAAGAACTCGGAGGCGGCGACGGGTCCCGGGTGCGGCGGGACGAAGATGTGCATGACGGAGAAGGCACCGGCGGCGGGCAGGCCGTAGCGCAGCACGCCGCCGCCGAGGCGGCGGGCGACGGAGAAGACGATGGGCAGCATGACCACGAGGCCGGCGTCGAAGAAGATGGGGAAGCCGAAGATCAGCGAGGCGACGCCGAGCGCGAAGGGTGCCCGGTGCTCGCCGAAGACCCGGATGAGGTAGTCGGCCAGCACCTTCGCGCCGCCGCTGGTCTCGACCAGGCGGCCGAGCATCGCGCCGAGCCCCACCAGCAGCGCGACGGCGCCGAGCGTCGACCCGAAGCTGCTGACCATCACGGGCACGATCTGCGACGTGGGGATTCCGGTGGCGAAGGCGGTGAGGAGGCTGATGAGGATCAGTGCGACGAACGCGTGGATGCGGACCTTGATGATCAGGAACAGCAGCGCGAGGATCGCTGCTGCGGCGATCAGGAGGAGCGGACCGGCGGTGAGGCTCTGGGTCCATCCTTCGATGGGCATGTTTTCTCCGTTGAAAGTGGTGCGGATCTGGCGGGGTGGGTCAGTTGCTGGGCAGGTCGAGCTGGTCGATGACGGCGGTCGCGACGTCGTCGGGCGTGCCGGTGTTCTGGATCCTGATGCCCGGCTCGTCGGGTTCCAGCGGCTCGAGCGTGCTGAGCTGCGAGGGCAGTAGCGATTCCGGCATGAAGTGGCCGCTGCGGGTCTTCATGCGTTCGAGGATGAGGTCGGTGTCGCCGAGCAGGTGCACGAACCGCACCTGGCCCTCTGCTCCGGTGAGGAGGTCCCGGTAGGAACGCTTCAGGGCCGAGCAGGTGACGACGGTGCTGCGGCCGGCCCGGGCCTGGAGGGTCATCCAGTCGCGCATGGACTCCAGCCAGGGCCAGCGGTCCTCGTCCGTGAGCGCCGATCCGGCGGTCATCTTCGCGATATTCGCGGCGGGGTGGAAGTCGTCCGCCTCGGCGAACACCCAGCCGAGCCGTTCGGTGAGCCGGGTGGCGATGGTGGTCTTCCCGGACCCGGAGATACCCATGACGACCACATGGTGTGGCTGTGCATCCATGCTGACTCCCTTGTCGGTGCGGCGGAACGATCACGATCCGGATAAAGGTAACACCTTTCGAATCAAAGGTAGTACCTTTTCGGGGATGCCCGATCGCTCTATCGTTAGGGGTCGGCCGGATGGCCGGTGGCGCAGGGAGGAGGACGATGACGTCGCAGACAGGACCCGCGCGATCACCGGAGGGAGCAGCCGCGGTGTTCCACACGCGGATCATCGACGCATTGGGCCAGGACATCGCGGACGGCGTGCTGCCCGAGGGGACGCGCCTGACGATCGAGGGCCTGCAGCAGCAGTTCGGGGTCTCGCGCACCGTGGTGCGGGACTGCATGCGCGTGCTGGAGTCGATGAACCTGATCGTGCCCAAGCGCCGCATCGGCCTCGTGGTGCAGGGCCACGAGCGGTGGAACGTCTACGACCCCCGGATCATCAGGTGGCGGCTCCAGGGCCCGGGACGGGCAGACCAGTTCCGTTCCCTGACGCACCTGCGCCGCGCCGTCGAGCCCGTCGCCGCGGCACTTGCGGCCCGGCAGGCCACCGGCGCGCAGCGGCTGCGGATCGCCGCGCTCGGGGCGGACCTGCGACGGCTGGGCGAGGCGGGATCGCTCGAGGAGTTCCTGGAGGTGGACATCGCGTTCCACACGCTCGTCCTCGAGGCGAGCGGCAACGAGATGTTCGCCGCCCTGCGCGAGGTGATCGCCGAGGTCCTTTCGGGCCGGACGCGGCAGGGCCTCATGCCGCACCATCCGAAGGAGCATGCGCTGCGCACGCACGAGCAGGTGGCGTCCGCGATCGCGGCCGGCGAGGCGCCGACGGCCGAGGCGTGCATGGAAGCGTTGCTCGCCGAGGTGAGCGAGGCCATCGACTAGCTGTACTGCCTGGGGGCCAGCCGAGGGAGGCAGTGCCACGCCTGCAGGGGCTGGTGGGCCGCGTTGTAGGCGTCGACGACGTGATGACGAGAGCTCCCGCGCAGCTGGGTGAGCCGACCGTGCCCGGGGACGAGTGCCTGCTGGGGGTGCGAGAGCCGGCAGGAGTGGCTGCTCATGTACTCCGTCGATGTGCCCGTGCCGGTGATCGCCGCCTGGTGTCGGGTCGCGGTGAAGCGCGTGATCCGTGCCGTCGACCGGCAGATTACCCGGGACCCGGCGCAGAACGACAGCCACGAGGCGCGTGTGTTGTATCGGTGGGTGGAGAACCAGCGCAGGAACCACGACGACGGCACTCTCACCCCAGCCCGGATCGAAGCCCTGAATGCGCTGGAGGAGTGGATCGGCACCAGAAGGGGTAACGCCGACGTCCTGTGGGATCGACGCCTCAACGAAGTGCGTCAATTCAGGGATGAGGTGGGTCGGTTCCCCGATCTACGACCGCGACCGGCACCCGGACGAGACTGTCCTCGCGGTATGGCTGGGTCGGCAACGCATCTGGCAGTGCAAGGGGGTTGTGCCTCGACCGACTCCTGCGGCTCGAGGGGGATCCTGCCTGGCTGGAACGCCGCACGCAGCGAGAGTGAACGAACCCGGTTGGTTGACTCCGGTTATTCCTCGCCGGGGTGAGTTCCTCCATGTGCGAAGCAATGCACATGGTCCAGTGGTGCCGGGACGATCGTGGAGTGGGCTGTTACCGGGTTTCGCGGATGTCGGGGAGGGACGCGACGGTGATGGAGGATGAGCTGCGGTCATCCAGTGCTGTAAGGCGCACCTGTTCCAGGTAATCGACGTGGGCGGTGAAGGCGTGTGTCGCTGCTTCTGGGTCGCCGGCCGCGATGGCTTGATACAGGGCGTAGTGCTGGTCGGTGACGGTGGAGCGGTCGAGTTGATCGACGAAGACACTGTTGGTCGCGGGGCGGCTCAGGTGCACGGCAGTCATGGCGAGTTCGAGGATCTTGTTCTTGGCTGCCCGGCAGATGGCGGTGTGGAACTCGAGATCGAGGTCGAGCCAGTCCGCGATGTCCATCGAGTGGTCGCGGGATCGTTCGACAGGCAGCAGGATCGCGTCGAGGTCCTCATATGTTCGTCGGCGGGCGGCCAGGTCCACGCATTGGAGTTCCAGGATCGCGCGCGCCTCGTCGACGTCCTGAACGGTGACGTTTCCTGCCCTGAACCACAACCGGATCGCGTCCCCGAGCTGGACGGCGACCTCGTCCGCGTCGGGAAGGGAGACGAAGGTGCCGCCGTTGGTGCCGCGCGAGGTGGTCACCATACCCGTGGCCGAGAGGAGTTTCATGCCCTCCCGGGCCGTTGACCGGGCCACGTCGAACGCCGCGGCGAGTTCCTGTTCGCTGGGAAGCCGTTCCCCTGGACTCCACGTACCTGCGGCAATGGCTTCCCTGAGTTGACGCGCGATCTGACCGGACGCGTCCCGACGCTCCAGCGGAGTCGGCGCAAAATCACTCACAATTCTCTCCATCCAGAGTCTTTCCGCCAGCATATCCTGCGTGTAATACTTCCAATGTCAGACATTGCGTTGTGATTGCTTGTTCGTCGTCCACCCTTCTTCCTCATCCACCTTGTTCCTCGTCCAAGGAGACACTCATGGAGACTACCGACAGCAGGCTCGACCTCGAGATTGAGAGTGCGAGTATCGCCGAGTTGCAGGCCGCGATGCGGGCCGGGAAGCTCACGGCCGTGCAGCTCGTGGACTTCTACCTGGATCGGGTGGCGCGTTTCGACACCGCGGGCCCAATGCTGAATTCCATCGTGACGCTGGCCCCGGATGCCCGGGAGCAGGCCGCCGAGCGGGACAAGGAGCGGGCCGGCAACCCGGAGGGTCTTGGAGTGCTGCACGGGATTCCGATCCTGGTGAAGGACTGCCTGGAGACTGCGGATATGCCGACCTCCTTCGGATCCGAGGTCTTTGCCGACTACCGGCCCGCCGAGGACGCCACCGTCATTCGTAAGCTGCGCGAAGCCGGTGCGATCATCCTGGGCAAGACGACACTGCCGGACTGGGCGACGTCGTGGTTCACCTATTCCTCGCGCAGTGGCCTGACGAAGAACCCCTACGACCTCGACCGTGATCCGGGTGGGTCCTCCGCTGGGACGGGGGCGTCGATCGCGGCGGCTTTGGCAACGGTCGGTCTCGGCACGGACTGCGGTGGATCCGTCCGCGTCCCGTCGTCGTTCTGCAACCTCGTGGGGGTGCGTTCCACACCGGGGTTGATCAGCCGCAAGGGGTGCAACCCGCTGGTGAGTGTGCAGGACACGATCGGTCCGATGGGGCGCAGCGTCGCCGACGTCGCCCGCGTCTTCGACGTCATCACCGGTTTCGACCCGGAGGACGAGCTGACCTACGCCGCGGAGATCGCCCCGGCGGCGGAGTCGTATCTGTCGGCGTTGGTGCCTGATGCGATTCTTGGTGCCCGTATCGGCGTCGTCCGCAACGCCTTCGGCTCCGATGAGGACAAGTACGCCGCCCCGGTCAACGACGTCATGCGAACCGCCCTGGCGCAGCTGGAGGCAGCAGGTGCGATTCTGGTGGACGTGGAGATTCCGGACCTGCAGGACTGGAATGCCCGCACCTCGATGTACACGATCAAGTCCAAGTACGACATCGATCAGTTCCTCGCGGGGATGCCAGATGCCCCCATGCATTCCGTGGACGAGATCATGGAGTCGAAGCGGTATCACCCGAAGCTCGATCTGCTCGAGGCTCTCAGCGAGGGCCCGGATGACCCGTTCTCGGACCTGTCGTTCTACGCGGCGTACCTGGCACGCGAGGCGTACATGAAGACCGTGGTCAACCTGATGGGAGCCAATAATCTCCTCGCACTGGTGTACCCGACCGTCCAGGTCGTGCCCCCCACGCGGGAGGAATGCGACTCATCGCAGTGGAACACCCTGAACTTCCCGACGAACACCCTGATCGGCTCGCAGACCTGGATGCCATCGATGACGATCCCCGCCGGACTCACCGAAACCGGGCTGCCCGTCGGGATGGAAATCCTGGCCCGCCCCTACGATGAGCGCACCCTCTTCCGGGTCGGGCACGGCTTCGAGCAGGTCGCCAGCCACCGCCACCTCCCGGATTCCGTCGCGCACTAGCCACACCGCGCGCGACCCCACAAACGCGCGTCGCGGGACCAGGCCCCCCACCGGTCCCGCGGCGCGTCCCCTTACCCGATACCCCGATATTGCGACTGGCGCGTGCAGGGCGCAAACGCAGGCGACGGGCGAACTGCAGCATGAGAAATGGACTTCTTGATGATTACGGTCAACGCCGACATGGGCGAAGCCCTGGGCATCCACTCCTTCGGCAACGACCTAGAGTTGCTGCCCCTGGTCGACACCATCAACGTCGCCTGCGGCTTCCACTCCGGAGACCCGACCACCATGCGGCAGACCATCAACGCGGCCCGCGAACACGGTGTCACGATCGGCGCTCACCCCGGTCTGCCTGACCTCGTCGGGTTCGGACGCCGCGAAATGAAGCTCGACAAGAGTGAAGTCCGAGACCTGGTGCAGTATCAGGTCGGCGCACTGGTCGGGTTCCTCGACGCGGCCGGGGGATCCCTGCACCACATCAAACCCCACGGAGCCCTCTACGGGATGCTGGCTCGCGACGAGGACCTGATGGACGCCCTCTGCGACGTCGCACTCCACTACGACGTCCCGGTCCTCGGGCTGCCCGGGACGGCCCACGAACGAACAGCCCATCGCCGCGGTGTGCCCTTCGTTGCCGAGTTCTACGCCGACCTCAGCTACGGGGACGACGGGATCGTCGTCGTCGAACGCCACGGCAAGCAACGCACCCCCGACGAGCTCGCCGACCGTCTCCGGGCCGCCGTCACCACAGGATCCGTCACCACAACAACGGGCAACAACCTGCCTGTCCGCGTCGAGTCGGTGTGCATCCACTCCGACCTGCCGGCAGCACCAGCCAACGCCCGCATCGCCCGTGACATCATCAGCGAGATCCTCAGAACTCAGCCTTGAGGTCGCTACATCGCCTGCTGGCGACGATGAAGACCGATGACGTCACTGCTGAGGATTTGCTTCCGGAGCAGGACTTGAGACCTGCCGCGACGAACGCTGGGGCCAACGGTTGTATGACTGGAGGTATTCAGTGGACTCTGCGTGTTCAGTGAACTCGAGTAGGTTCCCGACTTTCTCGAGAAGTACCTCGCGTACCTCGGCTGGGCTCGCGAAGAAGAACTCCTTGCGCGAGTTGGCTTGGTTCAGTGCTCTGGCGGCGAAGTGTTTGTGCAGTTCGTTTTCCAAGGTGACGGCATCCTCGGAGAAGAACAACGTGTGGATGTCGAAGCGGAACGGGACGGCTGCTCCGCTGAGCTCGTTGACGCGGTCAGTGGGCTCGAGACGGCGGGTGAGGCCGATCTTGACGACGTCATCTCCGAAGGCCCCCCGGTTGGAGATGACGTAGATGTAACCAGCGCGGATGTTTGCGGCGCGGAAGTCGTTTTGCGTGATTGCTTCATCGATGGCGGCAAGCCGATGCTCTAGATCTTCATCTGCCTGGCCTGAAGCACGGATTGCTTCGAGGGCGTTGAGGATGTGGCTGCGTTCCTTATCGAGTCGGGCACGGTCCTCCGCGAGTTCGCGTTCAACACGCTTTTCTTCACGTAGCCGTGCTCGTTCTTCTCGCTCGGCTTCCTTCTCTTCCTGCTTTTTCATCAGCCAGTCGGCCGTCAGCTCGATCTCTTCAAAGCGCAACTGATGGAACTGGTCGCTGATGCGCATCTCCATCAGATTTCCCAGCTTCGCGATCGCAACGCGTGACGCTTCAAGCCGGCGTTTGGCGGTGACAACATTGCCGACCCTGAGGGATCTGATGCTGTTGTCAGCCTCCGCGTTGTAGGCACGAAGCATGAGCTTGGCCAGGTCATCGGACATGCGGCGTCCCTTGGCCAGGGAGTTGTCGAAGGTGAAGGAGTTTGATTTGACGATAGCTTCACCTGCTTGGACAAGTGCCGCGATCCGGGACTCGATGTGCTGTAGACGGTCACGGAAGGCCGCTGCGTTCTCCAGGGGATGGTGGTATCGATAGATCCCTACCTCCTGCAGCACCTTGCTGTCGTCTAGTTCGACATAGGAACTAGGCATTGCAGTGGCGTCGGACAGCTGTTGCCGCAGGGATGCGTTCTCGGCCTCGAGCTGGGCGAGACGGGACTCCTCCGACAAAGGCACCACGTCCAGCCGCTCATCCGCAGCATCCGGTTCTGATTTCTCCGTGGTGGAATCTTGTGGCCCGTCCGCGATCCAAAGTTGCCAGCCCTCGGGAGGCGAAGGCCATGCCGGGTCCGGCTTCCAGGTAGCAGGCGGCCGCCAACCACGGGGTGGTTTAGGCCAGCCCGGCGGCGGGTTGAAGATGAGTGAGTTGCTAGGGGCTGTCATGACGAGCGGCGAACCCCTGACCCGTTGACCGGTACTAAGCCCAGTGGGTTCTTGGAGACGGCGGCCCCGAGATGCTCAAGTGTTGCCAAAGGCACGACTGCAGAGAGTTCTAGTTCAGTGAACGAGTCCCTCGGCGCTCCGACCGCGACGAAGGGAATGTAGGTTTCCCGCCCGGTAGCCGGGTTAACCGTTTCGACCCCAACCTCGAGCGCGATGCTCTGTACAAGACCGCGGCGGTCCGCCTCGAAAACCTCATGCAGAGTTCGCAGTGCTACTTGGTGCACGACGCCGGCGTACCGATCTTTAGCATCCTTCTGGGAAAGCGCTACTGGCACGATCTCATCGCTAGCCTTCACATACCGATAGGACTTGATGGCGGGGACGGTTTCTGGTGTTGGGATGAGGACTCGGAGCGACAGTTCGGCTGTGTCGGGGTCGTACTTGGGATCGTAGTCGACGCTGAAATCTTCCGGATAAACGGAGTTGGCAAGAACGATGCCTATGTACTCCTGCACAGCATCGACCACTCCATAGCTGAGATCAGTGATGAGCTGATCGACTGAAGCGTTGTGATCCGCAACTTCTTGGTCTCTGCGCGCGCATTCAGCCTTATGACGTGAGATGGCGTCGTTCAGTGCGCGTTGACGCAGCTGTTCCATTGCTGCGTATTGTTCCTCGTTTTTGCGGCGCAGATCGGGAATTCTCCGCATCTCCTGCTCCCACTGGAAATGGGCGCGGCCGAACGCCTCCTCAGCCTGCATCTGGAGTTCAAGGAGCTTCTTCTTCCTCCCGAACAGCCCAGTGGGTGCTGGAGGGGCCTGAAAGACAGGCTCCACGGGATCAAGCAGCACCGGCGGGCGAGGAGTTAGCTCGTGTAGATCCTGGCGATCGAAAAAGGGGTACTCGACTGTCCTCCGCAGACTTTCCAAGTCCACATAGTCGTCAACTTGCAGAGTTGCAGCGAGAAGAGTGTCAACGCGCTCATACGCGTCAGTGAGCGCAGAGTTCAGCTGCTCAACCTCAGCCTGCATCGCTGCAACATGCGCCGCAGCCGCTTCCTTCTCGAACTGCTTGCGTTCAGCTTCAGAAGCACGCTGTAACGACAGAATCGCTCGCTGTTCAGCCCTCTGCGCCTGCTCATACTGACGAACAGCAGCTGCCTGCTGGCGAGCAGCGGCACGCTGGCGTTGCTCAGCAACTCTGTTCTGGTGCTGAATCTCAGCAAAAAATCCTCGTCGACGTGCCACAGGTCCCCTCCATATTGAAATCTTTGGCCACACTATCAACGGGTGAATCCCCACGATGGACTTTCCCGCATCCAACACAGGACCAAAGTGAACTTATGAACCACCTGCGTTCTTGTCACAGCGCCGTTGACCAGCAAGGTCGAGTGAGTCCGAGTGCGGGGTGCGGGATGACCCATGATCAGTCTGCGTGCCCTGCGCACAAAAAGCACGACCAGTGGCAGACCGGAGCAAGGATGAGGGAACACTAACCCCGCGCAGGTATACGCGCGTGATCGTCGTCGATTCAAACTCGTCCTAGTTTGCCGCGTACCTCTTGTTCTGGCCCACCCCCCGGACAGTACGAGGCAGGGCCGACGATCAGACTTCCGCATCAAATGCGGAGCCTCCGGGGGCCTCCGTCGTGGCGATAATCGCGGTCGCGCGGGGCTCCTCGCCTTCCGCTTCTGTTTCTCGTGCGTCAATTCGTTCGTATGCGGCCCCCAATTCCTCCTCGATAACCATGTCGTCGGAGAATCCAGCGATGTGGGAGCTGAAGAAGTCCGCGGATCGGAGACCGAAGGTTGGCTGTACAACCTCGTTGAGGATGGGAAGACCCTGGCTGGTGTAGTCAGTGGAGGTGCCGAGGACTGTGGATACCCACCGGACCTTGCGGAAGAGGCCTAGTGCCACACCAACCGATGGCTCGAATATTGGGAGCTCGAGGTCCTTCAACACACCCTCTGCGGTCGATTCGAGCTCGAGCTCGATCATCTCTGATTCAATGACGTCTGCTACTGCGTCTCTGAGCGAAATCAGTCGGCGCACTTCCTCGGGGACCGATACTTTGGCAGCAAGTGCAGCCCATGCGTTGTAGGTAGCTATCTCATCGTCGTTCCACAGGGAGTCGAGGTGTTCGTACCGTCCGGCACCGCTAGCGAACCGCTCGACCATGTTCATGAGGTTGGGGTCGAGGGCATCGGAGGGTCGAACGAGGTAGCTCGATTGACGTTGAGGAGCACCACCTGGCAGGGGCAGCTTCTCAACGGCGTCGAGCAGCTTGCCGATCTTGTGTCCGTACTTCCGGACATTAGGAAACTTTCCGTCGGTTGCATACCCGTTGCAAGCAATAGCCAGCTTGCACAAGCGCTCAAGGCCCGACGAGTACGAGTGCATCCCGACGTGAACTGCGTAGTTCAGGTCCCGGTGCCCCCATGGCCATGATGAAACACCCGTAGGGACGGCGCAGAGCCTCCGAAGCCCAGTCACGGTCAGCTCTGTCGCGAATTGTGTCTCAATGACAAGGTTGTCCCAGGCGGAGGAAGTCATCTCTTCATCTAAGCGGATACCGGTGCTTCCTTGCCTTATTGAGTCACGGATCCAAGGTGGTACGCGACAGTTTGGTTGACCGGCTATCGGTCGAAGTCTTGTGAGCCGTAGTGCCACCTTTAGAGGCTGTGCACGGCCACCGCTCGCTCGAGGTGAGCTACCTGTGTCGGTGACGTAGTGGGCGTGTGCAGGCGGGCCCTTTGGTTTCTGCTGCCCACATGTGTGCGGGAAAAGCAGCGGAGCGTGGGGGAGCTTGTGCCGTGCCCATGTGGGCAGGAGGCGAACCAGCCCTCAACCTCTCAGTCCTGCTCAGGTACCCGCTAGGACAGAATGACGATCATGTGTGGACGCTTCGTGATCGCAGGGAACAAGGCCGCTATTCATGACGCGTTCAGCGTGGACGAGACGTTCCAGGACGAGTTGAAGCCGTCGTGGAACGTGGCTCCGATGCAGGGAATCCCGTTCGTGTCCGAGCAGCTGCGCGAGGGCGAGCTGGTGCGTCGCCTCGAAGTAGCCCGCTGGGGATTCGTGCCTGTCTGGGCGAAGGACCCGAAGGCCGGGGGGAAGATGATCAACGCCCGAAGCGAGACCGTGACGGAGAAAACGTCGTTCCGTACCGCGGCCGCCAAGCGTCGAGCCCTGATCCCGGCCAATGGCTACTACGAGTGGCAGAAGAACGAGGACGGGACGAAGACCCCGCACTACCTCCACGGTGAGGACGAGGACCAGCTGCTGGGATTCGCCGGCCTGTACGAGTTCTGGCCCGACCCCACCAAGGCCGAGGACGCCGAGGACAAGTGGCTGGTCGCCGCGACGATCCTCACCCGGGCCGCCCATAACGCGCTCGGGCACATCCACGAACGGATGCCGGTCATCGTGCCCAGGGATCTGCAGGATCAGTGGTTGGATCCGACTATGACCGAACGAAACCAGGTCCAGCATTTCATCGACACCATCCCTGAACCGAACCTCATACCACGCATTGTCGGCAAGCAGGTCGGATCGGTCCGTAACAACGGTCCACATCTGATCGAAGCAAACCAAAACCCACAGTGATCAACCGAGGATCGACGGCCCCCAAAGAGGTGTGCCTGGACCGATACCGCCGAGTATGTTCAAGAGATGACTAGCTCGACAACATCGACGCCTTCATTCCAAAAGGTAAAGCGCTACTGGTCCGCCGTGGCTTCTCGCCTTCGAGAGGAGTCGCAGGACATGGCAGGCCTCATAACTCATAACGGGGAACGTGGCTCCGCGAACGAAGAATCCTTCCGGAATCTGCTTGGCAGAGTGCTGCCAGCATCAGTGCGCGTCTGTGACGGCGAGGTGATCGACTCAGAGGGCGGAGTGTCACCACAGACCGACGCTCTTGTCGTCTCTGATCAACTTCACCCGGCGCTGTTTGCTCAAACAAGCGAGAAGCTGTTTCCAGTTGAGTCAATCCTGCTTGCAATTGAGGTAAAGACGACTTTAACCTCTTCTGAAGTAACTGAAATAGGCGTCAAGGTTAGTAAGTTTAACGGCCTGAAGAGTGAAATGAAGGTTAGGCCTGTTATGGCCGTCTTTGCGCATAAAGCCGGCGGTAGTCCGCAGAACATAGCTAAGTGGTTCTTCGATTTGCCCGAGAACCATCGACCAGAGTTTTTTCTCGTAAACGACTCCGCGATGTTCGGTTTGCGGAATGACGATGTTGAGGGTGGGTACGAAATCCAGATGCCCATTCGTCCTGCCGCTGGAGAGGAGGTGTCCTATCCTTTTGGATCTCCGAGTATCAATGACCGAAATTTTTGGAAGCCGGTGAGCAAGCCCAAAGGTGAGCAGGTCCGCGTTGATCACGGGGCCGCAATGCTGTCATTCATCAAACAATCGCTCGAAGTACTTAGCGCAACGTCTCATGCCGAAATTTCGTGGCTCGGTCCGTACCTAGCGGTTGTTGACCAGCAGCGAGTCGTCTACAAGGTAGGTCTGGACCCTCAAATGCCGAGCGCAAGTTAACGCTACTAAGGCATTGCAAGAAAATCGGCAGGAGAAATGCATTTCAAGTTCAGAGCCGAGCAAGCGTCGGGAATGGAACACCGATCTTCGAGGATTATGGTTTCGGCAGAAACGACGACGACGTCATCTGGCTGTTCGCGACTCAGCTTGAGAGCAAGCGCCATTGTGCGTAGGCCCTGCGCTTCGGATTCGTCTTGGTCATCGTCGAGAAGCTCGGGAACCTCCTCCAAGACGGCACTGCAGTCAGAAAACGCAAGTTGCACTTTAGACCGAATGCCGCGGTAGGCCGGAGAGACCCAAACAGCAATTTTCTCAGAGTGAAAGGCGGCTCGACATTCGTCTTTTACCAGATCGCAGAACCTTATTGCGTCCTCGTCATACCACTTGTTAAGAATATCGAAAACCGTCTCGTCGTTTTCGTGCATCTCGTTAAACGCTGCCAGCGTTGAGCTATCCAAAACAAAAGTTGTTGGCACGGTTAGTCAGCCCCGCGTCCGAGTTTAATTAACTGATCGAGTTCGGCACCATTTAAGCGAAAAAGCTTTCGGGCTTCTAATTGGCTAACCTTGGCCTCTGAGAGAGCGGATCCGAAAAGGCGGGCAAAACGATATCCATATTCTGTAACTCGGATTTCGGCGCGCGTTTTACCAGGTGCCCTACCTTGTTCTTCAGGATCCTGAAAGTCGCCAGAGACGGAATCCACTAAGCGATTATCAGCGTAACCGAGCTCTTTTAGTCGGATAGCGGCGCAGTACCAGCTAACTTTGAAGTAGTTGGAAATTCGTTTGAGCGCATACGTATCGCCAGCTGGGACAGACGTTTGCTTCAGGTTTTTCTCTAAGTACCTTGATAGGTCGGAGGCCGGCAAGAGGAAGGCTGCCGCGAACCGATTGCACCATGACTCTTCGCTTGACCGGGATTGGAGGTCCGTGCGGTCACATGCTTTGTCGGTTCCCCGCATGAGATGAGCGAGTTCATGTAGTAAGGTAAATGACCGTGAAGCTGGGCTCTTGACGCTAGCGTTTATGAAAATTAGGGGGGCGTAATCGTGATGAAGAGAGAATCCACGGAAGGAGTCGCCTTCCACGGCCACGAGGTTCGTCATTATCCCACGGGATTCAAGTGCCTGCCTTAAGGCAACAAACACTTTATTTTTACTCTTCAAGACGGTGTATTGCTGCCGCCGATCCCACTGAAGCCATGTAGCTGCGCTTTCGGCAGCGCGTTCAGGGGATGAGTTGTTCGCGATGACTTTTGCAAGGTCCACTGGTTTTGCATTGAGATCCCGGCTGAGCTTCGAAGCAATTTCTTGACGCCGGTTTGCTAACCGAACTGCGGCTCGCTCCTCGGGGTTGAGCTGGCGGGGGGTGCCGTCATTCGACGAGGGGGCTCGGAAGTTCTGCTTTACTGACTTTCTTCGCTCCTCAGGAGGATGAGGCAGTGCGAAGAAGTAGGCTGAACGGTGTGTGATTTCCGCAATTTGTTTGAGGACATCTAGGGGCACTGATATTGGGCCTGAGAGATGTTCGTTGAGTGGGCCGCGTCGTGCGAGATGCAGTCCTGTCAGCACTGCCTGGCGATCTACGCCTGCATCTTCCAGTGCCCATTCAAGTACGTCCCCTTGAATGATTGCATTGGTCATGATGGTCATACTAGGCGGCTTTCATGTCCGCTGGCGAGTTTCAGCCGCGCGTCGGTTTTGATCGAGTCGCTCCTAGACGGAGCCATGCGGAAGGGCGCTTCGAATCGTGGTTCATCAGACCATCCCAGGACCGTGACGGGCGCCGCTGACGTCTTTGACCAAGATGGTGTGCTCCTTTACCCCGGTAGGGATGGGTGCGTAGAACGACTCGTTGAGCACAGCTTGGTTGTGCAACAGGCAGGCAGACTCGAAGGTGGGGCATAAGTCGCGTGCGAAGCGTCATCGTTGTTTGAGGGGAGTGCGACGTGTTTTGTTACCCGCTCCAGGTGCGCCGGTGCGCACCACCGGCTGCCCGCCGGGCGTCCAACCAAAGGATCCTTTGACTGGACGAACGGTAGAGCTCGCCACCGGGTCGGTGAACTCGAGCGTTGGCGGGGGAGTAAGCAACCACGTCGCGTCCCAGCAATGTGTCTCACTCGGGGTATTCTCAAAAAGGAGGAAAGCAGCCTTTGATGAGGGTATGAGGAGTCGGCGTGGGACGTGTCGGGTATGCCAGGGTCAGCACGCTGGAGCAGAACGCGGATCTGCAGCATGCAGCGCTCTCGGCGGCAGGCTGCGACCGGGTTTTCACCGATCACGGGGTGAGCGGGACGCGGGCGAGTCGGCCCGAGCTGGATAGGCTCCTGGATCATCTGCGGGCGGGGGATGAGGTGGTGGTGTGGAAGCTGGACCGATTGGGCCGGAACACCCGGAACCTGCTGGCCCTGATCGATGACCTCGAAGAGAGGGGTGTCCATTTCCGGAGTGTCACCGAGGGGATCAGTACGACCGGTCCGATGGGGCGGGCCATGTTGACGGTGATGTCGGCGTTCGCGCAGCTCGAGCGGGACCAGTTGGCGGAGCGGACCAGAGCGGGCATGGCCGTGGCCGCCGAGCATGGGCGGAAGGCCGGCCGGCGGGAGGTCACCGCCGAGCATGTGAAGGTGAAGCGTGCCCATGAATTGAAGGCGCAGGGGCTGGCGCCGGCGGATATCGGGAAGATCATCGGTTCGAGCCGTGCGACGGTGTACCGGTATCTCAGTATTGACACCAACGACACATCCTGACGGGGTCAGCGGCACGGCGGCCGCGGTAGGCCGCCGGGTGGCATCACCCGTGATTTTTGAGCTACGCCCCGGAATCGGTTGAAGGTGGTGTGGGCGTTGCGAGGGGGAGATGCACGAGTGCCTACGTCGGGGCCTGACCTCGGTTCGGATGGACGGGGCGATCGGCGGGTGCGAAGGTGGGCGTGTGAACGCTGACATCAACTTCTATTTCGATCCTGTCTGCCCGTTCGCCTGGATGACCAGTAAGTGGGTGCGCCAGGTGCAGGCGCATCGCGATTACACGGTGGATTGGCGGTTCATCTCGTTGCGTCTGATCAACTCAGGGGTCGACTATGACGCGCACTTTCCCCCGGGATACGAGGCCGGACACACGGCAGGGCTTCGGCTTTTGCGGGTGGCGGCCCGGGCCCGTGTGGAGCATGGCCGCGAATCGATGACCGGGTTGTATGCCGCGTTCGGGGCGCACATCTTCGAGGCTGCCCCGGACACGGTGAACCAGCAGGTCGAGGGGGAGGTGCGGGAGCGGCGCGGGACGCGTGAGTTTGTGGAGCCTATCCTCGCCGAGGTGGGCTTGCCGCTGGCGCTGGCGGAGGCTCTCGACGACGAGTCGTGGGACGGCGAGATCCGCCGGGAAACCGAGGAGGCGCTGGCGCTGACGGGCAAGGATGTGGGCACGCATATCATCCACTTCGAGCCGCCCGCCGGTGTGGCGTTCTTCGGGCCGGTGATCAGTCGGCTGCCAGAGGACGAGTCGGCCGCCGAGCTGTGGGATCACGTGGTCGCTCTGGCACGCTTCCCTGGGTTCGCGGAGCTCAAGCGGAGCCTGCGCGAGCTGCCACAGCTTCCTGCCCTCGGAGTCGACGCCGACAGTGCCGGGAAGCAGGAGGACTGGCACGGCGGCAGCCGGCGTCAGAAGAAGTAAGCGGTTGGTGGGTGTGAGCTGGATAAGCGTCCGCCATCATCAGGAATCCGGCACTGTCCATGCGTTGGCCGAAACACTTCACGACACGCCAACGTCAACCGGCTCGCTGAGGCTTTTATTGCCGACCTATTGGCATGCCCGGCGGAGCGGCCCGCGCGGCGTGGGGAAGGCTAGGCGGGATGGTTTACCGGTACTCGGGGTTAGGTTCCAGTCCGAATGTGTTGCCGTCGCTCCACGCACCGGGGAGGTTGCCCCAGGCGGGGATGCCGCTGGCTGATTTCAACAGGCGCGCCATATGCAGCAGGTTCCAGGTCATGAACGTGGTGTTCCGGTTCGTGAAGTCGTTTTGTGGGCCGCCGGAGCCTTCGTCGAGATAGCTCGGTCCGGGTCCGGCTTCTCCGATCCAGCCTGCGTCTGCTGCCGGGGGGATGGTGACCCCGATGTGTTGGAGGCTGTAGAGGATATTCATTGCGCAGTGCTTCACGCCGTCTTCGTTCCCGGTGATCAGGGCGCCGCCGACCTTCCCGTAGTAGATGTACTGTCCCCGGGCGTTCGTCACTCCTGACATCGCGTACAGGCGCTCGATGATCTGCTTCATCACCGAGCTGTTGTCCCCGAGCCAGATGGGTCCGGCAAGAACGAGGATGTCGGCTTGCTCGACCTGTTCGAAGATGGCGGGCCAGGCATCCTGGTCCCATCCGTGCTCGGTCATGTCGGGGTACACGCCGGTCGCTATCGGGTGGTCGATGGGGCGCAGGACATCGACGTGGACGCCGTTGTCTCGCATCAGGTTGGCGCTGAGGTCGATCAGACCCGAGGTGTGGCTCAGTTCCGGGCTGCGCTTCAACGTGCAGTTCAGGAACAGAGCGCGCAGTCCGCTGAAGTCCGAGTCGTCAGGGGTGGGCTTTTTAGGGTCGGTCATTCGGGCAGGTCCTATCTGCGGGAGGGGGTACGTTTCGGGTGCTCACCCGGAAGGAACCCGGTGCGTCCGTGTTTCCTATCTGACGCTAGGCGCCTTATTGAGGGCACCTCTGCAATCTTGAACACACAGCCCCAGGTTGCGCGTTCTTTAGGTGTCGGTCGCGCATCCGCGCGACCGACACCTAAAGAACGGTGACCCCGACAGGGAAATCCGAGGCCGTGACGGTGCGAAATCGGAATGGGGTGCGACGGATTGGCGCCGGCTGATGCGCCGGTCGTTGTGCGACGGAGCATCGGGTGGTGCTGGTTCTGACAGGTCATGCCGCTCGTGCCCGCTCGTGCATGGTGATGGCCGGCGATGCTGCCGTTTATCGTCACGGTGCGGTGAGTGTGCCTGCAAGGGTTACCAAATCCTCGGCTTCGATGTCCGGTGCTGTGAAGTACGAGGGATAACTAGCCCCCGTACGGTTGATCCACGCCGTGCACAATCCCGCAGCGTGAGCGCCGTGGACGTCCCACGGGTGCACCGCGACCAGGAGCAGCTCATCGACGGCGTGGCCGGTCGCCATGGCTGCGTAGTCGTAGGCTTCGCGGGCTGGTTTCCATCGGGGCGCGTCCTGGACGCTGAGGAACCCTTTGAATTCGTTCTGCACGCCCCCTCGGGTGAGCAGCGACTCCGCGACGGAGGTCGCGCCGTTGCTCAGCGTCACGAGGTCAGCGACCCGGCTGAGCGCCGTGATCCCGGGGGCCGCATCGGCGTGCAGGGCAAGGTTCGTGAACGAGCCCATAATGTCGTCGACGTGTCTTTGATAATTTCCTGGGCCGGAGGTTTGGGTGAGCAGACGGTGGAGGGTGTCCTTGGCCAGGTCAGCGAAGTCGGGATTGTCGCCTGCCGCAGTGAGCGCGAATCCGTCGCGGAGTAGTTCGGCGAACCATGGTCGGGTGAGGGACTCCGGCATGCCTGCCTGGCTGAAGGCCTCTGCGAGGGGTCCCATGTCGGAGAGAGTCTCGTTGACATCGAAGATAATGACGGACGGTGTGATGGTCATGCCCTGGTCCTTCCAGCCCCCGTTGGGAGCGATGTGGTGGCGTTGGCGGTGTCCTCGCGCATGATTATCGGTTGCTGTATAGGGGACGCTGTCGGGACGGACGTAGGCCCCTACACTATTCAGCATGCTGAGCAATAATCCAGTGCGACGTGACCGGATCGACGTGGAGGGCACCATGCTGTCCTACCTGAGCGCCGGGACCTCGTCGGAGATTCCCCTTCTGCTGCTGCATGGCACCTTCTGGAGCCGGGTGTGGCAACCGGTGCTGCCTGCCCTGGGGGAAGCGGCGCGGTGTATCGCGCTGGATCTGCCCGGATTCGGCGGCAGTGGTGGGGAGCTGAATGTGGAGCAGGCAACCGTACCGGCTTTGGCGCGCACCGTTCTTCAGGCTGCGGATGCCCTGGGGCTGGAGAAGTTCGACCTGGCCGGACACGATATCGGAGGCGGGATCGCCCAGCATATCGCCGCCACCAGCGGGCGGGTGCGCAGGCTGGTCCTGATGAACTCGGTCATGTTCGATTCCTGGCCGGTACCGGCGGTGGAGCGATTCCGGGACCCGCAGGTGCGCGCTGCCACGACGGTCGAGGACATGCTCGACGCCCGGACGGCCTCGACCCGCGGCAGTGTGCTGCGGGAACTAAGGGATGAGGAGCTCGCGGACTATCTTTCCCCGTGGCGGGACCCGGCACGGGTGCGGTCGTGGACGGCGATGGCTGCCGCGGCCGAGCCGAGCTACACGCAGGACCTGGTGCCGGCCCTGCAGGACCTGGCACTGCCGACGCGCCTGGTGTGGGGACGCGACGACGATTTCCAGAAGATCAGCTTCGCCCATCGCTATGTCGAGCTGATCCCGGGATCGGACCTTGTGGACGTGGATGGCAAACACATTCCGACCGAGGACTCCCCGCACGCCGTCGCAGCGGCCATCATCGAGCACCTCACCCGTTAGATGGGAACCGTTGCCTCAGCGGGAACCGTCTTCCCGGTCAAGGGGGCTGCCCATCCGAGAGTGGGCGGGAGCGAAGCCAGCGGAGCGCCATTCGGGTGCCGAGGAGGACCTGGACGGTCGCGGCCGGCCTGAACCACCATTTTCGTGGCACGTCGATCATCCGGCCTCGGAGGACGCTGCCTGAAAGGACGACGATCACCGGTGCCAGCCAGGCCGCAAGGGCTGCCAGCTGCACGGTTCTACTGGGTTCGTGCCGCAGGCTGAACCAGGTCCAGAGGGCTGTGTCGGAGAGGAAGTCGGCGTACTGGCCGAAGGAGCTGACGGTGGCGGTCGCGCGGGCCAGCTTGCCGTCCACGAAGTCGCTGACCAGCGCCAGGGCCGGCACCCACGTGCCCAGTACGTGCTCGATGGCGGGGAGGTTGGCTCTGAGCAGGGTGAGGGTGTTCGCTAGGCCCAGCGACGTACGGTCCTCGAGGAGGCCGAGGTGCGTCACGGCGAGGAACCATGTGGTGAGGGCCCACATGGTTCCTCGCCGACCGGCGATCCCGGCGACCAGAAGATGCAGGACCGTTACCTCGACTAGCGCCCGCGGCCGGGTGCGGGCCTGATCGATGGAACGGTCCCCGGCCGCCCGCAGGACCCGCACCCACGAGCCCAGGCGCCAGCCGCTGTCCTTGGCCTGAGCAAGGAGGTCATTGGTCGCCGCACGGCTCCGTGGCGCGATCGCTCCGGCCGAAGACGGATTCTTCCTGAGGCGTCCCAGAAGCTTCTGCACCAGTGCTGGACCGCCCTTCGCCTCTGTCCTGCCGTTACCGTCGGATGAGCTAGACCCTGCCATGGAACATCCCGTGCCGATACCGGCACGTCCCGGGCGACGGGTTGGGGCTGGGGCGTACGCTGAGCGGAACCCGGCCGTAGCAGGCGCCATGAGCCGGTCTGTTCATCCTGCGGAGGACAGCCATGACGATCACCGGTTTCCTGACGAACCTTGAACTTGCCACGCGCCCTGTCCACCCCGAGGCGCGTGCGGCGATGGACGCCCGCTGGGCAGCCCTCCCGGAAGGCGTGAAGACGCCGAACCAGTTACTCGGCCGCAGCGCTGTCGGGTGTGAGGGTACCCACGGTGTGTTCCCCAAATGCAACCTCACCTGCAGCCCGTGCTATCACTCCGCGGACGCCAACCAGGTGCGGATCGACGGCGACCACACGGTCCGTGAAGTGCAACGGCAGATGGAGTACCTGCGGCTGATCCGGGGTCCGAGGGCGCACGCGCAGCTCATCGGGGGCGAGGTGAGTCTGCTTGCCCCGGAGGACCATGCTGCGGCGCTGACCATGATGCGCGCCTATGGCCGCGAGCCGATGTCGATGACGCACGGCGACTTCGACTATGAGTACCTGTTGGCGGTTGTCCTCGGCCCCGATGGTGAGCGCCGGTTCGACAGGGTGTCCTTCGCCGCGCATTTCGATTCCCTGATGCGCGGCCGGCGAGGCGCGGCGCGGCCGCGCAGCGAAGCCGAGCTCGATCCGTTCCGGCGGCAGTTCGCGCACATGTTTACTGACCTACGGGCTGATCAGGGCATCGACTCCTATCTCGCCCACAACATGACGGTGACGCCGTCGAACCTTGGCGAGGTCGCGGAGGTGACACGCGCGGTGCTGTCTATGCCCTACGACATGCTTTCCTTCCAGCCGGCCGCCTACATGGGGGACGACAGGCGGTGGAAGGAGGACTTCACGAGCGTCGGCATCGATGAGGTGTGGCAAGAAATCGAGGAAGGCGCCGGGCAGAAAATCCCCTGGCAGGGCACACAGTTCGGCGACCCGCGCTGCAACCGGTACACCACCGGCGTCCTGGCACGGGAGCGTTTCGCGGTCCTCATCGACCCGGAGGACCCGGCCGACCTGAAAGCGCGAGACACCCTCCTGGCCCACCACGGCGGGATGTCCTTCGGTGGCCAAAGCCGGGGGACTCTCGCGGTGAAGGTCCTGCGGGCGCTGATCCTGCATCCCGCCGACGCCCGAATCCTCGCGGGGATGGGGCGGCGCCTGATCCGCAGGGTCGGCGGAATCCGGGCCCTCTGGCGGGCCTGGCGGACCCAGTCCGTGGGAATCAAGACGTTCGTGGTGCACAACTTCATGGACGCCGAGGTCGTGGCGCCGGCCTGGGAACTCATGCTGCAGGGACAGACCAGTGACGAGCCCGCGGTGCGGGAGGCCCAAGAGCGGCTCGGTGCCTGCATGTACACGATGAGCCACCCTGACACGGGTCAGCTGGTCCCTGCGTGCACCCAGCACTCGGTCCTGGACCCGGGAGCCAACGCGGAACTGCGCCGGATGCTGCCACTGCGCGTCAAGGACCCCACAGGCCCATCCCGGGCTCTTCCGGGGCTAACTCCACAAGCTGATCCCACAGGTTAATCCCACGGGCTGATCCCACAAGCTGATCCCACGGGCTGATTCCGTGTGGGGATCGTTCGGGCGGCCGATCGGTGGCTGATCGGTGGCCGCGTGTTGGGCGGGGGAAGGGGGCGCGTGCCCGTTCCGGGACGGGGCGGCACGGGCACGCGCGGCTCTTTAGAGGTGCGGGGCGGCCGGGATGTCGAGGTCGGTGTCGACGAGGTGGTTGAAGTAGTTGGTGAACAGGTTCAGGGCGATGTGGGTGGAGAGTTCGGTGAGTTCGACGTCGGTCCAGCCGGCGTCGAGGCCTTCCTGCCAGGCGTCATCCTTTACGGAACCCTTGTTGGCTGTGCTCTGGCGTGCCAGTTCCAGCAGGGCCGCGAGTTTCGGATCGAAGTCGATGGTGCCCTGCCGGATGGCGATGGTCTGCTCCAGGGTGAGCCCGGCGGCTTTCGCCCCCATGGTGTGCGCGGACTGGCAGTAGCTGCATTCATCGACGTTTCCGACGACGAGGGCGATCGCTTCCCTGGTCCGGGCGTCGAAGGTGCCGTAGTCGCCGATGACCTGCTGGAGAGCGACGTAGCTTTGCAGGACCACAGGGGAGTGGGCCATCGCCCCATGGATGTTGAGGACTTTGCCGAACTGCTGGGCGAGGGCACCGAGTTCGGTGCGGACGGCTTCGGGTGCGGTGTCGGGGGTGTGGATGGTGATGCGGGTCATGGGCATTCCTTTGCTGTTTGGGATGTGCGGGTGAAAACTCGGGCAGGGCGGGCCTGGGGTGGGTTCGGGGCAGCCTGCATTGTCAGCGGGGCCGGCTCGTTGTGCGGCTGGTCGCTTGTGGCGGGGGTCAGAAGGTGCTGCGGGAGATGCGGCGGAGGCCGTCTGTGTCGTTGATGGTGATGCGTCCGCGGCCTTGCCTGATCAGGCCGCGGGCGGCGAAGTCGGCCATTGTCTTGCTTGTGGCTTCGCGGGTGGCACCCAGGAGTCCGGCGAGCTGTTCATGAGTGAGGTTCACCGAGCGGGAATGCGTGAACCTGCCCCGCGGCGCGGCATCGTCCAGGGTGAGCAGGGTCGAGGCGGCCCGTGCGGCGAGAGGGCGCAGCGCCATGTCCGTCAGACGGTCCTCGAGGCGTGCGACTTGCTGACCGAGGAGCCGGGAGATCTTCACCGCGATTTTCGGGTTGGACAGGAAATGCTCCTCGACGTCCGACGCGCTCAGCTGGCAGATAATCGAGTCTTCAATCGCTTCGGCGTAGTTGTCGTACATTTGCTGGCCGACCAGGAGCATCTCGCCGAACACGGCGCCGGGTTCCAGGATCGCGATCGTGAGGGTTTTGCCGTCTTCGGCGACCCGGAAGATCCTGATTCTGCCCTGCTTGAGGATGAACAGGGCCGCGACCGGCTGGCTCTGGCTGAACACCAGCTCGCCGCTGCTGAACAGTTTCGGCGGTGACATCCGGTCCAAATCCGCCATGTCCTGAGCGGTGAGGTCGGCGAAGATGTCCACGGCGTTGAGGCAGCTGAACGGTTCGCCGGTCTCGGTCAAAGGGTCTACTTCCCGTTCGTGGGGCGCCCATCCTTTCGCCGGGGTGCGGGCGGCGGAGAGGACGGTTGTCGAGCATGTGTCATTCAGGCGCTGCTTGGCCCTGGGTGCGACCGGTGTCATGGGCCTCACCGGCGCCGGAGGACGAGGTGGGCGACCAGTCCCAGAATAACCCCGTAGATCAGGTGGCCCATCAGGGACATCATCGAGGACCCATCCAGGGTCAGGATCGGCATGCCCATCATCAGCGGCATGATCAGCAGGGGTCCGAGCACCCACCACAGGGCCCCGTACACGAGACCGACGACGGCGCTCACAACCAGACTCCGGGTCAGCAGGCTTGCGCCGGGAAGGGTGAGGGTCAGCCCGATCATCACCGAGATGACCAGGTGGACGATGAACCCGACGACCGCCGAGGAGGAACCGACCAGGGACGCGATCATCGGCAGCATCCCCATCATGGCCATGAGGGCCCCGAACACGACGCCGCCGCCGAGCCCACCCACAACACCTGCGAGAAGGCGCCGCCCCATGGGAGGCGGTCCCGATGATGCCGACGGGGATGTTGAGGGGGAAGGGGTCTCTGGAGAACCGCTGGCCCGGGGGGTGCTGTGTGACGCAGTCATGATGGGTGCCTTCCTCGTCGCTGGTGTCCTTCGACGGTAGGCCCGGAGCATCACCGCGTTCTGCAATCTGGCACACACAACCTTGTCCCGGTCAGGCGGGCACCGCCCACCCCCGGTTGTCCTGTAGGCCTACTCCGACGACCTGCCCGGGCAGCAGGTGCGGGTTCCCTGCGACGTCAACGGTGAGGGTGGCCGCCGGCCCCTCATCCCAGGTACTGGCCCCTCCCACGGCGGGATCCTGCGGTCCCCGACCGGCTGGCGGGGCCGGGGGGTTGGAGTCGCCGGAGTAGACGGTGACCCGGACGAGGGTGCGGGCGCCGAGGGACGTGAGTGCGGAGACAGCTCCCTTGAGGGTTGATGGTCCCGACTCATCGGGTGGGATGAGCGTGAGTGCTTCCTGACGTACGACCAGAAGAGCCGGGCCGTCGGGGGCGTCGTCCTGGACTGGGAGGTGACCGAGGACCGAGTGGTGCCGACCGTCGCTCACCTCGCCGGGGATCGCGTTGAGGCCGCCGAGGAGGCGGTTCACCGCTTGCGTCGCGGGTTGGTAGTGGAGCTGGTGGACGGTGCCGTGCTGAAGGATCCGGCCGTCGTCGAGTACGGCGATGGAGTCGGCGAGGATCGATGCTTCCTGCCGGTCGTGGGTGACCAGCACGATGGTGGGCGCCAGCTGCGCCCGGATGGTCCGGATCAGCTCGTACATGTCCTCGCGAAGTTGCACGTCGAGCGATGCGAAAGGCTCATCGAGGAGCAGGATGCGCGGGTTGCGGGCCAGCGCCCGCGCCAGGGAGATGCGTTGTTCCTGCCCGCCGGAAAGCTTCCCGACCGGCCTGCGCGCGTAGTCCGCCAACTGCACCAGCTCGAGGTAGTCCATGGCGTGCCGGCGGGCTTCGGCGCGCCGCTGGCCCGCCATGCGCGCGGGAAAGGCCACGTTGTCGATCACGTTCAGGTGAGGAAAGAGCAGCGCTTTCTGGAAGACCAGGGCCATCCCGCGCTGCTCGACCGGAACAGCTCTCATGTCCTGTCCATCGACGAGCACCTGTCCGGCGGTGGGTTCCTCGAGTCCGGCGATGATCCGGAGGATCGTCGACTTGCCGCTGCCGGAGGTTCCGAGCAGCCCGACGCAGCCCGACAGGGGCACGCTCAGGGACACGTCCTGGAGGACGTTCGTTGCGCCGAATGAGCGCGAGACATTGCGGATTTCGAGTGCGGAGCTCATGCGGCCGCCTTTCGGGTCAGGGCCGGCAACCCGAGCACGGCCAGGATCATGACCGGTGGGACGATGACAGCCAGCGAGAGGACAGCGGTGAGCTGCTCATTGCCGGTGGATGATGCCGCGGCACCGAGCAGCATCGGCAGGGTAGTGAGTTGCCCGCCCCCTACCAGCAGTGTCACCACATAATCACCCCAGCCGACGAGGAAGGCGAGGAAGAACGCCCGGGCTGTTGCCCCCGCGAGCAACGGCATCCGGATGTATCGGGTCACCTGGGCCGGGCGCGCACCCAGGGTGCGGGCGGCATCATCGAGCAGGCGCTCATAAGAGGCCAGGGCACTGCGATACATGAACGCCGTGTACGGCAGCGCGATCACCGCCAGGAGCAGGACAACACCGGCGAACGGCGGCACATGCAGGCGCAGCAGCGTCGTGTTGGCGCCCATCACCAGGGCGAACGGGGGAACCGCCAGGGGCGCGAGCAGGATCAGGTCCACCACCCGACCGCGCAGCCCCGATAGCTTCCGGGCGGCCACCGCACCCAGCAGACCCAGCGGCGTCGCGACGACGGCGACAGAAGCCCCGAGCCCCAGGGACGCCAGTGCCGCCCCGATCGTGGCCCGGTCACCCAACGACGCAAGGGCTTCCAACGAATACGACGTCGGGAGGACGGCGGGCGCACGCCACTGCCCGGCAACCGCCCACAGCAGGATCGGGAGCATCGGCGCGAGGACCCAAAGCACCAGCACGACCCCGAGGAGGGCCCGCACCACCGGCCGGGCCTGCACGCTCACACCCCTCGGGGCCCAGCGCGAGTCCCCTCTAGCAGCCGGGACCCCGGTCAGCAGCGGTGTCACCTGTGTCGCCCCGGGGGTCATCGCAGGTTCCTGCGGGACCGCAGGACAGCGACCCCGGCAAGGATCGCCGCCGCGCCGGCGGCGACGGACACCAGGGCCGTGGCCATGGCTTCCGGCCGGGCGTCCAAGTCCACCGACCCGAACAGTCGCACAGCGCGCACGGATAAGGTCTCCGGAGACGTGGCGCCGAGCAGCCAGGGACTCTCGTAGGCGCCGAAGGTGTAGACGAACACGATCAGCGCCGACACCGTGAGCGCCGGCGCCGACAGGGGCAACACGACGTGGATGATGCGCTGCCACGCTGTGGCCCCGAGAGTCGCGGCGGAATCACACAGGCCCGTCATCGACCGGGACATGCTGCCGATCACGACCAGGGCCACGAACGCGGACTCCTTCCACACGTACTCGCTGATCACCGCAACCCACCAGGGCCCGCCGACCAGGGCCGGGAACGCCTCCGGCATGCCCAGTAACCGGTGCAAGAACCCGCTATCAGACAACCACAACCCCACAGCGCCGGCGCCGATGAGGTGAGGCACAGGAATACTCGCCGCGCTCAGAACCGCCACGACCCTGCCCATGCGGGGTGCGGCAAAGACATACACGGCGATCATGAAGCCGATCGCCGAGGACAGCACCGTGGACGCGGCGGCAATATACGCCGACACCGCGACCGAACGGCCCAGTTCCCCGGACGATCCCCTCCACCCCCGGGCACTGAACTCCGGCGCGCCGACGAACGGCATCAAGCCCAGGCTCTGGGCCGACGCGGCCACGAGGGAGACCCCGAGGACCAGCACCACCGGCACCACCGCGGGCAGCGCAAGCAGCACCGCCCGCCGCGACGCCAGGTCACGCCCACCGACAGCATCACCGGCGGGGCTGCGGGTCCGGTTGCCGGGATGGTCGGTGCCGGCTTCCGACGCGGCGCCTCGGGGGTGCCCATGGCCCGGGGGTGTGCGGTTCATCGCGGGCCCGGGATCGCCTGGCGCCAGGCCTCATCCAGTGCAGGGACCCAGTCCGCGGCGAGTTCGCCGTGGGCGTTGCGGGAGAGCTCGTCATAGGCAGGGACCACCGGGGAGGCCGGCAGGTCATCGAACAGGGCTTTCTGGTCGGCGTCGAGGCGGGCCGGGTCGAGAACCGGGAACTGACCCCAGGTGCGCGGGTCGGCCTTCGCCGCCTGCTGTTCCGGTGACAAGGCAAGGTTCGCGACCACCATCGCTCCTGCCGGGTCGGAGGCGTTGGCGGGGATCGCCAGGAAGCTCGCGTTCCCCACCGTCCCTTCCCCGAGGGTGAGGACCTTCGTCGTGTCCGGCAGCGCCCCGGATGCCACCAGGTCGGTGAGGGTCGCGGGCCCGTAGGTCATGGCGATGTCGACCTCACCGTCGGCGAAGAGGGTGTTCAGGGCCTGTTCGTCCCGCGGGTAAGTGGCGCCTGCACGCCAGAGGGATGGTGCGACCTCGTCCAGGGCGTCCAGGGCCGCCGGGGCATGCTCGTCGAATGCTTCCTCGCTGTAGGCCAGAGGAACCTTTTCTGCTCCGCCGGCCTCGCTGAGCATCACTTCGCGCAGGAAGACGCTCCCGGTGAAGTCGGGCGGGGCGGGGTAGGTGAAGCGTCCCGGATGGTCCGTGGCCCAGTCGAGGATCCCCTGAAGGGTGGTCGGCGGGTCGGTGACGGTCGCGGAGTTGTAGAAGAACGTGAACTGCGCCTTATGCCAGGGCGCCTCGCACCCATCCACCGGTGTGCCGAAATCGTTGAGCAGCAACGGGTCGTCCTGATCGGTCAGGTCCATGTTCGGCAACACATCGGTCCAGTCGCACCGCCACGCCTCGGCCTGCCGGCCTGTGCTGAAGTTCGCCCCGTTCACCCAGACCAAGTCCACCGAACCATCCGTGCGTCCGGCCTGGATCTCGCTCAGGACCCGGTTCACCGCGTCCGCGGTGTCGGTGATAGGCACCCGACGTAGGATGATTCCCTCTTGGGCTGCGGCAGGAGCAAGGACGTCGTCGACGTAGGCGTTGCCCTGCGCATCGCCGCCGAACATCCACAGATCGACCGTCTGACCGTCAGCCTCAGCGAGGACCTCGTCGAACGACCCGAAACTGGCCGGGGGTTCGGCGGGCTCAGCGGCGCACGAGACCAGCACAAGGGCAGCGGCGGCGCCCATCACGGCAGCTACGGCCCGGCGGCTGCGGGAGGAGGGAGCGGGTCGGTGGTTCATGGGTCCTTCTCGGCTGGGGTGGAATGGGTTCCAGTATTCTTCGAAGCGGGTACGGCCCCTGACGGGCCGCACCAGAGGATCTATGGCGGGAGACCATGCAGCAGGATGCCGGACCACGCCAGTCGTGGCTGACTCCGCTCCGGCGGGCTCTGCTGCTGGGCGTCATCATCATCGCCGCGACAGTCGCCGTCGTAGCCCTGCCCCTGCCCGACGTCGATGAGCTGCGGTCCCTGATCGAGCGGGCCGGGTGGTGGGGTCCGGCCGGTTTCGTCCTCGGGTACGCGGCACTGACCCTCGCCCCGGTCCCGAAGAGCGTCCTCTCGGTCGCGGCAGGAGTGCTGTTCGGATTCCTGCCCGGCCTGCTGCTCGTGTACGGGGCCGCACTGCTCGGGGCGACCGCCGCGTTCTGGCTCGGACGTCTCCTGGGCAGGGAGGCCGTCGAGAAGTTCACCGGGACCAGGGTGCAGAAAGTCGACGAGATTCTCAGCAGGCGCGGCTTCCTCGCGGTGGTCGGGGTGCGTCTGGTCCCGGTCCTGCCCTTCACTGCCATCAACTATTCCGCCGGCCTCACCGCCCTGGGCTGGTGGCCCTACATCCTGGGCACCATGGTCGGCATCCTGCCCGGCACTGTCAGCTTCCTCGCCCTGGGCGCCTACGGCCTGGACTTCGGCTGGCCCGCGACACTGGCTGCCGGCGTCCTCGGCATCCTCACCCTCGCCGGCATCATCTACGCGGTGCGGGCCCGACACAAGAGCGGGCCGCACCATGTTTGACACACGACTGCGCCGCCTCCTCGCCCCGGCGCTGGAGCGGGCCGCGGCTCTGCTCGACGTGCCCTGGATCAGCCCCAACAGGCTCACCGGCGCGAACCTCGTCCTGGGTCTGGCCAGCGCCGGGCTGGCAGCAGCACAACTGTGGGTACCCGCGCTCATCGCCTGGCTCCTGTGTCGGTTGGCGGACGGCCTCGACGGGCCACTGGCCCGGCGCCGCGCCCGCCCGGCCGCCGATCGGGTTCACGCCGGAGCACCACGCCACATGTCGGACACCGGTCAGGGCGGATTCTGGGACATCTGCGCCGACTTCGTCGTCTACGGGGCGACGGTAATAGGGGTCGCCGTCGGCGCGACGGCCGGCTTCGATGCTCCATGGTTACCGTTCCTCCTGGTCCTGTTCGCCTACTACATCAACGGCAGTGCCTTCCTCGCGTTCTCCTCCATCGCGGAGAAGACCGGACGGACCATCGACGACGGCCGGTCCCTGTCGTTCCTGGGCGGCCTCGCCGAAGGAACCGAGACCGTCATCGTGCACAGCCTGTGGCTGATCCTGCCCTTCCTGGCCTGGCAGATAGCCCTGGTCTGGGCCGTGCTGGTCTGCATCAGCGCCGCCCACCGGATCCTCGCCGGATACCGCGCCCTCGACTGACACACCCCGCACCTCACCCTCGCCTAAGGGAGGAACGGGTCGCACGCCAGCGGGTAAGCCGGACCAGCACCGACATCGCCGTACGGACCCCCCGGTTCTCAAGGGCCGTGCGGGCATCGGCAATCGCGGCGTTCCACAATCCGTCGTTGTACGTCGGGTAGGGGTGGGTCACCCCGGCCACATCGCGGGTCGTCAGCTTCTGGTGGACCGCGAGAGTCAGTTCGCCGAGGGTCTCCCCGGCTCGCGGCCCCACGATGGTGCCGCCGAGGATCCTGCCCCGCTTGTCGAGGACCAGCCGGGTGAACCCGTCGATCTGGTCCTCGGTGATGGCGCGGTCCGTGTGCGCGTGCTCGATCGTGGACACGCGCTGGCTGGCACCCTGGGCGCTGGTGATGCCCACGGCGGCGACCTCGGGGGAGGTGTAGGTGACCCTCGGAATGACGGTGCTGACGGACCGACGGACTCCCAGGACGGCGTTGGACGCCGCGGTGCTCGCATACACGCCGGCCAGGTGCGTGAAGTCCGGATTCGGAGTCACATCACCCGCCGCCCAGACCATCGGATTGGAGGTCCGCATCGCATGATCGACCCGCACATACCCCTTTTCGTCGAGGTCCACACCGACCGAGTCCAGACCCAGCCCGTCGGTACGGGGCTTCCGTCCCGCCGCGACGAGGATGGTGTCGGCGGGGAAAGTCCTGCCATCACCGACCCGGACGCGGCTCACCGCTTCCCGTGCGCCGTCCGGGGTGGTGACTTCCTCCACCGTGGCGCCTTCGACGATCTGCACACCGTCCCGGATGAGACTGGAACGGACGATATCCGCGGCGTCGGCGTCCTCCTTGGGAAGGATCCGGGAGCGGACCAGCATCACCACGGACGCGCCCAGCCGGGCGAAGGCCTGCCCCAACTCGCAGGCGATCGGCCCTCCACCGATGACCACCAAGTGCTGCGGCAGCTCTGTCAGATCCCACACGGTCTCGGAGGTTACGACCGGCGCCCGGTCCAGACCCGGAATGGGGGGAACCGCGGGATCGCTGCCGGTGGCCACGAGGGCGTGATGGAAGCGGATCTGCTGCCCGTCGATCTCTGCCCGGCCGGGCCCGGTGAAACGGGCGACGCCGTGGCGGACCGTCACCCCAGCCGCTTCCAGGGACGCCGGCGAATCATCGGGCTCGATCGTAGCGATAGCCGAAGCAATCCTGGCCCTGACACCGGAAAAGCCAGCCTCGCTACCGACTCCGCCGGCTGCTATCGGTCCCGTGCCCCCGCCGGACCCAGTCGCGGCGGAGAGAAGCGTCTTGGACGGCACGCACCCGGTCCACAGGCAATCACCCCCCGTGCGGGCACGCTCCACCAAGACGACGCGGGCACCCAGCCGGGACGCGGTCTTGGCGCCCACGATCCCCGCCGTACCCCCGCCGACGACCAGAAGATCGATCACCTGATTGCTGGTTTCCATGATGCTGGTTCAACCCTTCGCTTGCCGTCGTGGTCCGTGCCCGGGGTGATGAGCGGTGCCCCGTGAGCCATAAGCTGATCGTTCCGGTGCCGATCGCGGCACCCACGTCCTAGGGGGGTGATTCCCGTCGCCAAGAAACGCACCAAGATATCCACCGAGAAGTACAGCAGCTTCGCGCCGTTCTACGACCTGCTCTCCGGAGAACTGCCCGTCTACCGTGCGGGCCGGGTGCTCGGGATACGATCCCTGGACCTCTCCCCGGGCCATCAGGTGCTGGACCTCGCCTGCGGCACCGGACTGAACTTCGCGCACCTGATAGACCGGATCGGTCCTACCGGGACCATCATCGGGATCGACCGCAGCGCCGAGATGCTCGCCCAGGCCCGACGAAAAGCGGACCGCCACGGGTGGGCGAACATCATCCTCGTCGAGGCCGACGCGACCACCTCCTCGACCGCATCCCTCAGCGCGTCCATCACATCCCACGGAGGGAAGGCCCTCTCCGATGCCACCCTGGCGACCTACGCATTGTCGCTCATGACCCCGTGGGAGGCGGCCTGGGAGACCATGAAGGGCCTCACCGGGCCCTCGGGTTCGATCTGCGTGGTGGACATGCAGGAACCGACAACCCGGATCCCCGGCATGACTGCCCTGGCGCGCCTCGCGTGCCGGCTGGGAGGCGCGGACATCACAGCCCACCCCTGGCAAGGACTCGAGCGCGACTGCGCCCACGTCGCCAGGGCATCAGCCCGGGGCGGGCACCTACAAATCCGCACCGGTCGCCCCTGACCACGACGACAGATCGACCGGTACCCCGCTGAAATGGACCACGCCGACCGACACGACATGCTCCTGCAGGATGGCCAGCACCGCCCGACCATGCTCGCTGGCAGGGAACAGTTCCGTGTGATCCTCAAGGGTGTCCCACGCGACACGCAACAGGTACACGTCCTGCCGGTCAACGCTCGGATACAGGTCCACGGACCGGCAGCCCGCTGACTCCATGAGGTGCGCCCACAACTGCGGATACGCCGCAAGGAAGGCTTCATGGCCGTCGGGGTGAATCGTCAGCGTCGCATGTTCAAGAATCAACGGGAGGACTTCCTTCATCGATAGGGGCCGTGAACCGGAACGACGACCGCAGGTCCGATCCGGCCGACGGGGAGGCTGGGCCGACCAACAGGTCGTACCCCGCCTTAGATCAACAGCCCACCCTACGAGCCTGCTGAAGGCGCGTTCTGTAACCCAGGACACCAAGCCGCCCTGAGAAGGCACCTTGGGTTCTTGCGGTGATTGCAACACTTAGCGAATGGGTGTTGATATGGCGGGTTACTCGATCCTGATGAGACCGGATCTGCTGCAGGTGTTCTGGGCCGGGATGCAGGCCGGTGAGTTCATCACGGGTGCTGTTGTTCCGATCGGGACGAGCAGGCGGACCGGGCGTCGGGTGTTGGCCGAGGCCGGGGGTGTCCGGCCCCGGCGGGGCCGGGATCTGAAGGGCCGGTGCCTGTCCTTTACGCAGCGGGAGGAGATCGCGGTCCTGCGTGCCGAGGGCCAGTCGTTGCGGCAGATCGCCGCGGTCATCGGGGTGTCAGCGTCGACGGTGTCCAGGGAGCTGACCCGGAACAGCCGGCCCGGTGTCCCGTACCGGGCGACGACCGCGCACGTGTTGGCGTACGAGCGTGCGTCGCGGCCGAAGCCGGCGAAGTTGCATACGAACGTAGGTCTGCGTGCGAGGGTGGAAGCTGATCTGAGGAAGAAGTACTCGCTCGAGCAGATCAGTGGGCGACTACGACGTCAGTTCCCCGACCAGACGGAGATGCGGGTGTCACCGGAGACCATTTACCAGTCCCTGTACGTGCAGTCCCGGGGCGCCCTGCAACGGGATCTGACCGCGTGCCTGCGCACCGGCAGGGCGGTGAGGCGGCCGTGCCGGAAGGCCGGGCAGCGTAAGAACCGGGTCCCGGACATGATCAACATTTCCGAGCGCCCCAAGGACGTCGAGGACCGCGCCGTACCCGGCGATTGGGAGGGGGACCTCATTATCGGGAAGGGGAACCTGTCCGCGATCGGGACGCTGGTGGAGCGGAGCACCAATTACACGATGCTCGTCCACCTGCCCGACGGGTACAAGGCCGAGCAGACGTGCGACGCGCTGACCCGGAAGATCAAGACCCTGCCCGAGGCGTTGCGGCACTCTCTGACGTGGGACCAGGGCGCCGAGATGATGGATTGGAAACGGGTGAAGATGGACGCTGATATCGAGATTTACTTCTGCGACCCGCACTCGCCCTGGCAGCGTGGCATCAACGAGAACACGAATGGTTTGTTAAGGCAGTACTTTCCGAAGGGCACTGATCTGAGTGTTCATAGCGAAGCTGACCTCGACTGGGTCGCACAGGAACTGAACGACCGGCCACGGAAAAGACTAGGGTTCCAGAAGCCGATCGAACTGATCGAAAACCTCCTGTTGCAATGACCGCCAGAATCCGCCGTACGGCGTCTGAACCGCCGAGGTGGCAGGATGTGCCCGCCAGCGGCGTTGTCGACGCTGAGCCCTGGGTCACCGTGCCGGGCCAGGGCGGTTTCTGGTATGTCACGTCCAGGTTCGCAGTTGGCGGGTGCAGGACGAACGGCCGACGCATCAGTCAGGAAGGTATGGCTCATAGCGTTCGAGGGTGCCGTCCATGACGGGGATCTGAAGATCTGTTGTTTCGTCGGCGGTGGCGGCCGTGACTGTGGTGAGGGCTCCCGGTGCGTCGCCTACAGTGTCGAAGATGACTTCGTTCGTGTCGAGGGGGAACTGGCCTTCGGCCGGCACCGTGATCGTCCTTTCTTCGTCGTCGTCACTGATGGTGACGTCGATGGCTTCCCCGGATTCGTTGTTGAGGGTTCCGAGGAGTCGCCCGGGTTGTCCTTCTTGCGATGCGACCAGAAGGATGCTGCGTAGTTCGACGGAACCGACCACACCGTCTTCGCCGGAGGCGATGGCGTCCCAGTCCTCCTCCGCAGCGGAATAGCAGCCCGTCAGGCCCAAAGCTGCGGCGAGGCCGAGCGATGCTGCAACTCTGAACTGCGGCCGTTGCGTCATGGTGCTGGTTATCGTGCTGGCTGAAAGCGTCGTCATGTGGTTTCCTCCTAGGAATGGTGAAAAGGAATCTGTCTGCTCAAGAATTCTGCTCGGGGTTCCCGTGGCGTGTCACCCGCTGTCAGATGCCGTTATTTCCTTGTTTTCGGGTTGTCGTCGTTGGTGTTCCCTGCCGCTGTAGGTCGGGCGTCTTAATCCCGCCCAGGGCGCGCTCGAGGGATTGCAGCTGCAGTGCGTTGATCGCGGCGAGCACGGCACTGAGGGCGGCGCCGACGAGGATCGCCACCGGCATTTTCTACTGGCCGTGAGGCCTACTCCCGGAGCGTCGACCACTCCGAGATCGCTGATCATCTGGTGCTGCGTTCTGATCGAGGGGACGATCCGGTGACGGGGTATCGGTTGACTGGGTGGACATCGCACTCTCCTACCTCCTCGGTGGATTTGTGGGCATCCCGCGCGGCGAAAAGCAGCGGAATCCTCTTCATGAGTTATCACGGGCAGCACCGGCACCGCGGAGAACATTGAACTGTGGAAGCTGCACGCGATCATCAGGAATGGACAGCGTGCTGTTCATCGACGGTACGCAGGGTGTGGTGGGTCGGGCAACCGGCGCAATCCGATCGTGACCGCCCGATGTGCGGGTTCCTGGCGGGCGCGAGATCCGGTTGTTGGTCTGCGGATTCCCGGGCCGCACCCGGCTCATTGCCAGACTCCGGTCAGGTGATCACAGCCAGATTACAGGGCGGTTGCGCGTTCGCAACGAACGCTCTTGATGGGCCCGGATCGCCCCATTCCGGCTTCTAAGCGTGCTTACCGTGGGCTCTGGCGTAGAACACAACCCAACCGCAACGAAGGGCCGGAAGGCGCCGCCGGACCCCACCTGATCCTAAGGAGGAGTCATGGGAACAATGACCAAGAGCACGTGGATGAAGAAGGCAGCAGCCCTGGCGATCGCACCGGCAGCCATCCTGTCCGTCGCCGCGTGCAGCGACACGGCCGGATCCGAGCAGGGCGCCGACGTCGAAGACGTCAACGAGGCAGCCGAGGAGGACAACGAGCAGGTCGCCGAGGGCGACGACGCCTACGTCGGCGTCTACGACCAGGCCTGGTATGACGACCAGGACTCTCACGTGGGTGAGGAAGTGACCCTGTCCGCGGATGTGAACGAGGTCGTCGATCCCACGGCGTTCACGATCGCCGGGACCGATGACACCACGGTCGATGAGCTTTTGATCGTGCACCCCGAGGATCTGCCCGAGGTCAGCACCGAGCTCACGGTCGCGGTCACAGGGACCGTGAAGGAAGGCTTCGACCTCGTCACCGTCGAGGAGGACCTCGGCGTCGACCTCGACGACGCACTCTACGAGGACTGGGACGGCAAGACCTACGTCCACGCCACCGAGATCGACGACTCCGTCGCCTCCGACACCTAAACACCCCCACAACACCGCACAACCACTGCGAACCCCCATATGAGGTTGTTCCAGCCCTGGAAGGACCAGCAACGGACCTGACGCAGGCCGTCACCGTCGAGAGGATCATCATGGACACCATCGGATCTGTCCGCGAAGGGATGGACGTTTTTACCGCCTCCGGTCACAAGATCGGCACGATCGCCAGCGTGAAGATGGGAGACCCGGAGGCGGTCACCGCCGAAGGTCAGCAACCGGAGCCGACCGGGAGCATCGTAGGATCGATCGCGTCGGTCTTTGACAACAGCCCCGCGCTGCCTGCGGAACGCAGGCAACGGCTCCTACGCCTGGGGTACATCGAGATCGACGGAACCGGACTCGGGAACCACATGTACGAATCGGCCGAGGACATCGATCGTGTCACTGCTGAAGGGGTCTTCTTGAGCGTTTCCGCTGCGGCCACTCGGTCTTGATTCTTCTGCCCTGACGGTGTCTACAGGGGATGCCTGAGTAGCCGGTTCCCCGGCGTTGATCTGCCGTTTCTTTTTGGCCGACCTCACAGGAGTTTTGCTGATGCTGACAGCGACGACACAGGTGGCGGAACGATTGAAGCTCCCCTCCGCAAGGCGATCGGGTATACCTCCGAGGTCAGTTATCACGCAGGCATCGTCGACGGTCATCACAGGGTTGGTCACGGCCGTGCTGCTGGGAGGGTGCGGCAGTGCGCCTTCCCAGCAGGGCATCGGCCGCGGAACGCAAGTGGCGATGGACCAGATCCAGGGAGTCGACCTGAAACTGGTGACTGAAGCAGCGGGTGAACCAGCCCGGATCCTGGGCACCTTGATCAACACAGGAACGACCCCCGTTGAAGTTGTGCTGCGCGATGGCGATGACACCGCCACGCTGACCATTGGAGCCGAGGACACCTTCCGGTTCGCAGATAATCCGACGATCTTCAGTACGACGGACGGTGACATCGGCGACACAGTGTCGATGCTCATCAGCGTCCCGGTTACTGCCAGCGAGGAAGCCGCTGCAGTGCCCGTATACGAGGGTGATCTCGGAGGCTACTACGACCGGGCGCTTCAGGCCCCCCGGTCCTGACCCACCAGCACCATGCGCTCACCTACCGGAATGGCCGTCATCCATGCGAGATCGCATGGGTGATCTCGCCGCCTGCTCTCGACGTCGTTACGCCGCTGGCGCGTCGGCGCTTTTGGTGTGCGGGCTACTGACGATGAGCGGGTGCGGAAGCCCGGATGCCGCCGCTGACGCGCAATCCCGCGGCGCTAGCCAGCAGGTAGGCGTGGCGAGCCTGCGGGACGTTGTGCTCGTCACCACGAACAAGAATGGATCAGGCAGACTTCTGGGATCTCTCGCCAATGACTCCACGGCACCCGTTGAGGTGATGATCAGCGATATCGACGACTCGTTCACCGTCGTTGTTCCGGCCCGCGGGAGCTACTTGTTCGCCGCCCATGAGATCGTCTTCGGCACAGTTGATGCCCCTCCCGGGCAGGCGTCCTCGCTTACGGTGAGCACCCCAGCAGTATCCACACGGCTTGCAGTACCCGTCGTCGACGGCGCCCGCGATTCCTACACCTCCTCGTCTAAAGAAGCGGAGCGTTTGCCGCACTGAATCTTGGGCGCTTCGATTCAGCGCTAGAGAGGGGCAAGAGAGGGCACCGCAGACCGCTTCGCGCTACGCAATGCCACTGAGGGCAGACCTGCTGTGGGAATGCTTGTGCACACCGTTACCAGCGCCCGTCCTTGCAGCCGATCCCCGGCACGGCATCGGTTCCACCGCTCACGATCGTGGTCCCGAAGCAACTAAATGGGTGAGAATGGTCTACATGGATGGGCTAAACAATGATCAAGCGCACAACGACCCCAGCCTGGATGCCCTCGTACGTGCCTCGCGGGTTTTCATCGCCGTGGTCGCGAAATCCGTTGCCGACATCGAAGACCTCGTCACTGCGCCGCAATGGCGGATACTTATCCTCATCGCTACCCGTGGGCCCCAGACACACCGCGCTGTAGCCGCGGATCTCCGGGTGCATCCCTCGAACGCGACTCGCACAGTCAACAAACTTCAGACGGCAGGACTGGTTCGGAGGGAAGAGGACCCTCACGATCGACGGTTCCTGCGCCTGCAACTAACGGACGAGGGCCAGTCGCTGGTGAACCGCGTCATGTCCAATCGGCGCCGCGCCCTCAACGACGTCGTCAGCCGCATGGGCGCTGGCGACCGACTGGCACTGGAGAAAGCGATGCTCGCCTTTGCCGAAGCTGCAGGCGAAAGCACGAGCGAGGCGACTGGTGCCGCCCTCGGTCTGGGCTGATCGCACCACCCGCAACGCCTGATTCCCGGGCTACTCCGCGGCTGTGTCCGTGTCGATGTCCTTGGGTCGGTTGGCGCCGCTCAGTATCGCCTCCGTCGGAGGGGTGAACGGGTCGCCGACGTGCAGGCCTGGGATCTTGCGCATGAAGGCGGCCCAGGAGGGGGCTGCGATGAGGGAGCCGTCGACTTCGGGGTAGATCTTGCCGCCGATCCTCAGGCCGCTGAGGGAGGTGTTGCCTTCCTTCCAGTTCCCGATCCAGCTCGCGCCACGCCGCCGTGCTCGTAGAAGCGGTAGTCCTCGATGGAGACCAGGGCGTCCTGCATGTCCTGGGATACCTGGTCGAGGGGGACCGGTTGCCGGTTCTCCTCGTACAGGGTCGCGATGAGCGACCCATCCGCGGCCACGATCGTGGTCGGCTGCGCCAGGGCGTCACGCTCCAGTTCGGCCGGCAGGTCCTCGAAGAACTCGATGGAGGCCGAAGCCCCCGTCCCGGCGACCGCGGTCACCGGCACCAACAGACCCGCGGCGAGCACACCCGTCAGGGCACTGATGCCCAAGAACGCCAGGACAGTGCCGAGGACAGAGCCCGAGCCCGAACTGGCAAACGGGGGCGTGTTGGCATCCATCAGGCCTGGGACCGATCAGTGGCGGGCACTCTGACAGGGCCGACAAGGAGCGCACGATGTTGCCCGGACGGAAGAATCGCGCCCCGGCGACACGTCGGTCCGACAACGAGGTTCATTCGGGGTGTGATGGTGGGCGATGCTGCGTCGCCAACCCGGTTCTGGTGTGTACTCGCGCAGATATCGTCTCCCTAAAGAAAGGCTTGTTACAGAGGGCTCGATTCCGGAAGGATCGGCGACCTCGGCTGGATGGTGCTTCGAGGTGAAGGAGCTTCAGGCCAACGGCCACGGTAGGCACGACGGAAGCGTCCTCTCAAACTCGGCAGCCGCCCCGTTATCGCGCCGCAACCTCTCCGCGGGGGCCGTTACGGAATCGTCGCTGCCCCGTATCCGTGCTGTCATCAGCTGAGTATCAGCTGAACGGGTGGCCACAGCGATGATGGAAGGATGCCCGATGGGCCGCGTTAGACCTTCATGAGTGGTGCAGGGTAGCGGCGCTGCACACGGAAGATCGCGATCTGCTTGCCCGCCCCGTACCCGCACGCCGAGGGCGGCACGATCGCGACCCTGCCAGGGAGAGGGAAGCACGAGCAGGACGGCCAGCCCGGTGAAGACCAGGGCGTAGAGCGACCAATCTGGTCCGCGAACACCAGTGAAGAAGCCGATGGCACCGCCGGCCACGGTTGCTCCTCGCGGCTGAAGCCGATGCGGGGTTCGTTCAGTATGAGGTTTTTGTCCTGCTGGGGAGTTCTCCGCTGCTGATGAGGAAATCGGCGACGTCCCAAAGTTTCAGGTGGACACGTTGGCTGGCGATGGACAGCACGATGAACGCCTCTTCGCCGGTGATCTTGTGGCGTTCCATGAGGATGCCCTTGGCCTGGCCAATCACATCCCGGGAGTCCACCGCTTCCTGCAGTTGCCCGCTCTTCTTAGCTTCGGCGAACGCCACAGCCGCGTGGGAGGCGACCAGCAGCCCGATATTCTCCGACTCGTCCGTGAACGCGTCGGCTTCATGGGAGTAGAGATTCAGCGCGCCAAGGTCATCGCCCTCGACCCACAGCTGGATGGAGAGCATCCCCTTGGCGCCGGCTGCAGAGGCCCGCTGGGCGAACAGCGGCCACCGGTCTTCGTGTGCCATGTCCGGCACCCGGATTGTGCGGTGCTTGTACGCCGCTTCCAGGCACGGGCCTTCCCCGGCTTCCATCTGTAGGGCGTCGATGCGCTCCGGCAGAGTTCCCGAGGCGCCCCGGGAGTCGACGCGTCGTCGTCCCAGTACGACGCTGACGGAGCCTTCGTCGACGCCGGGGATCAGTTCGACGGCCGCGTGGACGAACCCCGCGACGATGGCGTCCACGTCGGGTTCTCCCTGCAGCGACCGGGCAAGTTCCGCAAGCTCCGTGGCCAGATCGCGCTTTCGTTCCACGCCGCCGTGGTGGGACGAGGGCATACCTCTGTTGACGATGGAATCCTCGCTCATCACTTACACCTTTGGCAGTGGATCTGTTGCGCTGACGGCTGGTGCTCACTGTAATCCTCGTGCTCGCACGCCAACACCCTTGCGGGACCGTGATGTGCCTCCGATCGATCACCCTCTGGGTGAGCCATCGACGGGAGGGTCCGCCTGTCATTGCACCGCTCAATGAGGTTCGATGCACACTTAACTGGTTCGCACCCAGCAACTAAACGATTGATCCGCCGGCCGCTTTGTCCTTCACTGGGAGGAGTCCGCGGGTCGAGCAAACGGCACCAGGGGGCGGCAGGAGTGTAGGGCTTAGCGCCCTGCACTCCTGTTCAAGCGCACATGGCCCGCACACATTTGTTTACAGGAGAACGCGCCACCCGGGCTTCGGTCACACTCCGAGCGGAAGACCGTGACGGAAACCGTCATCGGAGGAAAGGGCCAGAACCCGGGAAGAAAGCGAGAAATGACCGCCGTCGTTGCCCGCAAGGCGTCGCCGTTTGCGTGCGACGACGGCCATCATCTGAAGCATCCGGTTGCAGCCGGTCATCGACGTCGCCACACCTCGACGTCTAGGTCCGGGCTGCTACCTCACCATTGACGCGGGACTTCTGTGAGTAGGTGAGTATGTGAGTGCGTACAAGCTGCGCCGGTGGCGCCAGCCTTTCGCCGAGTGGTGTTGGTCGTTGGCGTCTCAGGTGTGCGGGCTGCCCTGGTTGTCGCTGGCGCTCCCATCAGGGCAATGGTCTTACGTTTCGCTTCGACCGGATAAGGCCCGGGCGCACCTATATCGCATCCCGCTGGGATGCTCATGAAGACCGGAGGGGTGGAGGGTTCCTTCAGTGCCCCGGGCTACCGCCATTTCCGAGGCTTCGGATGAACTTGTCGTAGTCCCTCTGGTTCTGGTCGGCGTAGACGGCGGCGAAGATCGCCAGGGCGTGATCGAAGGCCGCTTCCGATCCCAGGTAGGACGCGATCGCGGTGGGGTCCCCGGTGCGGGCGTGGGCACGGGCGAGCGTCCACGCACAGAGTCGTGCGTGGGCTACGAGCCCTGCCACGGAAATGGTGGTCAGGTCCGCGGACGTCTTCCAGTCTCAGAGTTGGCGGACGTAGAAGTCCCGTTCGACGCCGTCGAGGCCTGTCGTCCGCAGCCACCCCAACAGCACGTCGCTCGAGGCCTGGATCAGGCGCTGGCCCTGGACCACCCGTTCGCCGTGGTTGGCGTAGCGGCTGGGCCCCAGATGGTTCTCCAGCGCTGAGGCCTCGGCCTGTTTGAGCTGCAGCACGAGGGGGTCGGCGTGCTCACGACCCACTAAGAGCACGATCCAGCTGAGCGTTCCGACGCTGCCGACACCGACGACCTTGCGGGCGACGTCCTGGAACTCGTACCGGTCGAGGAGGACCTGCCGGTCGGGGGCGAGGGTCTGCCGGTAGTCGGCCAGCACGCCGCGGATGCCGTCCTCGAGTTGCTGCGCCTCGAGGCCGGGCAGCAGTTCATGGAGGGGGACCACCAGCGGCGGATCGTCGATGATCCTCGGGCGGCCGTCGATGACGTGCGTCAGTTTCAATGCGGCTCGTGCACTGTCCTTGCCCTGCGCCCGGGTGTTGGCGCGCTTGGCTTCCTTTCGAGCGCGACCGCCCAGAGTCTTCCTGATGGTCGGCAATAACGATCGGACGTCGAATGAGGCGTACCAGATATCTAGGGGGGTCATCGCCGCGAAGGACCTCATGGCTTCCCGGTAGGCCTTCGCGGTCTCGAGGACAGCGGCCCGCCCGTCGGCCCCGGCGAACCCGCGGTCCCGGGCGGCGATCTCGACACTGGCCACCAGCCTCTTTACGTCCCATTCCCACGGCCCCGGCAGCGTCTCGTCGAAGTCATTGATATCGAAGACCAGGCGCCGTTCCGGGGACGCGAAGCCGCCGAAGTTGCTGATGTGGGCGTCTCCGCAGAGCTGGACCTGGAGCCCGGTGGTCGGGGTGCCGCGGAGGTCCGCTGCCATGATCGCTGCTCCGCCACGGAAAAACGCGAACGGGGACGCCGCCATCCGCTCGTGTCTGACAGGGATGAGATCGGGAATCCTGTCCTTTTCCTGGGCCCTGAGGATTTCCACCGGGCTCACCCGGTCCGAGGAGACGGACCACTCGCCATGGCTCCTGCGGGGTGCGCGCTTGCGCAGGCGTCGACCGTCGCCGGTGACCGGGGCGAGGGTGTCCGTACTCTTCGACGTTTGCATGGCCATGCTCCTGGTCCGAGGCGACACAGGCAGTGTCCGACGGACATCACACTCCTGGCGTCACCCGGGCAAGGTGAAACCCGACCGGACGGCGCCGGGGTTCAGTGCGTGAGCCACCATTTGAGCACGGCTACCAGCAGGCACACGGCTGCCAGGAGCAGCCCGGAGACGAACGGGCGCCGCGAGACCCGCCGGCGGCTCAGCCGACCGACCACCCAGCCCAGGGCCACCAGACGCCCGATGGTGACGGCGATGGACAGCACCAGTGCCACGGTTGTGGGCCACCACCCGGCCAGGGCACCGATCATCAGCAGCGTCGGGGTCGCTGCGGTCGAGGCGATCGGCGCCGCGTGACGGGCCTCGTGCCGTAGCTCCTCCCAGGTCAGGGGCCGGTCGAGGCGGACCCGCTGCGCTGATGTCTCGGCGAACAGATGGGCGATGAAGGTGGACACCGCCGTGCCCAGCACGTACCCCACACCCTTGGGTCCGTCCAGATCGTCCGGTTGCAGGGCGATCAGGGCGGCCAGGACCAGGATGTTGCCATATACGTAGGCCGAGATCCGCCCGGCCGCATCCTCCAAGGCGGCACGATCGCGAGGAGGCGATCCGGCGCCTTCCGGCCCCGAAGGATCAACAGGCTCGGACACGGCATCAGAGGCCATGGCCATCATCCTAGGACGAGGTTTCCGCTACCGGCAGGGCTACGCAGGGTCGTCATCTGGTGAGCACGAAAGCCATGACCCGAACGATCACCGATCCTCGGTGGAGGGGTTTCTAGGGGTTGTCGGTGTTTGTGCTGTGGCGGTGTGTCGGAGTGCGGTCAGTGCGGTGTGGATGAGGCGTGCCCGGACGGGGTGGGTGCGGGTGAACGCGACGATGCGGCGGCTGAGGGTGGGGCCGGTCAGGGGCCGGGTGGTCAGGTTCGCCGGGAGTCCTGTCAGGGCGATCGTGGGAAGGACGGTGATGCCGAGGCCGGCTGCGGTGAGGCTGAGGGCGGCGTGGTGGTCATCGAGGCGGGCGATGTAGTTCGGTGTGAATCCCGCGGTGGTGCAGGCCCGGGTGATGATGCGTCCAGTGGGCCCGTCGTGGATGTCGTGGTCGATCCATGCTTCGTTGCGGAGTTGGACCATGTCCACCGTGTCGTGCGCGCACAAGGGGTGGTCCTTGGGCAGGACCAGGCGTAGCTCCTCCTCGGCGAGGACGTGGCGTTGGTACCCCTCAAGAGTGGAGGGGTCTGCGTCGATGGCTTCGTTGCGGATCTCGATGTCGGGTTGGTGCCGCCCTCCGCCGGGGTGGAGTTCGTTGATGCTGATTTCCACCACGGTGGTCGGGGAGGTGTGTCGTAGGACGCTCACGACGTGCGGCATCCACGCCTGGGCGACGGAGGCGAAACACGAGAACGTGATCCGCTCGGCCCTTCCTGCCCGAAGGTCCGCCACGGTCCGCTCGAGGCGTTGCAGGTCCGAGAGGGCGCGGCTGCTTTCTTCGGCCAGGTGGAGAGCCGCCGATGTGGCCGCAATGTTCCGCCCGCTTTTTTCGAAGAGCACCAGCCCGGTCTGCCGGGCGAGGACCTGGAGATGCTGACTGACCGTGGCAGGGGTGAGGTGCAGTCCCTTGGCGGCTCCGTGCACGGAGCCCGCGGCGATCACGGCCCGCAGGACGATGAGCTTATGAGGATCCAGCACACACCCATTCTACGGTGACGCCTGATGATCCGTGGCTGATTGTTGCTGGTGCCGCACAATGCCGGCTGTCATCGTGGAAGTAAGGGCAGAGGGGCGGTCTCGTATGAACGCCCTCGCCCGCTGCACTACTGACCCTGATCGAGAATCCCGCGCGTTGTCGCGTTTTGCTGTCGCGCGTGCTCGATGCTGCTTCTGAAAGGCCATTCTGATGGACATGACGACTTACCTCGCGCTACTGGGAGTCGCGGTTGTTCTCGCGATCACCCCGGGCCCGGACACCCTCCTGACCCTGCAGTACGCCCTGCGCAAGCGGAGCGCAGGGCTCTTCGCGGCCCTCGGTGCAACATCAGGGATCTTCGTATGGGCGGCCCTGGTCGCCGCCGGCGTCGCGGCCTTCCTCCAGGACTCACCCGTGGCCTTCCATACCCTCCGCGTCCTGGGAGGTGCGTACCTCTTCTACCTCGGATACCGCACCCTCACCACCCACGCCCACGGCCACATCAGTGATCCGGAAGCACACGCGAGGACCCCAGTGGCAGTAGCCACAGGTGGCACAGCGCAGGAACCCTCCACGAGCACGGTCGCCCCGGGCAACCCGGCGACCGCTCCTGCCGGTACCCCTGCCGAAGGCCTGCACCCACAAGGCACTGCCCCGACGAGGTGGTCGGCGTTCACCGCTGGTGTGCTGTGTTGCCTCACGAACCCGAAGACCGGGCTGTTCTTTCTTGCCCTCATACCCCAGTTCACCCCCACCGACGCAGCACCCGCCTACGTTGTCGCCGTTGTCGGTGGCACCGTTGCGGCAGTCATCGGCGGGTACCTCGCCATGATCGCCCTTGGCGCGCACACTGCCGGAACATGGCTCAACCGGCCCGCGGTCACCCGGTGGATCCACCGAGTATCGGGTGTCGTCTTCATCGTCCTCGGACTCATGACCATCATTCCCGTCATCACAGCCCTGCTCCCATGACAGCCGCCACGCCACACGCCGGTACCCGCATCGGCCAGGTTCGCCCATGATGTCCCTGCTACTGATCCTCGGCGCCGTGATCACCGTCTTCGCCAGCATCGGCCGGGCCACCACCCCCTGCCAGGAACGGATACCACTGAGCCAGTGGACCCCGGCCGACCTGCACTGGAACTTCAGGCACGGCCTCTACGCCTGCTCCCACCAGTCCGCCCTCAACCAGTTCATGAACGACCGAACATGACTCACCTGCGAACGCGAACGTGGACGCGTTTCGGGCGAGGAGGAGAGTGCGGCGCGGCTATAGGCCGTGGGCGGTGCGGAGCTCCGACGAGGGTTGCTCGGACAGATTTTCAGAGGTCTGTTCCCCGGCGATAGCGTCGCGGCGGTCAAGCTCCTCGGTCAGTTCCTCGTTGCGGAACTCCGTCTCCGGATGCGCTTCACCGTCTTGCACATACTCGTGGGACAGTTCGCGCTGGATCTTGCTGTTGAGGACCTCGACCTGCGGAAGGCTCAGCGAGGACAGATCCTCGGGAAATGATTCAGACGGGCTTAGACGTGTGGTCATGAAAGCGCCTCTCGAGAAGAAAGCACGATGAAATGGGGCTCTCTTCTGAACCGCTGATGACGTTATCAGGGCACTGACCAACTCCTCAACAGGCCGCTCCGCGCGCTGGGCCACTCTTGCAGCATCACACCCTTTCCCGCGATGTACTGCCGTAGATCAGATGCCGTGGGTGGTTGTGGGGCGCATGAAGGAGGGGTTGGCTGCAGCCAGGGCCCTACCTGCACCTCGGCATGGGCGCCGGGGGTTGAAGCCGCAGCGGAACGGTGAAAGGTAAGGGCTCAGGCCGGTTCGTGTCCCGGTTGCCGGATCATCAGAGCGCTTCCTGACGCCGCATCCTTTTCCGCTTTTTCAGTGGGTGCTGCGTCGGCGAGTTGTCGGGTTCGGTGTGCCGTGTTCTCGACGATCAGCTCTGGCCGTTGATGATCTCGTCTGCGTTGTCGAAGGCCCACTGCACAAGGGGCAGCAGGAGTGCGGTCAATTCGTATCCGCGCTCTGTGAGGCTGTAGTCCACCCTGGGTGGAATGAGGGGCTGGGCCGTCCGCGTGACCAAGCCGTCGCGTTCGAGGGACTTGAGAGTCTGAGCCAGCATCTTCTCGCTGATTCCCTCAGTTCGCCGCCGGAGATCGCTCCAACGCTGCTCGCCCTCGGACAGAGCCAGCAGTATCAACACACCCCATTTACTGGTGATGTGGTCCAGAACCCTGCGGCTGGGGCACCCGACCGGGAAAACACCGTCAGCAAGTTTGGGAGGCAGGGGTGCGGCGTGGACCGCAGGAGGGCTGGGACTAACTTCCATGGCAGTACCTTACTTGAAAGTGCGTACTAACTTTGCGGAAGTAACTGGACGAGGAAGCAGTTATGTCCTTCGACAAACTCCCTACGGAAGGACCTCCATGAGCATCGTCATCACCGGAGCAACGGGCCAGCTCGGCCGTCACGTTATCGAGGCACTGCTGGAGCGCGGTGTTCCCGCACAGGACATCGTCGCCGCGGGTCGTTCAGTCGAGAAGATCGCAGATCTGGGAGAGCGCGGCGTCCGGGTCCGGAGGATGGACTACGCGGACGCGGCCTCCGTGGCGGAGGCCCTGAAGGGGGCTCGCAAAGTGCTCCTCATCTCCGGTAGTGAGGTCGGCCAGCGGGTCGAGCAGCATCGCCGCGTGATCGAGGCCGCGAAGGCGGAAGGCATCGAACTGGTCGCCTACACCAGCATCGCCAACGCGGATACGAGCGGGATGGAACTGGCCACCGAGCATCAGGCCACGGAGGCCATACTGCAGGAGTCCGGCGTCCCCTTCGTCGTGCTGCGCAACGGCTGGTATCTCGAGAACTACACCGATCAGCTGCCCGGCACGCTCGCGCAGGGTGCCATCGCCGGCAGCGCCGGCGATGGCCGGGTCAGCGCAGCCTCCCGCTTGGACTACGCCCACGCCGCAGCCGCGGTACTGGTGGCCGAGGGCCAGGCCGGCAGGGTCTATGAACTGGGCGGTGACGAGCCGTTCACCATGGCCGAGCTGGCGACCGAGATCAGCACCGTGGCCGGCAGGACCATCGCCTACCGGGACCTTCCTGCCCGGGAATACACTGACCTGCTCGTCGGTGTCGGGGTGCCGCAGGCGTTCGCGGAAGTCCTCGCAGATTCCGACCTGGGAATAGCCCGCGGCGACCTCCTCGTCAGCTCCGGGGACCTGCGCACACTGATCGGACGCCCCACCACGACCCTTGCTGAGGCTGTTCGTTCGGCTGCCGCCTCCACCTAGGCACCCCTGCAGGACCTCCAGGAGTGTGTCGTTCTGGTTGCCCGGCCGTCCCGCCGGGCAGCTACGACAACGTCCACAATCCGCCCAGAGCCGTAACGCCGACCATCACGGTGCTCGGCTCGGGAATCAGGGATTCTTGTGGTGTCTGGTGCTCCGCGTGCGGTCAGCGGGTTGTGCCTTCTGGAATGTCGGTCGATGTTTTCTTCGCGTATGCGCGTGCTGCGCGCACGCGGTCTCCGCAGCGTGTGGAGCACCATTGGCGGCGGGCGTGGGTGCGGAGCATGAAGCGACCGCACGAAGGGGCCGCGCATTGGGCAAGTGTGCCGGCGTCGTCACCGGTGAGGAGGTCGACGACGTCGGCCGCGATGGCGGAGAGGGCGTGTTCGAGGGCCTGGGTCTGCGCATACTTCTGCTGGCTGTGGAAGCCCGTCGAGGCGTCCCAGGCGAGGAGCCTGACGGAGGGGATCTGGGCCATTGCCCGGTTGATCGCCGCAACGGCCTTGGTGTCGGGCTGGGTGCCGGCGGTCGCGGCCCCGAGTACGTCCCGCACGGATTGGCGGAACTCTCCCAGGAGATTGTTGCAGAACTCGTAGAGCTCGATGTCGGCGGCGACCAGACGGCGCTGCCTCATCCAGCCGGTGGCCCGTTCGGGCGTGCTGAGGAGGTCGGCCTCGGGTGAATCGTCCTGCCGGCCGGAGCTGTTCGCCAGCGCCAACGACGGGTGGCAGTCCTCCCCGGGAGCAGGGGACATCAACTCCACGGGCATGAGCATCACAGACATGCTCTCATGGTACTCGTTTGCATATCCCATGAGAAACACCTTAGGCTTCCTCACGGAACGTCAAAGACGTTGCCGTGAGAAAACTCCGGCGTCGTGCTCATCATCGTGAAGGGAAAGCTCATGCAGATCACCCATGTCCGCAACGCCACCATGCTCATCGAGGCCGGAGGTATGCGTATCCTCGTGGACCCCATGCTCGGGGCGAAAGGCTCAGGCGCGGCGGCGCCGACCGTCGCGGACAACAAGAGCCGCAACCCGCTCGTGGACCTGACGACGCCCCTGGCCCAGCTGCTGGACGTCGACGCTGTGATCGTGACGCATTCCCACCCTGATCACTGGGACGAGGCCGCAGCATCGCTCCTCTCGCGTGAGCTGCCGATCATCGTGCAGAACGGCAGCGACGCGCAGATGCTCGGTGAGATCGGCTTCACGCACGCGATCATCATGGATGGCCCGGTCACCCTCGGCCAGGCGACCGTGACCCGCACCGACGGACAGCACGGCCCTGATGCGTTCATGGCGGAGAACCCCTACATGGGGTCGGTCAGCGGCTTCGTCCTGCAGGTCCCGGGGGAGCCGACCCTCTACGTCGCCGGTGACACCGTATGGCATGCCGGCGTCGTCAGTGCCCTGGACGAGTACCGCCCCGACGTCGTCGTCCTGAACACCGGGGAAGCGACCTGGATCAGCGGGGATGCGATCATCATGGGCGCCGAGGATGTCCTGCGCGTCCACGAAGCCCTGCCCAGCGCACAGCTCATCGCGGTGCACATGGAAGCCCTCAACCACTGCGTCGTCACCCGTGCACAGGTCCGCGACCTCGCGTCCGAGCACGGCATCGCGGACCTCGTCCACGTTCCGGCCGATGGCGAAACGATGACCTTCTGATGGTTCGAACACCACCGGCCACACGGGCCGGTAGTCACCATCGCGCCCACATCGACCGGGACGGTGGGTCGGGGCTGGACCTGCAGCGGTTGCAGCGACGCGTAGTCTCGGCACTGTCCCTCGGGCAGATCGTCGGCGGTGTCGGCACGGGGGCGACCATGAGCCTCGGGGCGCTGCTGGTCGTGGACGTCTCCGGGTCCGCGGCCTGGTCGGGGATGGCGGCGACGGCGGGTACCCTCGGGGCCGCCCTGTTCGCCATCCCCTTGGCCCGCCTCGCCCGCACACGCGGTAGACGGTTCTCCCTCTCCACCGGGGCGATCCTCGCGGCACTGGGCGGGCTGCTCGTGATCGGTGCGGCCGTCCTGGTCAGCTTTCCACTCCTGCTCATCGGGCTGACAATGATGGGTGCGGCTGCGGCATTGAACCTGCAGGCCCGATTCGCGGCGACCGACCTCGCCGCGGAGGCCAACCGGGGCCGGGATCTCTCGCTCGTGGTCTGGTCGACCACCTTCGGTGTGGTCCTGGGACCGAACCTGTTCGCACCAGGGGAGGCCCTCGGCGCCTGGGTAGGACTCCCCGCCCTCACCGGCGGTTTCGCGATCGGGGTCCTCGCCCAGATTACCGGCGTCCTCGTCTACCTGGCGGCCCTGCGCCCGGATCCGCTCCTCACAGCGCACGCCATGGCCCCGGCCCTCAAAGACGAGAACGGGTCCACGAAACCCTCCCGCGGCATGTCGATCCTCCGCACCAACCCCGGAGCACGCCGTGCGACCATCACGATCGCCCTGTCCCATGCGGTGATGGTGGCACTGATGGGCATGACCCCGGTCCACATGAGTGGACATGGATCGAGCCTGACCATCATCGGCGTCACGATCAGTCTCCACCTGGCCGGCATGTACGCGCTGGCGCCGGTCTTCGGATGGTTGACCGACAAATGGGGTGAACAGGTCATCGTCCTCGCCGGACAAGGCCTCCTCGCCACCGCGTTGGTCATCGGGATCCTCACAGCCGACTCCAGGACCGGGGTGACCGTGAGCCTGATCTTCCTCGGCGTCGGCTGGTCCGCGTCAACCGTCGCCGGATCCGCTCTCCTGACCCGCACCGTGGAGGCCCGGGACCGCCCCCAGATCCAGGGTTTGTCCGATGCGCTCATGAATGGTGCCGGCGCCGCCGGAGGCGCCCTCGCCGGACCGATCCTTGCCCTCATCACCTTCCAAGGCCTCTCAGGGGTGCTCCTGATCCTCGTCGCCGCCGTCACCGTCATCCACCACAGGACGCCGCGCGACCGCTGACAGGCCACTGGCCTCCGACGCAACCACGCGCCCGCGTCGACGCCCGATACCCTCAGGACGAACACGCCGCTATCGAGGATAAGGAGTACCTCATGCCACGGCCCAAGTCTCCGGTGACACAATCACCAAAAAACCGACGGACACGCCCGACGAGTCGCCGGGCGGTCCTGAATCAAACCGTCCTGGTAGTCCTGAACGACGTCGCCACACTCAGGCTGGCATCGAGCAAGCCCAGGGCATCGTCCTGGCTCAGCACCACTGCACCAGTACAGAGGCAGTTTCCCGACTGAAGAACATGTCCAACGAAACCCACGTCAAGCTGAAGGACGTCTTAGCCGCCATCATCTACCAAATGACAGCACCGCGCCGCGGCGGATAGCCACCACGCGTCTCCCGCGGGCGTGTCTTCTGACCGACTCGCCGCACTAGGGAACCCCTCAGGGGAGCGCTCCGCGGGCACCGAGGTCCTTGAACGCAACTACCTCTCCGAAGAGTTCCTCTCCGGTGGGAACAAACCCGAGCTTGAGGTAGAAGCCCTCTGGACCATGATCGCCACGCTCCCACAGCACAGAGATCCTCTCTACGCCGCGAACACGCGCTTCCTCCTCTAGCGCACGGACGGCGAACCGTCCCACGCCGCGCCCCTGCGCGGATGCGGCTACATTGAGTCGCCAGATCCCGGCACGGAATGCTTCGATCTCGTGGCCGGGATCGAAGTTGCCCATGATGAAGGCCAGTACGTCCTCGCCGTCCACCACGAGACGTGGCCAGGCCGTGGGGTTCACGTAGGCCTCGGCGATCGACTGCACAACTGGTGCGACGAACACTTCCTGTTCGGGTCGAAGAGTGATGCTGACGGCCTTGCCGAGGTTCTCCGGAGTCAGGGGCGCGAGTTCCATGCACCGACGATAAGCGCACTTGCGGTCACCCGCAGTCCTGATCGATAGCGGGCTGATGGCGCTCAGAGATTTCAATCCGCCCGTAAGCGGATCTTTTACCGTACTCACGCGTCGGCACCCACGGTCAGTCCATGTTGAGCAGATGAGCCACGTCGGTCCCGATCGCTACACTCAAAACGTGAAGGAAATTGCGAACACGATGAATACATTGGCGTTGCTCGGAGCTGGCGCAAGCATGGATGCTGGAGTGCCAGGGTCGACGGCGATGACGCAGCAGATTGTCGCTGCCTTGGATACCCCCCAGAACCAGTATTACGGGGTAACACACGCGGTGAACTACGCAATTGGCGCAATGATTGCCCACCGCACGGCAAACGGCGCGAACGCATACGCCGGCATTGACGTGGAAGACCTGTTTTCGGCAGTCCAGATGCTGGCGGAACGCGAGTCGTTGGAGATCGCTCCCTTCGTCCAATGGTCCCCGGCCCTCGCTGGTGTTCGGCAAGGTAGTGATTCAATGCCGGCCTTTTTTGACAGGGATTTTCGGGAGGGAATCTTGAAAGATCGGGCCTTCAAAGGGCCCGGTGAGATGATAAAGAAAGCCGTAGAAGCACTAACTGGTAGTAACTCCGCTTCCACGGAAGAGCTTTACAACCGCCTGCAGATGGAACTCCTGAACGCGTTGACCAACCTTGTAAGCGTGACGGATAAAGACGTCGACTACCTTAGCCCTCTGCTTCAAATGCGCGATAACCCGGTCGAAATCGCGACCCTTAACTATGATCGATCAGTCGAGCTTATGTGCGAGCGACGCGGTATTCAATTGGATACGGGCATCTCCGGTTGGAGCGGCGGGAGCGACTGGCGCTGGGATGATGATGCCGAGGTGCGTCTACTCAAGATTCACGGTTCCATCGACTGGCGGATACATAGTGAAAAAGGGCTTGGCGGCCTCTACGAGACCAAAGTTGTAGCTGCGAGCGAATCTGGCCCTCCGCAGCACAGATCGCTGCCCGGGGTCGTCTTCGGTGCACGCGGTAAGTTGCGCGCAGATGGACCATTTCTCTCCATGTTGCGAGAATTCGAGAATATGCTTGCGCGAGCGGACCGGTTGCTGGTAGTCGGTTATTCTTTTCGTGATGCGCATATAAACGTGGCTTTGTCCCGTTGGATTAACTCTTTTCCTTTGAGGAATATGACCGTCATAGATCCTGCGTTCAATAATGATCCCCGGGTGTATGAACGCGACAGTTTCTCGTCCCAACTACTGTCCGCTACGCGCATCTACGAGGGGGGCAATCGGGTCTGTAAGTTGAACTTGCGAGTACTGAAGGAAACTGCTGCTCACGGTCTATCTGCATCTGACCTGTGGTCCCGATCGCCCGAGGGTGTCTTCTAGACGATTTATACAGCTGCGCGACGCCGCTGCAAGATATGGGAGAACACGCGCTCGACCAATGCGGTCCACTTCGCCTTTCGATAACCGGAAGATACTGTCCGTAAGCCGGTCGTCCACAGTACTTACTGGAACCTCGAGGGCTGGGCAGAGCCGCTAGGCCGGGGGAGCGCACGTATAGCCGGGACGATGAAGATGGGCGCAAACGTACCTCAAGCGGTACTCCCATCCAGGGCAACCGCCCGCCAAGACTGTCTCATAAAACTACAGGTTAACTAGGCATGGGACCGGAGGAGCCGACACCTAGAGACTTCCTCGAGATTCCGGGGCTGTGACTGTCTCGGAAAGTCGTCTCATCGCATCGTGTCTCAGCACTCGTGTCGCCGGTACTTTATGCGACGTGGCACCTACGTCGGCGACCTGATCCGGTGTTGAGCTGGACCCGATCCTCACCGATATTCTTCAAGCCACCATCTGGCTGCGCGACCCGTGGCTTGGCGCTGTCCGCCCGTTGATCGGTACGCCGCCGGGCGGCCGGAGCTGAGGCGCTCACCGACAGCGGAGAGCAGGAGGCAGGTCCACAATCCTGCAGAGACAGCATCGGCGCAGAAGGCTCATCTGGCCCAGGCCGGTCAGGGCTGCCAGACGGCCCCCAGACACACAGGAGGGGGACGCGCCGATGCGCGTCCCCCTCCCGACCCTCCGGAAATCAGGTCCGTCAGACGGTGGCCTTCTCGGTGCCGGCGGGGGAGACGACCTCCGCGGTGGGCTCCATGTTCTCGGCGTCGACCATCCACGCGTACTGCTCGAGCTTCGCGATGAAGCCGTGCAGCAGGTCGGCGGTGGTGGGGTCCTCCTCGTCGATCTGGTCATGGACGTCGCGCATGGTCTTGACGCTTGCCTGCAGCATCCGGACCACGAGGCCCACGGTGTCCTTGGTCGAGACGAGGCCGGCCGGGAACGGCTCGATCTTCGTGCCCTCGGCCACGGCCACGCTGCGTCCGTCGGGGACGGCGTGCAGTGCGCGCATCCGCTCCGCCATCTCGTCCGCGAAGAGGCGGGCGTCGTCGATGATCTCGTCCAGCTGCAGGTGGAGGTCACGGAAGTTCTTGCCGACCACGTTCCAGTGGGCCTGCTTGCCCTGCAGGTGCAGCTCGATGAGATCGACGAGGACGGCCTGCATGTTGTCTGTGAGGGTAGGTGATGCCTTCATGGATCCTCCAGTGCTAGAGAGATTTTCTCCCACCGGCCGGGGCGCCGGGAGCGCTTCTTCCTGCCGGAGGGACTTCTTTCACCCTAGTCCTGCCCGTTGGTCAATTCCAGCCGATCTGCCTACGCTAAGGGAACTTACGGTTTCGTCGTCCCTGTGCCTCTGACGGTACGCGGACGGCGCCGGAGTCCGACCAAGGAGGAACCGTTTTGGCTTCAGTGCAGGAATCCATCGACGTATCAGTACCGGTCAGCACCGCCTACAACCAGTGGACCCAGTTCGAGAGCTTCCCCCAGTTCATGGGCGGCGTGGACTCGATCACGCAGACCACGGACACCTCCACCCACTGGGTGACGAGCATCGGCGGCGTGCATCGCGAGTTCGATGCCGAGATCACCGAGCAGCACCCCGACGAGCGGGTGGCCTGGAAGAGCACCGACGGCGAATCCCACGCCGGCGTGGTCACCTTCCATCGCCTGGACGAGAACACCACCCGGCTGATGGTCCAGATCGACTGGCACCCGGAGACGTTCATCGAGAAGGTCGGGGCCGTCGTCAACGCCGACGCCTCACAGGTGAAGGGCGACCTCAAGAGGTTCAAGGCGTTCATCGAGAACAGCGGCGGCGAGACGGGTGCCTGGCGCGGCGACGTCGCAGCGCCCTCCTCGGGTGCCACCACCGAGGCGGAGCCGGCCAACAGCGCCCTGCCGGACACCTCGGCGGATGATCCCGAGTCCGGCGGTCCGCGCGTCGGCTGACGTGCCGGGCTGGAAGAGGCGGATCCCTTCGGGGGTCCGCCTCTTCCAGTGTGATGGGCCCGACCGTGGTCGGTCGTGTCAGGCGGTGGTTTCCGGGGCGGGTCGTTTGGTGGGGGCGCTCCAGTGGATACGGGTGCCGTGGCCGGGGGTGCTGTCGATCGTGCAGGTTCCGCCGACGGCGTTGGCCCGGTGGTGCAGGTTGGCGAGCCCGCTGGTGCGGTCCGGGTTGGCGAAACCGCGCCCGTCGTCGGCGATCAGTGCCTCCACCGTCCCGTCCTGCGCGCTGACGCTGATGCTCAGATGAGTGGCGCCGGAGTGCCGGGCCGTGTTGCTGATCCCTTCGGCGAGAACGGCCAGCAGATGATCGCTCACGTCGGCGGGGACGGCCCGGTTCACGGGCCCGATGAACTGCAGGTCCGGGATGATGCTCGTGCCTGCGGTTCCTTCGCGGACCGTGTGGGCGATGAGATCGGTGAGGAACGCGCCGTCGACCCGGTCGGACTGCAGCGAGTAGATGGTGTCGCGCAGCTCCCGGATGGTCTCGTCCAGTTCCATGGTCATGGTCGTGATGCGTTGCTGGGCGTCCGGGACGCCCGTGTAGCGGCGGAGCGCCTGCAGGCTCAGCCCGGTGGCGAAGAGGCGCTGGATGACGCGGTCGTGCAGGTCCCGGGCGATCCGGTCACGATCGGCGGAGAGGGCGTGTTCTTCCTGGCGTCGGTTGGCGCGGGAGAGGTCCAGGGCCAGGCCGGTCTGTGTGCCGAACACGGTTGCTGATTCGAGGTCGGCTGCGGAGAACGGGGTGGCGCCCTCCTGCCGGGCGATGATCAGGATCCCGTTCGATGTTGCCTGGTAACCGAGCGCGACGATCATGACGGGCCCGAGCCCCGCAGCGGTGTCCGCGTCGAAGACGTCCCTCGGATCCCGTGCCCGGAACCCCTGCCCCGTCTGCAGGACGGTCGTCATGGCCGGGCCCGGCATCCTCTGCCCCGTCGGGATGGCCGGCGCTCCGACCGATGTCGTGCATACCAGCGCCCCGTCCGGGCCGGGGGTGGCCACCACGACGAGGGCCGCCCCTGACACGTTCCGGGCCTGGCCGGCGATGAGTTCCAGGCCGCCCGCGTGCTGGGGGAAGGGCGGGGTCGTGAGGTGTTCGTTGACGCTCATGCCCGCCTCCAGCCACTGCTGACGCCGGGTCTTGTCCTCGAACAGGCGCGCGTTCTGGATGGCCAGGCCCGCCGCCGCGGCGAGGGCGGCGGCCAGGTCCTCGTCCTCGTCCGTGAAGTCCCACCCGCCGCGCTTCTTCGCCAGGAACAGGTTTCCGAAGACTCTGTCCCGCACCTGGAGGGGCACGTCCAGGAACGAGGACAGTGTGGCCTGGTCCTCGGACAGCGCCGCGCTGCCCACAGGGAACCCCGGTGAGGCGGGATGCTGGTCGAGATCGAGGTCGAGGTCGAGGTCGAGGTCGAGGTCGAGGGGCTCGGGCGGGGTCGGATCCTGGCTCGGGCGCCCTGCCGCGTCCTGGCCGCCAGGGGATTCTCCGGTGCCCCGGGCCACCTCCTCGTCCAGCCGGACGGTGACGAAATGGTTGAGTTGCCCGTCCTCGCCCATGATCCCCAGGGCGCCGTACCGGGCATCGACGAGGTCGCAGGCGGAGCGCACCACCCGGTCCAGGACCGCTTCGAGGCTGAGGTCTTCCGTGAGGAGGACCACCGCCTCCAGCAGGCCCTCGAGGTGTTCCTGGACGACCAGCAGGTCCTCGGCCCGGTCCATGAAGTCCCGGAACAGCTCCCGCGTCCGACGACGCAACGGCTCACGCCACACTCCGGGCCCCCTCCCATGAAGCGACCCGCCGACCGGTGACCCGAAAGGACACACGACGGTCGGCCGCATGATCGCGGCCCAAAAATACCAAACCTGCTCATCAATAGCGAGGGTTCCCGGGTGCAGGGCACCAGCCCGATTGCTGGGGTGTCATCGTGTCAGCGCACCCTGGATCACCCAGCGCCGCCGACAGCGTCAGCGGGTGTGTCGGGTCAGGCGGGACGGAGGCGGTAGCCGTCCGCCCGGTGGACGAGCCGGCGCCCGCCGCCGTCGTCCAGCAGGATCCACAGGACGTCGTCGGTCCTCATGTCCAGGACGCCGCGGAGCTGGGGTCCCGTGGCGTGGTGGAGGGTGATGTGCTGGCCGCGCCGGAAGCCCGACCAGTCCTGGACCTCGGCATCGGTGGTGGGGGACGGGGTGTTCATGGTGGGCCTTTCGGGAGGGTCCGGGGATCCCACGCTAGCCGCGCGTCCTGAACGGCACGTGAATGCGCGCTGAAGAATCGGGCCACTCCCGCCCCCGTCACAGGGTCCGCCAGCCCCCGCTCGTCAGGTGCGACCCCGCCTGCGGGCCCATGAGGAGCATGCCGCCGTCGACCACGAAGGATGCCCCGTTGACGTAGCTGGAGGCACCGGAGGCCAGGAAGGCCACGACGTCGGCGATCTCCTCGGGCGCGCCGGGGCGGCCGAGCGGGATACCGGGACGGTCCATGGAGTGCGGGTCCTGCTCCTCGGAGTCGTTCATGGGCGTGTTGATCTCGCCGGGCAGCACGGCGTTGGCGGTGATGCCCCGATCCGCCAGTTCGAGGGCGATGGTCCGGATGAGGCCGCCGAGGCCGTGCTTGGAGGCGTCGTATGCGGCGGAGCCCACGCGGGGCTGCTCCTGGTGCACGCTGGTGACGGCGATGATGCGCCCGCCCCGTCCGCCGTCGATCATGTGCCGTGCCGCGCGCTGCAGGCAGACGAAGGCGCCGTCGAGGTTGGCGCCCAAGGTGCCGCGCCACGTGTCCCAGTCCGTCTCCATGAACATGGTGCCGCCGTTGACGCCGGCATTGTTGACGAAGACGTCGAGGCCGCCGAGCTCCTGCGCGAGCCGGTCGACGACGTCGCCGCACGCCGGCGCGTCCGTGGTGTCCAGTTGCGCGACGGCGGCCCGCACGCCCTTCTCCCGCACGAACCGCGCGGTCTCCTCGGCTCCCTCCTCGTCGGAGTGCCACGTGATGCCGACGTCGCAGCCCGCCGCGGCGAGGGCGATGGCGGTCGCGCGGCCGATGCCGGAGTCGGAGCCGGTGACGATTGCCTTGCTCGGTGTGAAGTCCATGTGCCCATCTTTCGCACCCGGGCGCCGGGCGCGCAAGCCGGCCGCCGATCGGGCGCGGAGTACCCCCGGACGGGCGTCCGGGGGTACTCCGGGTGGTCGGGGCTACGCGTCGACGGCGCCCTGGGGTGCGGTCCCGGAGGTCGACGAGCGGACCGCCTCGGCCGATTCCCCGCTGATCACCTCGATCTTGCGGGGCTTCGCGCGCTCGATGACGGGGATGGTCACGCTGAGGACACCGTTCTCGTAACGGGCGGAGATGCCCTCCGTGTCCACGCCCTGGCCGAGGTTGAGCTGGCGCAGGAACGAACCGCTCTCGCGCTCGCGGGTCAGCCACTTGACGCCCTCGGCGCTGCGCAGGGTGCGCTCGGCGCGGATGGTGAGGAGCTGGCCGTCGACGTCGATGTCGACGGATCCCGGGTCGATCCCCGGGAGGTCCGCGGAGAGGACGTAGTGGTCCCTCTCGCGGTAGAGGTCCATCGGCATGAGGCGCAGCCCGGAGCGGCCCTCCATCAGGGCGCCGGTCACACGGTCCAGCTCGCGGAAAGGATCGAATTTCATGGCCACGGGAAACAACTCCTTCGCTGATGCCACCGGCAGGTGGTTGGTGTGTCGAGAGTTGAGCGTCCTCCGCTCAACTACGAAAAATGTTAGCACTCGGTCGCGGTGAGTGCTAAGGGGTGGGCGTTCGCCCAGAACGAAATCCCGGACGCGGAAAAGGCCCGTCCCGACGGAGCGGTACGAGCCTTTTCGTGGTGCTGTCTCCAGCTGATCCTCAGTGCCTGCGCGGGGCCTCGATCCCCGGGCCTTCCGCGTGTGAAGCGGATGCTCTACCAGACTGAGCTACACAGGCAATTGGTTCTCCCATAGCTTAGGCCATCCGCGCCCCCCGCCAAATTCCCCCGCTCACGCGGCCCGCAGAGCCACCGCGCCCCGGCTTCCGCCCGGCATCGCGCTGGTCTTCGCGGGACCACCTCAGTAGCCTGAAGGAAAGCCTGCTGAGCATTATCGACGCGGGCCGGGCACCACTCAGAAGGGACAGCACCATGGACAACCAGGACATCCTGCAGCGCATCCAGACACTCGTCCAGGAGGAGCACGACCTCCGTGAACAGTCCCAGGACGCCGGAGCGGGGCAGCAGGACCACGCGACCCGCCTCAGGAAGGTCGAGGAGGACCTCGACCAGTGCTGGGACCTGCTGCGCCGGCGCCGCGCGAAGGCCGACGCCGGAGAAGACCCGACCGACGCCGAGGCCCAGCCCGTCAGCCAGGTGGAGGGGTACCGCCAGTAATGGCCCTGCCCCTCGTCCTGTTCGACGTCAACGAGACCCTGTCCGATCTGGGACGCATGCCCCAGCACTTCGAGGAGGTGGGCGCTCCGCCGCAACTGGCCGCCCTCTGGTTCGCCTCCGTGCTCCGTGACGGCTTCGCCCTCACGGCCACCGGCCGGAACGCGTCCTTCGGGGAGATCGCCGAGGACGCCCTGCGTACGGTCCTCGCGGGGCAGCGGCTCAACCGGGACCCCGGGGACGCCGTCGACCACCTGATGGCGAGCCTGAAGGAGCTGCCGGTCCACCCGGACGTCGTCGACGGGCTCCGCGACCTGGCCGGCCGGGGGTTCGAACTGGCGGCCTTGACCAACGGTGCCGCCGCGACCGCGGCATCCCTCCTGGAACGGGCGGGCGTGCGCGGCGACGTCGGTCGCGTCCTGTCCGTCGAGGACGCGCCGCGATGGAAGCCCGCACCGGAGTCCTACGCCTACGCCCTCCGGGAGCTCCAGCGCGAGGCGGACGACGTCGTGCTCGTCGCGGTCCACCCGTGGGACATCCACGGCGCGGCCCGTGCCGGTCTCCGCACCGTCTGGCTCAACCGCGCCGGAGCGCCGTACCCGGCCGTCATGACGCGCCCGGACCACGAGGTGTCGACGATCACCGAGTTGCCCGGCCTCCTCGCCGACTGACGCAGACCCCTCCCGCTCCGGGCTGCCGCGACAGCAGCGCCTGCCCTGCCTCGTCGCACATCAAGAAAGCGTAAAGAGGCCGTTTCGGCAGCCGATCGTCGGGTTGACTGGACGACTGGCGCGGACCGTCCGCGCCAGTCCGTTCCCGAAGGCCAGGCGCATCCCCATCACGTCACTCACCGCGCCGCTCCGGGAGTTCCGCAGTTCCGCGGCAGTCCGCCTGCGTCGCGCCGCGCCCGCTGCCGCCCTCTGGCTGGAACGGCTCGGCCCCCGCCATCCCGCCCAGGTGATCGCGCTAGGTTTCGGCACGGCGATCCTCGTCGGCACCGCGCTCCTGATGCTCCCGGGCTCGAAGGTCGGCGACGGAGGCGCCACGTTCCTCGAGGCGCTCTTCACGGCCACCTCCGCCGTCTGCGTCACCGGCCTGATCGTCGTCGACACCCCGGTCTACTGGACCGGCGCCGGCCACGTCATCATCCTGGGCCTGATCCAGGTCGGCGGATTCGGCATCATGTCCTTCGCCTCCCTCCTCGGAGTGCTCCTGGCCCGCCGGATGGGCCTTCGTTCACGGATCTCGACGGCGGCGGAGACCAAGAGCGTCGGTTTCGGCGATGTCCGCACGGTGCTCCTCGGGGTCCTGCGGATCACCCTGGTCGTGGAGTCCGCGACAGCGGCGCTGCTCACCGCGCGCTTCTGGCTGCACTACGACCACGGCCTTGCCGATGCGGTGTGGCTCGGGATCTTCCACGCGGTGTCCGCCTTCAACAACGCCGGTTTCGCGCTGTTCAGCGACAGCCTGATCGGGTTCGTGGGCGACCCCTGGATCTGCCTGCCGATCTGCGCCGCCGTCATCGTCGGAGGACTGGGCTTCCCGGTCCTGTTCGAGCTTCGACGCCACTACCGGTACCCCCGGAAGTGGCACATGACCACCAAACTGGTCCTCAGCGGCACGCTGCTGCTCCTGGTCCTCGGGACGGTCTTCATCACCCTCGTCGAGTGGTCCAACCCCGCGACCCTCGGTGCCCTGCGGCCGCAGGAGCGGATCCTCGCCGGGTTCGTCCAGTCCGTGATGACCCGCACGGCCGGCTTCAACAGCGTCGACTTCGCACATCTGGACCCGGTCACCCTGCTGGCCATGGACGTGCTGATGTTCATCGGGGGCGGTCCCGCCGGCACGGCCGGGGGCCTGAAGATCACCACGTTCGGCGTGCTGTTCTTCATCCTCTACACCGAGATCAGCGGGGGCACCGCCGTCAACGTCTTCGGCAAGCGCCTGCCCCGTTCCACGCACCGGCAGGCCATCTCGATCGTCCTGCTCGCCGTCGGCCTCGTGACCTGCGCGACGATGTTCCTCATGGTCACCACCGACTTCGGCCTCGACCGGATCCTGTTCGAGGTCATCTCCGCCTTCGGGACGGTCGGCCTCTCCACGGGCATCACGGCCGGCATCCCGCCCGCAGGCCAGGTGGTCCTGATCCTCGTGATGTTCGCGGGACGGCTCGGTCCGGTCACGCTCGCGTCCGCCCTGGCGCTGCGCTCCAAACCCCTCTACTACGAGTACCCGAAGGAAAGGCCCCTCATTGGCTAGGCAACGTATGTTCTCCTCCCAACGCGCTGACGCCGTCGCGGACTCCGTCGCCGTCATCGGCCTCGGCCGGTTCGGCGGAGCCCTCGCCCTCGAACTGGAGGAGGCCGGGACGGAGGTGCTCGGGATCGACGACGACGCCGACGTCGTCCAGGCCTACAACGGCCGGCTCACGCACGTGGTGCGGGCCGACACCACGAAGGAGGACGCCCTGCGCCAGTTGTCGCTGCCGGACTTCGACCGCGTGGTGGTGGGGATCGGCAGCGATCTCGAAGCGAGCATCCTGACCACGTCGATCCTGCTGCGCTTCGAGCGGCCGACCATCTGGGCGAAGGCGATCAGCGAGCCGCACGCGCAGATCCTCTCGCAGCTGGGGGTGGAGCGGGTGATCCGGCCCGAACACGACATGGGCAGGCGCGTGGCCCACCTGGTCCGGGGGACGATGCTCGATTACGTGGAGTTCGAGGACAACTTCGCCATGGTCAAGACCCGTCCGCCGCGTGAATACTGGGATCGCGATCTCGGCACGTCGGGGATCCGCGCCAGGCACGGCGTGACCGTCGTGGCTGTGAAGCGTAGGGGAGGCACCTGGGACCACACCACCCCCGCGACCACCCTCTACGACGACGACGAGATCATCGTGGCGGGACCGACCGGCAGGGCCGAACTCTTCAGCTCCCTCGTCTGAGCACAGCGCAAGGCCCGTGAGGCGGCGTCATTGTTGGCGGGCCGTCCGGCCCGCACGCTAGGCTTGTCATCTTGGTGAGCCGGGAAGTCTGGTCGGCGCTCAGACGAGCGACCCCGATTCCAGGAGACCCATGACCTCCCACCACGCACCGTCCAGTCCGCCCGGAGCGCCCCGCGGCGCGACGGTCTTCAGCCGCAACAGCTACCCCGAACACCTGCGCATCTCCGCCATCCTGCGCAAGGAGACCGTCGGCGGAGGTCTGCTCCTCCTCGCGACGGTGCTCGCGCTGATCCTCGCCAACTCGCCCGCGGCGGACACCTACTTCGCCGTCCGCGACTTCCGGTTCGGCTACGAGCCCTGGCACCTCGAACTGAGCGTCGGGACCTGGGCCGCGGACGGCCTCCTCGCCATCTTCTTCTTCCTCGCTGGCCTGGAGCTCAAGCGCGAGTTCGTCGCCGGGGACCTGCGCAAGTTCGACCGCGCGATCGTGCCCGTCGCCGCGGCCATCGGCGGGGTCGTCGTGCCCGCCCTGGTGTACGTCGCCATCACGCTGAGCGCGGGCCCCGAAGCCCTGCGGGGCTGGGCCATCCCGACGGCGACGGACATCGCGTTCGCCGTGGCCGTCCTCGCCGTCGTCGGCTCCTCGCTGCCCAGTTCGCTGCGCATCTTCCTGCTGACGCTGGCCGTGGTGGACGACCTCCTGGCCATCAGCATCATCGCGTTCTTCTACTCGGAGGACATCTCCGTGCCGCCCCTGCTGATCGCGCTCGTCCCGCTGGCGGTCTTCGCCTTCCTCGCCCAGCGCTTCCCCACCTTATTCCAGCGCCGTGCCTGGGCGCCCTGGCTGATCCTGCTGCCGATCGGCTTCGTGGTGTGGGCCCTGGTGCACGAATCAGGGGTGCACGCCACCGTCGCGGGCGTCCTGCTCGGCTTCGCGATCCCCGTCCTCCCGCGCGGCGTGAAGGCCTCCGACCTCGACGACCCGGCAGCATCCGTCGACGCCGAACCGGCGGACGGTCCGGCCAAGACCTACGACGTGCAGCCCGACGGGCTGGCCGACACCCTGGAGCACCGCATCCGCCCGCTGTCCGCGGGCTTCGCCGTGCCGGTCTTCGCCTTCTTCTCCGCAGGGGTGGCCATCGGCGGCTTCGAAGGACTCGTGAGTGCGGTCACCGATCCCATCGCCGTCGGCATCATGGTGGCACTCGTCATCGGCAAGCCCGTCGGGATCCTCCTCGCCACCCTCGCCGTCACGAAGACCACGAAGGCGACCCTGGACCCGGACCTCGCCTGGGTGGACATCGTCGGAGTCGCACTGCTGGCGGGCGTCGGCTTCACGGTGTCACTGCTCATCAGCGAACTCGGCTTCGGCCAGGGCTCCCCGGAGGACGACCACGCCAAGGTCGCCATCCTCGCCGGGTCCCTGATCGCCGCCCTCTCAGCCGCCGCGCTGCTGCGCCGGCGGAACAAGCGGTACCGCGAGATCGAGGAACAGGAGAAGATCGACGCCGACAACGACGGCGTGCCCGACGTCTTCGAGCAGCGCTAGGTGCAGTCCAGCTAGGTCAGGCGTTCGCGCGCCGCCACAGCCAGGACAGCGTGGCGGCGCCGGCGGTGCGGCGGAAACCGCTCCGGCCGGACACGAGCTCGAGCACGGCCCAGACGGCCAGGCACACGGTGCTCGCCCGGCGCAGGCGCTCGCGGTTCCGCTCGTCGAGCGCCAGGAAGGACGCCGCGCCGAGCACCGCCCACCCCAGGATCGGGGCGTTCGGCTTCTGGGCGACCGTCTGGCGGCCGAGGCTGTCGGTGAAGTACCCCATCACGCACCCTTCTTCTTGGAGGAGCCGGAGTCCTTCGCGGACCCGGTCTTCTTCTCGCGGTTCTTCTCGACGCTGCGCCGCAGGGCCTCCATGAGGTCCAGCACGTTGTCGCCGTCGTCGTCGCCCCTGGCGCCGCCGAACGTCTCCTCGGTGTCGAGGGTGTCGCCCTTCTCGATCTTCGCGTCGATCAGGGTGCGCAGCTGCACCTGGTACTCGTCGGTGAAGTTCTCCGGGTCGAAGTCGGTGGAGAAGGAGTCGACGAGGGCGGCCGACATCTCCCGCTCCTTGGCCGAGATCCGCACCTTCTCCTCGAGGGACGGGAAGGACGCCTCCCGCACCTCGTCGTCCCACAGGAGCGTCTGGAGCATCAGGACCTCGCCCCGCACGCGCAGGGCGGCGAGGCGGCTCTTCTGGCGGAGGGAGAACTGCACGATCGCGGTGCGGTCCGTCTCCTCGAGGGTGCGCCGCAGCAGGACGTAGGCCTTGGTCGAGCTGCCGTCGGGCTCCAGGAAGTAGGCGCGATCGAGCATGATCGGGTCGATCTGGTCACTCGGGACGAACTCGACCACCTCGATCTCCCGGCTCCTCTCGACAGGCAGGGCGGCGAGGTCCTCGTCCGTCAGCACCACCGTGTGCTCGCCGTCGTCGAACGCCTTGTCGATGTGCTTGAAGTCCACCACCTCGCCGCACACCTCGCAGCGCCGCTGGTAGCGGATGCGGCCGCCGTCCTTGTCGTGCACCTGGTGCAGGGAGATATCGTGGTCCTCCGTGGCGCTGTAGACCTTGACCGGCACGTTCACCAGTCCGAACGCGACGGCACCCTTCCAGATGGCTCTCATGGGTCCAGTGAACACCAGCCCGGCCGGCCGGGCCAGAGCAGGCCCTCCGCCCACCCCTAGACTTGGGGTGTGACTTCCGAGACCGTAGAGCCCATCGTCAGCAAGACCACCAGCGACGACGGCGGGACCGTGCTGCGCCTGGAGTTCCAGTTCGCGTTCCCGCCGACCGTGCTGTGGAAGCACCTCACCGAGGTCGACAAGCTGAAGTACTGGTTCCCGTGCGAGATGGAGTTCGAGCCGCGCAAGGACGAGGAGATCCTGTTCCGCTTCGCCGACCAGAAGCCCCTCCGCGGGACGGTGCTGGAGGCCGAGAGGCCGTCGGTGCTCGCCTACACCTGGGAACGCGACAGCCTCCGCTGGGAGCTGACGCGGACCGCGGAGAACGGCACGCAGCTCGTGCTGTTCCTGACCCCGGGCAGCCCCCGCCACTCGGCCACCATGGCGGCCGGCTGGCACCTCACCATCGCGGGCCTCGACGACTTCCTGAACAGGCGCAGCCTCGGTCAGGACCCGGCACTGTGGGACACCTACGTGGCCCGCTACCGGCGGCAGTTCGGGGACTGACCCCGCAGGGCCCCGGAGCCTGCTGCGCCGGGCGGGACTGGAATACCGCGGACATCCGGTCAAGACTGGGGGAATGGCCCCTCCGCGCTCCGCAGGGCAGCAGACCGTCACCGTCGACGGGCACACGCTGCGCCTCTCCAACCTGGACAAGGTGCTGTATCCCGCCACCGGCACCACCAAGGCGGACGTCCTCGCCTACTACGCGGCCGTGGCTCCCCACCTCATCCACCACGCCGCGCACCGTCCGGTGACGCGCAAGCGCTGGGTGCACGGGGTCGGCACGCCCGAGGACCCGGGTCAGGTGTTCTTCCAGAAGAACATCGACGACAACGCCCCCGCCTGGGTCCCACGGAACGCGATCAAGCACAAGGACCACACGAACGTCTACCCGATGGTCGACGACCTCGCCACGCTCACCTGGCTGGGGCAGATCGCGGCGCTCGAGATCCACGTGCCCCAGTGGCGGTTCGCCGCCGACGGCACCCCGGCGAACCCCGACCGCCTCGTGCTGGACCTCGACCCGGGTGACGGCGCGGGACTGGCGGAATGTGCTGCCGTGGCCGGTCTCGCCCGGGACATCCTGCAGGGCATGGGCCTCGAGCCGTTCCCCGTCACCAGCGGCTCGAAGGGGATCCACCTCTACTGCGCCCTCGACGGTCGCCAGACCTCCGAGCAGGTCTCCGCCGTCGCCCACGAACTCGCGCGCGCCCTCGAGGCCGACCACCCGGACCTCGCCGTCAGCGACATGAGGAAGGCACTCCGCCCCGGCAAGGTGCTGGTGGACTGGAGCCAGAACAACGCCAACAAGACGACGGTGAGCCCCTACTCGCTGCGCGGGCGCTTCCACCCGACCGTCGCCGCGCCGCGCACCTGGGAGGAGCTCGGGGCGGAGGGCCTGGAGCACCTGGACTACCGCGAGGTCCTGCAGCGCGTCGAGGCACTCGGGGACGTCCTCGCCCCCGCCACGCACCCTGTGTCACCGACGGGGGACGGCACGGGCGCCGCCGCGGACCGGCTCTCGACGTACCGTTCCATGCGCGACGCCTCGAAGACCCCCGAACCGGTCCCCGAGGCGGTGGGGCCGACGGGCGGCACCAGCTTCGTGATCCAGGAGCACCACGCGCGGCGCCTGCACTACGACTTCCGGCTGGAGCACGAGGGCGTGCTCGTCTCCTGGGCCGTCCCCAAGGGTCCTCCGCTGACGCCGAACAGGAACCACCTGGCCGTGCAGACCGAGGACCACCCCCTCGACTACGGCTCCTTCGAAGGAGATATTCCGAAAGGGGAATACGGTGCTGGGCATGTGTCGATCTGGGATGCGGGGACCTACGAGCTGGAGAAGTGGCGGGACGGCAAGGAAGTCATCTGCACGCTCCACGGAAGGCCGGACGGGGGCCTGGCGCGGGGCGGCGCCGCGATCCGCCGCTACGCACTCATCAACACCGGCGGTGCGCCGGGCGGCAAGAGCAACTGGCTGATCCACCTGATGAAGGACCAGCCCGCCGGGGCGCAGGCGGCACCGACCCCCGACCCCGCGCAGGAGCCCCCGCCGGAGCAGGAGGCGGGCACCGGTCCCGCCGCACCCGACCCCGCGCCGTCCGGGGCCGCGGGCGACGGGACCGCGACCGTGCGGCCCATGCTCGCGACCCTCGGCTCCGAGAGCGCGATCCCCGATCCGGCGGACTGGGCGTACGAGATGAAATGGGACGGCGTGCGCTGCCTGGCCGTCGTCCGCGACGGCAGGGTCCGGCTGGTCAGCCGCAACGGCGTGGACACCACCGCCACCTACCCGGAGCTCGGGGACCTCGCCGAGCACCTCAACGCGGACAGCGCGGTGCTCGACGGCGAGATCGTGGCGCTGAACGCCAGGGGCCGCCCCGATTTCGGGCTCCTGCAGACGCGCATGAAGCTGACCCACCGTGCCGAGATCGAGGCCGGGCAGGACGCCACTCCCGTACGCCTCATGCTCTTCGACCTCCTGGAACTCGACGGGAACGACCTGACGGGCCTCGAGTACCGCCAGCGCCGTGAACTGCTCGGGAAAGCGGTCGACGACGCGGAGGACGGTCACGTGCAGGTCCCGGCGGCGCTCGACGCCACGCTCCGGGAGGCGGTCGAGGCGAGCCGGCAGCTGGCCCTCGAGGGCATCATGGCCAAGCGCCTCACCAGCGACTACCAGCCCGGCGCGCGGTCGGCGTCCTGGGTGAAGATCAAGCACCTGCGCACGCAGGAGGTGGTCGTGGTGGGCTGGCGTCCGGGCAGGGGCGGCCGCGCGGCGAAGGTGGGGTCCCTGCTGGTCGCCGTGCCGGACGGCGTGGACCTGCGCTATGTGGGCCGCGTGGGCTCGGGGCTGAGCGAACGCGACCTCGCGGAGGTGGGCGCCCGTTTGAAGAAGCTGGCACGGAAGACCGCGCCCCTCGGCGACGTCCCGGACGCCGACGCCTCCGATGCGCACTGGGTGCGGCCGGCCCTGGTGGGTGAGGTCCAGTACAGCGAGCACACCGGCTCCGGCCGGCTCCGCCATCCGGTCTGGCGCGGCTGGCGCCCCGACAAGTCACCGTCCGACGTCGTCGTCGAACTGTGAACGGACCCCTATCCACAGCGCATCACCCAAGGAGGCAGATATGAGCACTCTCGATATCCAGGGACTGGACGCCTGGTGGCGGGCCGCCAACTACATCTCGGTGGGGCAGATCTACCTGCGGGACAACGCCCTGCTCACCCGCCCACTCGCCGGTGAGGACGTGAAGGCGCGGCTGCTGGGGCACTGGGGCACCACCCCCGGGCTCAACTTCGTCTACACGCACCTCAACCGGGTGATCTCCGAACGGTGGCAGGAGATGCTCTTCGTCACGGGCCCCGGTCACGGCGGGCCCGCGAACGTGGCCAACGCATGGCTCGAAGGCACGTACTCCGAGACCTACAGCACCATCGGCAGGGACGGCGCGGGGCTCAACGCCCTGTTCCGGCAGTTCAGCTACCCCGGCGGCATCCCCTCGCACGCGGCGCCGGAGACCCCGGGCTCCATCCACGAGGGCGGGGAACTCGGCTACGCGCTGGCCCACGCCTACGGCGCCGTCTTCGACAACCCCGACCTCATCGCCGCCACGGTGGTGGGCGACGGGGAGGCCGAGACCGGCCCGCTCGCCACGAGCTGGCATTCCACCAGCTTCGTGGACCCGGCGGTCGACGGCGCCGTGCTGCCGATCCTCCACCTCAACGGCTACAAGATCGCCAATCCCACGGTGCTCTCCCGCATGCCCGAGGAGCAGCTGCGGCAGCTCATGTACGGCTACGGCTACGACCCCCACTTCGTCACGGTGTCCGATCCCTCGGCCACGGAGGCCGCGCACCGGGACTTCGCTGCCGTCCTCGACGCCTGCGTCGACGGCATCCACGCGATCCAGGCGGCGGCGCGCACCGCACCGGCGGCACCGGAGGCCCCCGCGCCGCGGTGGCCCATGATCGTGCTGCGCTCGCCGAAGGGCTGGACCGGGCCGGCGGTGGTCGACGGACTGCCCTCGGAGGGGACGTGGCGCGCCCACCAGGTGCCGCTGTCCGGCATCCACGAGAACCAGGAGCACCTCCGCCAGCTCGAGGAGTGGATGCGGTCCTACGACCCGGCGTCGCTCTTCACGGCCACGGGGGAGCTGCAGCCGGCGATCGCCGCCCTCGCCCCGGAGGGGCCGCTCCGCATGAGCGCGACGCCCTACGCCAACGGCGGCCGGCTCCTCCGCGACCTCGTGCTGCCCTCCTACGCCGAGCACGCCGTCGAGGTCTCCCGGCCGGGCGTGGAGAAGGCGAGCCCGATGATGACCGTCGGCGGCTACCTCCGGGACGTGATCGGGCAGAACCCCCACAACTTCCGGCTGTTCGGGCCGGACGAGACGGCGTCGAACCGGCTGTCCGCCGTGTACGAGGTGACGGACAAGGCCTGGCAGCCGCGCATCGAGGACGTCGACGAGCACCTCGCCCGCTCGGGCCGCGTGCTGGAGGTCCTCAGCGAGCACCTGTGCCAGGGCTGGCTCGAGGGCTACCTCCTCACCGGACGGCACGGCGTGTTCAACTGCTACGAGGCGTTCGTGCACATCGTCGACTCGATGTTCAACCAGTTCGCCAAATGGCTCAAGGTCCACCGCACGCTGTCCTGGCGCCAGCCCATCGCCTCCTTCAACTACATGCTCTCCAGCCACGTCTGGCAGCAGGACCACAACGGGTTCTCCCACCAGGACCCGGGCTTCATCGACCACGTGGTGAACAAGAAGGCGGACATCATCCGGGTGTACCTGCCACCGGACGCCAACACGATGCTCGCGGTCACCGAGCACTGCCTGCAGACCCGCGACACGATCAACGTGATCGTCACCGGGAAGCAGCCCGCGCCCACCTGGCTGGGGCCCGAGGACGCACACCTGCACGTGACGCGGGGCATCGGCATCCTCGACTTCGCCGGATCCGAGGAGCCGGGCGTCGAGCCCGACGTCGTCCTCGGCTGCGCCGGCGACGTGCCGACGCTCGAGGCCGTGGCCGCGGCCGGACTGCTGAAGGCGGCCGTCCCCGGGCTTCGGATCCGCGTGGTCAACGTCGTGGACCTCATGCGCCTGCAGGACAGCTCGGAGCACCCCCACGGGCTGTCGACCCGCGACTTCGACACCCTGTTCACGACGTCGAAGCCCGTGGTCTTCGCATATCACGGCTACCCCTGGCTCATCCACCGCCTGACCTACCGGCGCACCAACCATGCGAATCTCCATGTCCGCGGGTACAAAGAGGAAGGGACGACGACGACGCCGTTCGACATGGCGATGCTCAACCAGATCGACCGGTTCCAGTTGGCGATGGACGTGATCGACCGCGTCCCGACCCTCGGGGCCACCCAGGCCCGCCTGCGGCAGGACCTCCAGGACCAGCGGCAGCGCGCCTGGCAGTACACGCGCGACGCCGGGAAGGACCTCGAGTCCATCACCGGCTGGACGCTCGACGAATCTTCGCCGGACGATGCGAAGTAAAACCCGTCGTCCACGACCAGAAGGAGAACGCCGTATGACAGAGACCCGCATTTCCGCGACCCGTACCATCGACGCACCCGCCGGTGCGATCTTCGACCTCCTCTCCAACCCCGCCCGTCACGCCGCACTGGACGGCTCGGGCATGGTGCAGTCGGACAGCAAGTCGGACCGCATCACGGGCGTCGGCCAGACGTTCACCATGAACCAGAACTGGGACAAGATGGGCGGCGACTACCAGACGGACAACCACGTGGTGGGCTACGACCCGAACAAGCTGCTCGCCTGGAAGACGGCTCCCGCCGGCGAAGTGCCCCCGGGCTGGGAGTGGGTGTGGGAACTGCAGCCCGCGGGCCCGGACTCCACCGAGGTCTCGGTGACCTACGACTGGTCGGCCGTGACGGACAAGGCGATCCTCAAGCAGCTGAGCTTCCCGGAGGTCTCGCAGGAGGCCCTGGACTCGACGCTGGCGAACCTCGCGGCGCAGGTGTCCGAGGCCTGATCCCCGGGTCGCCCGAGTGGACACGCGTCGGCGGCCGGTCCCCGGGCCGGCCGCCGTCGCACGCTCTGGCGGTGCGGCTAGTCCAGGAGGGCGACGTCCGAGACCAGCTCGATGTGGCGCTGCATGGCGGCGGCCGCCGCGGCCGGGTCCTGCGCCCGGATGGCCTCGGTGATGCTCCGGTGCGAGGCGAGGGACTGCTCCGGCCGGCCGGGCTGGGCCAGGGACTCCAGGCGGGTCTCCAGGACCATCTCGCCGATGAAGGCCATCAGTTGCGCCAGCACCGGGGAGTGGGCAGCCGCCGTGACGGCCTGGTGGAAGAGCTCGTCACCGTGCGCGCCGCGGCCGCCGTCGTCGATCTCCGTCCGCATCTCCTCGAGGGCCCCGTCGATCGCGGCGAGGTCGCCGTCCGTCCGGCGCTCCGCAGCGAGCGCGGCGAGCCTGACCTCCAGCGTGCTGCGCGCCTCGACGATGTCGGGGAGGCGGTTCCGGTGCTCGCGCAGGCCCTTGATGACGGTCGCCACGCTGGCGCGGTGGCGCAGCACTGCTCCGGTGCCGTGGTGCACGTCGATGACGCCGAGGACCTCGAGGGCCACGAGCGCCTGGGCGAGCGTGGCCCGGGAGACGCCGAGCCGCTCGGCGAGATCCCGCTCGGAGGGCAGGAGGTCCCCGGGCCGCAGCTTCGCCGATTCGATGTAGCCGAGGAGCTGCTCGACGAGCTGTTCGTACAGCCGCGGACGCGCGAGGCGCCCGAGCGGTGGTGGGCCGGCGTCGGTCATCCTGGTTCTCCCCCGTGTCGTGGTGCGCTCATGTTACCGCTCGTTGATTGACAGGGACACTCACTCTCCTACAGGCTAGGCCAGTGGTCCTGTAACAGAGGTCACAGCTCAGCCCCCTGTCCATCGCCCACTGGAGGATCCCGATGTCCGCCCCACTCCTATCGATCATCATCCTCGCGGCGATGTTCCTGATAGCCACCCTGCTGCCCATCAACATGGGGGCGCTCGCCTTCGTGGGCGCCTTCCTGCTCGGGGCCGTCGTCCTCGGCATGGAGACCGACGACATCATCGCCGAGTTCCCCGGCGGGCTGTTCCTCACCCTGGTCGGGGTGACCTACCTCTTCGCCATCGCCCAGAACAACGGGACGATCGACCTCCTCGTGCAGGGCGCCGTGAAGCTCGTGCGCAACCGGGTGGCGCTCATCCCCTGGGTCATGTTCCTGATCACCGCGGTCATCACCGCGGTCGGCGCACTCGGCCCCGCCGCCGTCGCCATCATGGCCCCCGTGGCGCTCGGCTTCGCGGCCCGCCACAAGATCTCCCCGCTGCTCATGGGCATGATGGTGGTCCACGGCGCACAGGCCGGCGGATTCTCGCCCATCGCCGTCTACGGCGTGATCGTCAACGACATCGTGGGGGAGTCCGGCTTCGAGTACAGCCCGCTCGCCGTCTTCCTGACGAGCTTCATCTTCAACCTGCTCATCGCCGTCGCGCTGTTCGTGGTCCTCGGCGGCCGCACCCTCATGTCCTCGCGCGTCACCGAGTTCGTGGAGGAGGCCGCGGAGGCCCGCCTGAGCGTCAGCCCCGGGGTTCGCCGGAGCGACGTCGCCTACAAGGGGACCGGCAGCGGCACCTACGGTCCGCGCGACCCCGCCGGCGACGGCGCCGTCGCCACCCGGACCCGCGAGGACCGCGTCTCGCAGGGTGCCACCATCCTCGGCCTCGTCGCCCTCGCGGTCGTCGCCCTCGGCTTCAGCGTCGACGTCGGCTTCGTCGCCATCACCGTGGCCGTCGTCCTCGCCCTGATCTCCCCGAAGGCGCAGAGCGGGGCCGTCAACAAGATCGCCTGGTCCACCGTCCTGCTCATCTGCGGCATGCTCACCTTCGTGGGCGTCCTCGAGGCCGCCGGCACCATCGACTACGTGTCCGACGGGGTCGCCAGCCTCGGCATGCCGCTCCTCGCGGCGCTACTGATCTGCTACATCGGCGCCGTGGTGTCCGCCTTCGCGTCGTCGACGGCCATCCTCGCGGCCCTGATCCCCCTGGCCATCCCGTTCCTCGAGACCGGCGCCGTCGGTGCCGTCGGGGTGGTCTGCGCGCTGGCCGTGTCCTCGACCATCGTGGACGTCTCGCCGTTCTCCACCAACGGCGCCCTCGTCCTCGCCAACGCCCCGGAGGGCACGGACAAGGAGCGCTTCTACCGGCAGATCCTCGGCTACGGGGCGATCGTCGTCGTCGCCGGGCCGATCATCGCCTGGCTCGTCCTCGTGGTCCCCGGCTGGCTCTGAGCCGGCCCACCGCCGCCACGCCGCCACCCGGCACCGCCATCCCACGCACCTCGCACCGACCCCCGGAGGAACCATGACCGCCGAGACCACCGCACCGCAACCGACCGCCGGCGGGGACCGCGGGGGGCCGCTCGCAGGGCGCCTCGTCGTCGACCTCAGCCGGGCCCTCGCCGGGCCGCACGCCGGGATGATGCTGGGCGACCTCGGTGCGCGCGTCATCAAGGTGGAGACGCCCGGCACCGGGGACGACACCCGCGGGTGGGGGCCGCCCTTCGTGGGGCCGGACGAGGACCGCCAGTCCACGTACTTCCTGTCCTGCAACCGGAACAAGGAGTCGATCGCCCTCGATCTCAAGAGCGACGACGGCCGGGCCGTCCTCACCGACCTGCTGCGCCGCGCGGACGTCGTCGTCGAGAACTTCAGGCCCGGGGTCCTCGACCGGCTCGGCTTCTCCACCGACGCGATGCTCGAGCTCAACCCCGGGCTGGTCATCCTCTCCATCACGGGGTTCGGCCACGACGGGCCGGAAGCGACGCGCAGCGGGTACGACCAGATCGTCCAGGGGGAGGCGGGCCTGATGTCCGTCACCGGCCCGGATGCGGACAGCCCGCAGCGCGTCGGCGTGCCCATCGCCGACCTCCTGTCCGGCATGTACGGCGCCTACGGGGCGGTCGCCGCCCTCCTGGAACGCGAGCGGACGGGCCGCGGCCAGGTGGTGCGCACGTCGCTGCTCGCGGCGGTCGTCGGCGTCCATGCCTTCCAGGGCACCCGGACCACCGTGGCCGGGGAGGTGCCCCGGGCGCAGGGCAACCACCACCCCTCGATCGCGCCCTACGGCCTGTTCGGCTGCCGGGGGGGCAAGGTGCAGATCAGCGTGGGCAGCGAGAAGCTGTGGGCCGCCTTCGCGGCCGCGTTCGGGCTCGACGCCGGCCGGCCCGAATTCGCCACGAACGCGGACCGGGTGCGGAACCGGGACCTGCTGATCGAGGCGGTCGAGGCCGCGTTCTCCGCCCACGACCCGGAGCCGCTGCTCGCGAAGCTCGACGAGGCGGGGATCCCCGCCGGCAAGGTGCGCACCCTCGACGAGGTGTACGCGTGGGACCAGGTCCACTCGCAGGGCCTGCTCCTGGACGTCGACCATCCGGTGCTCGGCAGCATCGCGTTGCCCGGTCCGCCGCTGCGCTTCTTCGACGGTGCGTCGGAGACCACCCTCCGCAGCCATGGTGCGCCGCCGGTGCTCGACGGCGACGGCGACGCGATCCGCGCCTGGCTGGCGTCGTCCGGCAGGGACGCGTGAGTGCCGAAGCCCGTGCGCGGCACCTGACCGCACGCGAACTCATCGACGCGGTCCTCGACGCCGGGTCCTTCGCCTCCTGGGACAGCCCCGTCCCGTCGCCCTACCCCGGTGCCGGCGCCGCCTACGAGGACGAACTGCGGCGGGCCCGGGAGAAGACCGGGGCGGACGAGTCGGTGCTGACCGGTGAGGGCCTCATCCGCGGCAGGCGCGTCGCCGTCATCGTCTCCGAGTTCTCGTTCCTCGCGGGCTCGATCGGCAGTGCCGCCGCGCGGCGCATCACCGCGGCCGTCACGCGGGCCACGAGCGAACGGCTGCCCCTCCTCGCCGGCCCGGCCTCCGGGGGGACCCGCATGCAGGAGGGAACGCCCGCGTTCCTGTCCATGGTGGACATCACCGGCGCCGTACGGGCCCACCGGCAGGCGGGCCTGCCCTACCTCGTCTACCTCCGGCACCCCACGACCGGCGGCGTCATGGCGTCCTGGGGCTCCCTCGGCCACGTCACGGTCGCCGAACCCGGCGCGCTGCTCGGCTTCCTGGGGCCGCGCGTCTACGAGGCGCTCTACGGTGAAGCCTTCCCGGCCGGTGTCCAGACGGCCGAGAACCTGTTCGACAAGGGACTCATCGACGCGGTCGTCCCGCCCGGGCAGCTCGCCGCGATCGTGGACACCGCGCTCTCCGTGCTGCTCGCGGACCCCACCCGCGTCCCGCCGCCGCCCCCGACCACCACGGTGCCCCCGGGCGACGGCGACGCCTGGACGTCCATCCTCATCTCGCGCAACCGGCGGCGCCCCGACCTCCGGCGCCTGCTCGCCGCGGGGGCCCGCGACGTCCTGCCGCTCAACGGGACCGGGCAGGGCGAGAAGGACCCGGGGCTGCTGCTCGCCCTGGCCCGGTTCGGGGAGCAGCCGTGCATCGTGCTGGGCCACCAGCGGCCGCGACGCCCCGAGGACTCCGTGATGGGCCCGGCCTCGCTCCGGGAGGCACGGCGCGGCATGAAGCTCGCCGAGGAACTGGGCCTCCCGCTGCTGACCGTCATCGACACCGCCGGCGCCGACCTGTCCAGGGAAGCCGAGGAGGGCGGGCTCGCCGGGGAGATCGCCCGGTCACTGCACGATCTCATCGGGCTCGCCTCGCCGTCCGTCTCGGTCCTGCTGGGGCAGGGGGCCGGAGGCGGCGCGCTCGCCCTGCTGCCCGCGGACAGCACCATCGCCGCCGAGCACGCCTGGCTCTCGCCGCTCCCGCCCGAGGGGGCCAGCGCGATCGTGCACCGCACCGTGGACAGGGCCCCCGAGATGGCGGAGGCGCAGGGCGTGAAGGTCGCCGCGCTGGTGGACCGGGGCGTCGTCGACCACGTGGTCGACGAACGGCCCGACGCCGCCGAGGAGGGGCGGGCGTTCTGCGAGCGGATGGCCGCGGCCATCGAGTACGAGCTGGGGCGGGTCAAGGGCCTCCCGACCGGTGACCGGCTGGAACGCCGGGCGGGGAAGTACCGGGCCGGCACGCCCTGACCCCGTCACGGCCGCGCCCCCGGCGTCAGGCGCCGGGGTGCTGCGCCCGGTAGATCTCCATCTGGCGGTGCCGGCGCTGCAGGCTGTCCCGGCGCGGGGTGCTCTCGGCGTCCGGTGCCTCCGCCGTCAGGTCGATGTGGCGCTCGCCGTAATGCCACAGCAGCATGTCGTCGAGGAGCCGGTCCGGGCCGGGGGAGTACCGGTGGTCGAGGGCCTTGCGGACCGTGGTGATGGTGTCCGCCTGCAGCAGGTCCACGAGTTCCAGCGTGGTCTTCCGCCCGTGCGCGGCGAGGAGTTCGGCGGCCCACCCCCAGTTGTCGTCCGATTTCCGGTCCACGTGGGGCAGCAGCGTCTGCCAGACGTCGCGGATGCGGTTCGGTGTCAGCGGGGCGCTGCCCTCGCCGTCCTCGTCCCAGAACCCGGTGACCGTCTCGTAACGCTCGTGCAGTTCCGCGAAGGCCGACTCCACGGTCTCCAGCATGGCCGCCGTCCCCGTGAACTGGCGGTCGAAGTAGGGGCTCCAGGCCTTCGGGTTGGACGCCTTGAAGCGGATGTCGTGCTCGATCTCCGACCACGCGTGCGCCAGGACGGTGCGCACCTGCACCTCGAAGAGGTAGCTCCCCGCGGCCTTCGTCTCCGGGTCCACGGCCTGCTGGAAACTACGCACGACGTCGTTGTGGATGGTGCGCATGATGAGGTGGCGGCTCGAGTAGCCGTACGTGCCGGACTCGATGGACCCGATGTCCTTCTCCCGGTCCCCCCGGCAGTCGAACTCGGAGCGCTGCCGCTTGAGGAGGTTCGCCGCGAGGTCCACCTCGTGGGGCAGCGTGGTGATGATGCGGACCCCCACGAGGTCCGTCAGGTTCCGCATCGGGTCCGGGAAGACGAGGGCGGGCGGGTCCGCGGGGTCCACGGCGGGCAGCGTGCGCGAGGCCTTGTCGCGGAAGGACTCGACCGTCTTGGTGCGTGCCGTGACGAACAGGGGCCTCAGGTCCGAGCCCTCGAAGATCGCCGCGATGCTGGACCGCATGGCCTCGGTGACGCGGTCCAGGGCCGGCCGGACCCGCGCGAACTCCCGCGTATGCGCCTCGACGGCAGGGCGCAGCCGCTCGTCGAGATCGTCCCACGCGCCCATGCATCCAGCCTTTCCGAGGAGAGTCTTCATCGTAGCCAACCCCGGTGACCGTTACGCTTCCCGTGTGCACCGCGAGAACACCGTCCGTCCCCCGGCCCGCCGCTCCGTCCTGGCCCTGCTCGCCGCCGCCGGGGCCGCCGTCCTCACCGCCTGCGGGGTACGCCGGGAGGCCGCGCCCGGCTCGGCGGCGCCCCGGCGCTACCGGTACGGCGACGATCCGAGCCAGTTCGCGGACCTGTACCTGCCCGCCCCGGGGACACCGGTGCGCGGCGTCGTCGTGATCATCCACGGCGGCTACTGGCGCTCCACCTACGGCGCGGAACTGGGCGTGCCCCTCGCACGGGACCTCGCCCCCCGCGGCTACGCCTGCTGGAACCTGGAGTACCGGCGCGCGGGCAACGGTGGGGGCTGGCCCGCCACCTTCGACGACGTCGCCGCGGGTATCGACCACCTGGCCGTCGCGGCCGCGGAGCACGGCCTGGACCTGGGGCCGACGACGGCGCTCGGCCACTCCGCGGGCGGCCACCTCGCCGTCTGGGCGGCAGGGCGTCCGTCGCTGCCACCGGGCGCCCCCGGTGCCGGCACGCCGGTGGTGCCGCTCGCCGCCGTCGTCAGCCAGGCCGGGGTGCTGGACCTCGCGCAGGCCCGGGCGCTCGGACTGAGCGACGGCGCCGTGGAGAACCTGCTCGGCGCACCCGGGGACCCGGAGCGCTACGCGCTCGCGGACCCGATGACCGCGATCCCCCTCGCGGTCCCCGTGTACGCGGTGCACGGCACGGAGGACACCACGGTCCCGCCCGCCCAGTCGGAGGCATACGTGGCCGCGGCGTCGGCGGCGGGTGCGACGGCGGAGCTGGTCCGTGTCCCGGGCGACCACTTCGCCGTCATCACGCCGGGAACCGACGCCTGGGAGGCCGTGCTCGCCCGGCTCGAGGCGGCGACCGACCCCGGACGGCCGGCGCAGGGCCGCCCGGCGCCGGGTCCGCCCTAGTTCAGGGAAAGCGTCCCCGAGGGCAGGGCGCCGCCGGCGAGCAGTTCGCGCGCGGAGTCCGCCAGCGCCGTCAGGGCCACGCGCTGCGTCCACGGGCCGTAGGAGATCCGCGCGACGCCGAGGTCCTGGAGCCGTGCGGGCGGCAGGCTGCCGGGCACGTTGATCACGCTGAGCCGCTGCGGACCGAAGGCCTCCACGAGGGTGCCCACGGCGTGCTCGTCGAGCAGGCCGGGGACGAACACGGTCGTGGCACCGACGTCGAGGAACGCCCGGCCGCGCTCGACGGCGTCGGCCAGGACGTCCGCGGGGTCGCGGTCGCCCGCCAGCACGTACGCGTCGGTGCGGGCGTTCAGCACGAAGTCGATGCCCTCGGCCCGGCCGGCCTCCACGACCGCCTCCATCTGCGCGGCGGCCTCGGCGAGGGGGCGCATCCGGTCCTCGATGTTCGCGCCCACGATGCCGACGCCGATCGCCCGGCGCACGGTCTCGCCGGGGTCGCCGTACCCGGATTCGAGGTCGGCGGACACGGGCAGCGTGGTGGCCGCCGCGATCCGTCCGACGGCCGCGATCATCTCCTCCACGGGGATGTTCTCGCCGTCCTCGTAGCCGAGCGATGCGGCGATCGAGTGGCTCGCCGTGGCAAGGGCCCGGGTGCCCGGGAGGTCGGCGATGGTCTTCGCGCTGATGACGTCCCAGACGTTGACGACCTGCAGGATCCCGGGGGCGGAGTGCAGCCGGGCGAGGGTCGTGGCCTTCGCTGCGAGGTCGGTGCGGGTTTCAGTCATGGGAGACCTTCCGGGTGAGCGAGGCGATCCAGGCGGCGGCGCCGTCGACCTCGGTGGGGTGGATACCGTGACCGCCCTCGCGGACGTTCCGGTGTACTTCGGCGCCGCGGCTCTCGAGGATCGATCCGAGGCGGGTCACGCTGTCGATCGGCGCCATGGCGTCGGAGGTCCCGTTGAACAGGGCCACGGACGTCCCGGTCAGGTCGGCGTCGACGGTGCGCCCCTCCAGCGGGTACATGCCGGAGAACGCGACGGCGCGGGGGACGGCGTCCGGGTGGAGCAGGGCGGCGGCGAGGGCGATGTTCGCCCCGTTCGAGAAGCCGACGGCGACGAGCGGGCGGTCGGCGATGCCGTAGTGGTCCCGCGCCCACGCGATGAACGCGGAGAGCTCACCCGCCCGGCGGACGACGTCGTCGACGTCGAACACGCCCTCGCCGAACCTGCGGAACCACCGGTTCAGGCCGTGCTCCTGCACCGGGCCCCGCGGCGCGAGGTAGCCCGCCCCGGGTGCCAGGCGGGCGGCGAGCGGCAGGAGGTCCCGTTCGGTGCCGCCCGTGCCGTGCAGCAGCAGCAGCACCGGGGTGCCCGGCTCCCCCCTCCCGAACAGGTGCGGCCACGACTGCGGGCCGGTCATGCTCCGGCCTTCCCGAAGAAGGCCTGGACGGCGGGGTTGTTCTCCTCCGGGAGGTCGATCGTCGCGACCGCGTGGGAGATGGCCTCGCGGTTCGGCTCGAGCCACGGCGGCAGCTTGAGGGAGCGGCCGAGTTCCAGCAGGGGCTCGTCGATGTCGAAGCCCGGCGTGTCCGTCGCGATCTCCAGCAGGGTTCCACCGGGTTCGCGGAAGTAGATCGAGGTGAAGTACTGGCGATCGAGGATGGCCGTGACCGCGTACCCGCGCTCGGCGAGCTCCTGGCGCCACACTTCCTGGGTCTGCTGGTCGGGCACGCGGAAGGCGATGTGGTGCACCGTCCCGCCGGCCACGAGGCCGCGCTCGCCGCGGGGGTCGGTGACGACGTCGACGACCGTGCCGGGCTCCCCGGCATGCGTGCTCAGGCGGTAGCGGCCGTCCTTCTCGGCGAGGACCGTCATGCCGAGGTCACGCGTGAACGTCTCGAGCGTGCGGGCGGGGTCCTGGACCGTGAGGACCGAGGAGTGCTGGCCGCGGACGGCGTACTCGGCCGGGACGGAGGCGGAGTCCCACGGGTCACGGGGGTCGGAGACGGAGGAGGCCACGAGATCGATCTGCAGTCCGTCGGGGTCGCGGAGGGAGAGGCGCTCCTCCTCGGAGGAGGCACGCGCGATGGTCGACTCGACGCCGATGGCCTTGAAGTGCTCCTGCCACCAGCCGAGAGTGCCCTGCGGCACCGAGAACGCGGTGGTGGTCGACTGCCCGCTGCCCACGCGGCCGCTGCGGATGCCCTGCCACGGGAAGAAGGTCAGGAGGGAGCCGGGCCGGCCGGCCTCGTCGCCGTAGTAGAGGTGGTAGGTCCCCGGATCGTCGAAGTTGACGGTCTTCTTGACCAGGCGCAGCCCGAGGCCCCTGATGTAGAAGTCGATGTTCCTCTGCGGGTCGCCCGCGATCGCGGTGACGTGGTGCAGACCTTCGGTTCGAGCGGTCACGCTGTCCTCCTGGATTCGGACCGGCCTTCTGTGCTCCGGCATGTTCATGCAAACACATGTATTCGGGCTTTTGTTCCACTCCGGGAGTTCACTTCCCGGGCGTCGTGCGCACTCAGGAGGCTGTGGCATCCTGTGAGCATGGCAGACAAGCGGTTCCCAGGGTGGGTCCACCGTACCGGCGCCGAGGTGATCGGGTGGACCCTCGTGGTGCTCGGGCTCGCCGCCCTCGTGCTGCCGGGCCCCGGCCTGCTGATGCTCGCGGCCGGCCTCGCCGTCCTGTCGCGGCACTACCACTGGGCACGGCGCTACCTCAAGCCGCTGAAGGAGAACGCCTTCCACGCCGCGGCCCTCGGGGTGAAGACGATCCCCCGGATCACGGCGAGCTGCATGAGCTCGTTCGTGATCATGACCCTCGGCGTGGTGTGGATCATGGAGCCCACCACCCCCCACTGGTGGTTCCTCGAGGACAAGTGGTGGCTCTTCGGCGGCACAGGCACGGGTGTGAGCCTGATCCTCTCGTCGATGATCGCCCTCGCCCTGATCGTCTACAGCGTGCGGCGGTTCCGCGGCCGGCCGATACCACCGCGGCCCTCGATCATCCACCGGCGCGTGCGGTAGGACGACGGGAGGCATCCCGGGCCCGCCGGGGCCACGGCTGGTACGTTGATCGGGTGCTTACCGTGATCGGGGAAACCCTCATCGACGAAGTCGTCAGCGACACCGCCGCCATGCGCGCCCACGTGGGGGGCAGTCCGATGAACGTGGCCGTGGGCCTCGCGCGCCTCGGCCATGCCGCCCAGTTCGTCGGCCGGTACGGCGACGACGACTACGGACGGATGATCCAGCAGCACCTCCGCGACAACGCGGTGCCCTTCCCCGTCCGTCCGGACGCCGCGCCCACGAGCGTCGCGACCGCCCGCCTCGACCCCGCGGGAGGCGCGTCCTACGACTTCCAGCTGGTCTGGGACCTCCCGGGACTGGCAGCGGAGAAGGACACGCTCCTCGACGGGTCCACCCTGCTGCACACCGGGTCGATCGCCACCATGCTCGCCCCGGGGGCGGACGACGTCCTGGACCTGGTGGCGAGCGCCCATCCGCTCGTCACCGTCACCTACGACCCCAACTGCCGGCCGACGATCATCCGCGACGCCGGGTTCGCCCGGCGGCAGGCCGAGAAGTTCGTGGCCCTCGCCGACGTCGTCAAGGCCTCCGACGAGGACCTCGAGTGGCTCTACCCGGACCGCACGCCCGAGGAGTCGGCGCGCGCCTGGCTGGACGCCGGCCCCGCGGTCGTCGTCGTGACGCGGGGGTCGGCGGGGCCCCTGGGCCTCTGCCGTGCCGGGGAGGTCGCGGTCCCCGCGCCCCCCACCTCCGTGGTGGACACCGTCGGCGCCGGGGACTCGTTCATGGCGGCCCTCGTGGGCTCGCTCGTGGATTCCGGGCTGGACGGCGCCCATCACCGCGACGAGCTGCACCGAATCACCCTCGAACAGCTGACCGGGATGCTGCAGTACGCGGTCCGCGCTGCGGCCATCACGGTCTCCCGCGCGGGTGCGAACCCGCCCACGCGGGACGAGATGGCCCCGGCATGAGGGCCCCGACCGACGACCAGAGGAGCACGCGATGACCCGCGATCCGTACGCAGACCTTCCCCAGGTCCCCGAGTTCGAACTCACCAGCGACACCGTGACCGACCAGGCGCCCCTCGATCTCGCGCAGGTCTCCGGGAGGATGGGGGCGGGCGGCAAGGACGAGTCGCCGCAGCTCGCCTGGCGCGGCTTCCCCGAGGGGACCCGGAGCTTCGCGGTCACGGTCTACGACCCGGACGCGCCGACCGCGAGCGGATTCTGGCACTGGGCGGTGGCGAACCTGCCGGTCACGACCACGTGGCTGCCCGCCGGTGCGGGCACGGAGGGGTCGGGCCTGCTGCCGGAGGGCGCGGTGCAGCTGCGGAACGACGGAGGCTTCCCCGGTTTCGTGGGCGCCGCCCCACCCGAGGGGCACGGGCCGCACCACTACCACGTGGTGGTCCACGCCGTGGACGTCGAGTCCCTGGACGTCCCCGCCGACGCCAGCCCCGCCTACCTCGGTTTCAACCTGTTCTCCCACACCCTCGGGCGGGCCCGCCTGACCGGCACGTACGAGCAGTAGCGGCTCCGCCGCCACGTGCCCCGAAGCCGGCCGGCCCGCCGGTAGGGTAGAGGTCCCGGATCTGAAGGAGTGGACGATGCGCCTCGTGGCGAGCGACATGGACGGCACCGTCGTCGGGCATGACGGCAGGATGAGCGAACGGACCGTCCGCGCCTTCCGGGCGTGCGCGGAGGCCGGCGTGGACGTCGTCTTCGTCACCGGCCGCCCGCCGCGCTGGCTCCACCCCCTCCGGGACCAGCTCGGGCACACGGGGACCGTCATCTGCTCCAACGGCGCCCTGACCTACGACCTCGCGTCGGAGAGCGTGCTCGACGCGAAGCTCCTCGCGCCCGAGAACATCTACGCCGCCCGCGACATCATCCGCGGGCTCTTCCCCGCGGCCACCTTCGCCGCCGAGACCGTCGCGGGGTTCAAGGTCGAGTCCGGGTTCGCCGACCCCTCCACGGCCGAGCTGCTCGGCGGCCTCACGGCCCAGCCCTTCGAGGAGTCCCTGCCCGGCGAGGAGATCGTGAAGTTCATGGCGCGGGAGCGGGCCGTCTCGCCGGACGACTTCCTGGCCGTCGTCCGGCCCGCCGTCGCGCACCTGGTCTCCACGACGCACTCCGCGCCCTCGATGGCCCTGCTCGAGATGTCCCTGCCGGAGATCAACAAGTCCGTCACCCTCGCCCGGTACGCGGCGGCGCGCGGCATCGAGGCCGCCGACGTCGTCGCCTTCGGGGACATGCCCAACGACGTGCAGATGCTCGACTGGGCGGGCCACGGGTATGCGATGGCCTCCGGGCACCCCGACGCGCTCGCCGCCGCGAACCTCATGGCCCCGGCCTTCGAGGAGGACGGCGTGGCCCAGATCCTGGAGCAGCGGCTTGCGGCGCTCCGCACGGCCTGACGCGGGCCGCTACCCCTACCTCGACAACGCAGCCGGGACCCCGCCCCGGCCCCAGCCGATCGCGCTGTCCCACCGCGGCTTCGCGCCCGACGGCGGGGAGAACACCCTGGCCGCGTTCGAACGCGCCGTCGACCTCGGCTTCCGGTACCTGGAGATCGACGTCCACGCCTCGAGCGACGGCGTCGTCATGGTCTTCCACGACGAGGTCCTCGACCGCGTCACCGGTGACCGGGGCCCGATCGGGGCGCGGACCGCGGAGGAGCTGGGCGGACTGTCGGTCGGCGGCGGCGGGGGGATCCCGACGCTCGAGGCCGTCCTCCTCCGCTGGCCGGAGGTGCGCCTCAACGTCGACGTGAAGAGCGATGCGTGCGTGCGCCCCTTCGCCGATCTCATCAACAGGCACGCCGCCCACGACCGCGTGCTCGTCGCGTCCTTCTCCGACCGGCGGAGGCGGGCGGTGCTGCGCCTGCTCGACCGGCCGACGGCGTCGTCCGCGGGGATGGCCGTCAACGCCCTCCTGAAGATCGCCGCGCCGCTCGGGCTGGCCGGACCGGTGGCCCGGACGGCCCGCGTCCATGCGCTGCAGGTGCCCGAGACCTACCGGGGCATGCGGGTCGTGACCCGGGGGTTCGTCCGGCGCTGCGAGGCCGCGGGCCTGCAGGTCCACGTCTGGACGGTCAACGAACGGACGGGGATGGACCGGTTGCTGGACCTCGGCGTCCACGGGATCGTGTCCGATGCCGCGGACGTCCTCGCGGAATGCATCAGCGAGCGCGCCGTCTGGCCTCAGGGTCGCCCGTCCCCCTGATCGGCCGGGGGCCTCGGGCCCTCGACGGGTCCTCCGTCGCGGCGGGTGCGCACGTGTGGTGGGTCGCGCGGCCCGACACCCGCCATACGTGGACAACGAGGCCGGCGTCCGGGAAGCGCGGGCAACAACCGTGAGGGCGCCGGGCTAGGCCGTCAGGACGGGGTCCGTCAGCGTCCTCAGGTAGTGCAGCGCGGCGGGGGCGTATGCGCGCATCGAGTCGTCGTCGGCGTAGACCAGCAGGCGCAGCCACGAGCCGTACCGGTGGACACCGGCCAGCGCCAGGGCGGGTTCGACGGCGGCCCACAGCTCCGGGAGCGGCGCATGGTCCGTCCAGCGTTCGAGGTAGGCCGTGATGACCGCCCGGATGCGGGGGTCCTCCGCCGTCGTGTTCCACTGCTCCCGCATCTGCGTGATGGGCACGAGCAGGGCGCTGAACGGGTGCGCCCAGTACGCGTCGGCGAAGTCGAAGAACCGCAGGGGCTCGGTGGTGGTGCCGGGCAGGAAGCAGTTCCGCGCGTGCAGGTCGTTGTGGTCGAGGGACAGCGGCACCGGGACGGCGCGCAGCGCGTCGACGGCGCGGTGCACGGCCGGCAGGCGGCGCACGACGTCGTCGGCGTCCTCCGCGGACAGGTACAGCGGGTGCCCGGCCGGGAGCCCCGTGTGCAGGAGCAACTGGTTCTCGACGAAGTTCGCCGCGACCTCCGGATTCATGGTGACGAGCCCGGCCTGGGCGAGCCGCTCACCGTGCGGGGCGGCGATCCGCTGCAGGTCGGCGAAGTCGGCGGCGATCCGCGCCCAGACCGCGGGGTCGTCGGACCCCAGGCTGTCGAGCGTCGCACCGTGGTCCGCCGTCAGCATCCAGCCGCGGGAGGGTTCGATCGCGAGCGGCGCCGCGACATGTTCCGGCGCCAGGTCGCCGAGCAGGGAGACGATCGAGGCCTCGGCGAGCTGTCCGAGGTTGTTCTCCTTGAACCAGAGCGTGCCGTGGTCCGTGGGCACGGTGAGCTGCGTCGACCAGAAACGGATCCGCGGCTGGTCCGTCGGCCCCGTCCGGGCCACCCCGGACGATTCCAGCACCAGGTCGATCCACTGCTCCGCCTGCTGCCGCCACGCCGGGGAGGCCCACACCTCGCGCGGATCGTTCATCGGGTGCCGGACATGACGGAGGGGGGACGCATGGGTCCCATCTTCGCACCGGGCACGGCTCAGCCCAGCGTCGAGGGCCTCGTGCCGAGGTCGCTCGACTCGAGCTGCTCCGGCCCGGCGACGTGCTCGCTGCCGCGCACCCGCGCGATCGCCGTCATCCCGTGGAAGATGACGAGCGCGGCGCCCGTGCCGAGGGCGATGCCCGCGAAGGTCAGGTCGCCGATCACCCAGGTGAAGTCCGCAATGCCGATGACCAGGGCCACGCCCGCCGTCGACAGGTTGATGGGATTGGAGAAGTTGACCTGGTTCTGCACCCAGATGCGCACGCCGAGGATCCCGATCATGCCGTAGAGCACCACGCCCGCGCCGCCGAGCACCCCGGCCGGGACGGTCGCGATGAGGGCGCCGAACTTCGGGAAGAGGCTGAGGAGGATCGCGACGATGCCGGCGACCCAGTACGCGGCCGTCGAGTAGACGCGGGACGCCGCCATCACGCCGATGTTCTCGGCGTAGGTGGTGGTGCCCGACCCGCCGCCGGAGCCGGCGATCATGGTCGCGAGCCCGTCCGCCATCAGGGCCCGGCCGGTGTACGGGTCCAGGTTCCGGCCGGTCATCGCGGCCACCGACTTCACGTGGCCGATGTTCTCGGCGACGAGCACGAGGACCACGGGGATGAAGAGCCCGACGACGGAGAGGTGGAACTCCGGCGCGGCGAACTCGGGGAGGCCGATCCACGGGGCGCTGCCGATCGCGGCGAAGTCCACCTCTCCGCGGACCATGGCGACGGCGTACCCGGCGAGCACCCCGACGAGGATCGACAGGCGTCCGAGGATGCCCCTGAACAGGACGGTGACGAGCAGGATCGAGACGACGGTGACCAGCCCGGTCAGGGGCGCCTGCTCGAAGCTCGCCTTCGCGGTCGGCGCGAGGTTGAGTCCGATCAGCGCCACGATGGCACCCGTGACGACGGGCGGCATGATCACCTGGATCCACCGGGTACCCGCCCTGTGGACGACGAGGCCGATGAGCGCGAGGGCCGCCCCGGCCATGATGATGCCGCCGAGCGCGCCGGCCGCACCGTGCTGGGACTGTGCCGCCGCGATCGGGGCGATGAAGGCGAAGCTCGACCCGAGGTAGCTGGGCACGCGTCCGGCGGTGATCACCAGGAACAGGATGGTCCCGATCCCGGAGAAGAGCAGGGTGGTCGAGGGCGGGAAGCCGGTGATGAGCGGCACGAGGAAGGTCGCGCCGAACATCGCGACGACGTGCTGCGCGCCGATGCCGATGGTCCTGGGCCAGGTCAGGCGTTCCTCCGGGGCGACGAACCCGCCCGGCCGGACGTTCTTCCCGTCTCCGTGGAGGGTCCAGCCGATGCCTCGTGCGCTCATGGGTATGCCTTCCGAAGGGGGCGGGGGTTCCGGGAAAGCCTACCGGGAGGGTGCAGCCTTCGGTGTTACGTTGCTTGTTCCGACGGAAGAGGGACACGATGGGATTCACGGTTCAGGGGCGCACCGTCCTGGTCACGGGCGCCGGCATGGGCATGGGCCGGCTGTACGCCGAACGCGCGGCGAGGGAGGGCGCCGCCGCGGTCGTGCTGTGGGACGTGGACGGGCGTGCCCTCGAGGACGTGGTCGCCGGGCTCGCCTCGAGCGCCGCCTCCGTGCACAGCTACGTGGTCGACGTGGCGTCCGTGGAGTCCATCCAGGCGGCGGCCGGCGCCGTCCTCGACGAGGTCGGCGTGCCCGACGTGCTCGTGAACAACGCCGGGATCGTGCGCGGGAAGTACTTCTGGGAGCACGACCACCACGCGGACATCGACCTCACGCTGAGCATCAACACGGGCGGGCCCATGCATGTGACGCGCGCATTCCTGCCCGCGATGATGGAGCGCGGCACGCCCGCGAGGATCCTCAACGTCGCCTCCGCCTCCGGCACCCTGGCCGTGCCCCGCATGAGCGTCTACGCGGCCTCGAAGTGGGCGGTCATCGGCTGGAGCGACTCGCTGCGCCTGGAACTGGTGTCCACGGGCCACCCCATCGGCGTCACCACGCTCATCCCGAGCTACATCAGCACCGGCATGTTCGAGGGCGCCCGCGGCCCGCTCATGACGCCCCTGATGGAGCCCGGGTACGTCGTCGACAAGGCCTGGCGCGCCACGCTGGCCGGCCGGGCCCGCGTCCAGCTGCCCTGGACGGTGCAGTTCGGCGGGACCCTCCGCAACCTCCTGCCCCAGCCGGTCTGGGACGTCGTCGCGGGCCGGGTCTTCAAGGTGTACAGCTCCATGGACCGCTTCACCGGGCGCCCGAGCGCCCCCGACCAGGAAGGCGCCCGATGAGCACCGACATCCAGGCGACGGACGGCGCGGATCTGCTGGCCGACCGGCGACGGTACTTCGCGACGGGGGCCACCCGTCCCGCCGCCTGGCGCCGCGGACAACTGCGTGCGCTGCGCCGGCTGCTCGCCGAGCGGGCCGACGAGCTCACCGCGGCACTGGAGGAGGATCTCGGCAAGAGCCGCACGGAGGCGTTCCTCTCCGAGCTCGCCGTCGTGCGCGCCGAAGTCGACTACGCCCTCAAGCACCTCGACCGGTGGATGGCCCCCGAGAAGATCGCCGTGCCCGCCGGGCTGCTCCCGGCACGGGCCTGGACGCAGGCCCGTCCGCTCGGCGTCGTGCTGATCATCGGCCCGTGGAACTACCCGCTGCAGCTCGTGCTGGCGCCGCTCGTCGGGGCGCTTGCCGCGGGCAACGCCGCCGTCCTCAAGCCCAGCGAGCTCGCCGCAGCGACCTCCCGCACGCTCGCCCGGCTCGTGCCGCAGTACCTGGATCGGGAGGCGGTGTCGGTCGTCGAGGGCGGCGTGGAGGCCAGCACGGCGCTGCTCGCGCAGCCGTTCGACCACATCTTCTACACCGGCGGTGAGCGCGTCGGGAAGATGGTGATGAAGGCTGCCGCCGACCACCTGACGCCCGTGACACTGGAGCTCGGCGGGAAGTCGCCCGCCGTCGTGGTGGGCGGGGACCTCCGCGCCGCGGCCCGCAGGATCGCGCTCGGCAAGTTCCTGAACGCGGCGCAGACCTGCGTGGCGCCCGACTACATCCTGACGACGCCGGCCGCGGCGCCGGTGCTCGCGGCGGCACTGGCGGAGGCCGTCCGGGACTTCTACGGCAGCGACCCGAGCACCTCCGCGGATTACGGGCGGATCATCAACGAGCACCACTTCGACCGCCTCGTGGGCCTGCTCGGGGACGGCACCATCGTCTCGGGAGGACGCCACGACCGCGCCGGGCGGTACATCGAGCCGACCATCCTGCGCGGCGTCGACCCCTCGTCCGCGCTCATGCAGGAGGAGATCTTCGGACCGCTGCTGCCGATCGTCGAGGTGGAGGACCTCGACACGGCGATCCGCTTCGTCGGGGCCCGCCCCCACCCGCTCGCCGCCTACCTGTTCAGCGACCGCGCGGAGCACCTGGACGCGTTCACCGAGCGCGTCCAGGCCGGCGGGATCGCCCACAACGTCTGCACCATCCAGCTCGCGGTGCCCGGCCTGCCGTTCGGCGGCGTCGGCGCGAGCGGCACGGGGAGCTACCACGGGCGGGAGTCCTTCCGGACCTTCAGCCATCAGCAGCCGGTGTTCTCCAAGCCCACGGGGCCGGACACGCTGCGGCTCGCGTACCCTCCCTTCGGTCCGATCAAGCGGAAACTACTGAGCATGTTCCTCTAGGCCTCCCGAAGAGGCGGGGTCAGCTGATGACGCCGTCCACCAGGGCCTTCGCCTCGGCCTGCACCTGCCGCAGGTGCTCCTCGCCCCGGAAGGACTCGGCGTAGATCTTGTAGACGTCCTCGGTGCCCGAGGGCCGTGCCGCGAACCACGCGTTCTCGGTGGTGACCTTCAGCCCGCCGATGGGCGCGCCGTTGCCGGGCGCCTCCGTGAGGCGGGCGGTGATCTCCTCGCCGGCGAGCGTGGTCGCCGTGACGTCCGACGGCGAGAGCTTGCCCAGCGCCGCCTTCTGCTCGCGCGTGGCCGCGGCGTCGATCCGCGCGTACACGGGGGCGCCGAAGCGGTCGGTCAGCCCGGCGTAGTGCTGCGAGGGCGTCCTGCCGGTCACGGCGGTGATCTCCGAGGCGAGGAGGGCCAGGAGGATCCCGTCCTTGTCGGTGCTCCACGGCGTCCCGTCGAGGCGCAGGAAGGACGCGCCGGCGGACTCCTCGCCGCCGAACGCCAGGTCGCCGCTCAGCAGGCCGGGGACGAACCACTTGAAGCCCACGGGGACCTCGTGGAGCACGCGGCCGAGGTCCGCCGCGACGCGGTCGATGATCGACGACGAGACGAGGGTCTTGCCGATCACGGCGTCGGCACGCCAGCCGGGCCGGTTGGCGTACAGGTACTGGATGGCGACGGCGAGGTAGTGGTTCGGGTTCATGAGGCCCGCGTCGGGCGTGACGATCCCGTGACGGTCCGCGTCGGCGTCGTTGCCCGTGGCGATGTCGAACTCCGTGGCCCGCTTGATGAGGGATGCCATCGCGGCGGGGGAGGAGCAGTCCATCCGGATCTTCTCGTCCCAGTCCAGCGTCATGAACGCCCACTGCGGATCCACGGTCGGGTTCACGACCGTCAGGTTCAGGTTGTGGCGTTCCCCGATCGCGCCCCAGTAGTCCACGGAGGCGCCGCCCATGGGGTCCGCGCCGATGTGGACGTCCGCGGACCGGATGGCGTCGAGGTCCAGCACCGACGGCAGGTCGTCCACGTAGTGCTGCAGGAAGTCGTAGCCGCCGATCCCGTCCGCCGTGCGGGCCTGGGCGATCGGCATGCGCTGCACCCCGCGCAGTCCGTCCTCCAGCAGGGCGTTGGCGCGGTCGGCGATCCAGTTCGTGGCCTCCGAGTCGGCCGGGCCGCCGTGCGGGGGATTGTACTTGAAGCCGCCGTCACCCGGAGGGTTGTGCGAGGGCGTGATGACGACGCCGTCGGCCTGTTCGGTGTGCGTCGCGTTGTGGGTGAGGATCGCGTGGGAGACCGCGGGGGTGGGGGTGTAGGCGCCGCGGGCGTCGACCAGGACGGTCACCCGGTTGGCTGCGAGGACCTCCAGCGCGGTGTTCTGCGCCGGCTCGGACAGGGCGTGGGTGTCCTTGCCCATGAACAGGGGGCCCGTGATCCCCTGGCCCGCGCGGTACTCGACGATCGCCTGGGTGATCGCCGCGATGTGCCCCTCGTTGAAGGAGGACTTCAGGGACGAGCCCCGGTGTCCCGACGTGCCGAAGGCCACGCGCTGGCCGGGATCGGAGAGGTCGGGTTCGACGTCGAAGTACGCGTCGAGCAGTCTGGTCACGTCGACGAGGTCGCTGGGGAGGGCCACTGTGCCCGCTCGGTTAGCCATGGCCCCAGCATGTCAAAGAACGCGCCCGATTACACCAGCGCACCGCGGGTTAGGGAGGAGTTCCGCGGGGGAACCGGCGGGTTGCCCGCGGAACGATCATCAGTAAGCTGAGGATCAGCGCCCAGCCAGGGAGCAGACGCATCACGGAAGGTAGCACCATGAGCGAGAATTCCAGCGACACCCCGACCTCCGAGTCCGGGGAGCAGGCCGCCGAGCAGGGCGCCGAGCAGGCCGGCGCTCCCGACGAGCAGGACACCGGCGGCTACGGCGGACCCGCCACCGAGGACGAGGTGGCCCCCGGCTTCGAGGCGGACAACGACGGCGCGACCGGCACCTGAGCCGCCCGGCCTCTTGGCCCTGACGCACCACTAGGGTGGAGGCGTGACCACGCCCGCGCAGCAGCGCCCACTCAGGATCGTCCTCGCACCCGACTCCCTCAAGGGCAGCCTCTCCGCGCGGGAGGCTGCCCTTGCCATGTCCGCGGGGGTCACGGCGGCCGCCGCCCGCCTCGGCCACCCGGAGCCCGAGGTCGTCCTGATGCCCCTCGCCGACGGCGGTGAAGGGACGCTCGACGCCCTCCTCGCGGCCTGGCGGGTGGAGGCCCGGACCGCGCCCTGCCACGACGCCGCCGGCCGGGCCCGGACCGCGCGCTACGGTATCTCGGACGGATCAGGGGCTTACGGGGCACCGATCCGGGGCGTCCTCGAGGCGGCGGAGGCCAACGGCCTGCCGCTGGTCGCCGACCGCCCCCTCGACGCCCTCACCGCCACCAGCTACGGCGTCGGGGAGATCGCCGTCCGCCTCCTCGATGACGGCGCGGAGGAGATCCTGCTGTGCATCGGCGGGTCGGCGACCACCGACGGCGGCGTCGGCCTCCTGACAGCCCTCGGGGCGCGCTTCCTCGACGTTGACAACAACCCCCTCGCACCGGGCGGCGGCGCGCTGGGTGCCCTCGCGACGATCGACGTGACGGGCCTCCATCCCCGCGCCCGCGCCGTCCGGTGGCGCATCGCCGTCGACGTCGACAACCCCCTGTGCGGGCCGCGCGGCGCGGCGGCCGTGTTCGGGCCGCAGAAGGGTGCGACGCCGGACGACGTCGCCGTCCTCGACGCCGCCCTCGACCACCTCGCGCGGGTGGTCGCCGTCTCGACCGGCGTCGACATGCTCGACGTGCCCGGAGCGGGCGCGGCCGGCGGGCTCTCCGCCGTGCTCGTCCCCTTCCTGGGCGCCGAGATCGTCCCTGGTTCAGCGCTCGTGGCCGACGCCGTCGGACTCGCCGCTGCCCTGGCCGACGCGGATCTCGTGCTCACCGCCGAGGGCTCCTTCGACTCCCAGTCGCTCGGCGGGAAGGTGGTCCACGCCGTCGCGGCGCACGCCCCCGCGACGTGCGCCGTCGTCGTGATCGCCGGACGCGTCCAGCTCCCGGCCGCGCAGGTGCAGGAGGCCGGCCTGGCGGCGGCCTTCTCCCTGGCCCCGGGACCGGTGACCCTCGACGAGCTGATCGAGGGGGCCTCGCACCTCATGGAGGATGCCGCCGCGCAGGTGTACGGCGTCTTCGGAGCGGGCCGGGGCCAGATGTCCTGCTAGACGGTGATCTCGCGCTTGAGGATCTTCCCCGTGGGCCCCTTGGGCAGGGCCTCGACGAGCACCACGCGGCGCGGGTACTTGTAGGCGGCCACCCGCTCCTTCGCGAAGGCGGTGATCTCCGCCGCGAGGGCCTCGCGGGCGGCGTCGTCGGCCGGTGCGTGCTCGGCCCGGACGCCGATGACCGCCACGATCTCCTCGCCGTGCAGGTCGTCCGGTACGCCGATCACCGCGGCTTCCGCCACCGCCGGGTGCTCGTACAGGACCTCCTCGATCTCGCGGGGGTACACGTTGTAGCCGCCGCGGAGGATCACGTCCTTCTTGCGGTCCACGATGAACAGCAGGCCGTCCTCGTCCACGCGCGCGAGGTCGCCGGTGCGGAACCAGCCGTCGGGGATGGCTGCCTCGGTGGCCTCCGCGTTCTCCCAGTAGCCCTTCATCACGCAGTGGCCGCGCACGGCGAGTTCCCCCACCTCACCCTGGGGCACCTCGACGCCCTGCGGGTCGAGCATCCGCACCTCGACGCCGTCCACGGGGGTGCCGATGGAGCCGGGCTTCCGCTTCTGGCCGACGCGGTTGAAGGACACGATGGGTGAGGTCTCCGACAGGCCGTAGCCCTCCAGCAGGTCTGCCCTGAACACGCGCTCGAACTCGTGCAGCACCTCGACCGGCAGGGCGGAGCCGCCGGACACGGCCACGCGGACGGAGGAGAGGTCCGTGCCGGCCACGTCCGGGTGGCGCAGCATCGCCACGTACATGGTGGGGACGCCCTCGAAGATCGTCACGCGGTCCCGCTGGATGATCTCGAGGGCCTTGCCCGGTTCGAACCGTGGCAGCAGGGTGACGGTGGCGCCGGTCAGCACCGCGGCGTTCAGCGCGCAGGTCTGCCCGAAGATGTGGAAGAACGGCAGGCCCCCGAAGAGGACCTCGCCCTCGGCCGTCCCCATGAGGTCGCGGGAGATCTCGGTGTTACGGGAGAGGTTGGCGTGGGAGAGCGTGGCCCCCTTGGGCCGTCCGGTGGTCCCGGACGTGTACAGCACGACGGCGGTGTCCTCGCCGTCGAGCTCGACGACGCCCGGCGTGGGTTCGGCCGCGGAGACGCGCTCCAGGAAGGCGCCGCCGTCGACCGTCACCACGGCGACCTCACGGCCGGTCTCCGTCCCGGAGGCCTCGGCGCCGGACTGCGCCTCCTGGACGACCCCCTCCCAGGCGAAGACGAGCTTCGCCCCGGAATTCGTGAGGTGGTAGGCGACCTCGCGCCCCTTGAGGAGCGGGTTGAGGGGGACCACGACGGCGCCGGCCCGGAGGACGCCGTAGTACACGAATGCCATCTGCGGAATATTCGGCATGATGAGGGCCACGCGGTCACCGCGCTGCACCCCGTACTCCGCGAGGAGTGTGGCGACCTTCTGGCTGAGCACCTCGAGGGCGCCGAAAGTGACCTCGACGTCGTCGAGCTTGATGGCCACCGCCGAGGGGCTCCTCGTCGCAGTGGCCACGAGGTTGTTGGCGAGGTTCGACACGCGATCTCCTTTGATCTCGACGCTCTCCGGCAGGCAAGCTGCAACCGCCGGTGCGGATGTTACTGGTGGGTAGAAGTCTGTGGGATCGGAGGCCTCCATGCAACAGGACCCTCCCCGGTGCCCGGAGAGGGTCCTGTCACGCACGGCCCTCAGCTACCGGACGCCGCTCATGCCCTTCCTGATCGCGGGGGCCGCCGCGAGCAGCGCCGCACCCAGGATGATCGCCGTGATACCGCTGAACGCGAAGTACGGGACCTCGGTCTCCTCGGAGTACAGGCCGGCGAGCAGGCCGGACATCGTGGTGCCGAGCGAGATGGACAGGAAGAACAGGGCGAGCATCTGGGTGCGGAACGCCTCGGGCGCCAGCTTGGTGGTCACCGACAGGCCGATCGGGGAGATGAACAGCTCCGCGAAGGTGAACAGCAGCAGGATCGCGGCGAGGCCGATCAGCGGCGTGCTGTTGGGTCCGCCACCCGCGAACGGGATGAAGGCGAGGAACGCGACGCCCATGACGATCAGACCGAAGGAGAACTTCACGGGCGAGGACGGCTGGCGGCTGCCGAGCCGGGTCCACAGGGTCGCGAAGACCCCGGCGAAGATGATGATGAACACGGGGTTGATGGACTGCACCATCCCGGGAGGCATCTCCCACCCGAACAGGGTCCTGTCCAGGCGGCTCTCCGAGTAGAGCGCCACCACGGTGAACTGCTGCTGGAACAGGGACCAGAACGCGGCGCTGGCCACGAAGAGGGGCATGAAGGAGTACACGCGGCGCCGCTCGACGGCGGAGACCCTGCTGCTCGAGAGGATCACCGCGAAGTAGGCGATGGTCGCCGCGATCGCGGTGTACGCCATGACGTCCGCCAGGTTGCCGGCGTCGAGGAGCCCGGTGGCCAGTGCCGCGCCGAGGAGCGCGACGGCGGCCACGGCGATGCCGATCCAGCGCGGGTACTCGGCACGGGGCAGGGGGTTCTCGACCTCGTGCGCTGCCGCGGGGAGGTCCTTGCGGGTGAGGGAGTACTGGATGAGCCCTGCGGCCATGCCGACCGCGGCCAGGCCGAAGCCCACGTGGAAGCCGTAGGCGTCCCACGCCAGGTTCGTCAGCAGCGGGCCCACGAGGGCGCCGATGTTGATACCCATGTAGAAGATGGAGAATCCGGCGTCCCGCCGCTCGTCCCCGGACCGGTAGAGCGTGCCCACGAGCGAGGAGGCGTTCGCCTTGAGTCCGCCCGAGCCGACCCCCACCAGCACGAGGCCGGCCGCGAGTCCCGCCACGCCGGGCAGCAGGGCGAGGGCGAGGTGTCCGCACATGATGACGATGGCCGAGTAGAACAGCACCCGCTCCGAGCCGAGCACGCGGTCGGCGAGCCACGCGCCCAGGATCGTCGACAGGTAGACCCCGCCGCCGTAGGCGCCGACGAGCCCGGCCGCGAGTGCCGGGTCGAAGCCCAGGCCGCCCTCGGCGAGGGAGTACGTCATGTAGTAGAGGAGCAGCGCCTGCATCCCGTAGAACGAGAAGCGCTCCCACAGTTCGACACTGAAGAGATTGGCCAGCATGCGCGGGTGGCCGAGGAATTTCTTCCCCTCGAGATCAGCTGGGCGCTGCGTTGTACTCATTCGCTCCATGGTGCCGCGCAGTGCGGCGGGATGCAAAATCGCGGATCTACGGCCGATGCGCCTCGATGTGCGTGGCCGCGGCGAGGAGCTGCGCCTCCTCACCGGGGCGCCCGATGAGCTGCACGCTCATGGACAGGCCGTCGGGCAGGCGCAGGGTGGGCACGGTCACGGCGGGCAGGCCGCAGACGTTGACCATCGAGGTGTAGGGCGAGTACTGGCACTGCCGCAGGTAGTCGGTGTCGCCGTCGGCGTCGGTGTACCAGCCGACCGGCCGGGGGGTCATGGCGAGCGCCGGCGTCAGGATCATGTCGTAGCGGGAGTACTGCGCGATGGTGTCGTGTTCGAACTGCCGCAGGACGTCGACGGCGCCCGCGAGGTCCGCGGCGCTGCGCCCGAGCGCCCGGCGCCGCAGCACCCGCGTGATGTCCGTCAGGCGGTCCTCGCGGTCCGCGGGGATCGGGGCCGTGGCCAGTCCGGCCGTCCAGACGAGCTGGAAGGCGTCGTGGTAGCGGGGGTCGTAGCCGAGGTCGGCCTCGACGAGGTCGTGGCCGGCGCGCTCCAGCGTCCGGATGCCGGCGGTGAACGCGTCCGTGGCGGCCCCGTCGAGGGCGATCTCCAGGGCCCCGGCGAAGGGCGAGGCGGTGCTGACGCCGATGCGGAAGCGCCCCTCGGCGCGCAGGGCCGCGTCCGTGAAGGAGCCCGGGTAGCGGGAGGCCGCGCTCGTGGGCCGGTAGTTCGGTTCCTGCACCAGCGCGTCGAGGAGCAGGGCCGCGTCCACGGCGGAGTGTGCGAGGGGGCCGGCGACGACGAGCTGGCCGAGATCGGCCTGCCCGGACCCCGACGGCACGCGGCCCCGGTTGGGCTTCAGGCCCACCAGGCCGGTGGCGGCCGCGGGGATGCGGATCGATCCCCCGCCATCGGTCCCCGGGGCGAACGGGATCATCCCCGCCGCCACCGCCGCGGCGCTGCCGCCCGAGGAGCCGCCGGGGCTGAGCCGGCGGTCGAGGGGATTGCGGGCCGGCGGGGCGATGCGGTTCTCGCTGTAGCAGCTCAGGCCGAACTCGGGCACCTGCGTCTTGCCGAGGCTCACGGCACCGGCCCGGCGCAGCACCGCGGCGAGCGGGGCGTCCCGCTCGGCGACGGCGTGGTCGAGGGCGGCCGTGCCCAGCGTGGTCCGCACGCCGGCGACGTCGGTGAGGTCCTTGTGCGCGAGGGGCATGCCGTGCAGGGGCCCGAGGGGAGCGCCGGAGGCGCGGACGCGGTCGGCGTTGTCAGCGGCGCGGAGGGCGTCGTCGTGCGTGACCGTGACGAACGAGCCGAGCCCGGGATCCAGGTCGTCGATCCGCCGGAGGAAGTGTTCGGTGACCTCCCGCGCACCGGCGGCGCCGCGCGCCAGGGCGTCCCGGAGGGTCAGTGCGGAGAGTTCGTGGAGTTCGCTCATCAGGGACCACTATAGGAGCCGCCGGCCGCCGGCGGACCGTAGCAATGGCGACGCCCCGCCGGCCCGTGCAAAGGTAGGCGCATGAGCGACATCCAGAACATACCGGTGACGGCAGTACCCCAGGACGCCCGCATCCTCGACGTCCGCGAGCACGACGAGTGGGAGGCCGGGCACGTGGCCGGCGCGGTGCACGTCCCCCTCGCGGAGCTTCCGGACCGGATCGTGGAACTCGATCCGGAGGAGGACCTCCACGTGATCTGCCGCAGCGGCGGCAGGTCGCAGCGAGCCGCCGAATGGCTGGAGGGGAACGGCTACACGGCCGTCAACGTGAGCGGCGGCATGGGCGCTTGGCTCGAGGCCGGGAAGCCGATGGTCTCCGAGGTGGGCGGCGAGCCCACGGTCCTGTGACCGGCGCCGATCGCACGGACGCTCCCGCCTACGCGTACCTGGGACCCGAGGGCACCTTCACCGAGGCCGCATTGCTCCAGGTGCCCGGCGCGGCCGACGCCCGGCGCGTCCCCGCCGCGACGGTGGGGGCGGCACTCGACGCCGTCCGCGCCCGCTCGGTCGACGCCGCGATGGTGCCCATCGAGAACTCGGTCGAGGGCGGCGTGAGCGCCACCCTGGACGCCATCGCCGTGGGGGAGCCGCTGCGCATCCTCCGCGAGGAACTCGTGCCCATCACGTTCGTCCTCGCTGCCCGGCCCGGTACCCCCGTCGCCGCGGTCCGGCGCATCGCGACGCACGGGCACGCCTGGGCGCAGTGCCGGAACTGGGTCGACGCCCACGTGCGGGAGGCGGAGTACTTCCCGTCGTCGTCGACCGCCGCGGCGGCCTTCGGACTCGCCGGGGACGAGCACGGCTACGACGCGGCGATCTGCTCGCCCCTCGTCGCCGAACGACTCGGCCTCGCCGTCCTCGCCACGGACATCGGGGACGTCACGGACGCCGTCACGCGCTTCATCCTGGTGGGGACGCCAGACGCCCTGCCCCGCCGCACGGGAGCGGACAAGACCACCCTCGTGATCCCCCTGCCCGACGACCACCCGGGCGCCCTCATGCAGATCCTCGACCAGTTCGCGGCACGCGGGGTGAACCTGAGCCGCATCGAGTCGCGGCCCACGGGGCAGTTCCTCGGCGACTACTTCTTCAGCGTGGACGCCGACGGCCACGTCGAGGACGCCCGGGTGGCCGACGCCCTCAAGGGCCTGCACCGCATCAGCCCCGGCCTGCGGTTCCTCGGTTCCTATGCCCGCGCGGACCGCCGCTCGCCCGCCGTGGAACGCCACACCTCCGACGGCGCCTTCCAGGCCGCCGACGCCTGGCTCGAGGGGATCGTCCGCGGAGGGCGGACGCCGGAACGGGGAGCAGCCGAAAAACAGTAGGCTTAGTATCGAAGGTCCTCCTCCCACCGAAGGCTGGTTTCTCGATGGCTCGATTGCGGCGCAGCAATACGCGCAGGCCCGGTATCACCCGCCGACGGCACGGCAAGGGCTTCAGCTACCGCACACCCGACGGCGCGCTGCTCCAGGATCGCGACGAGGTGGAGCGCATCAGGGAACTCGTGATCCCGCCCGCGTGGAAGGACGTGTGGATCGCGCCCTACCCCAACGGGCACGTCCAGGCCATCGGGACGGACGACGCCGGCCGGCGGCAGTACCTGTACCACCCGGCGTGGCGGGAGCAGAAGGACCGCGAGAAGTTCGACCGGGCCCTGGACTTCGGGGCCAAGCTGCCGAGCGCGCGCCGCGCCATCACCCAGCACCTCCGCAGCGACGGCGTGCCGCGGGAGCGCGCCTTCGCGGCCGCGCTCCGGATCGTCGACGCCGGGGCCCTGAGGATCGGCTCGGCCCAGTACGCGGAAGCCAACGGGTCCTTCGGCGTCACGACGCTCCTGGTGGAGCACTGCACCGTCGAGGGGGACGTCGTCATGTTCGACTTCCCCGGCAAGAGCGGCCAGCAGTGGGACACCCGGCTGGAGGACGAGGACCTCGCCCGGGCGCTGCGACCCATGCTGGAGCGCGAGGACCCCGACACCGTCCTCGCCCACCGCACGGAGGACGGCGCATGGCACCACGTCGACGGTTCCCAGCTCAACGAGTTCCTGCGCCAGGTCACCGGCGGGCCGTTCACCGCCAAGGACTTCAGGACCTGGCAGGCCACCGTCGTCGCCGCCATGGCCCTCGCCAAGGAGGACCTCGGCGCCACGACCCGCACCGCACGGCAGAAGGCCGTCAGCGCCACCATGCGTGCCGTGGCCGACCACCTCGGCAACACCCCCACCGTGGCCAGGACCTCCTACGTGGACCCGCGGCTCGTGGACCGCTTCATGAGCGGGGAGGTCATCCCCATCACCTCCTACTCGGCCTCGGAGAAGGCCGTGCAGGAACTGCTCCGCGATTGACGCCGAGCATTTCAAACCATCCCGTTCCTCAGTACGCTGGCAGCGGGCGCCCAACGAGGAGCGCATCCTCCCAGGAAAGGCAGCATCATGAGCGAGAACTCGCACGAAGGACACATCGTGAACCCCAACAAGGGTGACGGCTCGACGTCGGATCCGAACTGGCACGGCGACGCCGGGGACCAGGGCAACGACCTCCGCTTCGCCGAGGAGCAGGCGCTGATCAACGAGCAGTCCGAGGGCGGCGCGACGGAGGTCACGCACACTGCGGAGGCCGGGGACGCCGTCGAGCACGAGGGCCACTACACCAGCGCCGAACCCGTCGGCGGTTCGGGCGGCTACACCTCCGCCGAGAACCCGGCCGAGGAGGGCGAGTACACCGACAAGGACCGGCCGCTCGTCGACCCTCCCGAGGGCGAGGGCGAATACACCGACCGCGACCGCTAGGAGCCCGCCCTGCGGGGCGTCAGCGCCGCCGCCAGGACGGGACCGGCGAGACGCCCGCTGGTGGTCCGGGAACCGGAGGCGGCACCCGGACCACCAGGGCCCCTGGATCCGCGCGGGCGGTCATCGACGTGACCGTCCCCGACGCGTCGCCGTCGAGCTGCGTGGCGATCGGTTCGCCGGACCACACGGAGACCTCGCGGGCGCGGTAGTAGCTGATCACCGGGGTGGGGCCGCGGTGCCGCAGGATGATCTTCGCGGCCATGAACGTCCAGCCGATCAGGCTGCGCGGACTGAGCACGACGACGTCGAGATACCCGTCGTCGATCCGCGCGGCGGGGACGAAGTCCACGCCCGCCGGCAGCTTCCCGCAGTTGGCCACCAGCAGGCTGCGCACCTTCCGTGTCTGCGGCGGCCGGCCGTCCAGGCTGATCGAGATGCGCCGGCGCCGGCCCGGCAGGTGCCGTACGCTCGCCTCGCTGTAGGCGAGCCAGCCGTACTTCTCCTTGAGGTCGTCCTTGGTGGACGCCATGACGCTCGCGTCGAAGCCGATCCCTCCCATCACGAGGAAGGGATGGTCCGACGCCGTCGTCGTCTGCTCGTTGCGGAGGGTGATCCGCGCCATGTCGATCCGCCGCTCGAAGCCGTGCAGTGCGATATTCAGGCATCCCGCGACGTCGTTGTACGGCAGGCCGAGGTTGCGCACCAGCAGATTACCGGTGCCCAGCGGCACCAGGCCCAGGGCCGCGGGTCGACGCGCGAGGGCCTCCGCGACGGCCCGCACCGTCCCGTCGCCGCCGGCCGCGAGCACGAGGTCCGCCCCGGCCGCCAGCGCCTGCCCCGCCTGCCCCGTGCCGGGATCCTCGAGCGTGGTCTCGAGGATGAGCGGCGGGATCCACCCGGCGTCGGAGCACGCCTGCTCGACGAGCGCCCGCGTGGCGGCGGCCTGCAGCTTCGTGGGATTCAGGACGAGGGCCACGCGCTGCGGCCCGCCGGCCGCCGGCACGGGCTCGTGGACGGACGCAGTGGGCGTCCTGGTCTGGTGGAGGCGCCGCACGGACCAGAAGGACTGGAGGGATGCGACGGCGGCGGACGCCGCGGCGGTCCCGGCGAGCAGTTTGCGGCGCATGGTCACCCACAATAGCGGCCCGGTCCGCCGGGCCGGGCGGACACCGGAGGTTGGGTAGTCTTAGCGGGTGATCGACGTCAACGACCTCCGCCTGAATCCCGAGCAGTTCCGAGCATCGCAGCGTGCCCGCAGGGCGGACGAGTCGCTGGTCGACGCCGTGCTCGCCGCCGACACCCGCCGCCGCGAGGCCGTGACGGGCTACGAGACGCTCCGCGCCGAGCAGAACGCGTTCGGGAAGCGCGTCGCCCAGGCAAAGGGCGAGGAGAAGCAGGCGCTGCTCGCCGAGGTCAAGGAGCTCGCCGGGTCCGTCAAGGCGGCCGCCGCCGCGTCCGAGGAGGCCAGGACCGAGCAGGAGACGCTGCTGCGGAAGCTCCCCAACCTCGTGCAGGACGGCGTGCCGGAGGGCGGCGAGGACGACTACGTGGTGGTCAAGACCGTCGGGACGCCCCGCGACTTCACGACCGAGGGTTTCGAGCCCCGCGACCACCTCGAGATCGGCGAGCTCATCGGGGCGATCGACATGGAACGGGGTGCCAAGGTCTCCGGTTCGCGCTTCTACTTCCTGAAGGGCGTCGGCGCGCGCCTCGAGATCGCGCTGCTGCAGATGGCGCTGGACCAGGCCATCGCCGCCGGGTTCACGCCCATGATCACCCCCACCCTCGTGCGCCCCGAGACCATGCAGGGCACCGGCTTCGACATCGCGCACGACGCCGAGATCTACCGGCTCGAGGCGGACGACCTCTATCTCGTGGGCACCTCCGAGGTCGCCCTCGCCGGGTACCACTCCGACGAGATCCTCGACCTCGGCGCCGGCCCCCTGCGCTATGCGGGCTGGTCCTCCTGCTACCGCCGGGAGGCGGGCTCGCACGGCAAGGACACCCGCGGGATCATCCGGGTGCACCAGTTCAACAAGGTGGAGATGTTCACCTACACCACGGTGGAGGACGCCCCGGCGGAGCACGAACGCATGCTCGCCTGGGAGGAGGAGATGCTCGCGAAGGTGGAGTTGCCCTACCGGGTCATCGACACCGCCGCCGGCGACCTCGGGATGTCCGCGGCCCGCAAGTTCGACTGCGAGGCCTGGGTCCCCACGCAGGGCGACTACCGGGAGCTGACCTCGACGTCGAACTGCACCACCTTCCAGGCCCGCCGGCTGAACATCCGCGAACGCCAGGAGGGCGGGGGGCAGAAGGGCACACGCGCCGTCGCGACCCTCAACGGGACCCTCGCCACCACGCGCTGGATCGTCGCGATCCTCGAGCACCACCAGAACCCGGACGGCTCGGTGACGGTCCCCGCCGCCCTGCGTCCGTACCTGAACGGACTGGAAATCCTTCCCGTCCTGTGAGGGCCGCCCTACCCGGGGGTCGGAGGCGTCTGCTTCACTAGGGAGTATGACTACCCTGACCAATGCCGGCATCGATGACCGGCAGGAGAACCGTACACAGCATCTGGTCGCCCTCGACGTCGACGGCACCCTCGTGGATCACGAGGGGAACATGACGGACGAGGTCCGCGACGCCGCGCAGGCCGTCATCGAGGCCGGGCACGACGTCATCATCGCCACGGGGCGCTCACTCGGGGCCACGCTGCCCGTGATCGGGCTCCTCGGCATCACGCGGGGATACGCCGTGTGCTCCAACGGGGGCGTGACGCTGAGGATCGACGCCGCCCTCCCCGAGGGGTTCGAGGTCATCGACCGCGTGACCTTCGACCCGAAGCCGGCCCTCAGCGCGCTGCGCGAGCGCCTGCCGTCCGCCAAGTACGCCCTCGAGGACGACCGCGGCAGGTTCCTCTCGACCGAGAGCTTCCAGGACGCGAGCTTCGGCTCGGAGGCGCAGAGCGTCGGATTCGAGGAGATGCTCGAGTCCCGCGCGGTGCGCGTCGTGGTCTTCAGCACCGACAGTTCCGCCGAGGAGTTCGGCGACGCCGTCGCGTCCATCGGCCTGCACGGGGTCACCTACTCGGTGGGCTGGACCGCGTGGCTGGACATCGCCGCGGCGGGCGTCACAAAGGCCAGCGCGCTGGAGGTCCTCAGGGACCGCCTCGGCACCTCCCGGGAGCTCACGGTCGCCGTGGGCGACGGCCGGAACGACATCGAGATGCTCCAGTGGGCCGGGCGCGGCGTGGCCATGGGGCAGGCGCCGGACGAGGTCCGCTCGGCCGCCTCCGAGGTCACGGGCAGCGTGTACGACGACGGCGTGGCGAAGATCCTCCGCTCCCTCGTCTGACCCGCCGCGACCGGTCCGGGGGCTCAGTAGGCCAGTGCGGCCGCGGGGAGGGACGCAGGACCGTGCGCGAGGTCCAGCAGCCGGGCCGCGGCGGGCCGTGTCGCCCACTCCTCCGTCCAGTGGGACCGGACGACGGCCCGGCTGACGGCCTGCGTGGTGATCCCCAGTTCCTGGGCCACGTACTTCTGCTGTCCCCGCGCCCCGGGCGTGAGGAGGTCCACGACGGCCCACTCGGCCTCCGTCCGCGTGGCGACGATCTGGCCGAGCAGGCGCAGGACGGCCTCCGCCTCGGCGGCGACCTCGCTGTCCGGGCCCGCGACCGCGAGGGGGATCCGCTCCCCGGTCCTCCGGGCCCGGTCCACCGCGCGGCGTGCGTACACGAGGCCGTAGCCCTCGGCGTCGACGAGGCGTTCGGGCACGGGCGGGGTGAGGCCGCCGACGCCGACGCCCACGTGCCAGCGCCGGTGGCGGAGCGCGCGGAGCGCCGCCTCCACCGCGGCCGTCGCCGAATCCACCACGCCCTGCACCTCGTCCCCGACCGACCGCTGGAACGGCACCGCGGCGGGCACGTCCCGCAGCACCTTCAGCAGGTCGGCGGTGAGATCCCCGACCTCACGCGAGTCGCGCTGGTTGATCGTCAGGACGTAACGCATGGCATCAGTATGGAGCCTGGAGGACCCGGGTCAACGCAAGTGCGTTGATTTCGTGCGGTTCGCGGCTAGCGTCCCTCGGGAGTCTCCGTGGCGTTGCTCGCCTCGACATCGACGGAGCGGCCCTGCGGCTCGTCCTCCTCGCTCGTGTCACCGAGATCCCTGAAGCGCTGGAGGGAGGCCTCGACCTCTGCCTCGGCCGCCTCGCGGCCCGCCCAGTCGGCGGCCTCGACCCACTTGCCCGGTTCGAGGTCCTTGTACTTCGTGAAGAAGTGCTTGATCTCCTCGAGCAGGAAGTCCGAGACGTCGGAGAGGTCCTGGATGTGGTCGAAGCGGGGGTCCGCGGGGACGCAGAGCACCTTGGCGTCCCCGCCGCCGTCGTCGACCATGTTGAAGACGCCGATGGGGCGCGATTCGACGAGGACGCCCGGGATGAGGTCGAAGTCCTGCAGCATCACCAGCGCGTCCAGCGGGTCGCCGTCCTCGCCGAGGGTGTTCTCGAAGTAGCCGTAGTGCGTGGGGTACTGCATGGCCGTGAACAGGACGCGGTCCAGGCGCAGGCGGTGGGTCTCGTGGTCGATCTCGTACTTGACGCGCGAGCCCTTCGGGATCTCGATGGTGACGTCGAGCTTCATGGCAACTCCTGGGGTAGGTCGATGGGCAGCCCGCGGCCGCGCCCTCGGGGACAAGGGGGCTCCGCCGGTCTACTGTTTGATCGTCAGCCCTAACATATCGGTCGTCCGCCGGTACCCGGGCATTCTCCGTACCTGCAGCGCTCCTGGCGGCACTGCGCGAAAGGACACCGCGTGCGCCCGCTCCGCCTGCTGACCGGCCTCCTCCTGGTCCTGGTCATGGCAGCGATAGCGGTCCCGGTGGCCACCCACCTCACGCCGGGGGTGCTGGCGGCGGTCGCCCCGCCGTCCCCGGTCGCCCCGCCGGTCACGCCGCCCGCCCAGATCCCGCCGACGGCCGTGGCGGTGCCCGACGTCGTCACGACGCTGTCGGCGTCCGCCCCGGTGCCGGACCCGGCGGTCCTGGGGCGGGACCTCGACGCGGCCCTGCAGTTCCCGGGGCCGGGCACCTTCGCGGCCGCCGTCGTCGACCCCACGGACGGGAGCGTCCTCTACGCCCGGGACGCCGGACGCCTCCAGGCGCCGGCCTCCACCATCAAACTGTTCACCGCGGTGTCCGCCCTGACGTTCGGGCAGCCGGAGCAGGTCCTGACGACGTCGGTCCTCGGCGCGGAGTCGACGCCCGGGGCCCTCTACCTCCACGGCGGCGGGGACGTCCTCCTCGGGGCCGGCGCGTCGGACCCGGACGCCGTGGTCGGCCGTGCAGGCCTCGGGACCCTCGCCGCGGAGACCGCCGCCGCGCTGCCGGGGACGGGGACCTACACCGTGTACCTCGACGACACCCTGTTCGTGGGGGCGCCCCTCAACCCCACGTGGGCGGAGGGGGACGTGGCGGCCGGCGAGATCGCACCGGTCCACGCGCTGGCCATCGAATCCGCCCGGCTCGGGGAGGGGAGCAGCGCCGGGCCGCGCTCCCAGGACGCGGCCCTCGACGCGGCCCGCGTGTTCACCTCGGCCCTCGTGGCGGCGGCCGCGGACCGCGGGGTCGTCGTCGTCCCGGAGGTGCAGCGGCGGACGGCGCCCGAGGACGCCGCACCGCTCGCGGCCGTCGACTCGGCGCCCCTGCAGGACCAGGTGCGGCGCATGCTGGAGGTCTCCGACAACTACCTCGCGGAGGCCCTCGCCCGGACCGCAGCGCGGGCGAGCGGCCGCCCGGCCTCGTCCGGTGGAGCCACGGAAGCGATCACCGAGGCCGCCGTGCGGGCCGGGGTCCCCGAGGAGGGGCTGCTGGTCGGAGACGCGGCGGGCCTGTCCACCCGGAACGCCGTCTCACCCGCGCAGCTGGCCGCGCTCATGCGCGGGATCGTCACGTCGGACCGTCCGGGCGTCGCCGCCGTCGCCGGATCGCTGCCCATCGCCGGACTCACCGGCACCCTCTCCTCCCGCTTCACGGCGGAGGACGGACCCGCCGCCGCCGGGGCGGGCACCGTCCGCGCCAAGACGGGGACACTCAATGCGGTCACCGGGCTCACGGGGCACGTGGTCACCGCCGACGGTCGCCTCCTCGTGTTCTCCTTCCTCGCGGCGGGGCTCGACGGCGCACCGGCCGAGGCGCGGGCCGCCGCCGACCACGCGGCCGCCGTCCTCGCCGGGTGCGGCTGCCGTTAGCGGCACCGCACCCGCGGGGTGGAGGGGCCGGCCCGCCCCCGCCGGAGGGATGTGATCGAATAGGCGCATGTCCAGGAACGAGTCAGCCACGCCCCGCCCGCAGCTGGTCAACTGGGATCTCGCGGCCTCCACGGCCGCGTCCCTGACCCCGCCCGGGCCCACCATGTCCCCGGTCGACATCACCCGCGCCGTCGAGAACATGCGCCACCTCGCCGCTGTGTCCGTGAACCATGTCCACGCGATCTCCCGGCTCGACGCGGCCCGCGACCTGCGGGACTCCGAACTGCTGGTCGTGGACCGCGCGTCCTGGTCCCGGGCCAATTCGCAGAGCTTCCGCGCGCTGCTGGACCCCGCACTGGACCAGCTGGCCGCGACGCGGCCCGAGGTCCTGAAGTCCGCGTCCCTGACCCTCGGCGGGACCGTCACCGGGGCGCAGCTCGGCGCGATCCTCGCGTTCCTCTCCAGCAAGGTCCTCGGCCAGTACGACCCGTTCGCGCCCCCGCGCGACGGGCTGGGCGGCCGGCTCCTGCTCGTCGCGCCGAACATCATCTCGGTGGAGCGCGAGCTGAACGTGGACCCGTCCGACTTCCGGCTCTGGGTGTGCCTCCACGAGCAGACGCACCGGGTGCAGTTCGCGGCAGCACCGTGGCTGAAGGACCACATGACCAGCCACATCGGGCAGCTGACCTCGGGCCTGCTGGACCAGGCGGACACCCTCTCGGAACGGCTCGGCGCCGCCGTCAGGAACATCACCACCGCCAGGGTCCGCTCCCGCGGCGAGGCCGCGGCGCGGACAGCGACCGACGGCGTGCCGCCGCGGCCCGCCGGGGTGCTCTCGATCCTGCAGGCCCCGGAGGACAAGGAGCTCCTGTCCCACCTCACCGCCGTCATGAGCCTGCTCGAGGGCCACGCGAACGTCGTCATGGACGGCGTGGACGGCAGCATCGTCCCCTCCGTCAAGACCATCCGCCGCCGTTTCAACGCCCGCGGCACGTCCCGCGGTCCGCTCGAGAAGATCATCCGGCAGCTCATGGGGCTGGACGCGAAGATGCGCCAGTACAGCGACGGCTCGAAGTTCGTCCGCCGGGTCGTCAGCCAGACCGGCATGGACGGCTTCAACGCGGTGTGGGAAGCGGCGTCGAACCTGCCCACCGAGCGGGAGATTCACGCGCCCGACGAGTGGATCGACAGGATGAGCCTGCGCCGTCATGGCTAGGCGCCCGCGCCTGCTCCCGGCGGTCGGCACTGCGCGCAACCTGCTCGCCGCGAGCCTGGAGGGACTCCTCGCGGAGCCGCCGCGGCGCGGCGGGCGCCCTGACGACGACGGCGCTGCGGCACCGGATTCCGCGGACCTCCCGCTCGTCCTCGTCGCCTGCAGCGGGGGACCGGACTCGCTGGCCCTCGCCGCCGTCGCGGTGCACCTCGCGCGCACCGGGCGGTGCCGGGTGGGCGCCGTCGTCGTCGACCACGGGTTGCAGGCCGGCAGCGCCGGGACCGCCGAGCGGGCAGCCGCCGCGGTCCGGGGCCTCGGGCTCGACCCCGTGAAGGTGCGTCGCGTCAGCGTCGAACACGGCGGCGTCGGCCCGGAGGCCGCCGCCCGCGGTGCCCGCTACGCGGCACTCGACGACGCCGCGTCCCGGCTCGGGGCCGTCGCCGTCCTGCTCGGCCACACGCTCGACGACCAGGCGGAGCAGGTGCTCCTGGGCCTCGCCCGCGGTTCCGGCACCCGGTCCCTGGCGGGCATGCCGGAGCGCCGCGGCCCCTACCGGAGGCCGTTCCTCGACCTGCGCCGGGCCGACACGGAGGCGATCTGCGCCTTCTACGGGCTGGACCCGTGGCACGACCCCACCAACCTCGACCCCTCCTACGCGCGCTCCCGCGTCCGCGGTGAGGTGCTGCCCTTCCTGGAGGACCGACTGGGACCGGGCATCGCGCGCGCGCTGGCACGCACGGCGCGCATCCTCGGGCAGGACGCCGACCTCCTCGAGCAGCTGAGCGCCGACGCGTACGCCTCCCTGCGCACGGAGGGCGACGACGGCACGGTGCTCCTCCCGGAGGATGGCCTGCGGGCGCTGCCCGCCGCGCTCCGGCAGCGTGTCCTCGCGCTCGCCGCGCTCGAACTCGGCGCCTTCCAGCCGAGCTTCGAACGCCTCCGCGCCGCCGAATCGCTGCTGGAGCGGAAGGGTTCGGCCGGGCCGGTGCAGCTGGGCGGGAAGGTGAGCGTGCACCGCCAGGTGCGGGGACGATCGGTTCTTCGCGGAGAACCAAGCTATGGCAGTCTTGTTCTACGGAACAATGGCAGCGACAACGGTCCCGGCGGGAAGCAGTACCGCCGCCCAATCCAGGAGTAATCGGTGGATTCGAACGACGTCCAGGCAGATCTCAAGCACGTCCTCTACACCCGGGAGGAGATCCAGCAGCGGATCAACGAGCTCGCGCGGCAGATCGACACCGACTACCAGGGTCGCGACATCCTCCTCGTCGGTGTGCTCAAGGGAGCGGTGATGGTCATGGCCGACCTCGCCCGGGCCCTGAACTCCCACATCACGATGGACTGGATGGCAGTGTCCTCCTACGGGTCGGGCACGCAGTCCTCCGGCGTCGTGCGCATCCTCAAGGACCTCGAGACCGACCTCATGGGCAAGCACGTCCTGATCGCCGAGGACATCATCGACTCCGGCCTCACGCTCTCCTGGCTCAAGGCCAACCTGCTCTCCCGCGGCCCCGCCTCCGTCGAGATCTGCACCCTCCTGCGGAAGCCCGACGCCGCGAAGGTCGAGATCGACGTCAAGTACGTCGGCTACGACATCCCGAACGAGTTCGTCGTCGGCTACGGCCTCGACTTCGCGGAGAAGTACCGCAACCTCGACTTCATCGGCACCCTGGCGCCGCACGTCTACGAGTAGGTTCCGCGCCCGCCGCCGCTACGCCGGCAGGGGAACTATTGCCCCGATCCGCGCGTGGTCAATCTCGGACGGTGTATATGTTGAGGTGCTCAGGGGGCACCCGTACGCCGATGCGCCCGCACATTTTTACTTGCATCAGCAGGAGGGACAGGGCTCGGCGCCCTGAGACGAATGAAATTCAAGAACATCTTCAAGGGGCCCATCTTCTGGATCGTCCTCGCCGTCGTGGCGCTCCTGCTCGTCCTGCCCAGCCTGTTCGGCACGGGCAGCTCGCGCGTCGACACGAACGTCGGCCTCCAGCTCCTCGAGGATGACCAGGTGGCCCAGGCCAAGATCTACGACGGCGAGCAGCGCGTGGACCTCACCCTGCGCGAGGACTACGAGGACATGGGCAAGAGCGTCCAGTTCTTCTACAGCACCGCGCGGGCGGAGGGCGTGGTCGACGCCATCGACGCCTCGGACACGGACGGCTTCACCGACCAGCCCGCCGAGAGCAACTGGCTCCTCAGCCTGGCCGGCCTGATCGTCCCGATCCTCATCCTCGGCGTCATCTTCTGGTTCCTCCTCAGCCGCATGCAGGGCGGTGGCTCCAAGGTGATGCAATTCGGCAAGTCCAAGGCCAAGCTCATCACCAAGGACATGCCGCAGGTCACGTTCAACGACGTCGCCGGCGCGGACGAGGCGGTCGAGGAACTGCTCGAGATCAAGGAGTTCCTCCAGGAGCCCGCGAAGTTCCAGGCCCTCGGCGCCAAGATCCCCAAGGGCGTGCTCCTCTACGGCCCTCCGGGCACCGGCAAGACCCTGCTCGCCCGTGCGGTCGCCGGCGAGGCCGGCGTGCCGTTCTACTCGATCTCGGGCTCCGACTTCGTCGAGATGTTCGTCGGAGTCGGTGCGTCCCGCGTCAGGGACCTGTTCGAGCAGGCCAAGACGAACGCACCCGCCATCATCTTCGTCGACGAGATCGACGCCGTCGGGCGTCACCGCGGTGCCGGCGTGGGCGGCGGCAACGACGAGCGCGAGCAGACCCTCAACCAGTTGCTGGTCGAGATGGATGGCTTCGACGCCAACACCAACGTGATCCTGATCGCCGCCACCAACCGCCCCGACGTGCTGGATCCCGCGCTCCTGCGCCCGGGGCGCTTCGACCGCCAGATCGGCGTCGAGGCACCGGACATGAGGGGCCGCGAGCACATCCTCACCGTGCATTCCAAGGGCAAGCCGATGGCGGGCGGCGTCGACCTCAAGGGCGTCGCCAAGAAGACCCCCGGGTTCACGGGTGCCGATCTCGCGAACGTCCTCAACGAGGCCGCGCTCCTCACGGCACGCTCCAACGCGCAGCTGATCGACGACCGCGCCCTCGACGAGGCGATCGACCGCGTCATCGCCGGGCCGCAGAAGCGCAGCCGTCTGATGAAGGAACTCGAGCGGAAGATCACGGCCTACCACGAGGGCGGGCACGCCCTCGTGGCCGCGGCCCTCCGCAACACGGACCCTGTCACCAAGGTGACCATCCTGCCGCGCGGACGCGCTCTCGGGTACACGATGGTGATGCCGAGCGACGACAAGTACTCGGTGACGCGCAACGAGCTCCTCGATCAGCTCGCCTACGCCATGGGTGGTCGGGTCGCCGAGGAGATCGTGTTCCACGACCCCTCCACGGGCGCGTCCAACGACATCGAGAAGGCCACCGGCACCGCGCGGAAGATGGTCACCCAGTACGGGATGAGCGAGCGCATCGGCGCGGTGAAACTGGGCCAGGGCGCGGGGGAGCCGTTCCTCGGACGCGACATGGGCAGCGACCGCGACTACTCCGACCAGCTGGCCCTCGTGGTCGACGAGGAGGTGCGCCGGCTGATCGACAACGCGCACGACGAGGCCTACCAGATCCTCACCGAGAACCGCGACGTCCTGGATCGCCTCGCCCTGGAACTGCTCGAGCGCGAGACGCTCAACCAGGCCGAGATCGCCGAGGTGTTCACCAACGTCCGGAAGCGCGAACTCAGGGAGGTCTGGCTGTCCAAGCAGACCCGCCCCGTGCACTCGCTGCCCCCGGTCACCTCGCGCCGGGAACGCGCGGAGGCCCTCGAGGGGGGTCAGCCCGCCCCGGAGACCGTGGCGCCGCAGGACCAGATCGCCCACGCGAACCTCCCGAACGACTTCGACGTCCACGAAGCGGAGCTGCCGACGCCCGAGCCGTCGGAGAACGGTCCGCGCAGCAGTGCGGGCGGGACGGAGCGCCCGGGAAGCACGGACAGCACGGACAGCTGATGCTGCCGGCCTGCAGAGGACGACGCCCGGCCGTGCGGCCGGAGGCGGAGGAGTGCCACACCGAGAGGGAGAGCCCGTGACGGATTTCGACGACGAAGTAGTGGATGCGGTCCTGGCGGCCACCGGATCGCCCGTCGACCAGCCCCGCATCCAGCGGGCGGTCCGGGAGATCCTCGCGGCGATCGGGGAGGATCCGGAGCGCGACGGGCTGCTCGACACGCCGAAGCGGGTGGCGAAGGCCTACGCTGAGATGTTCTCGGGGCTGCATCAGGACGCAGGGGAGGTCCTCTCGACGTCCTTCGACATCGACCACCAGGAACTGGTGCTGGTGAAGGACATCCCCTTCTACTCCACCTGCGAGCACCACCTCGTGCCGTTCCACGGCGCGGCGCACGTCGGCTACATCCCCTCGGAGGACGGGCGCGTCACGGGCCTGAGCAAACTCGCGCGGCTCGTCGAGGTCTACGCGCGGCGCCCGCAGATCCAGGAGAGGCTGACCAGCCAGATCGTTGATGCGATGATGGAACACCTGACACCCAAGGGCGCGATCGTCGTCATCGAGTGCGAGCACATGTGCATGTCGATGCGTGGGGTGCGCAAGCCCGGTGCCAAGACCGTCACGTCGGCCGTCCGCGGCCAGCTGCGCGAGACCGCGACGCGCGCCGAGGCCATGAGCCTCATACTCGGAAGGTAGGACCGAACCGCATGGATTCACTCGCCGCAACGCCCGGAACGGGACCGGCCACCTCGCCGCTGCCCGTCATCCGGCCCGTCCGCGCCCCCAGGACGGTCCGTGACCTCCCGTCGGACCGCGCGGTCGTCCTCGGCATCCTGAACGTCACCCCCGACTCGTTCAGCGACGGCGGGCGGTACGCCACGACGGACGACGCCATCGGCCACGGGCTGCGGATGCACTACGGCGGGGCGGACATCATCGACGTCGGCGGGGAATCCACGCGCCCCAACGCCCGTGAGGTGCCGGTCGAGGAGGAACTGACGCGCGTCCTGCCCGTCGTCGCGGCGCTCGTGAAGGCCGGGGCGCTCGTGAGCATCGACACCATGCACGCGGAGACCGCCCGGCAGGCCCTCGACGCCGGCGCCGCGATCGTGAACGACATCTCCGGCGCGGGCCACGAGGACGCGATGCCGGCACTGGTCGCCGAGCGCCGGGTCCCCTACATCCTCACCCACCGCCGCGGCACCGCCGCGACCATGGGCTCCCTGACGGAGTACGACGACGTCGTCGCCGACGTGGTGCGCGAACTCACGGCCCTGCGGGACCGCTTCGTGGCCGCGGGTGTCGCCGCCGAGCAGATCATCCTCGACCCCGGGCTGGGCTTCGCGAAGACCGACGAACAGAACTGGGAGATCCTCCGGAACCTGGACTCCTTCACCGGTCTGGGGCACCGGGTCCTCGTGGGCGCCTCCCGGAAGCGGTTCCTCGGAACCCTGCTGACCTCGGCGGGGAAGGCCGCAGCACCCGTGGAGCGCGACCACGCCTCCCTCGCCGTCGCGACCCTGGCGGCGGCGGCCGGCACCTGGGGGGTCCGCGTCCACGACCCCGCCGCGACCCTCGACGCCGTCAAGGTCGCAGCGGCCGCCGGCCCGCGGCCGTGACCACGGCCGCGACCGTGCCGCCGGCCGGCCGGTCGGGCTCGCCGTCCGGGGACCTCGACACCGTCTCCCTCACGGGCATCACCGCCACGGGCTACCACGGCGTCTTCGAGCACGAACGCCGCGACGGCCAGCCCTTCGCGGTGGACCTCACGCTCCATCTCGACCTGCAGCCCGCGGGGACCAGCGACGACCTCGCCCGGACCGCGCACTACGGCGAGGTCGCGGAACTGGTGCACGGCATCATCGAGGGCGAGCCCTTCGACCTCATCGAGGCCCTCGCCGAGACGATCGCCGCTGCGGTCCTCGCGGCGTTCCCCGTGGCGGCCGTCGACGTCACCGTCCACAAGCCGAAGGCCCCCATCACGGTCCCGTTCGGCGACGTGGCCGTGACGCTGCGCAGGAGCCGGGCATGAGCGGCACCGTGCGGTCGGTACTGGCCCTCGGCAGCAACCTCGGGGCCAGCCGCGACACCCTCGTGCGTGCCGTCGCGGACCTGGTCGGGTCGGACGACGTCCGCCTGCACTCCGTCTCACCCGTGGTGCGCACCCGGCCCGTCGGCGGCCCGGAGCAGCCCGACTACCTCAACATGGTGATCGAGGTCGAGACGGACCTGGGCCCGTACGAGCTGCTCGCCCACTGCCAGGCCGTCGAGGAGCAGCACCACCGCACCCGGACGGTGCGCTGGGGTCCGCGGACGCTCGACATCGACATCATCACCTACGGGACCTGGGTCTCCGACGACCGGAACCTCACCGTCCCGCACCCGCGTGCGGCGACCCGCGCGTTCGTCCTGCAGCCCTGGGCGTGGATGGACGCGGGGGCGCGGCTCGGGGGACGACGCGTGGCCGACCTCGCCGCCGAGGCCGAGGACCTTCCGGGCCTGGTGCCGTTCGAGGAAGCCTAGGACGCCGTGAGCTCCCTTCGCTTCCGCTGGCTGGCCCTCGTGGGCCTCGTTGCGGGTCTCGCCGGCTGGCTGGTCACCTGGTTCGCCACGCGCAACGGTTACGGCACGCCGGCCCTCCCGCTGACGTCCCTCGTCACCACGGCGGCGATCATCACCATCACCCTGGTGTTCGGCCGGCGCGTGCTGCGCTGGCGCAACGGCAAGCGCGACCGGCCGCTGGATCCGATCCTCGCCACCCGCACCCTCGTCCTCGCGCAGGCCTGCGCGTACGCCGGCGCGGTGAGCCTCGGCTGGCACGCGGGGATCTTCGTGGACCAGGTGGCGCTCCTGTCGGTCCGCTCCACCACGGCGCCCCTCTGGGGGTCGGTGGCGCTGATGGCGGGCGGAATCGTGATGATTATGGTGGGATTGGTGGTCGAGGACTTCTGCCGGCTCCCGTCCGACGACGACGACGGCACGGGCGCACCGGGTGGGGAGAGCGAGGGGGAGTATGCGTAGGGAACCGATCGACCCGTCGGGGCTCGAGTGGTCCAGGGTGTCGCCGAGGTACCTGAGGGTGCGGGTGCTCGGCTGGCTCATCGGATCGCTGGTCTGGCTGGCCCTGGCCTGCGTGCCGCTCGTGCTGCGCCTCACCGGCGTGTGGGACTCCTTCCCTCCGCTCTGGCTGGCGTGTGCACTGCCTGCCGCCGTCCTCGTCGGCGCGGTGTGGCGGGGGGTGCTCCTCCCGCGCCAGGTCGCGGCCATCGGCTACGCCGAGCGCGACGACGACCTCCTCGTGCGCCACGGCGTGGTCTTCCAGCGCACCATGGTGGTGCCCTACGGCCGGATGCAGTACGTCGACGTCGCCGTCGGCCCCCTCGAGCGGGCCTTCGGGATCTGCACCCTGAAGCTCCACACCGCGTCCCCCGCCACGAACGCCGAGATCCCCGGGCTGCCGACAGACGAGGGCGCGAGGCTGCGGGAGCAGCTGTCCGCACGCGGGCAAGCCCGGCTGGCAGGGCTGTGACGCACCCGCAGCCACCGCAGCCCGGGCCGCACCCCGCGACCGGCGACACCGGCACGCAGGCCGGCACGCAGGCCGGCCCCGGCGAGGGCTGGCTGCGCGTCCACGTCGTCTCCCCGCTCGTGCGCGGCTGGATCGCCCTCGTCGCGATCCTCTACTTCGTGGGCAGGGACTGGTTCGAGGGACTGTTCGGTCCGGCGTCGCGCGAGGGCTCACCCCTGCCCGAGGGGGTCGGGATCCTCGCGGCCGTCGGGGTCCTGCTGGGCGTCGTCACCATCGTCGCCGGCGCGTTCCTCCTGTCCTGGTACTGCACGCGCTACCAGATCACGCGGGACCACGTCCGCGTGCACTCCGGCGTGATCTTCCGCCAGCAGCGGCAGGCGAGGCTGGACAGGGTCCAGGCCATCGACATCGTCCAGCCGTTCCTCGCCCGCGTCTTCGGCCTCGCCGAACTGAAGTTCGAGGTGGCCGACGCCGGGGAGTCCGCGGTCCGGCTCGCCTTCCTCAAGCTCGACGACGCCCGCCGCCTGCGCGCCATGATCCTCGCCCGGGCCGCGGGGGTGGAGCCTGACCCGGAGCGCCCCGACGAGATCGTCGAGGCACCCGAACGCGAGGTGGTGGTGGTCCCGCCCGGCCGGGTCGTCGGATCCACGCTGCTGTCCGGGACGAGCATCGCCCTCGTCGTCGCCACCATCGTGGTCATCACACTCGGCGTGGTGTTCGAGACGCCGATCGTGGCGACGTCCTTCATCCCGATCCTGATCGGCGTGGCAGGGTCCTACTGGTCGTCACTGAGCACGGGGTACAACTTCCGGGCGGCGACCTCCCCCGACGGCCTCCGCCTCCGCTACGGCCTGCTGGACACCCGCGCGCAGACCGTGCCGCCCGGGCGCGTGCAGGCGCTGGGCATCGTGCAGTCGCCCCTGTGGCGGCTCAAGGGGTGGTACCGCGTCACGGCGAACGTCGCAGGGTACGGGGCATCGGCCTCGAACGAGGGGCAGGCGCGGGCCACCCTCCTGCCCGTCGGCACGCGCGACGAGGTGCTGCAGCTCCTCGCCCTCGTCCTGCCCGACCCGGGCACGGACCGTCCCGTCGAGCTCTTCGCCGCGGGGATGGCGGGCCGCGACGGCGGGGAGGGATTCGTCACCACGCCGCGCCGCGCGCGGTGGCTCGCGCCGCTGGCCTGGCGGCGCACCGGCTTCGCGGTGACCGCGACGGCCCTGCTCCTGCGCTCCGGCGTCCTCTGGCGGCGGCTCGCCGTCGTCCCGCACGCGCGGACCCAGTCGCTGGCGATCGAGCAGGGACCCGTGGGACGCCGGTTCCGCGTGGCGGACCTGGTGCTGCACACCACGCCGGGTCCGGTCAGCCCGCGCGTGACGCTCGCCGACGCCGCGACGGCGTGGGACCTGTTCCACGGCCAGGCGGCGCGTGCCGCCGAGGCGCGGCGCCGCAGCGGCCCCGAACAGTGGATGCGACCGCTTCCGGAGGAGTCGGTGCAGCCCGCCCCGCCGTCGGCCCACGGCGTCGCGTCCCCGACCGACGGCCCACCGTCCACGGACCGTTCCCCGAGCGACGGCACGCCGCGCCCGCCCGCGCCCTCGGTCGGTGGCGGAGCCCTCCCCGACGGCGGGCCTCCCTCCGCAGGCACCGGGCACCCGCCCGTGCCGGTGTCGCCGGCGCCCCATCGGGTGATGCCCGTGGCGCCCCGCTACACGCCCGCGCGCAGCACCGCCGAGGAGGCACCCGATGGCCGGCACTGATGCGTCCCGGCGCCCCGGGCGGCTCGGCGTCGGCATCGTGGGTGCCGGCAGGGTCGGCTCCGTGCTGGGCGCCGCCCTGCGCTCGGCCGGGCACGCCGTCGTCGGGGTCTCCGCCGTCTCCGAGGCCAGCCGGGAGCGGGCCGAGAACCTGCTGCCCGGGGTGCCGGTGCTCGAGATCCCGGACATCATCGAGCGGGCCGAACTCGTGCTGCTCGCGGTGCCCGACGACGCCCTGCCGGACCTGGTCGAGGGCCTCGCCCGGCTCGGCGCCTGGCAGGCCGGGCAACTCGTGGTCCACACCTCCGGGCGGTACGGCACCGCCGTCCTGGCGCCGGCCCGTGCGGCGGGCGCCATCCCGCTCGCGATCCACCCGGCGATGACCTTCACCGGGCTCTCGCTCGACCTCGGTCGCCTCCCGGACAGCACGTTCGGGGTCACCGCCCCGGCCGCCGTGCTGCCGATCGCCCAGGCGCTCGTCGTCGAGATGGGCGCCGAGCCGGTGGTCATCGAGGAGGAGTCGCGGGCGCTGTACCACGCGGCCCTGGCGCACGCGTCGAACCACCTCGTCACGATCGCCGCGCAGTCCGCGCAGCTCCTCGCGGACCTCGGCGTCCAGCAGCCGGACCGCCTGCTCGGCCCGCTCATGAAGGCCTCCCTGGAGAACGCGCTGTCCTCGGGGGAGGGCGCCCTGACGGGACCGGTGGCACGCGGTGACGCCGGGACCGTCCGGGCCCACCGCGGGGCGCTCGACGCCCATGACGCGGCGGACACCCGCCAGGCCTACCTCGGCATGGCGCGTGCCACCGCCCTGCGCGCCCTCGAACGCGGTGTACTCACGCCCGCTCAGGCCGAGGCGATCCTCGCGATCCTCGCGGACGCACCGGACGGGCCGTCCGGCCCCGGGCCCGACCCCGGGACCGACGCGTCCGGCGGTCCGGGTGCCTCCGGCGGTCCGGGGGTCCCCGGGGCCGGGCCTTCCTGACTCCTCCCGCACCGGCGGCCCGCAACCGCGCGCCGGCCCTCCATTCCTCCCCGAAGGACCTCCCGTGATCCCGTCCGGACCCGACAGCCCGGCCACCCCGCTCCTCGTCTCCACCCCCGCCGACCTCCGTGTGGCCGCGACCGCCCTGCTGGACGCCGCCCGGTCCCGGGGTGCGGCGGACGATCGGCCCTCGCTCGCCCTCGTCCCCACCATGGGGGGCCTGCATGCCGGCCATGCGGCACTCGCCCGTGCCGCGCGCGCCGCGAACGACGTCGTCGTCGCGTCCGTCTTCGTGAACCCCCTGCAGTTCGGCGACCAGGCCGACCTCGACCGCTACCCCCGCACGCTCGAGGCGGACCTGCGGCTGCTCGGGGCCCAGGGGGTCGACCTCGTGTTCGCCCCGGGCGTGGAGGACATGTACCCCGGCGGGGAGCCGCTGGTCCGGGTGAGTGCCGGCCCCATGGGCCGGCTCTTCGAGGGGGCCTCGCGCCCGGGCCACTTCGACGGCATGCTGACCGTCGTCGCCAAGCTCCTGAACCTCGCGCAGCCCGCCACCCGCGCCCTGTACCGCGCCTATTTCGGCGAGAAGGACGCCCAGCAGCTGGCCCTCATCCGCCGGATGGTGGTGGACCTCAACCTGCCGGTGCAGATCGAGGGCGTACCGATCGTGCGCGACGCCGACGGCCTGGCGCTGTCGAGCCGCAACCGGTTCCTGGCGCCCGACGAACGCGCCGCCGCCCTCGTCCTGTCCCGGGCGCTGGTCGCACTCCGCGAGCGGGCCGAGCGCGGTGGACCGCTCGACCTCGCCGCCGCCCGGGCGCAGATCACCGCCGAGGAGGGGGTGGACCTCGACTACCTCGACGTCGTCGACCCCGCCTCCTTCGCTCCGCCGGGGGAGCCGGGCCCGGAGCCGCACGCGGCCCTCGCCGTCGTCGCCGCCCGGGTGGGTGCCGTCCGGCTGATCGACAACATCCTCCTGCCGGCCCCGCGCTGACGCGCACCGGCACCGGACGCCCGGGCGGGAGCCGTAAACTTGTCTTCCGTGACCCACGACGACATCCTCCCCGCGGACGACCTCAACGAGCAGATGCGCTTCCGGCTGCAGAAGCGCGCAGCCCTGCTCGACGCCGGAACCGAGCCCTACCCGGTCCGGCCCGAGCGCTCGCACTCCCTGGTGGAGATCCGGGAGGAGTTCGCCGGGCTCGAGACGGGGGAGTCGAGCGGGAAGCACGCCGCCGTCGTCGGCCGCGTGGTCTTCCTCCGGAACTCGGGCAAGCTGTGCTTCGCGACCCTCCAGGAAGGCGACGGCACGCGGCTCCAGGTGATGCTGAGCCTCGCCGAGATCGGCGACGGGCGCCTCGCCGAGTGGAAGGCCCTCGTGGACCTCGGCGACCACGTGCAGGTGCACGGCGAGGTCATCAGCTCCCGCCGCGGTGAGCTCTCCATCATGGCCGACTCGTGGACCATGGCGTCCAAGGCCCTCCGCCCGCTGCCCACGCTGCACGCGGGCGTCAACGAGGAGACGCGCGTGCGCCAGCGGTACGTCGACCTCATGGTGCGCGAGGAAGCCCGCCAGATGGTGCGCACGCGCGCCGCCATCACGCGGACCGTCCGGGAGACCCTCAACCGCCGCGACTACATCGAGGTGGAGACGCCCGTCCTCCAGCTCGTCCACGGCGGCGCCACGGCGCGCCCGTTCGCCACGCACCTCAACGCGTTCGACCAGAAGATGACCCTGCGGATCGCCCTCGAGCTGTACCTCAAGCGCGCGGTCGTCGGCGGGATCGACCGCGTCTACGAGATCGGGCGCATCTTCCGCAACGAGGGCGTGGACTCCACGCACAGCCCGGAGTTCACGATGCTCGAGTGCTACGAGGCCTACGCGGACCAGTTCGTCATGGCGGACCGCATGAAGGAGATCATCCTCGCGTGCGCCGACCTGCTCGGCTCGCGCACCATCGAGACGGCGAAGGGCACGATCGAGCTCGACGGCGAGTGGGCGTGGCTCGGCGTCTACCCGGGCCTGTCCTCGGCCGTGGGCCAGGAGGTCACCCCGGACACCCCGGCGGAGGAACTCCGCGCCATCGCCGCGCGCCACGAGGTCTCCCTCGATCCGGCGTGGGGTGCCGAGAAGATCGTGCTCGAGCTGTTCTCGGAGATCGTGGAGCCCACGCTCATCCAGCCGACCTTCGTCTACGACTACCCTCCTTCGGCCCAGCCGCTCGCCCGCCCGCACCGCGACGACCCGCGGCTGATCGAGGCCTGGGACCTGATCATCGGCGGCATGGAGCGCGGAACGGCCTTCTCCGAGCTCATCGACCCGGTCATCCAGCGCGAGCGCCTCACGGAGCAGTCCCGCCAGGCCGCGGCCGGCGACCACGACGCCATGCAGTTGGACGAGGATTTCCTTCGCGCGCTCGAATACGGCGCCCCGCCGATGGGCGGCATCGGGCTCGGGATCGACCGCCTCGTGATGCTTTTCACGAACGTCGGGATTCGCGAGTCCATCCTCTTCCCCATTCTGAAGCCGGAAGGCGGCCAGTAGCCGTGGAATATGTGGCCGTCCTCCTGCCCTCGGTCTGCCTGGCCGTGCTTTTCTACTTCGTGATCAAGGCCATATTCAACGTCGACCGGGCGGAACGGGAGGCCATGGCGCGCGCGGAGGAATTGCAGGACGCAGAGGACGCGCGGAACCGCGGAACCGCGGAAGAGGAAAAGGGCGAGCAGGAGAATTAGTCCACATACAATTGCCCTTCTTTGACCTCGATCTGACGGTGGCGCATAATTGCTTTTGAGCGCATTCACGTCGAGGAATATCAGGAGAGCACCGTGGCACAGAAGGTAAACATTATTCTCATTGACGACATCGACGGCGGAGAAGCCGACGAGACGGTGCGGTTCGGGCTCGACGGCGTGCAGTACGAGATCGACCTCTCGGAGGCGCACGCCTCGGAGCTGCGGTCGGCGCTGTCCGGCTACGTCGACAAGGCCCGCCGCGGCGGGCAGTCGAAGCAGCGCCCGGGCACCTCGGGCGGGTCGTCGTCCCGCAACCAGGATGCCGCCCGGATCCGGGAGTGGGCGAAGGAGAACGGCTACAACGTCTCCGCCCGCGGCCGCGTGAACAGCGAGATCGTCGAGGCCTACCGGGCCGCCCAGCGCTGACCCACTCCGAGAAGGCGCCGGGGCGGAAGGCCTCCGGCGTTATCTCGCCTGTGGCGAACACGCGCCCAAAGCACACCCCGTACCCGTAGCATCGAAATACGCGTTAGCTAGGAGTGTGTGTCTGATGTTCGAGAGATTTACAGATCGTGCCCGTCGTGTTGTTGTGCTGGCCCAGGAAGAGGCCCGCATGCTCAACCACAATTACATCGGCACCGAGCACATCCTGCTTGGCCTGATCCACGAGGGTGAGGGTGTCGCCGCCAAGGCGCTGGAGTCACTCAGCATCTCGCTGGGTGCCGTCCGGGAGCAGGTGCAGGAGATCATCGGCCAGGGCCAGCAGGCCCCGTCCGGTCACATCCCCTTCACGCCCCGCGCCAAGAAGGTCCTGGAGCTGTCCCTGCGGGAGGCCCTCCAGCTCGGCCACAACTACATCGGTACCGAGCACATCCTGCTCGGTCTCATCCGCGAGGGTGAGGGCGTCGCCGCGCAGGTCCTCGTCAAGCTCGGGGCGGACCTCAACCGTGTCCGCCAGCAGGTCATCCAGCTGCTGTCCGGATACCAGGGCAAGGAGCCCGCTGCCGCGGGCGGCCCCCAGCAGGAGGGCACTCCCGCCGGGTCGGTGGTCCTGGACCAGTTCGGCCGCAACCTGACCCAGGCTGCGCGCGAGTCCAAGCTCGACCCCGTGATCGGGCGCGAGCAGGAGATGGAACGCGTCATGCAGGTCCTCTCCCGCCGCACCAAGAACAACCCCGTGCTGATCGGTGAGCCCGGCGTCGGCAAGACCGCCGTCGTCGAGGGCCTCGCCCAGGCGATCGTGCGCGGCGACGTGCCCGAGACCATCAAGGACAAGCAGCTGTACACGCTGGACCTCGGGTCCCTCGTCGCCGGTTCCCGGTACCGTGGTGACTTCGAGGAGCGCCTGAAGAAGGTCCTCAAGGAGATCCGCACACGCGGTGACATCATCCTGTTCATCGACGAGATCCACACCCTCGTCGGGGCAGGTGCCGCCGAAGGCGCCATCGATGCCGCGTCGATCCTGAAGCCCATGCTCGCGCGTGGGGAGCTCCAGACGATCGGTGCGACCACCCTGGACGAGTACCGCAAGCACATCGAGAAGGATGCCGCCCTCGAGCGCCGCTTCCAGCCCATCCAGGTCGCAGAGCCCTCCGTGGCGCATGCGATCGAGATCCTCAAGGGCCTGCGCGACCGCTACGAGGCGCACCACCGCGTCTCGATCACCGACGGCGCGCTCGCCAGCGCGGCGACGCTGGCCGAACGGTACATCTCGGACCGCTTCCTGCCGGACAAGGCGATCGACCTCATCGACGAGGCGGGCGCGCGGCTGCGCATCCGCCGGATGACCGCGCCGCCCGAGCTCAAGGAGATCGACGAGCGCATCGCGGACGTCAAGCGCGAGAAGGAGTCTGCGATCGACTCCCAGGACTTCGAGGGAGCCGCGGCGCTGCGCGACAAGGAGCAGAAGCTCCACGACGAGCGCAGCGAGAAGGAACGCCGCTGGAAGTCGGGCGGACTCGACGACATCGCCGAGGTGGATGAGGAACTCATCGCCGAGGTGCTCGCCAACTCCACCGGCATCCCCGTGTTCAAGCTGACCGAGGCCGAGTCCTCGCGACTGCTCAACATGGAGGCCGAGCTGCACAAGCGGGTCATCGGGCAGAACGAGGCCATCAAGGCCATCTCCCAGGCCATCCGCCGCACGCGGGCCGGCCTCAAGGACCCGAAGCGTCCGGGCGGTTCCTTCATCTTCGCCGGCCCCACCGGCGTGGGTAAGACGGAGCTCGCCAAGGCTCTCGCCGAGTTCCTCTTCGGCGAGGAGGACGCCCTCATCACGCTGGACATGTCCGAGTACTCGGAGAAGCACACCGTCTCCCGGCTCTTCGGTGCCCCTCCGGGCTACGTGGGCTACGAGGAGGGCGGCCAGCTGACCGAGAAGGTCCGCCGCAAGCCGTTCTCCGTGGTGCTCTTCGACGAGGTGGAGAAGGCGCACGCCGACCTCTTCAACTCGCTCCTCCAGATCCTGGAGGACGGACGCCTGACGGACAGCCAGGGCCGCATGGTGGACTTCAAGAACACGGTGATCATCATGACCACCAACCTCGGCACGCGGGACATCTCGAAGGGCGTCATGACGGGCTTCCAGTCCGGCACCGACACCAGCACGAGCTACAACCGGATGAAGGCCAAGGTCCAGGAGGAGCTCAAGCAGCACTTCCGCCCGGAGTTCCTCAACCGTGTGGACGACACCGTGGTGTTCCCGCAGCTCACGCAGGACGAGATCGTCCAGATCGTGGACCTGTTCCTCGAGCGCCTGGGCGGACGCATGGCCGACAAGGGCATGACGATCGAGCTCACGCCGGCGGCCAAGGTGCTCCTCGCGACCCGCGGCTACGACCCCGCGATGGGTGCGCGGCCGTTGCGCCGCACCATCCAGCGCGAGATCGAGGACCAGCTCTCCGAGAAGATCCTGTTCGGCGAGATCAAGTCGGGCGAGCGGATCGACATCGACGTGGAGGGCGAGGGCGTGGACGCACGCTTCACCTTCACCGGACACGGCGCACCCAAGGAGATCGAGGACGCCCCGGCAGCCATCGAGGCGACCGTCCCCGAGTAGCACCGGCTCGCACTCCGGCACCCGAACCCGCCCTGGACCACCAGGGCGGGTTCGTCGTCTCCGGGGTTCCCACAGCCGTTGGGTGCCCGTGGCAACGGATTCGTCCCTGAGTGAACGCCTGTGACCCGAGCCACAGGCGGTGGTAGAGATGAGGCATGACCACCCCCTTCTCATCCCTCGACGACTTCGTCGGACTGCCCCGCCAGAGCGGGCTCGTCCTCAACGCGGAGGGCACGCGGCTCGTGACCTCCCTGGCCACCCTCAACCCCAAGAAGACCGCCTACCAGACGGCGCTCTGGGAGATCGACCCCGCCGGGGAGCAGCCGGCCCGGCGTCTCACGCGCAGCTCCGCCGGCGAATCCGGGGCGGCGTTCCTCGTGAGCGGCGATCTGCTGTTCACTTCGTCCAGGCCGGACCCGGACGACGCCGACGGCGAGAAGCGCGCGGCCCTCTGGCGCCTCCCGGCCGCGGGTGGGGAGGCCTCCCTCGTGCTGACCCGCGCGGGCGGCGTGGCCGGGGTGGCGACGGCGGAGGCGGCCGACGTCGTCGTCGTGACCGGTGATGTCCTCGCCGGATCCGCGAACGAGGACGACGACGCCGCGCGCCGGAAGTCCCGCAAGGAGTCCGGCGTCGCCGCCATCCTGCATTCCGGGTACCCCGTCCGCTACTGGGACGCCGACCTCGGGCCCGACGAGCCGCGCTACTTCGGGCTCGATGGCCTGGACGGCGAGGTGTCGCTGGACGACCTCGTCCCGTCCGCGCGCAGCGGCCTCAGAGATGCCCATCCCGTGCTCGCCCCCGACGGGACCGCGCTGTTCTCCTCCCTCACTCTGCCGGAGGAGCGCGGCTCCCAGCGCTCTGTACTCGTCCGCGTCGACATCGCCACCAAGGAACTCACCGTCCTCCTCGACGACCTCGGGAACGACTACTCGCCGGGGCCCGTCAGCCCCGACGGACGCTTCCTCGCCGTCGTCCGGGACCGGCGTACCACGGCGGCGCTCGCGCCACGGACCAGCCTGCTGCTGCTCCCGCTGGACGGCGGGGACCCCACGGTCCTGGCGGAGGACTGGGACCGCTGGCCGTCGCCCGCGGCCTGGCTGCCCGACGGATCGGCCCTCCTGGTGACGGCCGACGACGACGGTGCCGCGCCGGTCTTTCTCATCGACGTCGCCTCGGGCACCGTGCGGCGGGTGACGGAGGACGCCGCCGCCTATACGGACGTCAGCGTGTCCCCCGACGGCGCCACCGCCTACGCGCTGCGCAGCTCCTACCTCTTCCCGGCGGAGGCGGTCCGCATCGACCTCGCGACCGGCCGCACGGAGCGCCTGCACAACCCGGCCGAGCGCCCCGCACTGCCCGGCACGCTCGAGCGGATCGAGTCCGTCGGTGAGGACGGCCAGCCCGTCAGGTCCTGGCTCGTGCTCCCGGAGGGGGCCTCGGCGGATCGCCCGGCGCCGGCCCTGCTCTGGATCCACGGCGGGCCGATCGGCTCGTGGAACGCCTGGACCTGGCGCTGGTCGCCGTGGATCATGGCGGCCCGCGGCTACGCCGTCCTGCTGCCCGATCCGGCGCTCTCCACCGGGTACGGCCAGCACATGGTGGACCGCGGATGGGGTCAGTGGGGGCGCGCCCCCTACACGGACCTGATGGCCGCCACGGACACCCTCGTGGCGCGCGAGGACATCGACCCGACGCGGGTCGCGGCGATGGGCGGCAGCTTCGGCGGCTACATGGCGAACTGGGTGGCCGGGCACACCGACCGCTTCGCGGCGATCGTCACCCATGCCAGCCTCTGGGCGCTCGACCAATTCGGCCCCACCACGGACGCGGCCTTCTACTGGGAGCGGGAGATGACGCCCGCGGCGAGGGAGGAGAACTCCCCGCACCACCACGTGGCGGAGATCGCAACGCCGATGCTCGTCATCCACGGGGACAAGGACTACCGCGTGCCCATCGGGGAGGGGCTCCGGCTCTGGTACGAACTGCTGTCGCAGTCGAAGCTCGCCGCCGGCGAGGGCGGCGAGACGCCGCACCGCTTCCTCTACTTCCCCGACGAGAACCACTGGATCCTGAAGCCCCAGCACGCCCGGATCTGGTACGGGGTCGTCGAGGCGTTCCTCGCCACCCATCTCCTCGGGGAGGAGCGCGCGCTGCCGCCCGAGCTCGGACTGTAGGCCCCGCGCGTGGGGGGCCTCCCCCCACGCGCGGCACGGGTCGGAGACCACGCACCGCCACCTCTGGACAACTTTTCTACAGGGCGTAGAATATCTGCAAGCTCCGCGTGGAACGGGCCACTTTCCGGGTTCACCGGGGTGCAGGGTTCACTGCTTTCATCCCGTCCGAAGGAGCACGTCCATGATTCCTGACGCCCTCACGCAGGGCCAATTCGATACGGTCTACAACTTCCTGTCGCTCGTCATCGCAGCCCAGTTGTTCACCGCACTCTTCCTGATCCTCGCTCTCCAGCGAGTCCTGCCCCGATACCGGCAGGCACTGATCATCGCTGCCGTGGTCTGCGGCATCGCGGCGTACCACTACTTCCGCATCTTCGACTCGTTCAGGGACGCCTTCGTCACGGACGCCGTCGGAGGCCGCGGCACCTACGTGCAGGCTCCCGGGGCCTCGTTCAACGAGGGCTACCGCTACGTCGACTGGCTGCTGACGGTCCCGCTCCTGCTCGTGGAACTCATCGCCGTGCTGGCCCTGGCGGCCGCGGTGCAGAGGAAGCTGCTGTGGAAGCTGATCCCCGCCGCGACCCTGATGATCCTCCTGGGGTACCCCGGGGAAATCAGCACGACCGACGGGGCCCGCGTGCTGTGGGGCGTGCTCTCCACCCTCCCGTTCCTGTACATCCTGTACGTGCTGTTCGTCGAGCTGACCAAGTCCCTCGACCGGCAGCCCGCCGGCGTCAAGTCCCTGATCAGCCAGCTGCGGATCCTGCTCCTGGTCAGCTGGCTCGTCTACCCGGTGGCCTACGCCCTGCCGCTGCTGGGCATCTCGGGCGCAGACGCCTGGGTGCTCAAACAGGCCGGGTACTCCCTCGCGGACATCGCGGCCAAGGCGGTCTACGCACTGATCATCTACCGCCTGGCGAAGCTGAAGTCCTACGCGGACGATCCTGCGTTCGCCGCGCTCGAAGGGCATGTCGAGGACGACGACCTGCAGCCCGGACGCCGCAGCGCCGTAGCGCAACCCGTGCGGGCGCAGCGTCGCGAAGCGGACGAACTGGCCTGACCTCAGGACCCCGCGGCCTGGTCGCAGGACCGGGCAGGCCCGACCGGGAACCCCGGTCGGGCCTGCTGCGTGGTGGGGGCTCAGTAGAGTGGGGTGAATGACCGAGCCCTTCACCATCCGCCCCGCCCGCACGTCGGACGTCCCCGCGATCAAGGCCCTCGTCGGGCCGCTCGCCGAGGAGCGCGTCCTCATGGCCAAGGAGACGGTGGCGTACTACGAGGGCCTGCCCGAGTTCAGGATCGCGGAGTCCGACGGCGGTGAGATCCTCGGCTGCGGAGCGCTGCACGTGATGTGGGAGGACCTGGCGGAGGTGCGCACGCTGGTGACCTCACCCGCGGCCCGGGGGCAGGGTGTGGGGCACGCGCTGGTGGAACGGCTGCTGGAGGAGGCCCGGGCTTTCGGCGTCAGCAGGGTCTTCTGCCTGACGTTCGAGGTCGGTTTCTTCCGTCGTCACGGGTTCGAGGTCATGGCCGACCAGTCCGCCGTGGACCCCCGCGTCTACTCCGAACTCCTCCGGTCCCACGACGAGGGGGTTGCAGAGTTCCTCGACCTCGCACGCGTCAAGCCGAACACCCTCGGCAACACCCGCATGATCCGGGAGCTGTGACCCGCCCGCGCCGCGCACTGGCCTTCCAGCCGTGCGGGAGGATACGGTAAGACAGCTTAGTGTTCCTTAGGGATGCCGGGCAGGCCATCGGAACCGGTGGCCGTACACCGAGTTGAAGGAGGTCCGAATCATGGGACTGGATGACAAGATCGGGAACAAGGGCGAAGACCTCGGCGGCAAAGTCAAGGAAGGCCTCGGCAAGGCGACCGGCAACGAGAACCTGGAGGCCGAGGGCCACAAGGACCAGGCCAGTTCGAGCCTCAAGGACGCCGGCGAGAACGTCAAGGACGCGTTCAAGCGCGACTGATGCATTGCGGGCCGCCCCCATGGGGCGGTCCCACCACCTGAGGGAGGGAGCCCGTCCGGGCCCCTCCCTCAGGCGTTCCACCGGGTGGGAACGGGCCACACCGACCTATAGGCAGGGGCAGGAACGGGCGGTAACGTTCACAGTGGCCGGCGTGGTCCATGTGAGGCGGGCTGCAGGCTGTCAAATGTCCGTTCGCAGTCAAGGAGCAGCGTCATGAAGAAGCTCATCAATGACCCCAAGGCCGTGGTCGACGAGTCGGTCGAAGGATTCGGCATCGCGCACGCCGACCTCGTCACCGTCCATCCCGCGCCCCTGTTCATCACCCGCAAGGACGCCCCCGTCCAGGGCAAGGTCGGCCTGGTCTCCGGCGGCGGCAGCGGCCACGAACCGCTCCACGCGGGGTTCGTGGGACGCGGCATGCTCGACGCCGCCGTCCCGGGCGCCGTGTTCACCTCCCCCACCCCCGACCAGATCATCCCGGCGACCACGGCGGTCGACGGCGGTGCGGGCGTCCTGCACATCGTGAAGAACTACACCGGGGACGTCCTCAACTTCGAGACCGCGGCGGAGATGGCTGAGGCGGAGGGCGTCACGGTCCGGTCCGTCGTCGTGAACGACGACGTCGCCGTCGAGGACTCCCTGTACACCGCGGGCCGGCGCGGCGTCGGGGGGACCGTCTTCGTGGAGCGGCTCGCCGGTGCTGCAGCCGAGCGGGGGGACGACCTCGACGGCGTGACCGCCGTGGCGCAGCGCGTCATCGACAACGTCCGTTCCATGGGCGTGGCCCTGGCGGCCTGCACCGTGCCGCACGCGGGTGTGCCCAGCTTCGACCTCTCCGAGGAGGAGATCGAGATCGGGATCGGCATCCACGGGGAGCCCGGGCGGCACCGGATCGCGATGGAGAACGCGGACGGCATCACGCAGCGGCTCCTGGACCCCATCGTCGCGGACCTCAAGCTCGCCTCCGGTGACCGCACCATCGTGATGGTGAACGGCATGGGCGGGACACCCGCCAGCGAGCTGTACATCGTGTTCCGGAAGGTCGCGCAGCTCCTCGAGGGGCTCGGCGTGAGCATCGACCGCTCCCTCGTCGGCAACTACATCACGGCGCTCGAGATGCAGGGGGCGTCGCTGACCATCCTGCGGGCCGACGACGAGATGCTCGAGCTCTGGGACTCGCCCGTGCACACCGCCGCACTGCGCTGGGGGGCGTGAGGATGGCGCAACCCCTGGACACCCGGTGGGCCGTCCTGTGGATCCACGAGGCGGCCCGCGTCGTCGCGGAGAACCGCACCCGCCTGATCGAACTCGACCGGGCCATCGGGGACGCCGACCACGGCGAGAACATGGACCGGGGCTTCAGCGCCGTCGTGGCGAAGCTGGATGCCGGGGAGGCCCCCGGGACGCCGGCAGCGGTGCTCAAGCAGGTCGCGATGACGCTGATGTCCACCGTCGGAGGGGCCGCAGGACCCCTGTACGGGACGGCGTTCCTGCGGGCCGCGACGGCCCTGGGAGAGGCGGAGCAGATCGACGCCGCGGCGGCTGCCGGCATGATCAGGGCCGCCCGCGACGGCATCGTCGCGCGGGGGAAGGCGGAGGTCGGGGACAAGACCATGGTCGACGCCTGGACCCCCGCCACCGATGCGGCAGGGACCGCGGCCCAGGCCGGGGCGACCGCAGCCGAGGTCCTGGCGGCGGCGGCCGCCGCCGCGCGCACCGGGGCCGTCGCGACGGAACCGCTGGTCGCCCGGAAGGGCAGGGCCAGCTACCTCGGCGAACGCAGTGCCGGGCATCGGGATCCGGGCGCGGAGTCGACGGCCCTCCTCCTGGAGGTCGCCGCGGAGACCGCCGGCGGACGGTCGGCATGAGCGTAGGCCTCGTCATCGTGTCGCACAGCGAGAAGATCGCGGAGGGGGTCGTCGACCTCGCCGCACAGATGGCGCCCGACGTCGTCCTCGCCGCCGCCGGGGGAACGGGCGACGGCGCCGGACCCGCGCGGATCGGCACGAGCTTCGACCGGGTCCAGGCTGCGATCGCGGAGGCGGACGGCGGTGACGGCGTCGTGATCCTCACGGATCTGGGCTCCGCCGTCATGACGGCGGAGATGGTGCTCGAGTTCCTCGACCCCGAGGCGCGCGAGCGGGTCCGCCTCGCCGAGGCGGCCCTCGTGGAGGGGGCCGTCGCCGCCGCGGTGCAGGCGCAGGGCGGATCCGCGCTGGAGGAGGTCGTGCGGGCAGCCGAGGGTGCCGTCGTCTCCATCCGGCCCGAGGAGCTCGAGCCCTTCGTGACGCACGCCGCGGCGGCGCCGGGCGCGGGTCCGTCGTCGCCGGTTCCGCCCGGCCCCGCGACGGAGGGGGAGCCGGGCGTGACGGCCCGTGGCTCGTGGACGCTCCCGAACCAGATGGGCCTGCACGCCCGGCCGGCGGCCATGCTCGCCACCGCGCTCGCGGACCTCGACGCGGAGGTTACCGTGAACGGCGTCGACGGCAAGTCGGTCATGCTCCTGATGAGCCTCGGCCTCGGTCAGGGCCGCACGATCACGGTCGAGGCCACCGGCCCCGACGCGCAGGAGGCGGTGGACCTCGTCGGCCGTGAGGTCGAGGTGGGGTTCGGCGAGCCGACCTGAGACCGTCCCCCGCGCTCGCGGGGACCGCTCAGCCCGGCAGCCGGACCCCGTCGGCCCGTTCCTCGGCGAGCCCGTCGGCCAGCAGGCCCGCGAGGGCGCGTTCGAGCTGCTCGGCCGGGGCCTGCAGTCCGTGCAGGGCCGCCAGGGGTCCCGGCAGGACGGCGGCGGTGCCTCCGGCGGACGCCATGGTGAGGTCGACGGGCGTGTCCAGCAGGAGCGACCGCGGGATCGGGGCGTCACTGTGCCGCAGCACGGCGACGATGGCGCCGCGCACCTGCCGGTCCGTCCCGGCCCACGCCTGGCCCCTGGGGACGTAGTCGGGGGCCGGCCGCCCGGCCGCCACCCAGGCGCAGGCGTCCAGCACGGGACAGGCGGAGCACTGCGGGGCCCGGGCCGTGCAGACCACGGCTCCGAGCTCCATCACGGCGGCGTTCCAGCGGACGGAGAGCGCCTCGTCGTGCGGCAGGAGGGCTGCCGCGCGCTGCGTCTCGGCGGCCGTCAGCGCCGGCGCGGGCAGCGCGCTGCCCGCGAAGAGGCGCGCGTGGACCCGGCGGATGTTCGTGTCGACGACGGTCTCGCGCCGTCCGAACGCGAAGGCCGCCACGGCGGCGGCGGTGTAGGTGCCCACCCCTGGCAGGGCCAGGAGGTCGTCGTAGGTCGCGGGGACCGCGCCGCCGTGACGCTCGACCACGGCCGTGGCCGCCGCGTGGAGGCGCAGGGCGCGCCGGGGGTAGCCGAGGCGCCCCCAGTGCCGGACGGCGCTGCCGGAGGGCTCCGCTGCGAGGTCCGCGGGGGAGGGCCAGCGGTCGAGCCACTCGTGCCAGACCGGGAGGACCCGGACCACGGGGGTCTGCTGCAGCATGACCTCGCTGACGAGGATGCCCCAGGGGGAACAGGTGGCCTCCCGCCACGGCAGGTCGCGGGCCGATCCGGCGAACCAGTCCGTCACCCGGCGGTGCAGCTCGGGCAGGGTGGGCGGCGCGTCGTCGACCGCGTCCGCCGGTCTCCGTGGGACGGCCGACGCCGCAGTACCGGGGGTCATGGGGTGCTCCTGGGGTCTCGTCGTGACTACTCTATCCACCGGCGTGGTGCCCGGAGGAACGCGGAACCCCCTAGCCTTGATGGATGGCATCAACGGATCACGGCACCGGCGGACCGACAGGCGGCGGGCGGCGGCCCAGCCCGAGGGTGTACCGGCGGCGCCGCCTGGCGGTGGCCGTCCTCGTGCTCGTCGTCGTCGCCGCGCTCGCGGTCGGGGCTGCCGTCGTGGCGGGTCTCTTCGGGCGGGAGGACACCGCGGGTGGACCACCTCCCGGGGGATCGGAGTCCTCGCCGACGGGCCCGGCCTATTCGGCGAGCCGGACCCCGCCGAGCCCGGGTGCGTCTCCGTCCCGATCGTCGGCCGCTGCCACCGCCGCCCCGAGCCCGTCCGCGGACCGCTGCGATCCGGACGCCGTGGTGGTCGTCGCCGAGACCGATGAGCGCACCTACTCCCCGGAGGAGACCCCGGTCCTGTCCCTGGTCATCCGCAACGGCGGGACCACCCCGTGCACGGTGAACGTGGGGACCTCGCAGATGGAGTTCGTCCTCACCCGGGGCGACGACCGCGTGTTCTCGTCGATCGACTGCCAGGAGTCCTCGGAGGATCTCGATCGCGTCATCGAACCGGATGGAGAGGAGCGGGCGACGTTCGAGTGGGCACGCAACTCCACGGTGCCCGGGTGCACCGTCGTGGAGGAGGAGCCGGTCGAGGGCACCTACACCCTGACCACGCGACTGGGGACGAGGAGTAGCGACCCCGTGACCTTCACGCTGCAGTAGGCCGCGGGCCGCCCGCTGCGGCGGATCTAGATGAAGCGGTCGAGGAGGCTCGTCTCCGCGATGCGCGACAACCCCTCACGGACCGTGCGGGCGCGCTGCTCGCCGATGCCGTCGACCGCCATGAGGTCCTCGATGTTGGCCGCCATGAGGTTCTGCAGTCCGTCGAAGTGTTCCACCAGCCGTTTCGCCACGGCGGGCGGCATCGCCTTGATGCCGGAGAGCAGCCGGTAGCCCTTGGGCTGGATGACCGCCTCCAGTGAATCCAGCGACGGGTTGAAGCCCAGCACGCTGGCGATGGTGCCCAGGTCGATGAGGTCCGTCGAGCTGAACCCCTGCAGCGTCGCCACGCGCTCCTCGACCGGCGCCGTGCTGCTGCCGAGGTCCATGTAGTCGCGCAGCACCATCTCGCTGCCGGGCCCGAGGCCCGTGGTCAGCTCCTCCACCTGCAGGGACAGCAGGCGCCCGTCCACGCCGAGTTCCAGCACGTACTGGGAGATCTCCTCGGAGATCCTGCGCACCATCTCCTGGCGCTGGAGGGTGACGGCGACGTCACGCACCGTGACCATCGCCTCGATCTCGAGGGCGGACAGGGAGTTGGTCACCTGGTCCAGGCGCGCGCGGTACCGCTCGAGGGTGGCCAGCGCCTGGTTGGCGCGGGCGAGCACCGGTTCGGAACCCTCGAGCACATGGCGGAGGCCGTCGATGTACAGGGCGATGATCTGCATGGACTGGCTGACGCTGATCACCGGGAGGCCGGTCTGCTTCGCGACCCGCTCCGCGGTCCGGTGGCGTGTCCCGGACTCCTGCGTCTCGATGGTGTGGTCCGGCACCAGCTGCACCGCGGCGCGGAGGATCTTGCCGGCGTCCTTGTCGCAGACGATCGCCCCGTCCATCTTCGCCAGTTCGCGCAGACGGGTGGGGGAGAACTCGATCCCGATGTCGAAGCCGCCGGAGCAGATGGAATCCACCGTGCGGTCGAAGCCGAGGACGATCAGCGCGCCGGTCCGTCCCCTCAGGATCCGCTCGAGACCGTCGCGGAGCTGCGTGCCCGGGGCTACTCTGGCGAGGGTGGCTTTGAGCGAGTCCTCCGGACTACGAACCATGGCCTATCCTTTCACCGCCCGCGCTGTTGGAGCCCGGCGCAGTCGGGCGGCCGCCGTCGGTCCTCGGACGGCGTGCAGCGGCTCCCGACGGAACGCCAGGGCCGGGTTCCATACTACTGGCGCGCCGAATCCCCCGCCGCCGTCGTCGGTCGCAGAGCCGTAACACATCCCTGCGTGCCGCCGCCGGGGCGGCGTGGTCAGAACAGCAGTGCCAGTGCTTCCGCGAGCGTGGAGACCTCCCGGACGGAGAAGCCCTTCGGCACCGGCCCGGTGCCGGCGGGCGAGGCGGGGACGATGGCGTGCGTGAAGCCCAGGCGCTGCGCCTCCTGGATGCGCCGGCCGATCCCCGGGACCGGCCGCACCTCGCCGGCGAGGCCCACCTCCCCGAACGCGACGAGCCGAGCGGCCAGCGGGTGGTCCGTCTTCGCGGAGGCGATCGCCAGGGCGACGGCGAGATCGGTGGCGGGCTCCGTCAGCCGGACACCACCGACCGTCGCGACGTAGCTGTCGTCCTTGTGCAGGCTGACCGACGCGCGGCTCTGCAGCACGGCCAGCAGCATCGCGACCCGGGAGCTGTCCAGCCCGCTGGTGGCCCGCCGCGGCTGGGAGTTCGGCGACTCGGCGAGCAGGGCCTGGACCTCGGCGAGAAGGGGGCGCCGGCCCTCCAGCGTCACGGTGATGCACGTCCCCGACACCGGGTCCTTGGTGCGGGACACGAAGAGCCCGCTGGGGTCGGCCAGTCCCTCGATGCCGCCGTCCGTCAGGTCGAAGCAGCCCACCTCGTCCGTGGGACCGTACCGGTTCTTCACCGCGCGCAGGAGGCGCAGGCGCGAGTGGCGCTCGCCCTCGAACTGGCAGACGACGTCGACGAGGTGCTCGAGGAGTCTCGGTCCGGCGATCGAGCCGTCCTTGGTGACGTGCCCCACGAGCAGCGTGGTCATCCCCCGCGCCTTCGCCGCCCCGATGAGCGACGCCGCGACTTCCCGCACCTGCGTCACCCCGCCGGCGCTGCCGTCCACCGCGGCGCTGCTCAGGGTCTGCACGGAGTCGACGACGAGCAGTGCGGGGTCCACCTTCTCGACCTGCCCGAGCGCCTGGCCCAGATCCGTCTCCGCGCTCAGGTACAGGGAGTCCGCGACGGCATCGATCCGGTCCGCCCGCAGCTTCACCTGGGCGGCCGATTCCTCCCCCGTCACGTACAGGACGTCCCGGCCGAGCCGTGCGACCCGCGCGGCGACGTCGAGCAGGAGGGTCGACTTCCCGACGCCCGGCTCCCCGGCGAGGAGGATCACGGCGCCGGGCACCAGCCCGCCGCCCAGGACGCGGTCGAGTTCGTCGATGCGGGTGGGCTGGAAGCCGGAGAGCGTGGCGTCGACGTCCGCGATCCGCCGGGCCGGCGTCGTGACCGCCGTCGCGGCCGTGGTGCGCGCGACGACCTGGCCGGTCTCCTCGACGGTGCCCCACGCCTGGCACTCGCCGCAGCGACCCACCCACTTCGCGGTGGTCCATCCGCATTCCGCGCAGCGGTAACCCGGGGTGTTGCTGCGGCCCACGCGGGCGGCAGGGGAGGTCTTGGTGGCCATGGCTTCAGGCTACCGGCGGCCACCGACAGCGCCCGCCACGGCGGCGGTCACCTAGAGCCGCGGGAGGTAGTCGGCGGCGTCCTCGTGCGAGAGGCCCGTGGCGCCGAGCAGGTCCACGACGAGCGGCCGGAGGAGGAGGACGAGCCCCTCGCCCTCGAGCCGGCTGATGTGGAGGGTCCTGGGGTGGAGGTCCGTCGCGACGGCCGCGAGTTCGTTGCGTGCCTGCCGCAGGTTCAGGCGCCGCTCGGACGGATCGCCGACCGACAGGGCCCGGCTCAGCACGTCGACGGCGTCGGCCGTGTCGTCGAGGGACGCGCTGAGGGACTCGATCGCCTCGTCGGTGAGCGCCGCGTGATTGATCACGGACGTCAGGCGGCGGGAGAAGACGCGGCTGTTGCGGATGGCGAGGTCGATCGAATCGATGGCGTCCCCCAGGGACCCCAGCTCCTCGCGGTGGCGGCGGTACGCGGGGGAGATGCGGGCGACCTCCTGGGCGGCCCTCATACTGCCCGTCAGGCCGTCCAGCTGGGACTGGCAGTTCCGCGCGCGGATCAGCGCGTGCCATGCCTGCGTGGAATCGCTCGTCCGGAGGGCCGACGCGCCGTCCCGGAGCACGCCGGAGAGTTCGTCCAGGAGCCCGCGCACGTTCGTCTTCGGCTCGCGTCGCGGGTCGCGCGGCAGGAAGACGGTGACCACGAGCGCGAACAGGCCGCCCACGATCGCGTCGGCGCTCCGCGTGAACGGCCCGCCCTCCGGCGCCGGGAGCAGCACCACCAGCAGGGACTGCAGCCCGAGCTGCGTCGTGAAGATCGTCCCGCTGTCCAGGAACCGGGCCAGCAGGATCGAGATGAACAGTACGAGGGCGGCCTGCCACAGGCCGTTCCCGAACAGGGCGAGCAGGAGGTCGCCCACCGCGATCCCGAGCGTGCAGCCGATCGCCACCTCCAGGACGCGCCGCAGGCGGGGATCCCGCGAGAAGCCCAGGGAGATCATCGACGCCGTCGCCGCGAACAGCGGCCCCTCGTGACCCAGGACCTGCTCCGCGAAGGCGTAGGCGCCCACCGCGCAGACGGTCATCTGGAGGGCCGTGACCACGGAGCCGGCACTACGCTTGAAACCGATCCGGGAGCGCTTGCGCAGGAAGGCCAGCGTGGTGGCGATTCCCTGGCGCGGCGGCATGGACCCAGTCTAGGAGGTGCGCAGTGGGCCGGGACGCCGACCCGTCGGCCGCGCGGGACCGGTGCCACCGGAGAATGGACCGGCGCCGTTCACCTTCCGTTCATGTTCCTTGGCCAGTCTCTTCATCTGTACTGCCTAGCGTTTCAGGCGTACAGGAACGCGTACATCTCCCGAGCGCCGTCCGCGCATCGGAGAATACATCCCTGGAAGGGGCAATATCTCGTGAAGGTTCTTCGCTTCGGCCGCGCCGCGGCAGTTCTCTCCGTCGCCGCGCTGGCGCTGACCGCGTGCGGGTCCGACAACGCCACAGGTGAGGCCGACGCCGGCGGCGCCGCCTCCGAGGGCGCAACTGCTGTCAGCGGCACCCTGACCGGAGCGGGGTCCTCCGCCCAGAACGCTGCGATGACGGCCTGGCAGGACGGCTTCTCCTCGGCCAACAGCGGAGCCACCGTCCAGTACTCCCCGGACGGCTCCGGTGCCGGCCGGGAGGCCTTCCTGGCGCAGGGCGCCCAGTTCGCGGGCTCCGACGCCTTCCTCGACGACGAGGAGTACGAGGCCTCCAAGGAGATCTGCGGCCCCGACGGCGCGATCAACATCCCCGTCTACGTCTCCCCGATCGCCATCGCCTTCAACCTCGACGGCGTCGAAACCCTGAACCTCGACGCCGCCACCATCGCGTCGATCTTCCGCGGCGAGGTCACCACCTGGGACGCCGAGGCGATCGCCTCGCAGAACCCGGACGTCGAGCTCCCGAGCACGCCCATCACCGTGGTGCACCGCTCGGACGACTCGGGTACCACCGAGAACTTCACCGAGTACCTCGCCGCCGCAGCCCCCGACGTCTGGACCGACGAGGCCGACGGCGCATGGCCCGCCGCCTACGTCGCCGAGAACGCCCAGGGCACCAACGGCGTCGTCTCGACCACCACCAGCACCGACGGCGCGATCACCTACGCCGACGCGTCCGCCGTCGGCGACCTCGGCCAGGTGGCGGTCAAGGTCGGCGAGGAGTACGTCCCGTTCAGCCCCGAGGCGGCCGCGCTGGCCGTCGAGGCCGCCACGCCCGTCGAGGGCCGTTCGGACGTCGACATGTCCCTCGAACTCGAGCGCGACACGACCGAGTCGGGCGCCTACCCGGTCGTCCTCGTGTCCTACCACATCGTGTGCAGCACCTACGAGGACCAGGAGACCGTCGACCTCGTCAAGGCCTTCGAGTCCTACGTGGTCAGCGCCGAGGGCCAGGAGACCGCCGCCGGTTCGGCCGGGAACGCCCCGCTCTCGGACACCATCCGCACGGATGCCGAGGCCGCCGTCGAGTCCATCACGGTGGCCTCCTAGCCGACACCGCTACCGACACCCCGTCCGGGTCCCGAGGGACACCGGACGGGGTTGTCAGCTGTCCGGGGGTTGCGCTCGATGGGGACGCGTGCCGCAGAATCCCGTACCGTAAAAATGTCCTGAGCGCGCAACGCCCACCACCACTCGCCACGAAGGGTTCCCCGTGTCAACCAACACTCTGACCAGAAGTGACGTGGGAGGGAAGTCCGGAGACAAGATCTTCTCCGGAGCCACCCTCGCCGCGGGATGCCTCATTCTGGCAGTCCTCTTCGGCGTCGCCGTCTTCCTGATCGTCCAGGCGCTGCCCACCTTCAGTGCCGACCCCGCCGACATCACCGGCGGCGAGGGCTTCGGCGCGTACATCTTCCCCATCGTCATCGGGACGGTCATCGCGGCCTCCATCGCGCTCCTGATCGCTACGCCGCTCGGGATCGGCGTCGCGCTCTTCATCTCGCACTACGCGCCCCGGCGCCTCGCCCAGGGGTTCGGCTACCTGGTCGATCTCCTCGCGGCGATCCCCTCCGTCGTCTACGGCGCCTGGGGGTACGCGGTCCTCGCGCCGCAGCTGGCCCTCGGCTACGACTGGCTGGCGGAGAACCTCGGCTGGTTGCCCATCTTCGAAGGCCCGGCCAGCCAGACCGGGCGCACCATCCTCACGGCCGGCATCGTCCTGGCAGTCATGGTCCTGCCCATCATCACCTCGCTCAGCCGGGAGATCTTCCTGCAGACGCCGACACTTCACGAAGAAGCGGCGCTGGCCATGGGTGCCACGAGGCTCGAGATGATCCGCATGGCCGTCCTTCCGTTCGCGCGGGCGGGAATCGTCAGCGCGGCCATGCTGGGCCTCGGCCGGGCGCTGGGAGAGACGATGGCCGTCGCGCTCGTCCTGTCCGGAGGAGCGCTCACGGCAAGCCTGATCCAGTCGGGCAACCAGACGATCGCCGCGGAGATCGCCCTCAACTTCCCCGAGGCGTTCGGTCTGAGGCTGAGCGAACTCATCGCGGCCGGCCTGGTGCTCTTCGTGATCACCCTGGCCGTCAACATCATCGCGCGCTGGATCATCAGCCGCCACAAGGAATTCTCAGGGGCAAACTGACATGAGCAGCACAACACTCGAGAAGCGCCGCTCGCAGCTGACGAAGGGCCGGATGCCCCGGTACGTCGTCTGGGTGGTCCTGGCCGCGGCGGTCGTCCTCGGCGCAGCCGTCTCCGCCCTCGTCGGATTCAACGTCATCGTCTGGGCGGTGCTGGCGGCCGTGTTCTTCGTCGCCGGTGCCACGATCATCACGGCGGCCTTCGAGGGCACCCGCAAGGCCTCCGACTCCCTGATGACCTACCTCGTCTACGGCTGCTTCCTCATTGCGCTGCTCCCCCTCCTGTCGGTCATCTGGACCGTCCTCGAACGGGGGCTGCCGGGGTTGTCCTACGACTTCTTCTTCACGTCGATGAACGGCGTCACGGGAGCCACCGACAACGAGTCGGCCGAGAACGGGACCCCCGTCCTCGGCGGCGCCTACCACGCCATCATCGGGACACTCCAGATCACGCTCTGGGCCACGATCATCTCCGTCCCCATCGGGCTGATGGCGGCCATCTACCTGGTCGAGTACGGGACGGGCGGACGGCTCGACCGGGCGATCACGTTCTTCGTCGATGTCATGACCGGTATCCCGTCGATCGTCGCGGGCCTGTTCGCCGCGGCCTTCTTCGCCATGCTGTTCGGTCCCGGGACCAGGACGGGCTTCGTGGCGGCGGTGGCGCTGTCGGTACTGATGATCCCCGTGGTGGTCCGCTCCACCGAGGAGATGCTGAAGATCGTCCCGAACGAACTGCGTGAAGCCGCCTACGCGCTGGGTGTCCGCAAATGGCGGACGATCGTCAGGGTCGTGGTGCCCACCGCCATCTCGGGTATCGCCTCGGGCGTGACGCTCGCGATTGCCCGGGTCATCGGCGAGACCGCGCCCATCCTCGTCACGGCGGGCTTCGTGAGTTCGATCAATACGAACGTGTTCAGCGGGTGGATGAGCACGCTTCCGACGTTCATCTACTACCAGATCCTCACCCCGACGTCCCCGACCAACATCGATGCCAGTACCCAGCGGGCCTGGGCCGCCGCGCTGATCCTCATCGTGATGGTCATGCTCCTGAACCTGGGCGCCCGTCTCATCGCCCGCGCCTTCGCGCCGAAGACCAGCCGATGACGCGCACGTGCGGGTCGAGAACCGTTCTTTCCCACGACCAGCCGCTGACATCACGCGGTTACTACCGATAAGGAAGCAATGTCCAATCGCATCGACGTCAAGGACCTGAACGTCTACTACAGCAAGTTCCTTGCGGTGGAGGACGTCAACATCGTCATCGAGGCCCGTTCCGTGACGGCGTTCATCGGCCCCTCGGGCTGCGGCAAGTCCACCTTCCTCCGCACCCTCAACCGCATGCACGAGGTCATCCCGGGCGCCCGCGTCGAGGGTGAGGTGCTGCTCGACGGCGACAACCTGTACGACCCCGAGGTGGACCCGGTGACCGTGCGTGGCCGCATCGGCATGGTCTTCCAGCGCCCCAACCCCTTCCCCACGATGTCCATCCGGGACAACGTGCTGGCCGGCGTGAAGCTCAACAACAAGCGCATCAGCAAGTCCGACGCCGACGCCCTCGTCGAGAAGTCGCTGCGCGGCGCCAACCTGTGGAACGAGGTGAAGGACCGCCTGGCGCGACCGGGGTCGGGCCTCTCCGGCGGACAGCAGCAGCGCCTCTGCATCGCCCGGGCCATCGCGGTCTCGCCCCAGGTGATCCTCATGGACGAGCCCTGCTCGGCCCTGGACCCCATTTCCACGCTGGCCATCGAGGACCTCATCAACGAGCTCAAGGCCGAGTACACCGTGGTGATCGTCACCCACAACATGCAGCAGGCGGCGCGGGTGTCCGACAAGACGGCGTTCTTCAACATCGCCGGGACCGGCAAGCCGGGCAAGCTCATCGAGTACGGGGAGACCACCACGATCTTCAGCAAGCCCGCCGTGAAGGCCACCGAGGACTACGTCTCCGGCCGCTTCGGGTAGGCGCATCCCCCGGGGGAGCAGGGCGACGGCGGCTCTCGAGGGGGTCGCCGTCGTCGTCCCGGCACCAGGCGCACCGCCCCCGTCGTCGTGCGGACCGCCGCGGCGGGCGTGCAGACCCGGCGGAACGTTCCGCCGGGTCTGGGCCGCCGCCGCGGCGGTCCACCCCCCGGACGTGCGTCCGGCGTTACAGGAGTGGACTGAGGGCCAGGTAGAAGACGGCGCCCAGGAGGGCGGTGATGACGGCCGTCCCGAGCCACACGGCGAGGATCCGGACCACCCGTGGGCGCTGGACGGAGGCGAACCGCTGGTTCGCACCCGACCCGACAATCGCCGCCGTCATCGTGTGCGTGCTCGACAGCGGCATCTGCAGCGAGATGGCGCCGATGAACAGCATCGCCGAACCGACGCCCTGCGCGGTCATGCCGCGCAGCGGATCGATGTGCACGAGGCGGCTGCCGAGGGTGTGGGTGATGCGCCACCCGCCGAAGAGGGACCCCGTGGCCAGGAGCGCGGCGGCGAAGACCTGGACCCACAGGGGCATCGTCGAGCCCGTCGCGTAGCCGGAGCCGACCAGGGCCAGCAGGATGACGGCCATCGTCCGCTGCCCGTCCTGGAGGCCGTGTCCCAGGGCGAACGTCCCGGCCAGGACGGACTGTGCCATCCGGTTGCCGCTGTTCACCCGGGCCGGGGAGCCGTGGCGGAGCAGCCACGTGGCGGGGAAGACGGCAGCGTAGGCGAGGAGGTAGGCGGCGATCGGCGAGAGCATCAGGGGCACTGCGATCTGCAGCAGGAGCAGCTCACCCGCACCGCTCATCGCGGGCCCGCGGGTGAGCTGCGATGCGCCTCCCGCGCCCAGGATGCCGCCGAGGAGTGCGTGGGTCGACGACGACGGCATGCCGCGGTACCAGGTGAGCAGGCCCCAGAGGCAGGCGGCCAGCAGCGCCGCCAGGAGGATGCCGAGCCCCGACGGCCCGGAGGGGAGGCCGATGGCGGCCTGCGTGAAGAACAGCGCCAGTGCCGTGCTGAGCAGCGCTCCGACGAAGTTGAAGAGGGCCGCGAGCAGGACGGCGACCGTGGGCGTGAGCGCCCGGGTGCGCACCGCGGCGGCGACCGAATTCGAGACGTCGTGGAAGCCGTTGAGGAAGGCGAAGCCGCCCGCGGCGAGGACCACCGCACCGAGGAGGAGTGGCTCCACCTACGATTCCTTGACGAGGATGCTGCCCACCTGGGTGGCCACCCGCCGGATGTCCCTGGTGACGTCGACGAGCTGGTTGGCGACGTCGCGGTGCCGCGCGTAGACGAGCGGCTTGTGGTCTTCGAGGATCTCGGCGCACCAGCTGCGGTGCGTCCGTTCGGCCCGACGGGCCAGTCGCAGGATCTCGATCCAGTACTCCTCGAGATCGTCCATCGAATCCAGGTGCTGCATGGCGACCGCGGTCAGTTCGGCCTGCCGGTTGATCACCTCGAGCTGGTCGGCGGCGCGGTGGCTGAGCTTGCTCAGCTTGTACAGGGCGATCAGTTCGCCCGCGCCGTCCAGTTTCTCGATGGCCTCGTTGAGCAGGCGGGAGAGGGCGTACAGGTCCTCGCGGGGCAACGGATTGATGAACGAGGTCCGCATGGAGGTCAGGAGGGCGAAGTGCAGGTCCGTCGACGCCGACTCGTGCTGGTGGAGTTCCTCCGACAGGCGGTCGTACTCCTGCGTCGAGGCGCCGAGGATGGCGGACATGGTCCCCACGCCGAGCACGAGCTGCCGGGCCATGCGGGAGAGGAGTTCCAGCCCAGCGTTCTCCTGCGGGAAGAGGCGTAGTTTCACGGAGTCTTCCTCAGGAGGACAGGGGGCTGTCAGCATGCCCGAGGGGGCCACGCTGAATGCGGGAGGGCAGAGTAGTGGCGTCGAACCGGGAGCGCCTCTCGGCGGAAGGCCGCTCGAAGCGGCTGAGTGTTGAAGCCCGGGGGTTCCACGGTCCGACGCCGACTTAAGTCTTGCCCTCCCCGGAGCCCCTGTCAACATCGACCCCGTCCCCGGGAACTCAGTCGAGTTCGCCGCGCCGCCAGGACACCGCGGCATGCTCGAGATCCTCGGCCGTCTTGATGAGCTGGTGCGAATTGCGGGTGAGTTTCGAGGCGTGCGGTCCGTTGGCGACCTCGGCGTCGTCGGCGTGGTTCGCCTGTCCGAGCGCGACGACGCGGCAGAACGCGGCGAAGCGTTCGAGCGCGACGTCGAACTCCCCTTCGAAGGCGCCGGACAGGATGGTGTCGGCCATCGCGGCCATCTCCGTGGCGCCCGGCGGCTCGGCGACGCCGGCGACGACCTTCGAGACCTGGGCCGCCTCCTTGCCCGAGGCGAAGAACGCGGCCATGCGCTCGGGATTCTGCTGGGTCGCTGCGCGGAGCGCATAGAGGCGCCACAGGGCGCCGGGCAGGGACCGCGGCGGACTCGCGGCCCACATCTCGGCGATCGCGTCCAGCCCCTGCTGGTCGGCGAGTTCCACGAGCCGGCGCGTCACCTCGGGATCGTCGGAGTCGCGCCCGTGATGGACGAGGGCATGGGCGGCCATGTGCGCTGCCTCGGAGACCCTCGACGGGTCGATTCCCCCCGCGAAAACCTCGAAGTCCGCGGGGGCGAATGGCTTCGGCTTGTGGGGCCGCGGGCTGTTGTTCGTGTATTCGCCGTCCATGGAACGAGGATACTCCTGGGCGATTTCGGGCAGGAAGGCTGGCCCCGGGGCGGTCCTCCGAGCGCGGATGATTGCGATAAAGTAAGCGGGTCGACGCCCGGCGGCGGCATCCACGGATGCGGTGTACGGGGGGCGTGGCGCGGGCCCTTAGCTCAGTTGGCTAGAGCAACGGACTTTTAATCCGTGGGTCGTGGGTTCGAGCCCCACAGGGCCCACCATCAGGTGCAGAGGGTCCCGGTCCTGCCGGGGCCCTTTTGCGTCGACGGTCCTGGGCGGATACCCAGTGGACGACGACGGCGGCGGCGGCGAAGCCTCGTGTACGAGCTCGAAGGCCATCACGAAGGCCACAGCTTGCGGAGGCACCGTCCATCTCCACACGGTGCCGGCCCCGATGAGCAGTGCTCCTCCGGCGATCGCCCCCGGCGAGCGCCTCGATCCACAAAGGCACGGCTTCCCCTTCGATGCGCTCCGGCACGACGGTGCCGGGTCCGCAGGGCGCGGTCCGGCCGGTCGTGACCCGGCCTGCCACAGCCCGCCGCCCCCGGTACGGTGCGTCGTGGTGTCCCTGCCGCCATCGGGGATTGACTCGGGGCGCCCGCTCGTTTGAACTGGTAGGAGCTCTTGCGCGGTGGAGCGCAGGGAAGCCCGCCGAGGTGCACCGGAGAGGGATTCATGGACGCCGTCGCCCTGATGGGCAGCCTGGCCGCCTGTGTCGTCATGGTCGGCGCCGTCGGCCTGACCGCGTGGCGTGTCGATGCCGTCGCCCGTCACGGCGGCGACGCGGACGACTTGTTCTGGCTCGTCTTCGGCGGGGCCGTGGTCGTCGCGGGTGCGGGCGTCGTCGCCGGAACCCTCGGGGCGGCATGGCTGGCGCTGGCAGTGGGTGTCACCTCGTCCACGGCGGGCGTGATCTGGACGTGGCGTCGCCACGACCTGCGGCGCCGCCGGGCGGAGGAAGCGTCGCGGGCGGCGGTGAGGGAGGACCTGCAGCGCCGCCACGATGCCGTGTTGAGGCGGTGGGCGGACTACGACCTCGACCCGGGCAAGGCCATTTACTACCCGGGTATGCACGAGCCCGGCAACCCCGTCCTGCGCCCCGTGGTGCGGGCCGTCCGTGCGGCGGGGTCGGCCCGTGACGCCGTCGCGACCTCCCCGGACGACGACAGCGGAGCGGTGCGGTACGCGGTCGCGGTGACCCGCCTCGAGCAGGCGTTCGACGCCGCCGAGCACGACCTCGGCGCGCTCGAGGCTCGACGTCGCGGCCGGCACCGGGCCACCCCGGGTCGACCTTGAATCGTTACCTCCGCGCCGGCTCACGGACGCTTTTCGCCGCTAGGATCAAGTTACCCGAGCGAACGGCTTGGGGCAGGGCGCGGCCGGACGGCGGCGTCTCCTGCCAAATCCGAGGAGGGAAGCGATGCGACTCCTAGCGCGCTGTGCCACCGGCCTGCTGGCCGTCTCGCTCCTCATGGTGCCTGCCCCCCTCGCTGTCGCGAAGCACGCGGACGACACGCGCTCGGTGCTCCCCGCCGGCCGGTCCGTGCAGCAGGAGGTCCGGTTCGCGACCTACAACGCGAGCCTGAACAGGTCCTCGGCCGGCGAGCTGGTCCGGGACCTGTCGACGCCCGGCAACGCGCAGGCGAGGGCGATCGCCGAGGTCCTCCAGATCAACCGCCCCGACGTGGTGCTTCTCAACGAGTTCGACTACGTCCCGGGAGGCCGGGCCGCCGACCTCTTCGACCAGAACTACCTGTCGGTCGGCCAGAACGGCAAGGCTCCGCTCGACTACCCCTACGTGTACACCGCGCCGTCGAACACCGGTGTTCCCAGCGGGCAGGACCTGAACAACGACGGCTCCGTGGGCGGCGCGGACGATGCCCTGGGCTTCGGCGCGTTCGAGGGCCAGTACGGCATGGTCATCTACTCGAGGTACCCGATCGTCACGGAGTCGGTGCGGACCTTCCGCACCTTCCTGTGGAAGGACATGCCCGGCGCGCTCCTTCCCGACAATCCGGCCACGGACACCCCTGACGACTGGTACTCCGCGAACGAGCTCGACGCACTCCCGCTGTCCAGCAAGTCCCACTGGGACGTGCCGGTGAGCGTGGGCGGGAAGACCGTCCATGTCCTGGCCAGCCATCCCACCCCTCCCGTCTTCGACGGCGTGGAGGACCGCAACGGCAGGCGCAACAGCGACGAGATCCGGTTCTGGTCCGACTACGTCACCGGCGGCCGCGACGCCTCCTACATCTACGACGACGCCGGGACGGTCGGGGGACTCCAGCGCGGCGAACGCTTCGTCGTGATGGGGGACCAGAACAGCGATCCGCTCGACGGCGACTCGCTCGACGGATCGATCGATCAGCTGCTGGGCAACAAGCTGGTGCAGGACCCGCTGCCGTCGTCGGACGGAGCCACCGAAGCGTCGGCGTTCCAGGGCGGCGCCAATGCCGACCATCGGAGCGATGCCCGATTCGACACCGCGGACTTCGAGGATCGCAGCGCCGGCAACATCCGGGCCGACTACGTCCTCCCGTCCCGCACGCTCCGGGTTGCCGGTGCGGGGGTGTTCTGGCCCCGGGCCGGCATGCCCGGGTCGGAACTGACCGGGATCTTCCCCTTCCCCACGAGTGATCACCGCCTGGTCTTCGTCGACGTCACGCTGCACGGCAGCCGCGAGCGCTAGGACCGCAGGACCTGCCCGGCCCCTTGTCGGCCGCGGCGGCCGGGTGTACGGTCGTGGCCATGAGGACACTTCTTTTCCAGTAGGTGAGCCGGCCCCGCCGAGCTCCACGCCACTTGTCGATGACACCCTCCAAGGGCGCCCACTGAATCTGTCCGGTCCTCCCAGCACGCACCGCGGGTTTCCTGCTTCCTGCGCGCTGATAGTCCAGTCGTGTTCCGTGGGCGTCCCACTCGAAAGGAACACCATGACGAACACCCCTCAAGACCAAGAGCCCCAGAACGACGTGCCCGCAGCCGACACCGCCCCCGCGGGGCGCGGTGCCCGGAAGCTCCAGGACGATCCCCGAGCGCAACTCGCGCTGGCGAAGAAGAACCATGCAGCCAGTCCCACCGCTGCGACCGGCGCGGGCCATGCCAAGGCCGCGCACGAGAGCAGCAAGCAGGGGAAGAAGGAGAAGAAGGTCCGCTGGTAGCCCCTGACCGGGGTGGCCGAAGAGGCCGCTTAAGTGGAGCTGGCCCCGAGTTCTGCGTATGGGGGAATCGCAGAACTCGGAGCCAGCGATCTCAGTATACTTCGACGATAGACAGAAAAGTCCAATCGAAAGGTGATGATGGCCGTCACAGCCAAGGCGTTCCAGCTGTGGCGTTCCCGCATTGCACCCGACGACACCGTGACCGACCTCTGCAGGGTCGCGGGCATCAAGCGATCCACCCTTGCCCAGCAGCTCGTCCGGGGCAAGGTGTCCGTGTCGACCATCGTGGCGATCGCCCGCGCCTACGGGCTCCCGCCCGCGGAGGCGCTCGCCGAGTTCGAGGGTTATGAGGACTTGCCCGGCGGCACCACGGAGCCGACGGACGCCGAACTCGTCAGCCAGGTCTCGCACATCGACATCCTCCGGCTGCTCGTGGCCCGCAGCGAGGACAAGGAGTGCGCGGGAACGGACCTGCAGCTGCATCTCGCATCCTTCCCGCACCGGAACTCCGTGCGCGCCTGGATCGAGGCGATCGATCCGGGCGATCTCCGCCAGCAGCTGGCGGCCAGCACCGGCGTCGCCCGCCAGAACCTCTCCGCGCAGCTCACCGCGGGTCGGCTCGCCCCCGAGATCGCCGTCCAGGCCGCCAGGATCGCCGGCGTCTCCCTCACCAGCGGACTCGTGGTCACCGGGCTCCTCACCGCGCAGGAGGGGGGCTGGCCGGAGGACGGGCGCGCCCGTGCCCTCTGCGCCCTGAGCGACCTCGACCTCGTGTTCCTCGCCCGCGACCGCCTCGACGTCCTCGGCAAGCAGATCCGGCGGGCCGAGCTCGACGACGGCAGGGACCGCGCCCTGTGGGAGAACCTCGGATGAACACGTCGACGATTCAGTGGGCCGCACTCGGTCTCTGCGCCGCGGGGACCGCAGTCCGGATTCCCGGCCTGTGCCGGGGCAGGGGACGCTCCATGTGCGTGGCACTCCTGCTCCTCACCTGCGCCGTCGGCCTGTCGATCGAGCCGATCTACCTCGCGGTGGACGGGGCCCTCGGCGGGGTCAACATCGCGAACCTCCTGCTGCGGATGGCCCTCTACGCCGTCTTCGTGCTCTTCGGGATCCGGATGGCGGCGGCGTTCGATTCCGCGCGCGCCCGGCGCCTGATCGTCGGGCCTGTCGGCCTGTCGATCGTGGCCGTGACCGTCGCGGCGACGCTCTACTTCTTCGCGGCGAGCGAGCTCGAGGGCAGCTCGACCGGCTTGCGGGCCTTCGGGGACCAGGACACGGTGCAGCAGTACGCCACCGTCGGCCGGCTCTACCCGGGGTACGTCGCCGCCTGCCTCGTCGTCCCGGCGGCCCTGGCGGCGTTGGACCGGCACGGGCGAACGGTCCACCGCCTCGCGTGCGCCCTCGTGGCCTGCGGCTACGCGCTCGTGGTGGTGTTCGTGCTGCTGAGGCTGACCCCCCTGGACCTTATGCACTGGGACATCGTCCTCCCGTTCTCGGCCATCCTGCTGACCGTCCTGGGCCTCTGCCTGATCTGGGCGAGCCGCGCCGTCGGCAGGAAGAGCAGCTCCTCTGGGAACAAGCTGGCGTGATCGGCGGCTCCTGCACTCCGTGCAGGAATCGTGACACGTTTATGTCCTGCTGCTGTTCACGAATCCATGATGGTGTGCAAAAATTATGATTATGTAACTGCCGCTTTCCGTGGGGGGCCAGCGGATCGTTACCCGGCAGGCAGGGCGTCCCTTCGAACGGGGCGGCATCACCTGCATGTCCTTGCTGGGGACGCAAGGAAGGGCACCACCCGCCACGAACGTGCGGCGGATGGTGCCCTTTGTGGTGGTGCGGACTACGCGGCGTCGTGATCCGTCTCGATGATGCGCGCCAGCGCCTCCAGGGCGCTCTCCGCGCCGTCGCCCTCGGCGCGGAGGACGACGACGTCGCCGTGCGAGGCTCCGAGGCTCATGAGCGAGAGGATGCTCGAGGCGTCCATGGCCTCCTCGACGGGCTCACCGTCCATGGCGATGGTCACCTCGAGGGGGAGTTCACCCGCCGCCTCTGCGAAGATCGATGCCGGGCGGGCGTGCAGCCCCACGCGGCTCGCGACGGTTGCCTTGCGTTCTGCCATGATGTGCTCCTTTTTCGTGAACAGGTTCTGTTACAGCCAAGCCGACCGGGGATCAGGCCGCAACCGGTTCGCCGTCGAACTGTGTCTTGCGCGTCGCGTACCGCTTCAGGGCGATCACCGCGAGCGCGGAGATGACCGTCCCGACCAGGATCGCGAGCAGGAACATCGCGAAGTCACCGATTGCGAAGAAGACGAAGAACCCGCCGTGCGGTGCCTGCGAGGTGACGCCGGTCCCCATGATGATCGCGCCGGTGGCCGCGGCACCCAGCAGGGACGCCGGGATGACGCGCAGCGGGTCGGCCGCGGCGAACGGGATGGCGCCCTCGGAGATGAAGCTCGCCCCCAGCAGCCAGGCGGCCTTCCCGTTCTCCCGCTCCGGTGCGGTGAAGCGGTTGCGGTCGATCAGGGTGGCCAGGGCCATGGCGAGCGGCGGGACCATGCCGGCAGCCATGACGGCCGCCATGATCTGCAGGGGTGCGACGTTGTCGACCGTCGCGGCCCCGAGCCCGGCGACGGCGAAGGAGTAGGCGACCTTGTTGACCGGGCCGCCGAGGTCGACGGCCATCATGAGCCCGAGGATCACGCCGAGGCCGACGGCGGCCGTGCCGGTGAGCCCGGACAGCCAGTCGTTGAGGCCGGCCGTGAGCGCGGCGATCGGTCCGCCGAGCAGGAGGAACATCAGGCCGGACGCGACGATGGACGCCACGAGCGGGATGATGACCACCGGCATGAGGCTCCGCAGCCAGCGGGGTACGGACAGGCGGCCGATCATCATGGCGGCATACCCGGCGAGCAGGCCTCCGACGATACCGCCGAGGAAACCCGCGCCCATGAATCCGGCCACGGCACCCGCGACGAAGCCGGGGGCGATGCCGGGGCGGTCCGCCAGGGCGTACGCGATGTACCCGGCGAGCGCCGGGACGAGGAAGCCGAGCGACAACTGGCCGATCTTGAAGGCCACGGCCCCGAGGTACTCGCCGAGCCCGCCGTCCGGCAGGTTGGTGAGGCTGTTCTCGAGGACGACGGCGTCGGCGGTCTCGGTGATCAGGTACCCGCCCAGGAGGAAGCCGAGGGCGATCAGCAGGCCGCCACCGGCGACGAACGGGATCATGTAGCTGACGCCCGTGAGCAGGGCGCGCTTGAGCGTGCTGCCGATGCCGTCCCGGCCGCCGTCGTCGTCCGCCTGCTGGTCTTCGGCCGCGCCGGCGACGCGCCGCGCGTTGGGGTTCGCGGCCGCGGCGACGGCCTCCTCGACCATCTCGCCCGGCTCGTCGATGCCGCGCTTGACGGGCGAGCTGATGACGGGGAGCCCGGCGAAGCGCTGCTTGTCGCGGACGTCGACGTCGACGGCGAAGATGACGGCGTCGGCGGCAGCGATGACCGCGGGATCCAGCGGCGTGGCGCCGGAGGAACCCTGGGTCTCGACCTGCAGGTCGATCCCGCGCTCCCTGGCCGCCGCGACCAGGGAGTCGGCGGCCATGTACGTATGGGCGATGCCGGTGGGGCAGGCCGTCACGGCCACGAGTCGGCGCGTCCGGGTGTCGGTGGCCCGCGCATGATCGACGGCGGGCCCGGTGGTTTCCGTCCCGGCGGGCGCGGTGCCGAGGGTGGCCGCGGCCTCGCCCGTGCGGGAGCCGGTGGCGGATCCGGCGGGAGCGTGCGCGGAATGGGCTCCGGACGCCGGTGCTGCACCGAGGCCGAGCGCACCGTTGACGAGGGCGACGACGTCGGCCGGCGACTGCGCGGCGCGCAGCGAGGCAGTGAAGTCCTTCTTGATCAGTGAACGCGCGAGCTTGGACAGCAGCTTCAGGTGCTCCTGGTCGGCCCCGTCGGGGGCGGCGATGAAGAACACGAGGTCGGCCGGGCCGTCCTTGGCCCCGAAATCCACGGGCGGGGACAGGCGCGCCATGACGAGGGTCGCCTCCGAGACGGCCGTCGAGCGGCAGTGCGGGATGGCGATGCCGCCGGGGATGCCGGTGGCGGTCTTCTCCTCCCGGGCGAGCGCGTCCGCGTACAGGCCCTCGACCTCCGTGGAACGGCCCTGGGCGGCGACCCGCTCCGCGAGATGGCGGATCACCGAGGGCCGGTCGGCCCCCAGATCCCGGTCCAGAGCCACGAGCTCCGGAGTGATGATGTCGGACATCAGAATTCCTCCTGTCGGGGGCCTGCGGCGGACCCGATCGTGCTTGCTTCGGTCACGGGCGGCGTGACCTCCAGGGGTGTGACCGCGACGACTGCCGGCGTGGTCTGGTCTAGCGATGGGACGGTGGATCCCGGAAGGGCGGCGGCCGCCGATCCGTGGGCGACGGCCTGGCGCAGGCAGTCCTCCGGAGGTTCTCCTGCAGAGTGCGCCAGCAGGTAGCCGGCCAGCGCGGAATCGCCCGCGCCGACCGTGGAACGCGCCGTGACGGGCGGGTGCACGGCATGCCAGGCTCCCGCGTCCGTCACGAGCAGGGCGCCCCTGGAACCCAGGGTCGCCAGTACCGCTCCCACTCCCGCGGCGACGAGCACCGCGCAGGCCTTCGCGGCCAGTTCGAGGTCCTGCTCCAGGTCGTCCCCCGTACCGATGCCGGTCAGCTCGCTGAGCTCCTCGGCGTTGGGCTTCAGCAGATCCGGAGCCGGGATGCCGGCGGCGGCCGCGGCGAGGGGTTCGCCACTGGAGTCGATCGCGACGAGGGGCGCGGACGGCCCGTAGGCCTTCCGCACGGCGTCCGTCACCGTCGTGTAGAAGGTGGACGGGGCCCCCGGCGGCAGCGAGCCGGCGAGGACCAGCCAGTCCGCACCGGCGCTCTCGGCGACCACAGCGGCGAGGAGTTCCTCGAGGCGCATGGGGGAGAGCTCGGGCCCCGGCTCGTTGATCTTCGTGGTCGTGCCGTCCGGTTCGGTGACCGCCGTGTTGATGCGGAGCGCCGCACCGATCGGCAGGTTGCGGAACGGGAGGGAGATGCCGCGCAGGCCTGCGAGGACCGCGTCGTCGTCGTCGCCCGGCAGCACCGCGAGGGTGGGGACGCCGGACATCGCTAGGGCGCGGCTGACGTTGACGCCCTTGCCGCCGGCCTCCTGCACCACGTGGACGGCCCGCTGCACGGCTCCGCGGGTGAGGGGGGCGGTCAGCTCGACGGTGCGGTCGATGCTCGGATTGGCCGTGAGGGTCACGATCACGCGACGATCACCTCCACGTCGGCGTCGGCGAGGGCCTCCGCGAGGGGGCCTCGGGGTGCTCGGTCGGTGATGAGGGCATCGATATCCTCCAGGTAGGCGAAGCTGGTCAGGGTCTCCTCGTCGAACTTCGACGAATCCGCCAGGAGGACCACGCGCCGGGCGGAGCGGACGATGGCGGTCTTCACGGCCGCCTCGTCGACGTCGGGCGTGCTGAGGCCGAAACCGGCCGAGAGTCCGTTGGCTCCGATGAAGGCGATGTCCGCGCGGAGGCGGGAGAAATGGCTCACGGTGCTGCTGCCGACGGCGGCGCTTGTCAGCGCCCGCACCCGGCCGCCCACGAGTTCCACGCTCAGCCCGGCACCCGAGACCAGGGCCGCGATCGGGACGGAGTGGGTGACCACGGCCAGGTCCGGGCGGCCCTCCTCGACGAGGAGGTCGGCGAGGGCGCCGGTGGTGCTGCCGGCATCGAGCACCACGGCGCCGGTCGCGGGAGTGAGGGCGAGGGCCGCCTGGGCGATGCGCCTCTTCTCCGGCGAGCGCTGCGTCGAGCGGCTGGTCAGGCTCGGCTCGTTCGTCGTCGCACCGCTTCCGGCGATGGCGCCTCCGTGGACGCGCCGCAGCACGCCGTCGTTCTCGAGGAGCGCGAGGTCCCTTCGGACGGTCTCCTTGGTGATCCCGAAGCGGGAGGAGAGCCCGGCGACGGTGACGCGCCCGTCGGCGGAGACCAGGCTGCTGATCTGGCGGTACCGCTCCTCGGCGAACATGGGTTCCTCTCGTCATGGCCACCGGTCGAACTCGCCCCGTGTGGTTTTATCTTCTTTTGAGTGACTCTATCTTCGCTTCAGTGTGACGTCAAGCACTTTTCTGCATCCACATCCACTGAAACCCACGCATCCGGGGCTGGCGGGGCAAAGAAAAAGACCGGGACAGGGTCCCGGTCTTCGTCGGTGCGGTCGGGGGCTAGAGCCCCGAGTCGCGGGTCTCGTTGCGCGTGATGGTCTCGCCCGTATTCGGATCGACGACGCTGCGCGACTCCGAGATGCGGTTCTGCCTGCGCGGGGCCGCAAGGACGAGGGATGCGATCAGGCCGATCAGTCCGACCGCCATCAGGATGTACCCCACGAGGTTGATGTCGACGATGCTGATGACGTCGGCCTGGATGGCAAAAGCAAGAATTGCACCGAGTGCAATGAGGAAGATCGAGGAACCGATTCGCATTGGAAATACTCCTTCAAGGGGGGGCGGGAGTTTCGAAAGAATGTACCCAGCGGTTTTACTTCCAGTGCCACCCACTCCCGGGACGGCCCGCTTCGCGTCATCATACGACGCCGTTCGGCGCGGTTGTCCGAACCTCGCACACACCCTCGTCGTGCCTCCCATAACAATTCGGGAAAGTTCACGCGCGCCCCGGGCGACGGAGATATGGTTATAGAGGGATTGCACCCTAAGCAGGCTGATGAAGTAGACTCAGGGTGAGTTGCACTCCGGTGCATCGACCTATCAGGTAGTGCACCGCCCCCGGCGGCGCACTGAATATCACTCAAGGAGCATCTCATGGGAATTATTGGTTGGCTTGTCCTGGGCCTCATCGCCGGCGCGATCGCAAAGCTGATCCTCCCGGGTCGCCAGGGTGGCGGCTGGGTCATCACCCTCGTCCTCGGCGTCGTCGGCGCCCTGCTGGGCGGCTTCATCGGTAGCGCCATCTTCGGCGTCGGTGTCGACAGCTTCTTCAGCCTCTCCACCTGGCTGCTGGCCATCGGTGGCGCACTGATCGTGCTCGTCATCTACGGCGCCGTCACCGGCCGCAAGGGCTCGCGCGTCTAGTCAGCATGACCGGCTGCACCGTGGGGGAGCAGTCGTGGAGGAGGCGCCACCGGCAACCGGTGGCGCCTCCTTCTTTTGTCCCACCCCCTCCGGAGGCGCTCTGCGCCGGTAGCAGAACCCGGCACCGCGCGGGCGCCCCACCTAGAATTCTTGTCAGCAGTACCCCGATCACCGGCGGAAGGACCACGATGTTTGGCCGTAACAAGGAGAACCCAGCCGCGAAGGCCGCGAACGGGACGCTCTTCGACAAGGACGGAAATCCGAAGCCCGCCATCCTGCGGGGTATCGAACGCGCCCTGGACGTCCAGCGCCCCCTGATCATCGCCAACATCGATCGGCTCCGCCGGCGTCACCCCGAGGCGTCGCCCGCCGAGCTGGCGATCCTGCTCGAACGCGACTACCTGCGGGCGACGACGCTGGCAGGCGCCGCCGTCGGCGCGACCGCGGCGGTCCCCGCCGTCGGTACCATCGCGGCGCTCGGACTCTCCGGCGCCGCGACGGTCGGCTTCCTCGAGGCCACCGCGCTCTACGCCGAATCGGTGGCGGAGCTGCACGGAGTCCGCACGGAGGACCCGGAGCGCTCACGCACCATGGTGATGGCCATCCTCATGGGTGAGGAGGGCACCGCGCTCATCCGCTCCGTCCTCGGCTCCTCCGCCGGGCAGGGCGCACCCCAGTACTGGGGCCGGCTGGTCGACAAGTCCGCTCCCGCATCCCTGGTGAAGACGCTCACGGGGTCCATCCAGCGGCGGTTCGTGAAGAAGTTCCTGGCCAAGCAGGGCGGCTTCATGCTCGGGCGCGCCCTGCCGTTCGGGGTGGGCGCCGTGATCGGCGGGACCGGCAACAACCTCATGGGCAAGTCCGTCATCCGCACCACCCGCGATGCCTTCGGGCCGCTGCCGCAGACCATCCCGGGGGAGCTGGCCGAGGTGCTGCGCCTTCCCGCCCCGTCCCCGAGGAAGAAGCGGGCCTAACCGAAGATCGCGTGGGCGACGGAGAAGATCAGGAGGCCGGCCAGCGAGCCGACCACGGTGCCGTTGATGCGGATGAACTGCAGGTCCTTGCCGACCTGCAGCTCGATCTTCCGCGAGGTCTCCTCCGCGTCCCAGCGCCCCACCGTCTCGGAGATGACGCCGGCGATCTCGCTGCGGTAGGTGCGCACGGCGTAGGAGGCGCCGTCGGCGATCCAGAGGTTCACCCGGTGGGCGAGGTCGGCGTCGCTCGTCAGCCGTGAGCCGAAGTCGCGGACGGCCGCCTTGAACTTCGAGGTCAGCTCGCTGTCCGGATCGTTGACGGCCTCGAGCAGGGCGCTCTTGATGGTCGACCAGGTGCGCGCGGTGAGGTCACGGACCCGCGGGTCGTCGAGGAGCTGTCCCTTGATCTCCTCGGCCTTGGCGATCGTCTCCGGCTTGTGCTGCAGGTCCCGCGCCAGGTCCCTGAGGTACTTGTCGACGGCGAGCCGGACGTCGTGCTGCTGATCGTCCTGGATGGCACGGATGAACTTCGACAGTTCCGCGTGGACCCGGTCCCCGACGACGCCGTCGACCAGGCGGGGGACCCAGGTGGGCGACCGCTGGGCGACGACCCGGGTCACGACGGCGTAATTGGCGTCGACCCAGTCGGCGGCCCGGTCCACCAGCAGGTCCACGAGCCGGTGGTGGTGCCCGTCGGCGAACACGCGCTCGGCGATGCTGCCGATCGGCGGACCCCAGGGCGGATCCAGCAGGTGCTTGCGGACCATGGACTCGATCACGGCCTGCACGGCGTCGTCGTCGAGCACCGTGAACATGCCGCGGATCAGGGCCGCTCCCTCCGCTGCCACGCGGTCCGCGCTCTCCGGCTTCGCGAGCCAGGCGCCGGCCTTCTGGGCGATGCGTGCCGAGTCCAGCTTCGCCCGCACCACGTCCTCGGAGAGGAAGTTCTCCTCCACGAACTGGCCGAGCGATTCCCCGATCTGGTCCTTCTTGCGCGGGATGATCGCGGTATGCGGGATTTTGAGGCCCATCGGGTGCTTGAAGAGGGCGGTGACCGCGAACCAGTCGGCAAGAGCGCCGACCATGCCGCCCTCGGCGGCCGCCCGGACGTACTGGAGCCAGGGGTAGGTGTCCTGCAGTGCGAACGCCACCACGAAGATCATCGCCATGAGGGCGAGCAGCCCGGTGGCGAGGATCTTCATGCGGCGGAGGGCTGCGGCCCGGTCCGCGTCGGTATCGGTGGTCTGCGCGTTCACCCTCCCGAGTCTATCGAGGGTGGCTTCCTGCCCGCTGCGGGCCCGGGAACGCATGGTGGCGTGATCGGCCGGTCGCGTACCGTGGGAGGACATCGAACACCCACGTGAGGGGATGCCCCGTGCCTCCTGTGATCTTCGCCCATCGCGGCAGCAGCGGTACCTACGCCGAGCACACCCGCGCCGCCTACCTGCAGGCTCTCGCGGACGGCGCCGACGGCGTCGAGTGCGATGTGCACCTGACCCGGGACGAACAGCTCGTGTGCATCCACGACACCACCGTGGACCGCACCACCAGCGGATCCGGCCGGGTGGCCGACCACACGCTGGAGGAACTGCGCGGGCTCGACGTCTGTTCCTGGAAGGGCGCGAGCATCCCGGCCGAGTACGGCAGTGCGTCCGAGCAGTTCCTCACCCTCGCCGACCTGATCCTGCTGCTGCGCCGTGCGGGACGCCCGCTGCGGCTGGCGATCGAGCTGAAACACCCGAGTCCCTCCGGCCTGCGGCTGGAGGACGCGCTGATCGCCTTCCTCATGGACGAGGGCTGGGACCCGGAGTCCTCGATGCTCGGCAGCATCGAGGTGAGTTTCATGAGCTTCAACCCCGACTCCATGCGGCAGCTCTCCGAATCCGCGCCGGCGCACATGCTGTGCCAGCTGGTGTCGGACCTGAAGCCGCAGGAGGTGCGCAATGCGCTGCGGTTCGGTCCACTCACGGAGGGAGCGCTGATCACGCTGATGCGCCGCGCCCTGAAGGAGGGCGAGCAGCTCGTGAACCATCATCAGGTGGGCATGGTGGGGCCGGGCCTGCGGTACACGCGCACCCACCGCGGCCGCGTGCGCCGCTGGATCCGCGACGGCGTGCGGGTGCGGGTGTGGACCGTGAACTCGGTCGAGGACGCCCTGTACCTCGCGGAACTCGGGGTCCAGGAGATCACCACGGACTATCCGGCGCGGATGCGGCAGGCCTTCGAAGGCGTGAACGGCTGACCGGGCGGTCGTCCCGGAGGTGTGGTTGAGTTGCAGGATGCAATCCCCGATCGAGGACTACGCGCTCCTGTCCGACCTGCACACCGGTGCCCTCGTCTCCCGGGAGGGCAGCGTGGACTGGCTGAGCTTCCCCCGGTTCGACTCCGAGTCGGTGTTCGCCGCGATGCTGGGCGCGCCGCAGCACGGCCGCTGGCTCCTCGAGCCGGCATCGGACGCCGAGGTGGTGGAGCGGAGCTACATCGACTCCACCTTCGTCCTCCAGACCCGCTGGAGAACCGGCGAGGGTGAGGTGCTGGTCACCGACTTCATGCCCGTCACGGACCGCCGCGCGAACGTGGTGCGGCGGATCCAGGGGCTCCGGGGCACCGTCACCCTGCGGCAGGAGCTGCAGATCCGCTTCGGCTACGGCGACATCGTGCCGTGGGTCACGCAGGGCACGCACGACGGCGGCCCGGTCCTCCTCGCGATCGCCGGTCCCGACGCGCTGCTCCTGCGCGGCCCGCGGCTGAAGGCCGCGGATCATCTCCACGAGGGCACCTTCGCGGTGGCCGAGGGCGAGGTCGTCGACCTGGAACTCGTGTGGTACCCCTCGCACCGGGGGAAGCCGGACGCCCTGGACGTCGACGAGGCGCTCGACAGCACCATCAGCTACTGGCGCGCCTGGGCTGCCGGCTGCGCGATCGAGGGTGGGTATGCCGATGCCGTCCGGCGCTCGCTGCTCGTCCTGCGCGCCCTCACGCACGAGGACACCGGGGGGATCGTCGCCGCCCCGACGACGTCCCTGCCGGAGCAGTTCGGCGGCTCCCGCAACTGGGACTACCGCTTCTGCTGGCTCCGCGACGCCGCCCTGACGCTCGAGGCCATGATGACGCACGGCTTCTCCGAGGAGGCGCTGGAGTGGCGCAACTGGCTGCTGCGGGCGGTCGCCGGCGATCCCGAGGACCTGCAGATCATGTACGGGCTGGCCGGGGAGCGGCACCTGCCCGAACGCGAACTCGGGCACCTGCCCGGCTATGCCGGCTCGACGCCCGTGCGCGTGGGCAACGGCGCCGTCGACCAGTACCAGGCGGACGTCGTGGGCGAGGTGATGGTGGCCCTCGAGAAACTGCGCGTCCACGGCGTGACCGAGGACAGCTTCTCGTGGCCCCTGCAGCGGGCGCTGCTGGGGTTCGCGGAGAAGCACCTCCACGACCGGGACCACGGCATCTGGGAGATGCGCGGGGAGGCCCAGCACTTCACCCACTCGCGCGTGATGATGTGGGCCGCGTTCGACTGCGCTGTGCGCGCCGTCCGGGACCACGGACTGCCCGGCCACCAGCAGCGGTGGACGGAGATCCGGGACGACCTGCGCGAGGAGATCCTCGAGCACGGATTCAACCCCGACCTGGGTTCGTTCACCCAGGTGTACGGGGGAACGGAGGTCGATGCCTCCCTGCTGCAGCTGCCGCAGGTCGGCTTCCTCGACTACGACAACCCGCTGATGCTGCGCACCGTGGAGCGGATCGAGGCGGATCTCCTGGACGGTCACGGCCTGCTGCTGCGCTACCGCACCGACAACTCGGACGACGGACTCGAACCCGGGGAGCACCCGTTCCTCGCGTGCTCGTTCTGGCTCGTCGAGCAGTACGCGCACGGCGGCAGGCCCGACGACGCCGTGCGGCTCATGGATCAGCTCGTGGGCTACTCGAACGAACTCGGCCTGCTGGCCGAGGAATACGATCCCGTCGGCGGACGCATGGCCGGCAACTACCCGCAGGCGTTCTCGCACCTCGCCCTGGTCCGCGCCGCGGACGCGCTACGGCTGGCGGACGGGAAGGCCGACCCCTACGCGGCGATGGCCCGGGACTAGACGCGGACGGCGGGAGCCCGGCCGAGGGCCGGGCTCCCGCCGTCCGCGTGTGCCGCTGCTAGAGCGTGACGCCCTGCGGCTTCAGGACCACCTTGATGGTGCCGTCCGTCTTCTTCTGGAAGTTCTTGTAGGCGGCCGGCGCCTCGTCGATCGAGACCTCGTGGGTCATGAGGTCGGTGACGCCCAGCGGATCCGACGGCTCCTCGACGAGCGGGAGGAGCTCGTCCGTCCAGCGGCGCACGTTGCACTGGCCCATACGGAACTGGAGCTGCTTGTCGAACATGTTCAGCAGCGGCATCGGGGTGGCGGACCCCCCGTACACACCGCTGAGGGAGATCGTGCCGCCCCGGCGTACGGCGTCGATGGCGGAATGGAGGACGACCGCTCGGTCGCTGCCGCCGGTCTCCATCACCTTCTGCGCCAGCTTGTCGGGAAGCACCCCGACGGCCTGCTGGGCGAAGGACCCCACGGGGGACCCGTGCGCCTCCATGCCGACGGCATCCACGATGGCGTCGGGGCCACGGCCGTCGGTCATGCTGCGCAGTTCCTCGGCGGTGTCCTTGGTGAAGTCGATGGTCTCGATGCCGTGGCGCCTTGCCATCTCGCGGCGTTCCGGGACGGGCTCGACGGCGATCACGCGGTGGCCGAGGTACTTGCCGACCCGTGACGCGAACTGGCCGACCGGGCCGAGGCCGTAGACCGCGAGGACGCCGTCGTCGGGCACGTCCGCGTACTTCACGCCCTGCCAGGCCGTCGGGAGGATGTCCGAGAGGTAGAGATAGCGCTCATCGGGCAGTTCCGAGCCGACCTTGACCGGACCGTAGTCGGCGAACGGGACGCGCAGGTACTCGGCCTGCCCGCCGGGAACGGAGCCGTAGAGCTCTGAGTAGCCGTAGATGGCGCAGCCGGACCCGGCGGAGTGCACCTGGGTGGTCTCGCACTGCGACTGGAGGCCCCGCTTGCACATGAAGCAGTAGCCGCAGGAGATGTTGAACGGGACGACGACGCGGTCACCGACCTTCAGGTTGGTCACGCCGGCACCGACCTCCTCGACGATGCCCATGGGCTCGTGCCCGAGGACGTCCCCCTTGTGCATGTAGGGGCCCAGGACCTCGTAGAGGTGGAGGTCGGACCCGCAGATGGCGGTCGAGGTGACGCGGATGATCGCGTCCGTGGGCTCCTGGATCGTGGGATCGGGGACGTTCTCCACGCTGACGTTGCGCTTGCCCTGCCATGTCACTGCCTTCATGTGGTGCTCCTCCGGGTAGTAAGTAGGCTTTCCATTCCTACTATTCCATCCCTCCGCCACGAATGGGAAGTCCGGGTCCGCTGTCCCCTAGCCTTGTCAGGTGCTGCTACTCCACTCTCCAGCGGTCCGGGTGGCCCTGTCCGTCGCGATCGCGACCGGCCTGTACGGGCTGTCCTTCGGTGCTCTGTCCGTCGCGGCCGGGTTGACCCTCCTCCAGACCATGGCGCTCAGCCTCCTGCTGTTCAGCGGTGGGTCGCAGTTCGCCTTCATCGGCGTGATCGCCGGCGGGGGGAGCGGCCTCTCGGCGATGTCCGCCGCGGCCCTGCTGGGGATCCGCAACGGTGTCTACGGCATGCAGGTCAACGTGCTGCTCCGGCCGTCCCGCTGGCGGAAGCTCCCGGCCGCGCACCTCACCATCGATGAGTCCGTGGCCACGGCGACGGGCCAGACCGATCCGGACGAGCAGCGCCGCGGCTTCTGGGCCGCCGGCATCGGCGTCTTCGTGCTGTGGAACCTCTTCACGCTGGTCGGGGCGCTCGCGGGCAACGCGATGGGCGATCCGGCCCGCTGGGGGCTCGACGGCGCCGCCGTCGCCGCGTTCCTCGGCCTGCTGTGGCCGCGCATCCGCTCCCGCGAGCCCGCGGCCATTGCCGTCGTCTGCGCCGTCGTCACGCTCATCGCCGTGCCGCTCGTCCCGCCGGGCGTGCCGATCCTCCTCGCCGCCGTCGTCGCCGGCGTGCTCGGGCTCTCGGGCCTCGGCCCGGCGACGGAGGGCCTCGAGCCCGACGTCGAGCCCTACCCCTCGGGGCCCGGGCGGGGAGACCGCACTGCCGGGTCCGACGCCACCCGCCGGGGGGACGCATGAGTCTCTGGGGGTGGATCCTGCTCGCGTGCGCGGTGTCGATCGCCACGAAGTTCCTCGGCTTCCTGGTGCCCGCGAAACTGCTCGACAATCCGCGGATGCTGCGCGTCGCCGGGTCGCTCACCATCGGGCTGCTCGCTGCCCTGACGGCGACCAACACCTTCGCGTCCGGTCAGGCGCTCGTCGTGGACGCGCGGGTCGTGGCGCTGGGAGCCGCCGCCGTCGCGCTGTGGCTGCGGGCGCCGTTCCTCGTGGTCGTCGCGGTCGGCGCGCTCGCGGCCGGCGTGGCGAGGCTGCTGGGCGCGGCGTAGCTCCCCGGGGCCGGCCGGCCCCGCTACGCCGTCGAGCGCGGCACGAACATGATCAGCGCCACGCCGACCAGGCAGACCGCCGAGCCGAGGAGGTCCCAGCGGTCCGGGCGGAAGCCGTCGACGATCATTCCCCACGCCAGCGACCCGGCCACGAACACGCCGCCGTACGCGGCGAGGATCCGCCCGAAGTTCGGGTCCGGCTGCAGGGTCGCCACGAAACCGTACGCGCCGAGGGCCATGATCCCGAGTCCGGCCCACCACCACGGCCTGCCCTCACGGACCGCCTGCCAGATGAGCCACGCCCCTCCGATCTCCGCCCCCGCGGCGAGCACGAACAGGAGGGTCATGCGCAGGATCGTCATGGGTCCGGGCTTCCCTACGCGGCCGGCTGGGAAGCGCCGACGACGGCGGCCGTCGCCTCCGCGATCGCCGCCTCCTCGTCGGTGGGCACCACGAGCACGGGGAACGCCGACGCCTCGGTGCTGATGATCCGGGCCTCCCTGCTGCGCTCGCGGTTCCTCGCCTCGTCGAGCTCCAGGCCGAGGGCACCCAGCCTGGCGACGACGGCGGCGCGGAACGCGGCGGCGTTCTCGCCGATGCCTGCCGTGAACACGAGGGCCTGCGCCCCGCCGACCGCCACGTGATAGCCGCCCACGTACTTCGCCAGCCGGTAGGAGGCCACCTCGATCGCGCGTCGCGCCCGGGGGTCGCCGGCGTCGGCGGCCTCGGTCACCGAGCGCATGTCGTTCGTGCCCGCGAGGCCCTTGAGCCCGCTGTTGCGGTTCAGGAGCGTGTCGAGGTCCTGCTCGGTGTAGCCCTCGCGGAGGAGGAACAGCAGGATGGACGGGTCGATGTCGCCCGACCGCGTCCCCATGACCAGGCCCTCGAGGGGCGTGAACCCCATTGACGTGTCGACGCTCTCGCCGTCGCGCACGGCCGTCACGGAGGCGCCGTTGCCGAGATGCGCGATCACGCCCGTGAACGTGTCCGTGCCGAGCAGTGCGGCGGCGCCGCGCGCCACGAAGGCGTGCGAGGTGCCGTGGAAGCCGTACCGCCGGATCCCGAACTTCCGGTACAGCTCGTCCGGCACCGCGTAGCGCCAGGCGTGCTCCGGGAGCGTGCGGTGGAAGGCGGTGTCGAACACGGCGACCTGCGGCATGTCCGGCCACTTGTCGGTGATGGCGCGGATGCCGGTGACGGCGGCCGGATTGTGCAGGGGCGCCAGCGGGTTGAGGCGCTCGATGGCCCGGGTGATCTCGTTGTCGATGAGCACCGGCTCACTGAAGCGCTCGCCGCCGTGGACCACGCGGTGCCCGACGGCGTCGATCGCGCGCCCGCCCAAGGCCGCGGACACCTCGCCGTCCACGCGGTCGAGTGCCGCCGCGTGGTCGGGCACCTCGGCCTCCCCGATCCGCTCGACGAGGCCTTCCGCGAGGACGTCGTCGCCCTCCCGGACCTGGTACTTGAGCGAGGATGAGCCGGAGTTGATGACGAGGATGATCATGGGGTCCTGTCCTGGTGGGTTCAGACGGAAGGGGTTCGGGCGGAGCGGGCTAGGAGGTGGCGGGCTGCTGGGCCTGCACCGCGGTGATGGCCACGGTGTTGACGATGTCCTCCACGGTGCAGCCGCGGGAGAGATCGTTGACCGGCTTGCGCAGACCCTGCAGGACGGGCCCCACGGCCACGGCGCCGGCCGACTGCTGGACCGCCTTGTAGGTGTTGTTGCCCGTGTTCAGGTCCGGGAAGATGAACACCGTCGCCTGGCCCGCCACCGAGGACTCGGGGAGCTTGGAGGCCGCGACCGAGGCGTCGACGGCGGCGTCGTACTGGATGGGTCCCTCGACCGCGAGGTCGGGGCGCTGCTTCCGGACGAGCTCGGTGGCGCGCCGCACCTCGTCCACCGCACCGCCGGAGCCCGACTCGCCCGTCGAGTAGGAGAGCATGGCGATGCGCGGCTCCACGCCGAACTGCTCGGCCGTCTCCGCGGAGGCGACGGCGATGTCGGCCAGCTGCTCCTCGTCGGGCTCCGGGTTGACCGCGCAGTCGCCGTACACGAGCACGCGGTCCTGCAGCAGCATCAGGAAGACCGAGGAGACGATCTTCACGCCGTCCTTGGTCTTCACGAACTCGAGGGCCGGCCGGATGGTGTTCGCCGTGGTGTGGGCCGCACCGGACACCATGCCGTCCACCCTGCCGAGCTGCACCATCATCGTCCCGAAATATGCTCCTTCGAGCATGCGCTCGCGGGCCTCCTTCATCGAGACGTTCTTGTGCGCGCGGAGCCGGACGTACTCGGCGGCGAACTCCTCGCGCAGGTCCGACGTCGCCGGATCCACGAGCGTGAGGCCGGCGAGGTCGATGCCCTGACCGGCGGCGAGCTCACGGACCCGTGCCTCGGGGCCGAGGATGGTGAGGTCGCAGACGTCGCGGCGGTGCAGGATCTCGGCGGCCTTTAGGACGCGGAGGTCCTCACCCTCGGGCAGGACGATGTGCTTGCGCTCGGCCCTGGCGCGCTGGATCAGCTCGTGCAGGAAGCGCAGCGGCGTCATGCTGACGGGTCGCGGGAGTGCGAGGCGTTCCAGCAGCTCGCTCTCGTCCACCTGGCGGGACCAGGCGCCGAGGGCGGCGGCGGCCTTGCGGCGCAGTCCGCTCGCGATCTCCCCCCGCACCTCGCTGACGTGGCGGGCCACGGTGTAGGTGTCGTCGTCGAGCGCGAAGACGGGGAACGGCGCCTGCGCGAGGAGGGCGAGGATGTTCGGGTCGGGGGCGAGCCCGCCGGTCAGGAACAGCGCCGAGGGTACCGGGAATTCGGGGGAGAACGACGACGCCAGGGTCGCCACCAGGACGTCCGCGCGGTCGCCCGGCACGATCACCAGGGCGCCGTCGGTGAGCAGGTGCAGGAAGTTGCCGACGTTCATCGCGGCGACCCGGACACTGGTGACGTCCCGCTCGAGGTTCGAGTTCCCGGCGATCTGCCGGGCGCCGAGGTCCAGGGCGACCTCGGCGACGGTGGGCTGGGAGATCTCGGAGAGTTCGGGGATCACGTAGACGGGCCGGCCCGAGCGGCCGGGACGGACCTGCTCGCTGATCGCGGTGACGGCGTCGTCCGCCGCCCGGTTGACCATCATGGCGAGCAGGGAGGCCTTGGCGGCGTCCAGTTCGCGGCGGGCTACGTCCACGGCGTCGGCGGCCTCCTCCACGGACATGTCCTTCGCGCTGACGACCGCGAGGACCATGGCGCCGAGATTGTTGGCCAGGCGCGCGTTGAGGTCGAACTCGACGGCGGCGTCGTTCCCGGAGAGGTCGGTGCCCTCGACGATGACGACGTCGCACTCCGCGGCGATCTCGCTGTAGATGGCGACGCAGCGCGCGTCGATCTCGGCGCGGTCGCCCGTGACGAGCAGGGCGCGTGCCTCCGCGCGGGTGAGGCCGCCGCGTGCACGGCTCTCCGGGAGGTCGAACGCCCGCTGCATGAGGCGGACCATGGGATCCGTAGCGGGATCGTCCCCTTCGACGATGGGCCGGAAGAAGCCCACGCGGTCGGCGTGCCGGTGCAGCATGTCGGCCAGGCCCAGGGAGATCAGGGACTTGCCGGAGCCGTTGGTCATGGCGCTCACATAAATTCCGCGGGTCATGGGCCAAGTCTTACAGGGTCGCGGGAGGCCCGCCATAATCGATGTCACGCCGCCGCCATGAGGTCTTGACCCCTCACGACCCGGAGCGTAACGTACAACCACATGGTTGTAGAAATACCGACGCAGGACGAGGTGGACCGCCTGTTCCAGGCGCTCGCCGACGCGACACGGAGGGACATCGTGGCGCGGGTCCTGGTTGCCGAGTACTCGGTATCCGGTCTCGCCGAGCAGTACGACATGAGCTTCGCGGCGGTCCAGAAGCACGTCGCGGTGCTCGAGCGGGCCTCGCTCGTCTCCAAGGAGAAGCGCGGACGGGAGCAGATCGTGCGCGGAGAGGTCGACGGCGTGCAGAGGGCACGGCGGCTGCTCGACGACTACGAGAGGATCTGGCGGCAGCGCGTCGACCGGATCGAGGACATCCTCGGCGACGACGCCGGGGGTGACGACTAGGAAGGCAGCATCATGACGGTCATCAGTACGGAGAAGGACGTCGAAGCGCTCAGCTTCAGGCTCGTCGCCGAGTTCGACGCCGACGTGAAGCGCGTCTGGCGCATCTGGGAGGACCCCCGCCAGCTCGAGCGGTGGTGGGGCCCGCCCACGTGGCCCGCCACGTTCGACACCTACGAGTTCGCGGTCGGCGGTCGCGCGGAGTACTACATGACAGGGCCCGACGGCGAGAAGGCGCACGGCTGGTGGCTCATCACCGGCATCGATGCTCCCACGCGCCTCACCTTCGACGACGGCTTCGCGAACGAACAGCGCGAGCCGGTGGACGAGCTCGGCCGGACCCACGCCGTCGTCACCCTCGAGGACCTCGGCGGACGGACCCGCATGACCCTGGTCACCGGGTTCGAGTCGCTCGACCAGCTGCACCAGATGGTGGAGATGGGCATGGAGGAGGGCCTGAAGGGCGCCATCGGGCAGGTGGACGCCCTCCTCGCGGAGGAGGGCGCCGCGGTCTGACCCGTCCGCCGTCGCCTCGTCGGGCCGTTCCCGTCGAGAGAGCAGAAACGACCGCCGAAAGAGTGTTTCGGCGGTCGTTTCTGGCCTCTCGGCGGAGAATCGGGAATGTCAGGCGGTGGCGGCCTTCGGCTTCCGGTTCGGCAGGGCGAGCTTGAAGATCTTCGCCCAGGTGGAGCCGACCTGCTTGGGCAGCGGGCCCGTGGTGTAGGGGAGCCCGTACCGGGTGCAGATCTCGCGGACCTTCACGGCCACCTCGGCGTACCGGTTGGACGGCAGGTCCGGGAAGCAGTGGTGCTCGATCTGGTGGGACAGGTTGCCGGTCATGAAGTGCATGAGCCTGGACCCGGAGATGTTCGCCGAGCCGATCATCTGGCGGACGTACCAGTCGCCGCGGGTCTCGCCGTCCACCTCCTCCTCCGTGAACGTGTCGGTGCCGTCGGGGAAGTGGCCGCAGAAGATCACGGCGTGCGCCCAGAAGTTGCGGATGGCGTTGGCGGCGAGCGTGCCGTAGAGGGCCTGCTTGCCGGAGCCGGTCAGCATGGCGACGGCGGGGGTGGCGGCGTAGTCCTTGGAGAACTGCTTGACGACCTTGACGCCCACGGCCTTGAGGTCGCGGTTCATGGCCTCCTTGGACTTCAGACCCTCCTTGTACTCCGGGATCTCGAGGTCGTAGAGGGCGATGCCCCACTCGAAGACCGGCGCCAGGATGGCGTTGTACAGCGGGTTGCCCAGGTTGAAGGGGCGCCACGGCTGGTCGGGATCCATGCGGAGCAGGTTGTAGCCGATGTCCCGGTCCTTGCCGATGACGTTGGTCCAGCGGTGGTGCAGGTCGTTGTGCGTGTGCTGCCACGAGCGCGCCGGCGTGACGAAGTCCCACTCCCAGGTGGTGGAGTGGATGTCCGGGTCCCGCATCCAGTCCCACTGGCCGTGCAGCACGTTGTGCCCGATCTCCATGTTCTCCATGATCTTGGCGAGGCTCAGCATGGCCGTGCCGGCGAACCAGGCCGGCTTGTACTTGCTGAAGAGGAGGGTGCCGCGGCCCGCGAACTCGAGGGACCGCTGGATCTTGATGACGCGACGGATGTAGGCGGCGTCCGTGGCGCCGCGCTTGGCAAGGATCTCGTCGCGGACGGCGTCGAGTTCGCGGCCGAGGTCCTCGACCTGCTCGTCCGTCAGGTGCTTGGCGGCATCGGGGCGGACCAGGGGGTGGCCGGACACCGCGAGGGCGCCCGGGCGGGTCACTGTGGTGGTCATGATGACTCCTCCGTTGGGGATTACAGGTCGAGGTTCACGGGCCCGGCGGCTGCCGAGACGCAGGTCTGGATGAGTTGGCCGGGGGTGTTGTGCAGCTCCCCGGAGCGGAGATCACGCACCTGGCCCGCGCGCAGCGGGACCAGGCAGCTGTGGCAGATGCCCATGCGGCAGCCGCTCGGCATCAGGACGCCGGCGTCCTCGCCGATGTCCAGCAGCGGGGTGTCGCCGTCGGCCTCCACCTCGCGGTCGGACTGCTCGAAGGTGACGAGGCCGCCGTCGTGCCCGGCACCCGCCGTCAGATCGGTGCTGAACCGCTCGATGGTCAGCGTGCCGGTCCGCACGCCCTGCGTGTCGGCTCCGGTGGTGACGTCCGGGACGGTGCGCGACTGCTCGAGCGCCGCCTCCCGCGCCCAGAGGTCCTCGGCGTCGTCCAGGAACCCCTCGGGGCCGCAGGCGTAGGCGGCACGGGAGCGCCAGTCCGGGCAGAGGTCGGCGATGGTCTGGGCGGTGAACTGCAGGCGGCCGCGGGCACTGGTGAACCAGTGGCGGACCGTGAGGTTGGGGAACTGGTCCGCCAGTTCGTCCAGCTCCTCCCGGAACACGCTCTTCTCCGGGGTGCTGTTGGAGTTGATGAGCACCACGTCGGCGTCCGGGCGGCGGGGGATGAGCGTGCGGATCATCGACATGACGGGCGTGATGCCGCTCCCCGCCGTGAGCATGAGCAGGGAGCGCGGGTGCTCGGGGAGCACGAAGTCACCCTGGGGTGGGGCGAGGAACAGGACGTCGCCCGGCTTGGTGTCGCGCACCAGGACGTGGGACACGGCCCCGGCGTCCTTGACGGTGATGGCCGGGTCGTGTCCGGCGGCGTTGCTCAGCGAGTAGGAGCGCCACTGGCGGACCCCGTCGAGCTCGACGCCGATGCGCGCCCACTGGCCGGCCTGGTGCGCGTGCCAGCCGTGTCCGGGGCGGAAGTAGATGGTTGCGGAGTCCTCGGTCTCGTGCACCACGCGGGTCACGACGCCGCGGAGCTGGCGCGAGGAGTACACCGGGTTGAAGAGCGCGAGGAAGTCTTCAGCCGTCAGTGGGGTGGTCAGCGCGGCCGTGACGCGCGCCAACTTCTTGAACCGGATCATTCGACAACAATATAGCCTCGGCCGCTAAAGTCGCGCACCGTTGACGTAGGGTTGACAGAGTGAAATTATCCTGACGAAACAGATCGGAGCAGTTCCTGTGAGTTCTGACACGCTGGAGATGGCTCCGCCGGAGCCGCCCTGGCTCGCTCTCCCGCCGGAGGTGAGTGACCGGTTGAGGCCGCTCACGCCGGGTCTCGTGGAGGCCATCATCCAGGCGGTTCCCCAGCTGGTGCCGGCGTACGCCCGGCCCATGGAGGGGAACTTCGGCCGGGGCCTGCGCCGGGGCGTGGCTGCCGCGCTCGAGCGGTTCCTCGAACTGCCGGGTACGGCGATGTCCGCGCTGTCCGACGAGAGCCGCGAGCTCGTGGCGGGCCTGGGGCGCGGCGAGTTCCGGCAGGGACGCAGCATGGACGCACTGCTCGGCGCCTACCGGATGGGCGCACGCGTCACGTTCCGCGAGATGTCGCGCCGCTCCATGGAGGAGGGCCTCGGTCCCGCCGTCGTCGTCGACCTCGGGGAATCGATCATGGCCTACATCGACGAGCTCTCGGCCGTGAGCGCCGAGGCCTACGCCTTCGAGCAGTCCGAGCGGGCCGGCGCCGTCGACCGCCGCCGCGCCGAGCTGCTGGAGCTGCTGCTGCTCGGGCAGGCGGACGAGACCGCGCTCCGGCAGGCGGCGTCCCTCGCGGACTGGTCGATCCCGGCGCAGGTGGCCGTGGTGACGCTGCCACTGGACCACGCCCGGGGGATCCGGCAGCACCTCGGGGCGGGGGCGATCGTCGTCGAACGCGAGACCGACGCCGTCGCCCTGGTGCCCGACCGCGGGCCGCGGCAGCGTGCCGAGCTCGACCGCGTGCTCACCGGCCGGAGCGCGGCCGTCGGACCCGCGGGCGGCCTCGATCACGTGGCGCAGTCCCTGCGGCTGGCCGTCCTGGCGGCCTCCATGCTGCCACCGCGCGAGGGAGAGGACGACCCGCCGGTCTGGGCGGACGAGCACATGACCGAGGTGGTCCTGGCGGCCGAGCCGTCCGCCGTCGGGGAACTGTCCCGCCGGAGGCTCGCCCCGCTCGCCGGGCTGCCGTACGTCCAGCGCGTCAAGCTCGAGGAGACCCTCCTGGCCTGGCTGCGGCACTGGGGCCAGCGTGCCCCGATCGCCGAGGAGCTCGGCATCCATGGGCAGACGGTCGGCTACCGCGTCCAGCAGCTGCGTGAGCTGTTCGGGGACGACCTCAAGGACCCGAAGGTGCGCTTCGAGCTGGAGATCGCGCTGAGGAGCGACCGGAAGGCCCCGGCCCGGTCCTCCTAGGCGCCGCGGTACGTCGCCGCGGTCCAGAGGTGGAACAGGGCGTAGGCGCGGTAGGGGCGCCAAGCCTCCGCCAGGGTCCCGGCGTCGCGGATGCTCGGGTTGCCCATCGCGCGGCGGGCCACGAGATCGCCCGGCGTGAAGGCATCGGGGTCCCGCAGGACCCGCACGGCGAGGTAGTCCGCCGACCAGGGGCCGATCCCGGGGATGGCGAGCAGCTGCCGGCGCAGCGGCGCCTGATCGGCGTCGGGATCCAGCGTCAGGCCCTCGGCGACGGCGCGGGCCACGTGCTGGACGGTCGCGGCCCGCGTGCGCGTCACGCCCACCGCCGCGCGCAGCTCCTCGGGCGGCGCGTCGGCGAGGCGCTGCGGTGTCGGGAACAGGGTCAGGCCCGACGCCGACCGCCCACCGTACGCGGCCGCGAGCCGCCCGCCGAACGTGCCGCCCGCGGCGACCGAGACCTGCTGGCCGAGGACGGTCATGATGGCGGCTTCGAAGGCGTCCGGGTAGCCCACGGCCCGCAGCCCGGGGCGCTGCCGGACCAGCGGGCCGAGGAGCGGGTCGCCGTCGAAAGCGCGTTCAACCGCGGCGACATCGGCGTCGAGGTCCAGCCAGGCCCGAGTGACACGCACGAGGTGCGCGAACTCGGCGCCGTCGTCCGTGTCCGCGGTGAGTTCGACGTCGTCCGTCCGGATGGTGACCGTGACGCGGCGCGGGCCGGCCGGCGTCGGCAGCAGCCGCGTGTGGGAGCGCCCGGAGGGGTCGGTCAGCTCGCAGCCGGGAATGGCGTGGTTCGCGAGGATCGCCGCCATGGGGCCCGCCGCGAGGGCGCCGTTCGGGGTGAGGATGGCAGTGCGGCTCACGGGAGGACGGCGCCCACGTACCCGAGGTGGGGTGCACATGCCATGGGAGCTCCTGGAGGGTTCGGGAAGGGGGCCGCGTCCCACCCTACGACGGCCCGCGGTCAGGATCGGGGCGTACCATCCCGGGCATGACCGAACAGCAGCCCTACACCCTGATCGACACCTACCCGGGGTTCGAACTGCGGGCCTACCCGTCGCACGTCGTCGCCGAGGTGGACGTCGAGGCTGCGTTCGACACGGCCGGCAACGCCGCCTTCCGGACCCTCGCCTCCTACATCTTCGGGGCGAACACCTCGCGGCGGAAGCTCGCCATGACGGCGCCCGTGACCCAGCAGGCGGCCGGCAAGGGGGTGTCCGAGTCCCTGGCGATGACGGCGCCCGTGACCCAGCGACAGGCACCGACCGGCCACACCGTGGCCTTCGTGCTGCCCGCCGACGTCTCCCTCGACACAGCGCCGATCCCCGACGACCCCCGCGTCCGCGTGGTGGAGAAGCCCGCGGCCACCACCGCCGTCGTGTCCTTCTCGGGTCGCGGCGGCCTTGCGTCGTTCGAGAAGCACCTCGGGGGCCTGCGGGCCGCCGTGCAGAAGGCGGGCTTCGTGCCCCGCGGCGAACCGCGGTACGCACGCTTCAACCCGCCTATCACGCCCGGCGTGTTCCGTCACAACGAAGTTCAGATGGACGTGGTGGGGATGCGTGGAGAAAAGTCCCATCCGTAACCGGTATATTGCAGCCGGTATATGGAATACTTCCACCTCTGCCGAGGTTGAGAGTGGCATCTGGGCGACATTCCCGCCCACAGAAGGAGATCAACCGTAATGGCAACCGATTACGACGAGCCACGGGTTCGTCCGGAAGACCAGCCGGCCAACGAGTCGTTGGAGGCTATCCAGGCTCAGCGCAGCGCAACCACGCAGACCGCGCTGATCGACGTCGAGGACGGTGAGACCGCCGAAGGCATCGACCTTCCGGGGGCCGACCTCTCGCACGAGGAACTCCTGATCCAGGTCATCCCCGAGCAGGAGGACGAGTTCACCTGCATGTCCTGTTTCCTGGTGCACCACCGCAGCCAGCTTGCGCGCGAGAAGAACGGTGACAAGTACTGCACCGAGTGCGAGGGCTGACAGCTTCTCCGCACGCTTGCAGAGCCCCTGGCCCCTGGCCGGGGGCTTTCATCCTTAACCGGTTAGGTGTCGGCACGGGCGCCGCCGGCCGACGCGGCAGTACGGTAAGGGCATGAAGTCTTCCCACGTCATCGTCCTGCCCGGAGGCGGCTACGCCATGCTGTCGGACAACGAGGGTGAGGTCGTCGCCGAGCGGCTGCGCTCGTTCGGTCTGTCGGCCGACGTCTTCGCCTACCCCGTCCGGACCCGCCACCCCGGACCGCTCGACGCCGTCCGCGCGGAGATCCGCCGGGTCCGCGCCGCGGGCGCCGACCGCGTGGCGCTGCTGGGCTTCTCGGCCGGTGGACATCTCGCCGGGCATGCGGCGTTCGCTCCGGGCGCGCCCGATGACCGCGTGGACGCGGCCCTGCTCGGCTATCCCGTGGTGTCCATGGAACTCGCGACGCACCGCGGATCGCAGGACGAGCTGCTCGGCCCCGACGCCGGGGGCGCGCTGCGCGCCGCGACCTCGCTGGACCGGCTGGTCACCGCGGACGCACCGCCGGTCTTCCTCTGGCACACGGCCGCGGACGAGGACGTCCCCGTGGAGCACGCCTACCGGCTCGGTCTGGCGCTCACCGCCAACGCCGTGCCGCACGCCCTGCACGTCTTCGAGGAGGGCGAACACGGCCTCGGGCTCGCGGACGGGCAGGGCGCCGCGGGGCAGTGGAGCAGCCTGGCGGCCGCCTGGCTCCAGGCGCGGGGCTGGTGAGCGCCCCGCCCCCGGCTGCCCGACCGTTCCCCGGCCCGCGCCGCTCGGCGGCGGTGCTGCCGCTCGTTCCGACCCGGTGATCGCCCAGACCCTCGCTGCGCTCGGTCCGGTCATCGGCCTGATCGCCCTCGGCTACGGCCTCCGGGCCCGCAGCTTCCTCGCCCCGGCGTTCTGGCCGCCCGCCGAGCGGCTCTGCTACTTCGTCCTGTTGCCCGCGCTGTTCATCAGCGGCACGGCGACGGCGGACCTCGCGGGGCTCCCCATCGGACTGATGGCACCGATCCTCGCCGGGGCGGTGCTCCTCACGACCATCGGACTCGTCCTCGCACAACGGGGCCTCGACCTCGACGGTCCCGCGTTCACCTCCGTGCTGCAGGGCAGCATCCGCTTCAACAACTACCTCGGCCTCTCCATCGCGCTCGCCCTGTTCGGGGCCGACGGCGTCGCGCTCGCCGCCATCGCCAACGCCGTGCTCGTGCCGCTCGTGAACATCCTCTGCACGCTCGCCTTCGCACGCTACGGAGCCCAGCGGCTGACCGTCGCCGGCACCGTGCGCAGCATCGCCACGAACCCGCTGATCCTGGGGTGTCTGATCGGGATCCTGCTGAACGTCACCGGCGTCGGACTCCCGCCCGGCCTCGACGGCTTCGTGCGGACCCTCGGGGCGGCGTCCCTGCCGCTCGGGCTGCTCTGCGTGGGCGCCGCGCTCGAGCTCCGCAGCATGGGCAGGAACCTCGGCGCCGTGGCGCTGTCCACCACGGTCAAGTTCGTGGTGCTCCCGGGACTCGGTGTGGCCGGGTGTCTGCTGCTCGGGCTCACGGGGGCGCCGGCCGCCACGGTGATCCTCTTCCTGTCCCTCCCGACGGCGTCCTCGGCCTACGTGATGGCCCGGGCGCTCGGCGGGGACTCCCGCCTCATGGCCTCGACGATCACCCTGCAGACGGTCGCCGGCGTGGCCTACCTGCCGGTGGTGTTCCTCGTCATCGGGCGGCTCACCGGTTGAGGGCCCGCCCGCCGATGCGGCGAAGTCCAGCCGACCTGCCGACCCGGTTGTCCCACGTCCGGTAATAAGCATGCTTGCTATCGCTTCGGGCGGGACCTACGGTGAAGGGAAGCAACCTCCTCGAAAGGATCACGATGATCACGCTTGAACAGATGAAGGATGCCATGAACGCCGGTGCGAACGTGCTGAGCGAGGACGGAGCCGTCCTGGGGTCCATGGGCCAGCTCTACGTCGACGACGCGACCGGGGAGCCCAGCTGGGTCACGGTCGCGACCCACACGGCGGGCAACCCGGAATCCTTCGCGCCCCTCCGCGGGGCCACCCTCGACGGACAGGACGTCCGCCTCCCGTTCCCGCACAGCAAGGTCTACGAATCTCCCAAGATGTCGCAGGACGGTCACCTCAGCCCGGAGGAGGAGCAGCACCTGCTCCGCTACTACGGCCTGATGCCGGCGTCGGACGAGACCGCACTCCTGTCCTCGCCCTCGGGCGACCGCATGTCCCGCGACGACACCGTCGCGGGTCGCGCTGGATCCCCTGACCGCCGCTCCGACGAGTTCGTGGGCCGTGCGGCGGATGACGACGACGTGTCGATGACACGCTCGGAGGAGGAGCTCCGCGTCGGTACCGAACTCCGCGAGACGGAGCGCGTGCGGCTCGTCAAGCGTGTGGTCACCGAGGACGTCACCATGACCGTGCAGATCCGGCGGGAGGAGCTCGTCGTCGAGCGTGTGCCGGTGAAGGACGGTGCGCCGCTGTACGACGACGGCGCCGGCACGTTCAGCAAGGCCGAGCGCGAGCGCCTGTACTCCGCGGTGGAGACCGCCTTCAACGGTGACGTCGTCGAGATGGTGCTCTACGAGGAGAAGCCGCGCGTCGAGGTGGACGTAGTGCCCATCGAGCGTGTCCGTATCAGCCGCGAGGCACATACGCACGACGAGACGGTCACCGGCCAGGTGCGCAAGGAAGTCATCGAGACCGAGCGCATCGAGCTGTAGTTCGTACCCGCTCGAAACGACAGAAATGGCCGGCGGAACGCGCTTCCGCCGGTCATTGCTGTTCTCTCGGCGCCGACGTGACGATCCGGTTCCGGAGCCGGCTCAGCGGCTGAACCGGGTCCGGAACAGCAGGTAGACGAAGTACGGCGCTCCGAGCAGCGCCGTGAGCAGGCCCGCCGGGAGCTGTGCCGGGGCGATGGCCGTCCGGCCGATGAGGTCGCCGAGGCACACGAGCGCGGCGCCCAGCAGCATGGCGGCGGGCAGGATGAGCCGGTGGGACGCCCCCACGAGGGCACGTGCGGCGTGGGGCGCCACGAGGCCCACGAACCCGACGACGCCGATGCCCGCGACCGACGACGCCGTGAGCAGAACCGCAGCCGCGAGCAGTACCAGCCGGGCCCGCGGGACCCGGATGCCGAGCAGGCGCGGGGTATCCTCGTCCAGGGCCAGGAGGTCCTGCGTTCGATGCAGTGCCGCGATGATTGGCACCGCCACGAGCAGCGCGACGGCCATGGGCACGAGGTGCTGCAGCGACCGTCCGTAGGTGGACCCGGACAGCCAGGTCAGGGCCTTGGCCTCGTTCCACGGATCGGTGAGGACGATCAGCAGCGTGATCACGGCCGTCGCCGCCGCGGAGACGCCGATGCCGATCAGCACCAGCCGGTCCGTCTGCATCCCGCCCCGGAAGGACAGGCCGAACACCACGAGCGAGACCACGGCGGCGCCGGCCCCTGCCGCCGCGCCGACGGCCCAGAATCCCGCCAGCGGCACGGCCGTGATGACGAGAACAGCCCCCAGGCCCGCGCCCCCGGAGACGCCGATGATCGCGGGTTCGGCGAGGGGGTTCCGCGTGACGGCCTGGATGGCGGTCCCGGCCACGGCGAGCGACGCACCCGCGAGCAGGGCCGCCCCGACCCGGGGGACCCGGGTGTCCAGCACACTCGAGACCACGGGCCCCGCCTGACCGGACACCCAGTTGGCGAGATCCCCGAGGAGGAGCTTCGCGTCGCCGAGCAGCAGGCCCGCGACGGTCGCCGCCGCCAGCAGCACCACCAGGACCGCCAGCACGGCGGCACTCCGGGCGGCGCCGACCGTGCGCAGCGAGACCCCGGCGGCCTCCCGGGTGGGCCCGTCCGACCGCATGCGGTGCGCGAGCGCCACGAGGAAGAGGGCGCCGAACACCGTGGTGACGACGCCCGTGGGCACCTCGACGGCGCTCTCGGCCCCGATCACCGCGCGCAGCAGGACGTCCGCCCCGAGCACGAGGAAGATCCCCATCAGTGCGGAGGCGGGGATCAGCGCGATGTGGCGGTGGAGGCCGGCGATGCGCGGCGCCGCGAGGCGCACGACAGCGGGCGCCGCCAGTCCCACGAAGCCGATGGGGCCGGCGGTGGTGACGGCCGCGGCGGCGAGGAGCACGGCGAGCACGATGGCCAGGACCTGCGTCCCGCGGACATTGATCCCGAGCACGCGCGCCTGGTCGTCGCCGAGCGTCAGCAGGTCGAGGGACCGCGACCTGAGGAGGAGTACGAACAGTGCCGCCCCGGCCAGCGGTGCGAGCAGGGTGACCTTCTCCAGTCCGCTCTGCCCGAGGGATCCGGAGCCCCAGGCGAACAGCCCGCGCGTCTCCTGCGAGAACAGGAGCAGGAGGGCGCTGGTCAGGGCGCTGAACGCCAGGGCGATCGCCGACCCCGCCAGCACCAGTCGGACGCTCGAGGACTGGCCGGCGCGGGAGAGGGCGAGCACGAGGGCCGCCGCGGCCAGGCCGCCGAGGAACGCCACGCCCACGGCGCCGAGCAACGGTACCTGCAGGCCGAGGGCCGCAACGACGACGACGGCGAGATGGGCGCCCGCGTTCACCGCGAGGGTGTCGGGGGAGGCGAGGGCGTTCCGAGAGACGGACTGCATGACGGCGCCGGCCGCCCCGAGGGCGGCGCCGACGAGGATGCCCGCGGCCAGCCGTGGGATGCGGCTGGCGGTGACGACGGCGCCCGTGGTGCCGTCGTCGTTCCCGGCCAGCAGGCCGAGGATGTCCGCGGCGTCCACGCTGGAGGTACCCTGCGTGAGGTGGACGAGGGCGAGGAGGGCGGTGGCGATCGCGAGGAGGCCGCCGGCGACTGCCAGTCGCGCTCCCGGGCGCGGGGCGGGTGCCCCGGCCCGTGCGGGAGAGGACCGGGTGAGGGTCGCCGGCGGCACGGCCGCTACTGCCCGGCCTGTGCGGCCTCGACTGCGGCGTCCACGATCTGCCCCATGGAGCTGGGTCCGCCGAACGTCCACAGCGAGTCGGGGAAGCGCGTCACGTCACCGGACTCGACGAACGACAGACCCTTCCACACGGCATTGTCCTCGAGCTCGTCCTGGTAGGGATCGCCGAAGGCGTCGTTGGCGATGTACCAGAAGCGGGTGTCCTCGGGCAGGGCGGTGAGGCCCTCGACGTCGGTCTGCCCGAGGCCGTAGACGGGATCGCCCTCGACGTCCCAAGCGTCGGTGAGGCCCAGCTCCCCGAGGACGTTCCCGACGAGGGAGCCTTCGGTGAACGGGCGGATCGAGACGCTGCCGGCGTCGACGTAGGCGTCGGAGAACGCGATCGGTGCGCCCGCCGCCCCTGCCGCTTCGATGGCCGCCGTGCCGTCGGCGATCTTCGCCTCGAGGCCGGACCGCAGTTCCGCGGCCTGGTCCTCGGTGCCCGTGAGGGTGGCGATCAGGTCGAGGTTCTCGTACATCTGCCCGAGGTTGTCGGTCGCGTCGCCGCCCGGGACGACGACGACGGGCACCGTCTTCTCGATCTGCTCGATCGCGCCCTCCACGAGCTGGTCGGTGACGATGACGACGTCGGGCGTGAGGGACACGAGGGTGTCGATGCTCGGCTCGCCGCGGACGCCGACGTCGGTGACGGAGTCGTCGAGAGGTTCGGCGCTGACCCACTGGGCGTAGCCCTTCACGTCCGCGGCGCCGACCGGCATGACGCCGAGGGCCACGAGGTTCTCGACGGCGTTCCACTCGGTGGCCACTACGCGGTCTGCCGGTCCGTCGAGCGTGACCTCCTTGCCGCGGGCGTCGGTGACGGTGATGCCCTCGCCGGTGGCGGCAGCCTCGGGCGAGGAGCTGCCGGCGGCGTCCTCCGTGGTGCCGCACGCCGTCAGGGAGAGCAGGGCGGCTGCCGCGAAGGCAGCGAGGGTCTTCGGTCGTGTCATCGGGTTCATTTCTGTTCGTGCGCGGACGGCGCGGGAGCGGGTCAGGGAGTGGGGACGGCCGCGCGGGGCGCGTTGTGGCGCCCGACGGCGCGGGTGTGGACGGTGCCGTCGGCGACGGTGACGTCCACGCGGACGCCGTAGGCGCGGGACAGGTTCTCGGAGGTCAGCACCTCCCAGGGTGTGCCCTGCGCCAGGATGGCGCCGTCCTCGAGCAGGACCACGTGGTCGGAGATGGCGGCGGCCTGGTCGAGGTCGTGCAGGACGACGCCGACGGTCACGCCGTGGTGGGTGGCGAGGTCGCGGATCACGTCGAGGATCTCCACCTGGTAGCGGAGGTCGAGGTACGTGGTGGGTTCGTCGAGCAGCAGCACGCCGGTGTCCTGGGCCAGGCAGCCGGCGAGCCAGACGCGCTGCACCTGCCCGCCGGAGAGCGCGGCGACCGGGCGGTCGGCGAGTCCGGCGGTGCGCGTGAGGTCGAGGGCGCGGTCGACGGCGGCGGGGCCCCCGGCGTCCTGGCCCGTCCACCGGCTGCGGTGCGGGTGGCGGCCGAAGCTGACGACCTCCCGGACGGTGAGCCCGCCGGGGACGGGCCGGCTCTGCGCCAGGAGGGAGATCGAGCGGGCGAAGTCCCGGGGAGAGAGGGTGGAGACGTCCGCGCCGTCGAGGGCGACCGATCCGGCGTCGGGCGCGTGGAGGCGTGCGATGCTGCGCAGAAGGGTCGACTTGCCGCTGCCGTTGGGGCCGACCAGCGCGGTGACCGTGCCGGCAGCGAGCCCGAAGGAGGCCGAGTCGATGACCCGTCGGCTGCCGTAGGAGACGCCGAGGCCCGTGGCGGTGAGGGTCGGCGGGGCCGCGGGGTTCTTGAAGGGCACAGGCTTAGGTTAGGTAAACCTAAGCAGAAGTGCAAATAATAACGTCACATCGGCGTGCGCTAATCCTGCATGTACCCGCTGAGAGGACAGGAGAGACCGCCGGAGCAGGTCTCCGGCGGTCTCTCCTTCACCCGCCGGTCAGCCGTCGGGCAGTGCGGCGAAGGCCTTCCTGGTGTCGTTGTACCAGCCCATCCCCTTGATGGGGTTCTTCCAGCGGCCCTTCATCGCGTCATGGGCCGCCCGGTGCTGCGTATCGCCCGCCGCGGTGGCGTCCTTCAGGTGCTGGTCCTGGGCCTTGATGACGTCGTCCGCGGTGTCGCCGTGGAGCGCCAGATCGCAGGGGCCGCCGAGTTGCCTGCACGTCATGGTCTTCATGGGAGTTACCTTCTGCCGGATGCGGTGTACGAGATCGGCGTCTGCCGCCCTCGTACTGATGACGAGTCCGGAGCCGGAAGTGTGACCGTCGGCGTCATCTTCGGTCCGCAGCGACGCGCCGGACGAGGGAGCCGAGGACGTCGGGCGAGGCGCGGAACGTGATCGCGCTGACCACCCCGCCGGTGGTCGTGAAGTCGAACGCCACCCGGGCCTTGCCCCGGTGGAACCAGGCCGCGCCCGGCCGCCCCTCGACGAACACCGGGAACGCGGTCGTGGCGGCGCCGTCGAACATCGCCGCCACCGCGTCGCGGCCCTCCAATCGGGCCGGGGTGCCGGCCGCGATCGCGTCGGCGTCGGCGCGAACGACGACCTCGGGCGCGAGCAGGTGCACCAGGCGCGCGAAGCTGCCACCCCGGGACGCGGCGAGGAACGCGTCCACCACCTCCCAGTCGGCCGGCGTGCCGTCCGGGGCAAGGGAGGAGATCCTGCCCCGGGCCCTCGAGGCGAGCTTGCGGGCGGCCTCCGGGGAGACCGTGAGGACGGCCGCGATGGTCCTGAAGTCGATGCCGAAGGTGTCGTGCAGGATGAATGCCACCCGTTCGGACGGGGACAGGGCTCGCAGCACCACCTGGAGGGCGACGCCGACGGCGGCGGCCTCGACCACGCCCTCGGCCGGGTCGGGGATCGTGCCGGTGCCGGTCTCCGGCACGGTGGCCGTCGGCTCCGGCACCCTCGACCGCAGGCGGTCGAGGCAGAGACGCGTCGTGACGACGGTCAGCCAGGCCGGAATGTTCTCGATTCGGGCGTCGACGGCGTCGAAGCGGAGCCAGGCCTGCTGCACCATGTCCTCGCCTTCGGCGCGGTCGTCGAGGACACCGGCGGCGATGCGCACGAGGCGGGGGCGCTCGGCTTCGAACTGTTCCGTCGGGTTCATGCGCACACCCTAGACCCGTCCGTGCGAGGGCGGCAGGAGGACTCTGGTTCCGGGGTGCGGGCGGGCGTACAGTCCGCCCATGGCAGACGATCCGGTGCAGACCAATCCCGACCATTACCGTGTGGTCTTCGAGAACGACCGCGTGCGGGTCCTCGAATACACGGACGAGCCAGGCCACACCAGCACAGAGCACCACCACCCCGACAGCGTCATGATCACCGCCGGGTCCTTCCGCCGACGGTTGCACGCCCGCGGGACGAGCGTCGACGTGGAACTCGAGGACGGGGCGGTCCGCTGGCTGCCCGCCCAGGACCACTACGGCGAGAACACCGGCACGACGCCGACGCGCGCCTTCTTCGTCGAGCTGAAGGAACCCGATCCGCACCCCGTCCCGGGGGGCCCGCGGCTGGGTCCGGTCAAGCTGTGACCCGCTCGACGCCGACAGATACCAAGTAGGCTGATGATCCGCGTCGTCCGAGGGGACGACGTCGAAGAACCTGCTCGACCGGTCCTGGTGGTCAGGAAGGTCGCGTACCGGGAGGCCGGTACCGGATCTGCTCGGCGTTGCGGAGGGCTTGCATGGTCTCGTCAACGGTCAGGAGCACCGTCGTCTCGAATGCGCTCAGCGCGCCGCCTCCGCTGATCGCCAGAGCAACCGAGGCCATCGAGATGTTGTCGGGCGCTTCCCACAGGTTGTAGCCGTCGTGGGTGCCGAATGCGTACCAAAAGCCGTGAAGTCTCCCTCCGACGGATTCGATGTACGTCCGGGCGGCTTTCTCGCGATCCTCGGGAGCCTTGATCAGCCTCGCCCAGGTCTCCGGTGTGTAGCTGAACTTCGACAGATAGAGCGGCATCGTCTCTTCCCTTCGTTCACCGTCGGAACTGCGGATGCACCAAGGGTCACGTCTTGCGCCGGGTTCGGCAATAGGTGCGGGCGCAGCTTCACCCGTGACGGCTGGCCTTCACGGCGGGGTGCGCGCCTGACTCTAAGGTGATCGGGTGACTGGTGTTGATCGGGATCGGCCGCGTGGGGGTCTGACGGCGATGTGCGTCGCGCAGACCACGAGTTGGGGGTTGCTCTACTACTCGCTGCCGGTGGCCCTTGTTCCGATCAGTCAGGACACGAGGTGGTCGGTGTCGGGGATGACCGCAGCATTCTCGGCCGGCCTGATCATCTCCGCGTTCGCCGGAGTGCAGGTGGGGCGTGCGCTGGATCGAACGGGCCCGCGGCTTCTGATGACTGTCGGCAGTGTCATCGGCGTCCTGGCGCTGCTGCTGGTGGGTCTTGCCCCGAGCTTTCCTGTGTTCGCAGCCGCGTGGATGATCGCGGGATTCGCGCAGGCCGCTGTGTTCTATCAGCCGGCGTTCGTGGTCATCACGCGCTGGTACGGGCCGCACCGGGTGCGCGCCCTGACGACGTTGACTCTGGTGGCAGGGTTCGCGTCGACCATTTTCGCGCCTGTCACCGCGGTGCTGATCGAGGGGTTGGGGTGGCGGAATGCCTACCTTGTTCTGGCGGGGATTCTGGCCCTGGTGACGATCCCGCTGCACTGGTTCTTCCTGAACGCGCGCTGGACCTCCACATCGGCCCAACCTGCAGGGGCTGAACCGTGGCAGGACGCGCGGACGGTCTCACGGAGCCGGCCGTTCCGGCTGCTGCAGGCCACGATGTCCCTCTCGACGCTCGCTCTCTATGCGGTGACGTTCAACCTGATTGCCCTCTTCCTTGAGCGAGGGGTGAGTTACCAGAGCGCGGTGGTGGCCTTCGGCCTGATCGGGGCGGGGCAGGTTGCCGGCCGGGTCGTCTACTCCACCCTGACGGCCGGCATGTCCGCCGTGACGCGCACGGTGGTGCTCACCGCGGCCGGGGCCGCGTGTGTCTGGGCCCTGGCGCTGGTGTCCGGACCACCGGGGCTGCTGGTCGTCGTCGCGGTGAGCACGGGCATGGTGCGGGGCTGTAACACGCTCCTGCAGGCGACCGCTGTGTCGGAACGGTGGGGGACTCGGAACTTCGGCGCGCTGCAGGGCGCCTTCGCGGCGCCGGTGACCATCGTCGGAGCGCTTGCTCCGGCCGCGGGCCCAGCCCTGGCGACCGTTCTCGGAGGCTACCCCGCCATGGTCGTCGTGATGGCGGGGCTCGCGACGATCGGCGTGATAACTGCGTCGCGCACGTCTACGTCCGGACACTCGACGGGTTAGCGCGTCGCCCGGCTCAGAACAGGGGCCAGGGCGCCGCGGACCCCCGCCCGCTCGGTCCCGGGAATCGCCCGGTCGCGCGCAAGGCGGCACAGCGTGCAGCGAGCGAGGATATTGTGCGTCGGCGTCGTGCTGGTGTTCTCGCCGTAGTGGTCCTGGGCGGGCAGCAGCGGGTCCACGCCTTCTTCGTCGAGCTGAAGGAACCCGATCCGCACCCGCCCCGGGGGCCCGCGGCTGATGATCCGCGTAGTCTAAGGACCTCAGCCCCGACGAAGCCCTGAGAGCGTTCACCTCGTACCGGCTGCTCGGAGACTGTTTCGAGCAGTCCAGCGATGACGACCTGGCGGCTCATGGGTGGCTCATCGAGGACTGGAAGGCCCTGCTGACGGACCGCCAGCAACAGACGCAGCGAGCCGACCGGGAGCTCGGAGCCGCAGTCCGGCTGGCCCGGAACGAGGGCGCCAGCTGGTACGAGATTGCTCGTACACTCCGCCGTCCGATCGAGGAGACACGCGCCCACTTCGACTGGCCCTACGGAGATTTCTGAGTCAGCGGCCTGGACTGCCCCCCCCGGAGCGGTGGGCAGTCCAGGCCGCTGCGGTGCCCCACCTTTCAGCAGGTAGCAGAGGAGCTGAACATCCCCTGGGGTTCTCAACCGAAGTGGTCAGTCTGTCTCCGGCTCATCTATAGAAATATCTCCCTGGCCGCCGCCCTCACGCGCTGGCGCGATCACCAGGCCCAGCCACACGTCGTACCTACGGCCGCGGCTCACCGGCAGAGCCAGCCGCCGGGCCCGAGCGCTGGGCTGCATCCGCGTAGTAGGAGCGCATGCCGTGCTTCACGCCGAAGCGGATGATCACGTACAGAAGCAGGGCCGCGATCAGGTAGGACAACGGAAGAATCACCAAACCGAGCACGCCAACATTCATTGCTACCCCCATGCCTAGAACAAACGGTCGATCCAGTGAGCGTACCGGGGCGCATGCCCCTACGCTGTGCGGCGCGGCCTGACGGGGCCGGCACGTCTAGTGACACCGATTCGTCTTGCTTGCGTGTCCCTCGGGTTCCACAGGGTGTCCTTGTAGGGTTCTGACGGGGAGCTGGGTGGGCTCCATCACACTGGGGGTTCACATGTCACGCATCCTTTCCCTGTCTGCTCTCGCTGCCGGCGCTTTGCTGGCTCTGACAGCCTGTGGCGGAGGGGGCGACGCGGCAACCTCGGCGTCGTCCTCGGCTGTCGCCTCCGAGTCATCGCCCGAGACTCCATCCGCTTCGGCGTCCGAGTCCGTGTCCGCAGTGCCCTCCGCGTCAGCCACAGCAGTGCCGTCCGTTCCCGCCGCGGGCTCCTCGGCGACGGGCAGAAGTGCCGAGGAGCTCGCTGCCGTGCTCGCCACGATCGCGATGCCGGACGGTGCACCCCTCACGGTCGTTCCTCCGGAGCAGATCGATGCGATGGCGCAGCAGGGTCTGCAATCGATCGAGGGCGTCGTGGTGACACCCGAGGAGTGCGGTGCGGTGTTCGAAGCGGCCGCGCAGATGCCCGAAGGCACTCGCTACGCGGTGGGCGCTGCTGTGAACCCGACCGACCAGAGCGCAACCATCATCACCCTCACCGAACTCGACGGTGCCGAGGAACTGATGAGGTCCCAGCAGGGGGATGCGGAAGCACGCGCCGAAACCTGTTCCACCTATCAGGTAGAGCTGCAGGGCGAAACGGCAACAGGCGAATCTACCCTGGTGGAGACCGCTAACGAGAGCGCAATCTCGACGGGTGCACGCGGTGTCCTGATTCTGCCAACAGGTCAGAAGCAGAACACGACGACGGTCAGCGCCGCGCGCGGCTCGATCAGCGTCACGGCCATCAGCCAGTCGATGGACAGCCCGGCTGCCGATATCCCGATCCTCGAAGGTCTTGTCGACCAGGTTCTCGCCGCTGTTGATCAGGAGTAGGCGACGTACTCGAGTCGGACCGCCGCGTAGCTCTGACCGGGCTCAATGAGTGAATGAGTCTCTGAGTGAGGGCCGGTGCCCAGGAAGAAGGTGAGCCGCGTTTTCAGCAGTTGTAGCCCGAGAGGCGGCTCGTCCACCGTCACGCGCGAGGTCCCTCGAAATGATCGAGTAAGACCTCCACGCCGGTACCCCTCAGAACAGCGGCCAGGGCACCGCAGACCCTCGACCGCCTGGACCCGGAAACCGCGCGGTTGCGCGCAACGCGGCACAGCGTGCCGCGAGCGAGGAGATTTCAGTGGCGGTCAGCAGACCGGCCAGCTCGCGTCCGAGCGAACCCCGCAGCCCCTCGACGACCCGGTCGACGCCCTCGAGCTCCTCGGCGGTCAGCTCGTCGCCCAGCCACCCCCACAGCACCGTCCGCAGCTTGTGGTCGCTGTGGAAGGTGAGCCCGTGGTCCACGCCGTACCGGTGCGCATCGGGCATGGCGAGGATGTGGTCGCCCTTGCGGTCGGCGTTGTTGGCCAGGATGTCGAACACCGCCATCCGACGCAGCGCCGGCGTGTCCTCGTGCACGAGGGCGACCATCCGCCCCGTCTCGTCCTGCCCTTCGAGAACCTGCTTCCACCCGTTGTCCGGCACCTCGTCGGCGGAAAGCAGGTCCACGGGATTCTGGTCGGGGTCGGTCTCCTGCCAGAGCTGCACCATGCCCTCGCCGAACGGGCCGTCGCGCAGCCAGGTGCGCGGCACGATGTTCCAGCCGAGCACCTCCGAGACCAGGTAGGCTGCCACCTCCCGGTGGGCGAGGAAGCCGTCGGGGAAGTCCCACAGCGGCTGCTCGCCCTTGATCGGCTTGTACACGACCGCGGTATCGCCGATGGTGCCCAGGAACGTGGCGTTCGACGCCGTCGTGATGCGGCCGGTGAGCGCGAGCTCGGCGGTCACGAGGTCGGGCGGCGGCATCAGACCTCGGTGATGGCGCAGGTGTGCCCGTCGGCGTCGATGGGCTGGCCGCAGATCACACAGATGGGACGCCCGGCGCCCACGATCTCCCGCGTGCGCTTGGTGAATGCGCGCGCGGTGCCGACCGGCATGCGCACCAGCAGCATTTCGGAGGCTTCGGTCTCGTCGTCCTCGAGCGTGGCGTCTTCGTCGGTTTCCGGCAGCGGATAGGCCTCGACGACCACCTGCGCCGTCGACGGGTCCCAGCCCAGGCTCATCGCGCCGGTCCGGAACTGCTCCTCGACGGTCTCGAGGTCGTCGTTGTCCACGAGTTCGATGGGCGTGGTGGCGGGAACGCTGAAGGGGTTGCCCTCGAGAGTGCTCAGTTCGTCGAGGATCTCGTCGATCTTCTCGGCGAGCAGGGCCGACTGCTGCTTCTCCAGCGCGATGCTCACGAGCTGGGCACCGGAGCGCACCTGCAGGTAGAACGTACGCGACCCCGGGACGCCGATGGTGCCGACGACAACCCGGTCAGGCCAGGCGAACTCGTGAACAGTTGTAGGCATACGAGCATTTTAGGCTCATGAGGGACGAGGTGCTGCGTGGCCCGCGCCGCCACCGACGGCGGCGTCGCCGGACGGGGTGCTGGCGGCCAGCCAGGACAGGTCCCCGGCGTCGGTGTTGGTCGCGAAAACGGTCGGCCGGCTCGCGCCGTAGTGCACGATCGATACGGAAGCCGGGCCCACGTTGATGCGCTGGAACAGGTCGAGGTGCGTACCGAGGGCGTCGGCGAGGATCGACTTGATGACGTCCCCGTGGCTCACGGCAACCCATACCGCTCCGGGCCCGTGCTCGGATTCGAATGCCGCGTCGCGGCGCCGGATGGCCGCCACGGCCCGCGCCTGCATGGCGGCCATGGACTCACCGCCGGGAAAGGTGACGGCGGACGGCTGGGACTGCACCGTCGGCCACAGGGGCTCGGTCGCGAGCTCGCTGAGGAGGCGGCCCTGCCACTGGCCGTAATCGCACTCCGTGAGCTCTGGATCAACCGGCGCGGGGGGAGAGCTGAGTTGGCGGTCGAGGATGAACTGAGCGGTCTGCCGGCAGCGCTCGAGGGGGCTCGACACGACGCCGACGAGGGGCACGGCCGCGAGCCGGCCCCCGGTCAGGGCCGCCTGGTCGCGGCCGATCCCGTCGAGGCTGACGCCGTCGGCCCGGCCGGCCAGGAGTCCGGACGCGTTGGCTGTGGTGCGGCCGTGCCGCACGAGGAGAACTGTGGCCATTCCTCCAGCCTAGCCACCCGCCCGATGGCGGTACCCCTGGCGCCCCGGGAATGGGCACGGTCATGCGTGCGTTAGGCTTCTCGTATCAAGGGGAGTACTCCCGTCTGTGATCGGCCCGTCAATACGGATGCAGCGAAGCATCCCGGGCCCGTCGGTTCCGGTTCCGTCCGGGCGGAGGAGACCTTGGCGCCATCGCCTGACGCCTACCCTTTGGAGTACCCACATGCAGATCACGCCGACCATCTGGCTGATCACGATCGCCGTGACGATCCTCTTCTTCGTCTACGAGTTCTTCGCCCACGTGCGCAAGCCCCACGAGCCGACCATCGGTGAATCCGCGCGCTGGTCCGCCTTCTACATCGGCCTCGCCCTGCTCTTCGGCGTCGGCATCGGCGTGGTCTCCGGCTGGCGCTTCGGCGGCGAGTACTTCGCCGGCTACCTCACGGAGAAGGCCCTGTCGATCGACAACCTCTTCGTGTTCCTGATCGTGATGACGGGCTTCGCGGTCCCGAAGAAGTACCAGCAGAAGGTACTGATGATCGGCATCATCATCGCCCTCGTCCTCCGCGGTGCGTTCATCGCCATCGGCGCGGGCCTGATCGAGAACTTCTCCTGGATCTTTTACATCTTCGGCGCACTGCTGCTCTTCCTGGCCTACAAGCAGGCCTTCGGCAGCCATGAGGCGAACCCGGCCGACGGCAAGTTCATGCGGCTCGTCCGCCGCGTCCTGCCCGTCACCGACGAGTACCACGGGGACAAGCTCACCGTGAAGAAGGACGGCAAGCGCTGGGTCACCCCGATGCTGCTGACCATCATCGCGATCGGCTTCGTTGACCTCATCTTCGCCGTCGACTCCATCCCCGCGATCTACGGCCTGACCAACGAGGCATACATCGTCTTCACGGCCAACGCCTTCGCGCTCATGGGCCTGCGCCAGCTGTTCTTCCTCATCGGCGGGCTCCTGGAACGCCTGATCTACCTCGCCCAGGGCCTCGCCGTCATCCTCGCGTTCATCGGCGTGAAGCTCGTCTTCCACGCCCTGCACGTCAACGAACTGTCCTTCATCAACGGTGGCGAGCCGCTGCTCTGGGTGCCGGAGATCCCCATCTGGTTCTCGCTGCTGTTCATCGGTGCCACGATCGCCGTCGCCACCGTCGCCAGCCTGCTCAAGACCCGGGGCGACGCCTCGAAGAAGGACCGCGACCACGTGGAGGGCGAACCGGTCATCTCCGCCGACACGGAGGACAGCCCCGAGGGTTCGCCAGCCGTGGAGACCACGGGCTCCTCGGTCAGGCATTCGAAGTAGGGCCGGTCCCGGTCCGACTACTTGTGCAGGCGTTCCCGGTTGAGTGGATATCGGCCGAACGGGTGGTCACTGGTTCGCGAAGTCGGGTAGTGACCACTCGCCCCTCTGCCAAGGGTCCCTCATACGCTTCCAGCACAGGTCGATATGGGGGCCTGGCGCAATAGCTGTCGAATACGCACTGGTGTTGCGGAATCGCAGGGGAACGAGCGGCTGGGTCGGATTGCGGGGCATCTCGAGGTACGTGTGTTCACCGGGCTCCGGGCTGTGCCCGAACGGGTTCCCCCCGAACAGAGCGGGATACGGATATGGGAACACTGGATGATCGGCGTGCCGATACGAGATCGAACCACCGACGCCGAAGGGCGAGTGCCCCCACGCGGGGCAGGACGCGGTGGACCGTCATGGCCGGCATCCTGGCGGCGCTCGCCGGTCTGGTCGGCGGCCTGGTCGTCGCGGCGCCGGCACAGGCCGCGCCGAACACGACCGTCACCCTCACCTTCGACGACGCCAATGACAACCAGTTCGCTGCCGCGAACACCTTGACGGCAGCAGGGCTGCGGGGAACCTTCTTCGTCCCCTCTGGGTACCTGAATGCCCCGCAGTTCCTGACCACCGCCCAGATCCAGGCGATGCAGGCCGGCGGCCACGAGATCGGCGGCCACACCGTCACGCACCCTGACCTGGCAGCGTCGGGGGCGGAGGAGGCCCGGCGCCAGGTCTGCAACGACAGGGCCAACCTCACCGGTCTGGGGCTGGTCGTCAGAAGCTTCGCCTACCCGTTCGCGTCCTCAAGCCCCGAGGTGGAGGCGATCGTCAGGGAGTGCGGATACAACAGCGCGCGTGGTCTGGGCGACGTCCGGAGCAAGAACCCGGAATCCGCAACCTTCGCTCTCGCTGAGACCATCCCCCCGGGCAACCCGTACTACACCGGCGCGCCGGACCAGATCGACAACACCTGGACGCTCGCCGATCTGCAGAACCAGGTCACGCAGTCCGTGAACGGAGGGGGCGGCTGGGTGCAGCTGACCTTCCACCACGTGGGCCGCGACAGTGACCCGCTATCCGTCACCACGGAGCTGTTCAACCAGTACACGGCCTGGCTCCGGGACGAGGTCGCTGCCGGGAGGATCGAGGTCAAGACAGTGAACGACGTCATCGGCGGCACCACGCAGCCGGTTGTCGCCGGCCCCGCCGCACCGGCGCCGATCACCACCGGGAACCTGTTGAGGAACCCCAGCCTGGAAACCGGCAGTGGGGTCGAAGCGAAGCCGGAATGCTGGGCCTTCGGCGGCTACGGCACGAACTCCCCGACGTTCAGCCAGGTCAGCCCCGGACGCACCGGCAACATCGCGCAGCAGCTGACCATGGCGGGCTACGTCGACGGCGACGCGAAGCTCCTGCCCACCCTCGACCTCGGCGAATGCGCCCCCAGCGCGACGCCGGGCACCGCGTATCAGGTGAAGGCCTGGTACACGTCGACCGCCCCCACCCAGTTCGAGCTGTACTACCGGACCGGCCTGGGTACCTGGATGTACTGGACGTCCAGCCCGAAGTACGACGCCGCGGCCGACTGGACCGAGACCAGCTACACCACACCACCCGTGCCGGCCGGCGCCTCGGCGATCAGCATGGGGCTGAACCTGACCAGCAACGGCACGCTCGTCACCGACGACTACGACCTCAGGGCGGCCGGTACGACGCCACCCCCACCGACGGACCCGACGGACCCGACGGATCCGATAGTTCCCGCGGCCGCCACCTCGGCCATCAACGCCGCCGCGGCTGCCACGCCCGGGATCGGGGCCGCGCTCGGGCCGATCAGGTGCGGCCTCGTCTCCGGAGGCTGCTACCAGACTTACGAGCGTGGCTCGATCCACTGGTCCTCGGCCACAGGAGCGCGCGTCACCAAGGGTGCGATCAGGTCGCGGTGGTCGTCGCAGGGCTGGGAGCGCGGTCCGCTGGGGTACCCGCTGATCAACGAGGGTGTCGGTCTGCCCAACGGCGGTGCCTACCAGACGTTCCAGGGTGGGTCGATCCACTGGTCGCCGGCGACCGGGGCGTTCATCACCAAGGGTGCGATCAGGTCGCGGTGGGCATCGCAGGGCTGGGAGCGCGGTCCGCTGGGGTACCCGCTGATCAACGAGGGTGTCGGTCTGCCCAACGGCGGTGCCTACCAGACGTTCCAGGGTGGGTCGATCCACTGGTCGCCGGCGACCGGGGCGTTCATCACCAAGGGTGCGATCAGGTCGCGGTGGGCATCGCAGGGCTGGGAGCGCGGTCCGCTGGGATACCCGCTGATCAACGAGGGTGTCGGTCTGCCCAACGGCGGTGCCTACCAGACGTTCCAGGGCGGGTCGATCCACTGGTCGCCGGCGACCGGGGCGTTCATCACCAAGGGTGCGATCAGGTCGCGGTGGGCATCCCTGGGGTGGGAACGCGGTCGCCTCGGCTATCCGGTCAGCAACGAGATCCAGGTGAGTGCCTCCGTGCGCGCCCAGGACTTCCAGGGCGGTCGGATCACCTGGTCGGCGACCACAGGAGCGACGACCGTCACCTACAAGTAGGCGTGGCCGGAGAGGGACTGCCCCCGTTCCGGTGACATAGGGAGACGCCCGGTGGGCTCGTCCACCGGGCGTCTCCCTGCCGTGTCGCGCAGGCGTTATGCCCGGGACACGGGACGGGCCGCCGACATCCGTCCGAACCGCGTGGCCAGCGGCGAGGCGCTGAGCCCGTGGGCCAGCACGCTGAGGAGGATGGTGACGGCGACGATCGAGACGGCGTCGTCGGCTTGCGGGCCGAGCTCGTCCAACGCGATCAGGGCGAACACGATGGACGCGAGGCCGCGCGGGCCGAACCAGCCCACGAACAGCACGGTGGAGCGGCCGAGGCCGGAGCCGATCAGGGACAGGGCCACGGGGATCATGCGCACCACCGTCAGGCTGAGCACCGCGTAGACGACGATCAGCACCGTGATGCGGTCCAGGACGACGGCGACTGTGACAGCGCCGAAGACCGCCCACACGAGCATCGACACGAGGTTGCTCGCCTGCTCGAGGAACACCAGCTCGCCCTTCGCGCGGGGGCCCGCCGCCGCACCGAACGCCAGCCCGCCGCAGAACGCCGCGACGAATCCGTTGCCGCCCACCTCGACGGCGGCCGTGTAGGTCAGCAGGGCCAGAGCGAGCACGCCGATGCCCGCGAAATCCTCGGCGGCGACCCCCCGCCGTCGGGCCCAACGCAGCAGCCACCCTCCGGCTCCTCCGATCACCGCGCCGACCGCCACCCCGATCAGCAGCGTGATCACCGCGGAACCCGCACCGTCGGCGTCCTCCATCCCGGCGGCGGCGGCCGCTCCAGCGATGGCCAGCAGGACGACGGGCGTGACGATGCCGTCGTTCAACCCGCTCTCCACGGTGAGCAGCCGCCGGACCGGCGACGGCACCGCCGGTTCGTCACCACGGGGAGCCCCAGCGCGGCGTCGGTCGGGGCCAGCGCGGCAGCGACCACGAGAGCAAGCCAGGGCCCCAGCTGCGGGAAGAAGAGGGTGGCCGTCACCCAGCCGAACACGACGGTCAGGGGCAGGCCCAGGCCGAGAAGCCGCAGGACCCGGCCCGCATCCTGACGGAGCTGCTGCAGCCGCAGGCCGGCGGCGTCGGAGAACAGCACCCACACCAGGGTGACCTCCACCAGGGGGGCATACGTCTCGGGGATCGAGGAACCATCCACCAGGCCGAACCCGGCAAGGGCACCCCCGAGGACGAGGAACGCGATCGGCGGTGTCAGGTCGGCCTGTTGCAGGCGCGCCGAGACCAGTGCCCACCCGAAGAGGGCCGCCGTGATGAGGACGATGGTCAGCTCGTTCAAGCGGAGCCTCCTTGTTCGTGGACTCACGGCGTCGGTACGGCCGCCGGCGGTGCCTGTCAATCACCCCCGGGGTGCATGGCCCGCGCCAGGGTGCCGCTCCGGTCGAAGGCATGAGTGACCTCCACTGCATCGGTGACCACGTCCGCGAGCCGGCCGGTGCGGTGGAGGACGCCGCGTTGCCGATCGGCTCCGGTGCCCCGGGCGATCACCCGGACGAGACCGTCCGCCACGGTTTCGGTGTCCCCGGCGTCGGCCAGGGCCGGGAGCACGTGGGCGAGCAGGTCCGCCACCACAGCCGGCGCCGGGGCAGGACGTCCCGTCAGCGGATGCACCAGGTTCCCGTTCATCCCGGACAGCCTCGCCTGCCAGCTTGCAAGGCGCAGTGCGGGAGCGGAGATCGCAGCCGGAGGGAGCCCGGCGCGCCAGTCCCGGGCCGCGGTCTCCACGAGGCCGCGTGCGAGGGCCGCGATCACCCCTGCGTCCTCGGCGAAGAGGCAGACGTCGGCCACCCGGATCTCGACCGTCGGATACGCATGGGACAGCCGGGCGTCGAAGTAGAGCATCTTGCGATCCAGCAGGACCCCGGTGGCCATCAGCTCCTCCTCCCGCGCACGGTACGCTCCCGGAGAGCCGTACACAGGGGAGGGCCCGGCCGAGGGCCACCCCTGCCAGACCTGCGAGCGGTAACTGGCGAAACCGGTGTCCCGTCCGCCGAAGAACGGGGAATTGGCGCTCAGGGCCACGAGCACCGGCAGCCAGTTGCGGATGCGGTCGAGGACCCCCACGCCTTCCCGCTGGGAGGTCACGAAGACGTGGACGTGCATCCCGCACGTCAGGTTGTCCCGGGCGAGGACGCCGTAGCGGTCGATGATCGTGCCGAATCGCTCGGTGGGATGGACGTGCGGGCGGCCGGGCATCGGGGAGGTGGCCAGGGCGGCGGCCCGGGCACCGACCGCGCGGGCCGCGCGGTCGGCGGCGGCGCGGCCGTCCACGACGTCCGACACCAGGTGCGCCAGTGTGCGGGGGGCGGAGGAGACCACCTCGATCATCTCCTGCTGAAGCTCGGCCTCCAGCTTCGGCCCCGCGGCGTCCGCGTGCTCCTCGAGCAGCGCACAGGAAGCCGCGAGCGGCAGACCGGTGGTGCCGTCGACGAGGAGGAGTTCCTCCTCCACGCCGAAAGTCCGTACTCCGTCGCTGGTCACGGTGTCCCTCACCGATCAGCCGCAGCCGAGTTCGGCGACGTACTCGCCGCGCGTGGTGTCGACCTCGGCGGCCTTCTGCCGTAGGACGGCGAGGCCCTGCGACAGGGTGGTGTCATCGGGGATCTCGTCGACCGCCGTCCGGAACTCCGCCACCGTCTTGTTCAGGGCCTCCCTCTTGTCCTCGGCCACGTCTCCGCCCTCCTCCATCAGATCCTCGAAGGTCCGGCGGACCTCGTCCCGCGCCGCCTGCACCTCCTCCACGTCCGCGCCCGGGCGGAGGGTGTCGGTGAAATCGTCCACGGCGGCCGTGAACGCATCGGCGGAAGCGCAGGCCTGATCGGTGTTCTCGGTCGGGGTCGGCTCACTGCAGCCGGCCAGGAGGGCCCCGACCGCCCCCCACGTGACCAATACGGTGAGAACGGGTCTCGACGTCGACATGGGCATTCCTCCCTGGTGTGCGGCGGTCGTCCGGGGGGGGCGCTGGCGCCGTGCCGGTGATCCCGCCATTGTCGGCCGGTACGGCCGTCCATGTCCTCACCCGGAGCAGGTGTTGCTCCGCGATCGTGATCCTCCTGATCGGCGTCGTCCTCTCCGGCTCGCCGCCCTCCGCCCAGTCACCCGGGACGGAGGATTCCGTGCCGTCGCGGGAGGACGTAGGGTCCGGAGGACAGCCACCACCGGGGAGCCCCCGCGGAGGGTCGACCATGCCGCAGTCCAACACATCGCCCGCATCGCTCGGGCGCGCTCCCCGGATCAGGCCGTCCACAGGGACGGCGCTGGTGGTCGTCGTGGCGTACGCGGCGGTCTTCACCCTCACGGCGGCGACGTCGGGGATCCCCTACACGGAGTGGTTCGACTCCGCCGCGAACGTCTGGCGCACCGCCGTCCTGCCTCTGGCGGCCGGGACCGCCCTCCTGGTGGCGTTCCTCTGGTGGTCCCGCTGGGACCGCATCTTCCGGGACAGGGAACGCTTGCCGGTCCCGATGGTGCTCTGGATCGCGGCGGGCACCTTCGTCGTCGGCATCGTCCTGCACCTGGCCTTCGTGGACTGGCCCGGGCTGGGCCTGGACCTCCTGATCCCGATCCTCGTCGCCGGGCTGCTGGTCGGATTCGCCGAGGAGGCCCTGTTCCGGGGCATCCTCCTCCGGGGGCTGAGGGCCGACGGACGCACCGAGGCGACGGTCGCGGTCCTCACCTCGGTGGTCTTCGGGGTGTTCCATCTGACCAACCTGGTCACCGGCTCGCCCGCTTCCGCGGTCCTGAACCAGGTGCTTCTCGCGACGCTCACCGGCGCCATCCTCTACGCATTCCGGAGGATCAGCGGGCTCCTGCTCCCGGCGATGATCGCGCACGGGTCGTGGGACATCTCCCTCTTCCTGCCGGCCGCGGACGCGACCGAGGCGTCGTCGGTGACCGGACTCGCCCTCCTGGTCGTCGTCCCCGTGCTCGGCCTGCTGTCCCTGGTCACGGTCGCCGCCACGGACCGGCACGTGCCGTCGGTGGCGTGAGGCCGGCGCTACGCCCGGCCGGGGTCAGATCCGGAGCACGGGCCAACAGATCCGGGTCCGCCACCCCGCCGGATCCGGCTCCGCCTCGGGATCGCTGAGGTAGCTCTCCCACATCACCGGGCCAGGGGTCAGCCCGGCCTCGGTGAAGTAGCGCTCCAGCTCGGAATAGGTCTCGGTCATGGTGTCATAGGGTCCGATGTGGGTCGCTTCGGCCGTGCGCCCGGCCGGCAGGCTCCCCGGCGCCACGTTCCCGGCCGGCGCGATGGCCGCGGCGACCGGGAAGCCCGCTTCGACGTCGACGACGGCGCCGGGCGGCCCGTAGTACTTCCCGAAGGGCGCTCCGGCGGGCTGCACGCCCTGGGCCTGCAACGCCGCCATCGTGTCCCGGAAGGCCCGGGAGAAGAACCCGCTCAGCTCCGCCATCGGCACCCGCTCCCGGACGCCCGCCGTGGGCTGCTCGCCCTGCTCGGTGATCTGGATCGTCGTCATGGACCAACCCTTCTCGGGCCGGCCGGCACCGCACAGAGCCGAAGGTCCCCGGCGGGTCAGGAGGCCGACGGCTCCTCGAGGAGCTTCAGGAGGGTGGCGTCGTCGAGCTTCTGCCAGGGCGAGGCGTCCGAACCCTGCACCGCGGCCTCGGGGCTGTCGCTCTGGCTCCACCACTTCGCCTCGTAGACGCGCCCCTCGACGAGGATCCGGTCGCCGCGCTCGTACACCTTCTTCGGATCCCACTCCGGGTAGAGGTCGGCCGGGGCGGTGACCGCGGGGACGGGCCGCTCGTCGGGCAGCACCGGGCCGAGCAGCGTCCACGGGGTCTCCTCGGCCTGCAGCACCGGGTCGTTCGGGAGGTCGCCCTGCGTCCAGTACTTCGCCACGTACACGTTGCCCTGCCACACCACGCGGTCGTCCTCGCGGTACGTGCCGACGTCGGACCAGATGGGGTACGGGCTCGTCTCGGGATCGTCCTCGACGAGGGCCTCGGGGGTCTCCTCGGCCACGGGCTCGTCGGCGAGCGTCGCGGCGCGGCCCTCGAAGTCCGCCCCGAGCACCGGCGCGAAGAGCAGACCCTGCTGGTCGATGCCGCTGCAGGAGTCCGAGACCACGGTGGTGTCGGCGTAGTTCTCGCTGCAGGTGGCGTCGCGGTTCAGCGACCACATGGACATGCGTCCCACGCCGCGTTCGGCCGCGAAGGCGTTGAACGCCGCGGCGTCGTCGAGCGTGAACACCTCACCCTTGACGTCGTTCTGCCCGATCATCGGCGTCAGCCCGATCTTCCGCCACGCGGCCTGCGGGCCGATCTCGAGGCCCGCCCTCCCGTAAAGCACCTGCAGCTGGCGGTGGGTCGCGTCCGCGGCGTTCTGCGACGCGGCGAGCATGCTCGTGCCCTCGGGCCGGCTTCCGCCGTAGTCCATGGTCATGATGTTGACGCCGGCCAGGTCCACGCCTGCCTCCAGGAACTGCGCGACGGCGGTGGTGCCGTCCGCGGTCAGGCCGCTCGGAGCGACCGGCAGGGTCAGCCACACGTTGAGCGGCGTGTCCGTGCCGGCCCGCTCGGCCTGGAGCGTCGCCATGGCCTCTGCGCGGCGCTGGCCCGCGGCGACGTCCTTCAGGTTCTCGCCTTCGATGTCCAGGTCCACGGTCGCCAGCGTGTAGCGGTCGATGACGGCGGCGTAGGCGTCCACCAAGTCCCCGGGATCCGTGCAGGCGGTCGCGAGTTCGTCGTTCAGGAGCCCGCCGAAGGACACGATGACCTCGCCGCCGTCCTGCGCGAGCCGGGCGACGCGCCGGTCGAGGTCGAGGGCGGTCCCGGCCTCCTCCAGGCCGTAGTAGGTGCCCCACGACGGGGTGCACGGGTCCTCCGTCGACGCGACGACGAAGGACAGCACCGCGCCGTCGCCGTTCTGCGCCGCGGGGTCCTCGAACGCGTAGGACGGTGTCGCCGTGACGTCGACGTAGCCGGCGAAGAAGGCGCCGGTACCTTCGGCGACCCTCGCGTCCTCCCAGCGGTTCCAGCCCGTGAGGCTGCCCACGGCCAGGGCGCCGACGACGACGGACAGAAGAAGCATGCGGAGGAGAGACAGCCTCCGGCCAGGAAAACGAGCAGACACAGGAACCCCAGATGACGGCCTCGATAGGAGGCGGGAGTGCGCACCCCGGTGCGCGAGACGCTTGAAGCGTATGGCAAAATCCGGTGCCCGTCATTGTTTTGCCTAACGCTACCGGCGGGCCGGCCGATGGTGGAGAGTGACGCTGCATGTCGCGGGGCGACGTCACGCACCCACCCGCCCGCCAACTGCCGAGGTAGCCATGTCCAGATCCAGCGATGCCACCGACTTCCCGGCACCTCGCGTCGGCCCCGATGCCGTTCCCGACGCGACCGCGGGCGTGAGGGTCGCTCCGTCGCCGGGCGCAGCCCCCACCGTCCCCGACCCGGCGGCCCCGGCAGCTCCGGCGCGTCGCCGGCAGTGGGGCGCGGAGCGGCGCTCGGAGCCGCTGTCCATCGTGCACCCCACCCCGTCCTCGCGGAAGATCGCCCTGGGTCGCCTCGGCATCGTGGTCACGGTGCTGGCCTGGCTGACCTACATCGTCACGACGATCCTGCGGCAGTTCGCCAACAATCCCGATGCGGGTTTCCGGTTCCAGGCGGAGGCGACGTCGTACCTGATCGTCGTCACCTTCCTGACGTTCTCCGCGCTCATGTACCTCGTCGCCCGGCAGGGTGCGCTGTATCGGTTCCGCGACCACCGCCGCGTGCCGCGGGGAGAGCTGGACCGCCACTTCGCCGATCACCGGGAGGGCATCACCGTCCTCGTGCCCTCCTACGCGGAGGAGCCCGCCGTCGTCCGGGCCACCCTGTGGTCCGCCGCCCTGCAGGAGTTCCCCGACATCCGCGTGGTCCTGCTCCTCGACGACCCGCCGCACCCCACCGACCCCGTGATCCGGCAACGCCTCGACGCCACCCGCGCGCTCACCTTCGAGATCGAGTCCGCCCTGCTCGAGCCGTCCACGCGGGCGGGTGCCGCGCTCGCCGGGTTCGAGGCCGCGCTCGCCGCCCGGGACCCGGACGCGCCGTCGTCCACCGGTGACCTGCCCCCGCTCATCGCGGCCTACGAGGACGCCGCCGTGTGGCTCGAGGACATGGCCGACAGCGAGACGGTGGAGGACCACGTGGACGAGTTCTTCGTGGACCTCGTGGTCATGGGCCTGGCCCGCGAACTGCGCCTGACCATCTACGCGCTCAGGGCCGCGCTGGCGCAGGGGCAGTGCCCCGAGCCGGAGCGGGTTCGGGAGCTGTACGTGCGCCTCGTACGGATCTTCAACACGCGGCTGGAGACCTTCGAGCGCAAGGCCTACGCCTCGCTGTCCCACGAGGCCAACAAGGCCATGAACCTCAACGCCTACATCTCGCTGATGGGGCACCGCTGGCGCAGGGAGCACGTCGCGACCGGCACGGTGCTGCGCCCGATGGCGGACGGTGAGGAGGCGGAGGACGACGACGTCCTGGACGTCCCCGATTCCACCTACCTGCTGACCCTCGACGCCGATTCCCTGCTGCTGCGCGACTACTGCGTGCGGCTCGTCCACCTGCTGGAATCCCCCGGGAACGAGCGCATCGCCGTCACCCAGACCCCGTACTCGTCCTTCCGGGGGGCGCCGACGCGGATCGAGCGGGTGGCCGGCGCGTCGACGGACATCCAGCACATCCTGCACCAGGGCATGACCTACTACGGGGCCACGTTCTGGGTGGGGGCGAACGCCGTGATCCGCAAGCGTGCGGTGGAGGACATCGTCGAGGTCGAGAACGTGGGCGGCTTCGAGATCAAGACCTACATCCAGGACCGCACCGTCATCGAGGACACCGAGTCCAGCGTGGACCTCGGCAGCCACGGATGGACGCTGGTGAACTACCCCGAGCGCCTCAGCTACAGCGCCACGCCGCCGGACTTCGGCTCGCTCGTGGTGCAGCGGCGCCGGTGGGCCAACGGCGGGCTGCTGATCCTGCCGAAGCTGTGGAACCAGCTGCGGCAGCGCCGCCACCTCCGTGAGCCGGTGCTCTTCCGGGAGGTGCTGCTGCGGGTCAACTACATGGCGTCGATCGCGTGGGCGAGCTTCGGGCTGCTGTTCCTCCTCGCCTACCCGTACGACAGCCGGCTCCTCAGCCCGGTCGTGTTCCTCGCCGCCGCCCCGTACTTCCTGGCCATGGGCAGCGACCTCCGCGACTGCGGGCACCGCTTCTCGGACATCTTCCGGATCTACGGGTTCAACCTGGTCCTGCTGCCGGTCAATCTCGCCGGCGTCCTGAAGTCCATCCAGCAGGCCTTCACGGGGGAGAAGATCCCGTTCGTCCGCACCCCCAAGGTCAAGGACCGCACCGCGGCCCCCGGCCTGTACGTCGTGATCCCGTACGTGATCGTCGCCTTCTCCCTGCTGACTCTCGCCCGGGATGTCCTGGAGCAGAACTGGGGCAACGCGCTGTTCGCCGGACTGAACGCCGTGCTGGCGGCCGGTGCCATCCGCGCGTACATCGGCATCAAGAACTCGGCCGTGGACATGGGCCTCGGCGTCCTGAACTGGCTGTACGTGGCACCACGGGTGAAGAAGGTCGAGAAGTCGAAGGTCATCGACAAGACGCCGGAGGAGGCGGACTGGGAGGCCATCCTGTACCACGGCGACCGCCGGCTCAACCGGGACCTGCGCTCGGGCACCGACCGACGTCGTCGGGCCGGGGTGCGGTAGTCCGCAGGCGCCTCGGCCCGCAGACGTGAGGGAGCCCCGGGACTGTTCCCGGGGCTCCCTCACATCGGGGCGATGGTCAGGCCACGCAACCCCCGAGCAGGATCCGGCCGTCGATGGCCCTGATCTGCCCCTGGACCGTACCGAGCTTGTCCTGAAGGGTCCTCACCGTGGCCTTCTGCGCCGCGATCGAGTCCTTGTTCGCCTTCTTCTGCGCCTCGAGCCCGCGGAGGACCGCCTGCGCATCCGTGACTTGCCTGTCGAGGGTGGTCAGCTCTCCCTGCAGGGTCCTGAGCTGGGCCTCGGTGGCGCTGATCTCGCCGTTCAGACTGTTGAGCTGCGTGAGGAGCGGGGCCACCCTGCCCTGCAGGGCGAGTACCTCCGACTCCGCCGTGGTGATGCGGGTGTTCAGCCCGGCCAGCGCGGCGACCAGGCGGTCGACCTCGGCGTTCAGCGCGACGATCTCCACCTGCTTGTCCGCGAGGGCCTTCGCGGAGCTGTCGGCCGCGGCCTGGAGCGTGGGCAGGCGGTCCTGCAGACCGGCCAAGTCAGCCGTCGCGGCGGCTACGGCCGCGTCGGCCGCGTCGCGTCGGGTCTCGGCATCGGCCAGGTCGGTTCGCAGCCCGGCGAGCACGTCCTTCTGGACGGTGATCGCTGCCGTGGCTGCCTCGACCCCTTCGGTGAGGCCCGGGAGCGCCGCCTCGAGATCGACGACGGCCTTCTCCTGCGCGCTGACGGCGTCGCGTGCTGCAGTTGCTGCTGTCAGGAGATCCGGCAGCTGCCCCTGCAGGGACGTGACGGCGTCCTGCTGCGCGGAAACGGCGGCCTTCGCCTCGGTCAGGGCCGTCTGCAGCGCGGGAAGCTGACCCTGCAGCGTCCGGACCTCGGCCTCCCTGGTCGTCACGGCGGCGTTCGCCGTCGTCAGCGCGGCCTGCAGGGGCGCGGCCTCCTGCTGGAGCGCGCTGCTCTGGGCCTGCTTGGCCAGCAGCTGCGCGTTGAGGGTGTCCACCTGGCCCTGCAGCGTCTTGAGGTCGCCCTGCAGGCCCGCGATCTGGGCGCTCTTGTCCGTGATCTGCCTGGTGACGGAGTCGAGCTCCGTCTGCTTCGACGTGCGCTGAGCCTCCAGCTCGCGCTTGGCGGCGGAGTTGCCCTTGATCTCGTCGATCTGCTTGGTCAGGGCTGCGATCTCGCGCTCGAGGGTCGTCTTCCGGCCCTGCAGCGCGGTCAGCTCCGTCTGCGCGGTGGTGATGGCGCCCTGCTTGGCCGTGATCTCACCGTTCTTCGCGGCGATGTCCTTCTCCAGCTGCGAGATCTCGGCGGAGAGGGTGGCGATGCGGGTGGTGTTGGCGGTGACGGCGTCGGCGGCGGCGGCCGCGGCTGCGCGCAGGGCGACGAGCTCGCTCTCGGCGCCGGCGATGGCAGTCTGCTGCGCGGTGACGGCGTCCGCGGCCTGCGCCGCTGCGGCTTCGAGGGCGAGGAGATCGGCCTGTGCGGCTGCAATCGCCGTGCTCTTCGCCGTGACGGCGTCCGCAGCCGCTGCAGCGTCCGCCTGCAGGGCGGTCAGCGTCCGGTTGGCCGCCTCGACCTCGGCCTGCTGGGCGTCGAGCGCGGACTGCGCCGTGGCGCCGGCGGCGACGAGCTGGTCGAGAACGGCCTGGGCGTCGGCCACGGCCTGCCTGGCCGTGGCCACCGCGGCGGCGGCGTCCTGCGCCGTCGTCGTGAGGGAGGCGAGGTCGCCCTGCGCCGTGGTGATGGCATCGGCGTGCAGCGCCACGTCGGTCGCCGTCTGCGTGGCGGCGGCTTCGAGGCCGGCGAGCCCGTCGGTCGCGGCACGAAGCGCGGCCTGCCGGAGGTCGGCCTCGGCCGCTGCCGCGCCTGCCTGCTCCTTCAGGTCCTCCGCCTCGGTCTGGGCTGCCGTCAGTTCCGCGCGGAGCGGGGTGAGCGCGGCGACGGCCTCGGCGTGACGTGACTGGAGACGGGAGACCTCCGCGGTGGCCGTCTCGATGGCCCGCGCGGTGTTCGCCTGCTGCTCGACGAGGCCGGCGAGTTCGGTGGTCGTGCTCGCGATCGCGGCATCCAGTTCGGCGCCCCGGGTCTCGAGGGCCGCGAGGGCGGCTGCGGCGGCGTCGACCTGCGCCTTGAGGGTGGCGGCGTCCGTCTGGAGGGCCGACCGCTCGGCCTGCAGCGCGGCGATGCGGTCCGCGTTCTTCCGGGCCGCGGTCTTGAGGAGGTTCTCCTGCACGGTGCCCCGGTGCGCCAGCTGGTTCACCACGCCGTTGCACACCCCCGTGGTCGGCCCGGCCTGCGCGGACGCCTGCGGCGCGAGGACCAGGGCGCCCCCGAGGATCCCCGGGAGGAGGACGGCGCTCGCGAGGCGGCGGGTGAGGGTGGATCGTGTGATGCTGGTGCGCACGTGGACTCCTGAGGACTGGGGCGGCATCGTTGCCTCCCACAAGCTATGGAAGTTCGTTCACGCAATAAACAGTGCTACCTACGCGAGCAGTGAGAGCACCTACTCGATTCGGGGCACCGGACTACCTACCGCCTGCGGGCAGCGCGGGTGCAGGCGAGCGCCCTGTGCGTCAGGTGCCGCAGTACGTCGTGTACGCCCCGAAGTCCTCCGGCGCCCCGGCGGCGTAGCGCTCCCGCCCGGGCTGCTCCTCGAACGGTCTGGTGAGGACCTCGAGCAGGCTGCCGAGCGGGTCCAGGTCGCCGGCCGTCGCGGCGTCGAGGGCCTCCTCGACGAGATGGTTCCGCGGGATGTAGACGGGGTTGGCGCGGTCCATCGCCTCGGCGTCCGGGGAGAGGGCGAGCCAGCGTGCGGCCCAGGCGTCGAAGGCGGCGACGTCGAGCACCCTGTCCCGGGCCGGTCGGGCGTCGCCGCGGACCACCGAGCCCAGACCGCGGAAGAAGGACGTGTAGTCGACGTGGTTGTCCTGCAGCAGGGTGAGGACGTCGTCGGCCAGGGCCGACGCGACCTCGTCGTCGACCTCGCCGGGCAGGCCCAGCTTGGCCTTCATCCCGGCGAGCCAGGCGGCGCTGTACTGCGGGCGGAACGCCTCGAGTGCCGCGACGGCGAGCGGGATCGCCTGCTCCTGGTCAGCGGCGATGAGCGGCAGCAGGGTCTCGGCGAGCCGTGCGAGATTCCATTCCGCGATGAGCGGCTGATTCGCGTACGCGTAGCGGCCGTCACGGTCGATGGAGCTGTACACGGCGGCGTAGTCGAAGACGTCCAAGAAGGCGCAGGGCCCGTAGTCGATGGTCTCGCCCGAGATGGTCATGTTGTCCGTGTTCATGACGCCGTGGACGAACCCGGTGAGCATCCACTGCGCCACGAGCGCTGCCTGCGCTGCGACGACCGCCTCGAACAGGGCGAGATAGGGCCGCCCGGCCGCGGCGGCAGCGGGGTAGTGGCGGCTGATCGCGTGATCGGCAAGGCGTGCGAGGAGGTCCTGGTTGCCCGTGGCGGCGGCGTACTGGAAACTGCCCACCCGCAGGTGGCTGCTGGCGACGCGCGCCAGGACGGCGCCGGGCAGCATGGTCTCGCGGCGCACGTCACGGCCGGTGGCGACGACGGCGAGGGAGCGCGTGGTCGGGATGCCGAGCGCGTGCATGGCCTCGCTCACGATGAATTCACGCAGCATGGGACCGACGGCGGCGAGTCCGTCGCCGCCGCGCGCGAAGGGCGTGCGGCCGGACCCCTTGAGGTGGATGTCGCGGAGGCGTCCGGCGACGTCGGTGACCTCGCCCAGCAGCAGCGCACGGCCGTCACCGAGTCCCGGGTTGAAGCTGCCGAACTGGTGGCCCGCGTAGGCCTGGGCCACCGGCGTCGCGCCGTCCGGTGCGGCCGTGCCGACCAGCAGCGACAGTCCCTCGGGGGAGCGGAGGAACGCCGGGTCGAACCCGAGCTCGGCGGCAAGCGGTTCGTCGAGGGCGAGGAGGGCGGGGTGCGGGGCGGGCGTCGCCTGCCACGCGACGGCCATCTCGGGGAGTTCACGCGCGAAGCGCCCGTCGAAGGTGACCCTGGAATCCGTCGGCACGCTCATTCCCCCACCGTACGCCGGAGTACCGGGATGCCGAACCCCGGCCGGCCGCTTGCGTGACCGGGCCCTTGCCGCTCCGCCGTGCGGGTCCTCGGCATTCGGAAAGGACGGACCGATGACGTAAAGTAGTAAGCCACCTGATCTTCTCGGGTACAGATGCGCAACCAAAGGAGACCATCATGGGAATCAGCAACACCCTCAAGAACGCTGCCGGCCGCTACCTCGGCAACAAGGCATCCGGCACCGCCGGCAAGCCCGCCGGCGGCGTCGCCGGCCGGCGCGGCACGCCCGTCCCGGCAGGCAAGACCGGCGGAATCCTGCGCGGTCTGCTCAACCGCCGCTAGCAGCCAGGCGCGGGCCCTGATCCTTCGGGATCGGGGCCCGCGCTTTTTTGTGGTGCCTGCCGTTGATCATCCGCCGGCGAGGCGTGCGGCCACCATTCCGCCGTCGTCGATCCTCAGGGCCGCCCAGCCGATCCCGCCGAGAGCGTAGAGCGAGACGGGCACGAGCACGCACCACTCCCGGAGGGATCCGGCATTGCCGAGGACGGGCAGTGCGATGTTGCCGTTCGGTCGCCACATCTGCGCGACGACCGGCATCCTCGCCAGGCGGCGCGGTCTCCTGAGCCGGAGCGGGTACACCGGGTTGCAGCCGCCGGTGGTCAGCATGTCCCCGAGGATGTGGACGACGACGCCGATGCCCACGGCGAGCGGGAACCAGAACTGCTCCTCGGGAGCGAAGGCGGTGATGAACGCGCCGGCGGTCAGGCCCACGGCCCACGGCGACTTCCGCATGCGGTCCGGGATGATCTTCAGCGCCTTCGCCGCGAAGGAGACCAGCAGCACCGTCAGCAGTCCCGCGCCCGGGTAGATGGTGCCGAACGCGACGGTCTCGGCGGTCCACAGGCCGGCGATGAAGGCGACGGCGACGAACGCGGCGACGCCGAGCACGGAGTGGGTCCCGCGCCGGTGGCCGCCCGAGATCGCGCCGACGCCGGCACAGAAGAGGTTCGACAGCGGCGGCAGTGAATGCGCGATCGTGGCGCCGTGGTGGTCGGCGTCGGGCAGGAGGGCAGCGCCCGCCGTGACCAGGGCGCCGGTGACCACGCCGACGGGGCTGACATCGAGGAGTCCCAGGCCGAGGGTGACCGACTCCGGCAGGGCGGGCAGCCACGGGCCCAGCGGCACCTCGATCCGGGTGGTGGCGGCAACCCAGGCGGCAGCGCCGCAGGCAGCATGGTGGGCGCCCATCATGGCGGGGAGTCCTTCCGGTCGAGGCCACGCCGCGCTGCGGGGGCGGCCGGCGATGAGGAACCAATCCTGTCGCGCGCCACCCCCATTTCCCGGAACCACTCCCGGGCGGCGGAATGACGGCGCCGGGCCCCGGGTTCCCCCGATATGGCCTTTCCCTTCAACGCGCTCTCGATCCTCGACCGTGCCCAGTCCCGGACCGGTTCCTCCGAAGCCGAGGCCCTGCAGCACGTGATCGCGCGGGCGCAACGGGCGGAACGGCTCGGCTACCGGAGGTTCTGGGTCGCGGAACACCACGGCGTCCCCGGTATCGCGGGGTCCGTACCCGCCGTCCTGGCCGCCGCGGTGGCTTCCGCGACGACGTCCATCCGGATCGGGACCGGCGGCATCATGCTGCCGAACCACCCGCCCCTGGTGGTCGCCGAGCAGGCAGCGACGCTGAACGCGCTCACCGGGGGCCGCTTCGACCTGGGCATCGGCCGGTCGCTCGGCTTCACGGCCGCGGTCCGGTCGGCGCTCCGTGCGGACAGGGAGGCCGCCGACCGGTTCGATCAGGACCTCGCCGATCTCCTCGCCTTCCTCGGCGGCACCGCTCCGATCACCGCCCGCCCGGCCGACGGCGGCCGGACCCCCGTGTTCGTCCTGGCCACGGGCCATGGTGTGGAGGTCGCGGCGCGGGCGGGCCTCGGCGTCGTGCTCGGCGGGCCGGCGCTGGCGCGGGACCCCGACGAGGTGCTCGGGCGCTACCGGCAGTCCTTCCGGCCGTCCCGGTGGTGGGCCGCGCCGCACGTCACGGTATCGCTCAACGTGGCCGTGGCAGGCACGACGGCGGCGGCCCGGGAACTGCTCCTGCCCGAGGCCCGCGCACTCGCGGTCTCCCGGACCACGGGGTCCTTCCCGCCCCTGGACGCGGCCACGGTCCCGCTGACGGAGCGGCAGGAGGGGCTCGTGCGGGAGTCGCTCGCCGCAGCCGCGTACGGGACGTCGGACGAGGTGGAGCAGCAGCTCGCCGCACTCCACGCCCGCACGGCTGCCGACGAGCTCATGGTCAGCGGTGGGGCGCACGACCTCGAGGCGCAGGCCGTCTCGGACGCGCTGCTGGCAGCGCTCGCCCGACCCCGTCCGGCTGCTGTGGGCATCGGGGGCTGACGACCCACCGACCACAATAGTAAGCCGGCTTGTTATTCGGGGGCGAATCACCCTCCTCTGTGGTCATTGCGCCGCGCTACGCGGCACCACGGCGACAGGAATGCCATGCTCACGATGCACGATCTCGATCCCCTGCTCGGCCACCGCGCCGCGGTCGTCACGGACGAGGGGGACACGGTGGGGTCGGTCGGCGAGGTGTATCTGGACGACGCCACCGAGGCGCCCCCCGGGTGACCGTCCATACCGGTCTGTTCGGGGCCAGGGCGGGTCGCTCTTCCGGGAGGAGGTCGTCGAGCTGGTGGGTCACGAGGAGCGGGCGGTGATCCTGGGCCGGGAGAACGTACCCGTCGAGCGGATCCGGTTGGCCAGGACCACCGTCACGGGCCGGGCCACGGTGAGAAACGAGGTGCGGAAGGAACGCATCGTCACGAGCGTCGACGGCGACGCATCGGCCGCCGATCCCGCCGTCACACCCGGAGGTCGTACCCGCCGGTCCGGAGGCCGCCTGCGCGGCAGGACTGCCGTCCGCGGACAAGCCGTACCGAGCGACGATCAGGCGGACAGGATCGTCACCAACACCCCCGACCCGCTGCTGAAGGGCAAGAACACGCGGCGCTGACCAGGCCCCGATCGTCCCTGCTTCCGGGCGCGCGCGGCGCACGCCGAGGGTCCCCGGACGGGCCGACTCCGCATGCAAGGATGAGCAGGACTGCACTCACACTGGGGGAAATCGTGAAGAAACTACTGACACTCGCCGCACTGCTGCTCGCTCTCACCGCCTGCGGGTCGGAGGAGCCGTCGTCGGAGGCGGCGCAGACGCCGGCAGCCGCAGCATCGCAGGCGCCGACGTCCGAGGCGCCGCAGCAGCTCTCCACGGAGGAGACGTGCGCCGAACTGGAGAAGCACTTCACGTCCCTCGTCGAGTCGGATCCATCGGATGCGCAGGTCGCGGAACTCGCGGACCAGCTCGACGAGCTGGCCACGAGTGCCGCCGAACCCCTGCAGGAACCGATCCAGACCCTGGCCGACGAGTTCTCCAAGGGACGGGACGCGGTTCGCGCGGAGGCAGCAGAGAATCCGGCCATCATGGAGGAGATGGACGGCGTCATCGCAACGGTCAGTGAGGAATGCGGGATCTAGGCCGGCGGGTTCCACGGAGAACCGGGCTCTGAACGTGAGCGGCCCGACAGGAGAAGCACATGGACGGATCCACGCCGCACGATGACGCCCTCGCGGCCTACCGGGCGTCCTTCACCGAAGCGCCCGGGTTCCTGAACTTCGCGAGCTACGGGCCGCCGTCGCGCGCGGTGCGCGAGCGGGTGGCGCACCTCATGGAGCTCGCCGGCGACGGCGGCACCGGCACGAACGCCACCCTGTACGGGAGGACCTCCGTGCCCGGGAATCCTTCGCGCGGCTCAGCGGCTTCCCCGTCGAGAACGTCGGGCTGACCGGCAGTACCTCGCTCGGCCTGTTCCAGGTGGCGTTCGGCCTGACCGGCGGCTCCGTGCTCGTCAGCGCCGGCGAGTTCCCCGCCAACACCTACCCCTGGCTCCGCTCCCGTGCCGCGGGGCGGGCGCGCGTCGAGCTCATCGGCGGGCCGGGCACCCGCACGACGCCCGACGTCGTCGCCCGATCGCTCACGCCGGACACCGTCGCGGTGAGTGTCAGCGGCGTCGACTTCCGCACCGGCTACCGCGCCGACCTCGCGGGTATCCGCGCGGTGATCGGCCCCGACCGGCTGCTGGTGGTCGACGGCATCCAGGCCTTCGGGGTCGCGGACCTCGACTGGACCCGGGCCGACGTCCTGGTCGTCGGCGCGCAGAAGTGGATCCGCGCCGGCTGGGGCGCGGCCGCCCTCGCCCTGTCGCCGCAGGGCATGGAGCGGATCGAGCCGCTGCTCACCGGGTGGACGGGCGTCACCGATTCCGGCAGGTACGACGGCGAGGAGCACCCGCCGCTGCCCGGAGCCCGGCGCTTCTCCCTCTCGAACCTCTCGCCCTACGCGACCGGCGCCTTCGCCGAGGCCCTGGCCCTGATCGAGACGGTGGGGGTGCCGGCCATCGAGGGCGCCGTGGCAGCCCATGCCCAGAAGCTCGGCGACCACCTCGACGCCGTCGGGGTGCCGGTCCTCTCGCCGCGGGACCGCCCGGAGGCCGCGGGGATCGTGGTGGCGGGCCTCCCCGGGCAGGCGGCCCGGGCCCACGCCGCCCTGGCGGACGCCGGCATCGCGACCACGCTCCACGGCGAGGACCGTCTCCGCCTCTCCGTCCACGCGACCACCCGCTCCGCGGTCCTCGCCGAAGCCGCGGAGGTCCTGGCGGCTTTCGCCTGAGGCTGCCCGCGCCGTCGTGTCCGGGTTTCCGGCGGTAGGGGGCCGGAAGGCGGCGTGTCCCGCTGCGACACGCGGTCGTCGGCGTCAAAGCCGTGCACGACGGCGCGCGCTCGCCCGCGCAGCGGCGCCGGCACTATACGACCGCCCACCCCCTCGCGCCAGAGTGCAGCAGGAAGATGGTTCACAGGGGGCAACAGTGCGGGGGAAATGTCCGCGGCCGGTGTTACGGTCCCAGCAGAACGTGTGACTCAGGCAACATGTTCGTCACCGTAGGGCCGGCTTCGTCGCTGCCCTGCACCGGCTGGGACATTTCACAGAGGAGAACCCTTGAATTCCATCACTCGTACCCGGGGGCTGCGGTGCGCGATGGCGCTCGCCGTGACCGGCGCCGTCGTCCTCGCGCCCGTGAGCGCACAGGCCACGCCCGTGAGCGCACCGGCCGCGCCGTCGTCCACGTCCTCGCCCAGCGCCGACGGCGGTGCCGCGAAGCTCGACGACCGCTCGGACCCTGCAGCGGAGGCGCGCCGCGACCTCAACCAGCAGGCCGTCGGGAAGGTCCTCTCCGGAGAGGCGACGGTCGAGGACCGGAACGGCTCGAAGGCCGTCAAGATGGCTCCCGGCCAGTGGGCGCAGTACGGCCTGCAGGACAGCGACCAGATCCTGTCCTTCCTCGTCGACTTCGGGACCACCATCGACCCGCGCTTCCCCGCGTCGACCGCAGGACCCACGCACGGCGCCATCAAGGAGCCGGACCGCGCAGTGGACAACTCCACCTACTGGACCGACTCCTTCGACCGCGAGCACTACCTCGACATGTTCTTCAGCGAGGAGGGCGAGTCCCTCAAGGGCGTCTACGGGGAGATGTCCAGTGGCCGGTACACGGTCGACGGCGACGTGAGCGACTGGGTGACCGTCCCCTACAACTCGGCCAGCTACGGCGAGACCGAGAGCCAGGCGGACATGACCCGCTTCGTGCAGGACACCGCCGACGCCTGGTACGACTCGCAGATCGCCGAGGGGAAGACTCCCGCCGAGATCGACGCGTACCTCGCGACCTTCGACCAGTGGGACCGCTACGACTTCGACAAGGACGGCGACTTCGACGAGGCCGACGGCTACATCGACCACTTCCAGGCCATCCACGCAGGCGAGGGAGAGGAGGCCGGGGCGCCCTCGTCGGCCATCTGGTCCCACCGCTGGGCCGTGGGCCAGGCGGGCCGCGGTACGACGGGCCCGTCCGCGAACCCCTTCGGCGGCATCAAGATCGGCCAGTCCGACGTCTGGATCCGTGACTACACCACGGAGCCCGAAAACGGCGGGCTGGGCGTCTTCGCGCACGAGTACGCCCATGACCTCGGCCTGCCCGACCTGTACGACACCAGCGGCGGCGAGAACGGCACCGGCTTCTGGTCGCTCATGAGCTCCGGCTCGTGGCTCGGCCACGGTGACGGTTCGATCGGCACCACGCCGAACCACATGGGCGCCTGGGAGAAGCTGCAACTCGGCTGGCTCGACTACGAGGTCGCCACGGCCGGTGAGAAGTCCGTCCACAAGATCGGTCCGTCGTTCCACGCCACGAAGGCCCCGCAGGCCGTCGTCGTGAACCTGCCCAAGGACGCCGCCGGCAAGAGCCGCTTCTACATCGCCGAGAACCGCGTCTACGCCGGCTACGACGCGACGCTCGCCACCGGACCGTACAACTTCGGCTGGGGCATCACCGCGCCGGACACGGTGGAGCACTACGCCTACCAGGACGGCCTGAGCATCACCTACTGGAACACCGCGCAGAAGAACAACAACACGCGCCAGCACCCGGGCGCGGGCCTCGCCCTGCCGGTGGACGCCCACCCGAAGGCACTGACCTGGTCCGACGGCACGACGGTGCGCAACCGCATCCAGAGCTTCGACGCCACGTTCGGCAAGCAGGCCACCGATGCGCTCGGCCTGCACCGCGAGACGGCGGCGGGCACGACAACGCTCACCGTCCCGTCACAGCCCGGTGTCGCCGTCTTCGACGACACGGACCCGAATGCCTACTACGACGCCACGAATCCCCAGGGCTCCGTCGTCGTCGCCGGCACGGGGACGAAGATCGAGGTCGTCCAGTCCAACTCGACGGGCATGCTGACCCTCCAGGTCCGCTAGTCCGAGCGTTCGTGTGCAGCAGGAGCCGGGAGGAGACTCCCGGCTCCTGCCGTCCGTGGGCTCGAGAGGTGCAGGGCGGCGTCGACCGGCACACGCCGCCGTCCGGCGGCGAGGGGTCCGCGCCGCTGCGTCAGTGCGCGCGCGGCCGCCGCGGTTGGGCGACGACGGCGATCGCGAGGGCGAGGAACAGGGCGACGATGCTCAGGATCCCGGCCACCGTGTAGCGAAGCGACGTGTCTTCGACGGGTGCCTGGAAGCTTTCGGCCTGTTCTGCTGGCTCCACTTGCTCTGCCGGGATCACCCTGTCGACCCGGACCTCCTCGACGGGGGTCGGCATCCGCGTGGGCGCCGCGCCGTTCTCCGCGGGCGCCGGCGCTCGTGGCGCCGCCCGGTCGACGACGACGGCCTCGCCCGGGCCCGGCTGCTGCCCACCGCCCGGAGCGGCGGGGGCGTCCTCTTCCTCCGTAGCCGGGTCCGTTGCGTCCGGCGTCGCGTCGTCGGGGGTGGACGGAGGCGGCGTGTCCGACGTCGGGGTGTCCGGGGTGGGAGCGGGTGGGGCGGCGGGACTCGTCGTCGGTGGCTCAGCGGCGGGCGGGGGGACCGTGGTGTCGGGCATCTCCTCGACGGGTGGTGCCGTGTCTGCCGGGGGTGCTACGGGCGTCGTCGGCTCCTGCGGGGACGGCTCGGCCGGGGGCAGGGCCGGCGTCGTGCCGGTCATCGCCGGAAGGGGCGTTGCCGATCGCGCGGGTGACGGCACCGGGTCGGACGGCGCCGGCGCCGGAGCGGGGGATGCGACGGCGGCCGCGGGTCCGGACAGCAGCAGTCCGAAGCTGATCGCCAGGGTGGGGAAGATGGTGGAGGCGCGCATGGCGGGAGGACTCTCGAATGACTGTGAAGCATGGTGGCGGGACGGCCCATCAGCTTTGCAAGCTGGCTGACTACCCCATCAATGCTACGCGCCGGGTGATGACATGCCCACCGGAATGTTGCGCTGGACAGGTGGCGTCGGACTCACTCCCGGCCGGCCGCCGGAACCGGGGCGTCGGGCCGGTCGGCGGGCGCACGGCGTGAGGGCTGGAACACCACGAAGCGGTACGCGAGGTAGCGGAACACGTTGCCGAGGAGCACACCGACGACATTCCCGGAGATGTTGTCCGCGAGCGGTCCCCTGAAGCCCAGGACGTAGTGCGAGACGAAGAGGCAGGCCGTCGCGATCCCGAGTCCCAGCACATTGGTCAGCCCGAAGAGGAGTGCTTCCTGACGCTTCGCCCTGCCCCCGATGTCGCGGAACGTGAAGTGCCTGCTGCCCCACCAGGACACACCGGTCGCCACGGCGACGGAGCACACCTTCGACGAGATGGGGCCCGCGCCCAGCCCCGAAGCGAGGATGTTGAACACCGAGATGTCGACGACGAACGCCACCGCCCCGACGGCGGTGAAAGAGCCCAGCCGCTTCCAGGCCTCAGGCATGAACAGGTCCCCTCTGTCGATGACGGTTCAGTCTAGGCTCCCGGTCGCGGCGCCCTTCAGGGACTCGCCGCGGCCGGCGCGCGTCCGGTGCCGGCCGGGCCGTCCTGGACCTCAGTGCAGCAGCGAGTGGTTATCCAGGCGGTGGTAGGAGCGGTTGTGATAGATCAGCGGCGCTCCGCCCGCGCCGCCGTCGCCCTCGATCGCCACTACCTCCGCAGCGAGGATCATCGACCCGCCGACGGGCAGCCGGTGCAGGATGCGGCACCGCAGCGCCCATGGTGCCTCCGTCAGGAGGGGCTCCCCCGAGGGGAGAGGTCGCCAGCCCACCGCCCCGCCGAAGCGGTCGGCGCCGCGCGTCGAGAAGAGCTGCGCGATGCCGACCTGGTCCGCGCTGAGCAGGTGGACCACCAGGGTATCCGCCGCGATGAGGGCCGCCGCCGACGACGATGCCGTCGAGACCGAGAAGGCGAGCACGGGTGGCTCGGCGGAGACGGAGGACACGGACGACGCCGTCAGGCCGACCGGCCCGTCCACCCCCTGGGCCGTGATGACGGCGATGCCGGCCGGGTGCGCGCGGAACGCGTCCTTGAAGAGCTCGGCCGTGGGGATCGCGTGGCGGGTGGATGTCGTCATGCCGCCAACGCTAGAACCTCAACAATGGTTGAGGTCAAATCGGGGGTTCGGGATCCAGGAGGGTGGACCGGACCCCCCGGGCCGCGGCGGCGTCGTCGGGGTTGACGAAACTGCACGCGGCCAGGGACAGGCACCCGCACCCGATGCAGCCGTCCAGACGGTCCCGCAGGTGCTCGAGCTGGGCGATGCGCTTGTCGATCTCCTGTTGCCACGCCGCGGACAGCCGCTGCCAGTCCGCCTGGTCCGGGACGCCGTCGGACGGCAGCTCGGCGAAGGCGCCGGCCACGGTGGCGAGCGGGATGCCCGCGCGCTGGGCCGCACCGATGACGGCGACCCGGCGGAGGACCGAGCGGTCGTACCGGCGCTGGTTGCCCGCGGTGCGGCGGCTGCTGATGAGGCCCCGGCGTTCGTAGAAGTGCAGCGCGGAGACGCTCATGCCGCTGCGCGCGGCGAGCTGGCCGACGGAGAGGTCCTGGTCAGTGCTCACGCGGGCATCCTTCCTGCGGCGGTGACGGGCGCCGTCGTGCCAGCGTAGCCGCGACGCCACCGGGTCCGACGCGGAGCCCGGCGCGGGGGCGGTTTCCGGCCGACCGGGGCGCCCGGCGGGTCAGCCGAGGCGCCACCGGGACAGGTCGAGGACGCGGTCCGCCCTGTCCCGGGTGGCGGCCACGAGCGCCGTGTTGGGTTCGTCCACCCGGCGGACCCAGTCCTCAGCCGCCGCCGGGGTCTTCCCGAAGCGGACGTGCCGTGCGACGAGGCGCCGCCGACGTAGCCCGGGCTCGACGTCGACGAACCACACCTCATCGAGAAGGGCCCGGGCCTCCCGCCACCCCGGCGCGTCGAGGAGCAGGTAGTTGCCCTCGGTGACGAGCACGGACGCCGTTGGCGCCACCGGCAGGGCGTTGGCGAGGGGCTGCTCCAGCCGGCGCTCGAACGCGGGCGCGTAGACGGTGTGGTCGGGACCGTCCGCCAGCCGTGCGAGCAGCGCCGCATAACCGTGGGCGTCGAAGGTCTCGGGCGCACCCTTGCGGTCCGACAGCCCCAGGGCGGCCAGGGCCTGGTCCGCCAGGTGGAACCCGTCCATGGGGATCAGGGCGTGATGTTCGGGGTCGATCCCGGCGACGGCCGCGGCGACGGTCGACTTCCCCGCACCCGGCGGTCCCGTGATCCCGAGCAGGGTCCTCCTGCCGGGAACGGGATCGGGCAGGAAGGCCCTGAGGTCCTCGATGGTACGGACACTCGTCATCCTCGTGGACCCTCCTCCTGCGCCGGCCCCCGTCCGGCGCCGTCCCCGTGTCCATTCTGCCGTGCGGAGCTACCGCTGGCCGGGTGGCCGGCCGGCAGGGCGCAGGGACGTGAGCATCGTCCGGATCCGCTGGTACTCCTCCGTCTCCATGTAGGCCTGCGGTGTGTCGATGTGCATCGGTTTGCCGGGGTAGATCTCGTACGGGTCGTAGATGCCGCCGAAGGCAGCCCCCGAGGGCGGCCACGTGAAGAAGTGGGCGATGGGGCAGGCGGTGGGTCCGTCGGGAAGGGGCGCGGAGGTGATGCCGTAGGCGAGCGTCGACGCGGTCACCGGATCGGGTACGGAGGGGTCCGTGCGGCCTTCGAAGACGAACATCGGGATGCCCGAGGGCTGTGCCAGCGCGGGCAGTGGTTCGGAGTCCAGCAGCGCGTACGGCACCTTCGCCGGACACTCGGCCCCTGTGACGAGCTCCGTCCGGAGGGACGCGAGCTGCCGGCCGATGCCGTCCTCGACGGTGACGGCCTCTCCCTGCGCCGGTGCCGGGGCGGAGGCGGTCACGGTCCAGTCCCCGGGGTGGTCGAAGGACAGTGTCCCATCCGGCGTCGTGTAGGTGGCCCACTCTGCGCCGTCTCCGTCGTCGGACGGCGGGGTTGCGGACGGCGGATTCGCGGGTTCCGGGGTTGCGGACGGCGAGGAGCCGGGCTCCGACACGAGGTCCTGCGTCCCTCCGGCGGTGTCGGTGTCCGCGCCGGCCTCGGGCGGGGCGCACGAGGAGAGGAAGAGAGCGAGGCGCAGGGCCCCGGATGAGAGCAGGGCGGTGCCTGGGCGACCCATGGTTACTCCTTCGTAGCGCGGGTTGGTCGCTCCATGATGGTGCTGCCCGGAATGCCTGATCGCACCGACGCCCGAATCGTTATCCGGCCGCCGGGATCGTTGCCGATCCGTGTGCGCATCGTGACGGGGCGGTGTCCCGGATCGAGGGGACCGGTCCGCGGAAACACTGGACCGGCCGTGCGGCCGGTGCCAAGGTTGGTCCATGGTCAGCGAAGACGATGTGCGGTCCGTCTGCCTCGCCCTGCCCGGGACCTCGGAGCGGCTGAGCTGGAGCCGACCCGCATGGTTCGCACGGACACTCTTCGCCCGCATGTGGGATGACACAGTCCTGACGATCAAGACGGAGGAGCGCGAGGCGTTGCTCGCCTCCCAGCCGGGTGCCTTCTTCATCCATCCGCACCATGAGCAGTACGAGTCGCTGGTGCTCGTGCGTCTCGCCCGCATCGATCTCCAGGAGCTGACCGAACTCGTCGACGAGTCCTACCGGATCGCCAACAGCGCGCCCGCACGGCGCTGAGGTGCGCGGCTGCACAGAAGGCGTGTGCTTGATCACGCGCCCGATCTTCCCGTTCACTCCCGAGCCGCGTCAGCACGCGGGCGATGAGTAGTTCTGACCTCCGGAGCAAGTAGAACCCTGAATCCCTTGGGTAACTACTTTGATGGAACGGCGCGATGTTCGGGGGGTTACACGTAGGCACTACTCGTGTTGCGCATGATGCTATCCCGTTACTTTTGTGACAGGCGCTCGCTGGCAGAGCTGGCGAGGACGCCCCCATCACCTTTCGTGTGGGACGACTCCCGGATTCCTGCCCAGCGGGCACCGCTCCGTCTCATCCACGTCTCACACGAGGTCGCCCGTCCGCGCTGCGCGGTGGCGAGCGGCCCAGGGGTAATCATGACTTCGCTGCAGTCCCTCCTCCAGGACCCTCATGCCCGGCGCCGCACGGTGGTCATCGCCGTCGCCCTCGTCCTGACAGCCCTCGTGCCGCTCGCCGACACGCTGCTGCCCGAGGGCTGGTCGTACGCCCTGCTGGCCGCCGGCGTGGTACTCGTCATGGCGGCGCTGCTCATGCTCGCCCGACCCGGCGGGCCGGGCCCCGGTGGTAGTCGCGTCAAGATCGACGGCGGCACGCGGCCCGGCGCAGGACTCCTGCTCTACCTCTCACCGGTGATCCTGCTCAATCTCGTGTACCCGCTCGTCAGCCCGGCCATGGCCGCGGTGAACGTGGGGGGAGTGCAGCTCACACTCGTGGTCCTGGCGTCCTCGATCACTGTCCCGTGGCTCGCGCAGGCCGCCTGCCTCCCGGCGTACCGTGCTATCGGAGACCTCATGGCGGAAAGGGACATGGCAGCCATCACCCGCCGCTTCTGCACCACCTGGCCCGCGATGTTCGTTCAGGCGCTGCCGCTCGTCGTGGTGTTCGCCCTGCCGCTCTGGCTCGCCACGCGCTGGTCCTTTGCGGCCCTCGCCACCTATGCGGCCCTCTGCGCCCTCCACCTCGTGTTTGTGCAGTCCCTGATCCTCGCCAATGTGGGAAGCCGCCGCGGACTGTGGGCTGCTGCGTGGGGGGCCTACGCCGTCGCCCTACTCGCAGCCCCGACCGTGTGGTGGCTGCCGCCACTGCTCGGCGCCCTCACGCAGATCGTGCCGATGGGACGAGGCCTCGCCGCCATGAGCCTCACGAGGCTGGCATCGCGCGACTTCTCGGCGGACCTGGCGCGGGGGCTCCTCCTCGGCGCGGTGCTGTGGGCCGACAAGTTCGTCCTGTTCCTCGTCACCGACGGGGACTTCCAGGTGGTGATCGTGTTCCTCGCGATGCTGCCCGCGGTGATCGCCTACAACTACTACTTCGTGAACCTCGCCCCGAGAGTGGACGAGGCGGTCACCGACCTGCATCGCTCCATCTCCGAGGCACCGCTCACAGTCCTCGCCGCGCGCTCCGGCCGGCTCAGCCGCACCGTGGACCGCGCCATCCTCAGCACGGGTGCCGTCGGCATGGTGCTCACGCTCGTGATCTCCCTGCTTCTCGAGGGACTCCAGCCCGTCAACGTGCTCCTCGCCGTCTCGGTAGGCATCGCGTCCTGGACGTTCATGATCCTCACGCTCCTCAGCTACGAACTGGACTACATCGGGGAGAAGGTCCTGCCGCAGGTGCTGGGCGGCGTCCACCTGGCGCTCTGCGTGGTGGCCTTCGTGGTGATCACCGCGACGCAGAGTGCCGCCGGGGCGGCACTCGCCTACGGCGCACTCGTCGTCGCCGATCTGGCCCTCGTCGCCGTGGCCTGGGTGCTCTACAAGCGTCACTGGAGCCAGCCCGAATACACCCTTTTCTGGCGCCACGCCACGTCCTGGTAGCACCGCTGCCGGACCGGCCCCGCTCGACCCATCATCTCTGATCGCAGAAGGAAGACCCATGTACGTGTTCAAGACCCCGAAGACCCGCCGCGCGGCACTCGAGATGTCCGGCGCCGTCGTTCCCGCGGCACAGGCCGCACGGCAGCGGCACTACGAGGACGTGGACGTGGCGATCGTCATGGAGTCCACCTACCCCTACCTCAAGGGCGGTGTCTCCGCCGTGGTGCACGACATCGTCACGCACAACCCCGACCTCACGTACGGCATCATCCACATCACCTGGGATGCCGATTCTCCCCAGGACGATCTCTACGGCATGCCGGACAACGTGGTCTGGGTGCGGCCGGTATTCCTGAGCCTGCAGGAGCACCGGCACGACTACATGGCGGCGACCTCCCGGGATCTCGGCATGACCCCGGCGGAACGCGCCGCCCTCGTGGACCGCCTCTTCGACGCGCTCTATGCGCTGGCGGAACGGCGCGAGGTGGAGCCGCTGTGGCAGCTTATCGACGAGGGGCTCAACGAGCGCACGCGGAGCTACCCGCTCTGGGCACTGCTCGGGACGAGGGAATTCATGGAGGCCCTCGCCGTGAGGATGCCCCAGCTCGACCTGTCCCTCGCGGACTCTTTCTGGCTGCTGCGGAACTTCTTCTCGCTGGCCTACGCGATCCTCGGGGAGACCATGCCGAAGGCGCGTGTCTACCACGCACACACCACGGGGTATGCGTCGCTGCTCGGCGCCGCGGCCGCCCGCGACCATGAGACCTCGTTCCTGCTGACCGAGCACAACCTCTACGTCCGCGACACCATCAACACACTGCTGGACCGCAACATGGCGCTGTCCATCACCTCCGAGGACTACCGCACATTCGACGTCACGCCGGAGCAGCGCGCGTGGATGGCCTGGTGGACTGAGATGGGGCACTTCTGCTACCCGAGCGCCGCCCTCATCACCTACCTGTACCCGACGGCGATCACCGAGGCGGCGCGCCTCGGCACCGATATCGACAAGGCCGTCGTGGTGCCCAACGCCATGGTCATCGAGGAATTCGAGGACAAGTACCGTGCGCGGCTGACAGCGCAGAAGGTCCTTGAGGAGCGCGGCGACGATCATACGTGGAAGCTGGTCTACATCGCGCGCATCGTGCCCATCAAGGGGCTGCTCGACCTCCTGTCCAGCATGGACCTCCTGCGTCGCCACGGATTTCCGAACCTCCATCTCGACGTCCTCGGCCCCACCGAGCACGTACCCGAGTACTACGAGGCGTGCCTGGCCAAGATCGAGAGCCTGGGGCTGCACGATCACGTGACGATCCACGGCACGGTCAACGTCAGGGACATGCTCGACCAGTTCGATCTCCTCGTCCTGCCGAGCTACAACGAGGGCCAGCCCATCGTCGTCCTCGAAGCGATGGCTGCAGGCATCCCTACCGTGGGCACCGATGTCGGAGGCATGCGGCAGCTGATCGGAGATGAGCTGCACACCCGGGACGGCCGGACCGTCGGTGCCTGCGGTGAACTCGTGGTCGCCGGAGACGTCCAGCAAATGGCGGACAGCGTGCGGGCGGTGATCGGCGACAAGAAGCGCTACGCCGACTACGCGGTCAACGCCAGGACCCGGGTTCAGGAGTTCTTCCAGATGCACGAGATCATGTCCTCCTACAACGAGATCTACCGCACCGTCGGAGATATCACCGACCTCCGGGGTCTTTCCACAGCGGACCTCGAGGCCCTCGAGCGGACGGCTTTATGACCGGGGTCGGGGCCTGGATCCGGTACGGCGGGCCGCTGCTGCCGGGGCAGCTCGAGTTCGCCGCCGAGCACTACCGGGCAGCGATTCTCCAGCCGTGGGAGGTGGACGCCGCCGCAGAGCTCAAGCGCCGGCGTCCGGACATGACCGTGCTCTGCTACAAGTGCCTGTCCTCGACGCGCAGCTACGAGCCCGGTCCCGTCTACACCTCCGGCGTCTCCTTCGCGGAAGCGGAATCCGTGGACGAGGGCGCGTGGTTCGCCCGGAGGCTCGACGGCACCCGGATCGAATGGGAACGTTATCCGGGACACTGGCAGATGCGGGTGTGGGATCCTGCGTACCAACGCCGGTGGGTGGAGAACGTGGTCGACGAACTGCGGGATTCCCCCTTCGACGGCGTCATGGCGGACAACGATGTCTTCGACGACTACTACGGTCTCCGCCTGCCCATCGACGGAGCGACGGAGATGCAGGATCTCCGTTCCGCCCTCGGGGACCTGGTGCAGGCGGCCGGCACGGCGCTGAACGGGGCAGGCAAGATCCTGGTACCGAACATCGCCGAGTCCCGCCGTGAGCCGGGCCGATGGCAGGCGCACGCCGCCTATGGTGGAGGCTTCGAGGAGGTCTGGCTCGGTTACGGCGCACAGCAGCTGTTCGATCCTGTGACCGCCGAGGCCCAGCTGCCGCAGGCCGGCGGGCCGGGACTCTCGATCCTCCGCGTCCCCACCGACGGCGACGACGGTCATCCGAACCTCATGTACGGGCTGTCGGCGTTCTGGATCTTCGGGGCGGGGAGGGGGGCGTACGCGGCGACAGGGCACGACGACTACAGCCGCACACAGCATGTTCCCGAACTCGACTGGCAGCTCGGACGACCGCGCACGGAGGTGACGGGGATGGACCACCTCTGGTGGCGTGAGTTCGAGGACGGCTTCGCGGCCGTCAACTTCGACGCGGACGCCACGGGCCGCCTCGAGGTCCCTGCGGGGCTCGTGGACGCCGCCGGGGTGCCGGCCCCGTCGGTGGTGGTCCTGCCGCCCCGGCGCGGCATCCTCCTCCGACGCGCCGCCTGACACCGGCCGACGTCCCGCCCACCGAACGTCAGGTTCTCCGCAGGATTCTCCATGATCCGGGTCCCGGGGGTGGTCGACTCCACCGCCATGGACGACCATGTGGACATGAAACCGAATGCCGCTGGGGCAACGTTCATCTCCGCAGCACTCGCTGTCGCCTTCGCCGTCTGCTCGCTCGCGATCCCCGGGACTCCCGCGCATGCCGGCAACCTGACCTCGAGCACCGGCCAGCAACTGCCCGCCTACCTCCAGGGCTACCGACAGGGTCAGCTGCTCTGCCCGGGCGCGGCCCTGACGGGAAAGGTGTCCGTGGCGATCGTCGACCCGATGATGGCCACCACCGACGCGCCCGGGGACTGCACGCTCTCGGACATGAAGGTGGCCAACCCTGGCACCACTTTCCTCGCGTACCTGAACATCGGCGCGATGAGGGACTTCGAGACCTGGAACGGTGTCTTCCAGAACTCCTGCGCCGATACCGCCACCGCCGCCGGCAGGAAGTTCGGGGTGACCACCTCCAACCCCAGGGTTGCGCGCACCGACGACGGCCTGGCCGGCTACCCGGGCTTCCCCTACCTGACGGTGGCCGATCTCTCCCCGGCCTACGCGGACGCCTGCGCGGCGACGGCCCGGACCATGCTCAACACCGACTCCCAGCGGGGGACCACGAACGCGCCTCCCGCCCGCTTCGACGGCATCTTCCTCGACGACGCGTCGATGTCCCCCTCTCACGGACAGGACATGGTCGACGTCGGACAGTGGGGCCCCTGGGCCGACGACGACGCCTACGGCCGGGCGCTGATCGCGGCCGTCCAGCGATTCGACGCAACGCTCACCCGCTCCATGGGCCGCGACATCCCCGTCGCCGTCAACCTCGGGGTCTACCCGGCCTGGCGCAACCAGGTGACCCTCGCCAAGGCACTCGCGTCCACGCGCTCCGTCGACTTCGCCCTCCGGGAACACGTGGTCGCGACCGGGACCGGACGGCCCCTGCCGGTCATCGACCTGCAGCAGGCGAGCGCCGCCTACCAGGCGATCACCACGGCGGGCATGCCCGTGGTGGAGCACGACTACTCGGTCCCACTGCGCGAACTGCCCGCGTCCGCCTACCGCCAGGGCGGTGACATCGGGAGTTCCGCACCGTGCCTGCGTGACGGGTCTGCCAACCGCTCGTCGGTCGTCGCGGCGGCGAAGACCCGCCGCACCCTCGACCACCGCATGACCCTCGGGCACCTGCTGCAGGCGCGGACCGCGACGGCCCGCCAGATGACTGCCACCGTCTCGCAGGCGGAACCCACCTGCCAGGACAACGCCTGGGACGACGACGCAAACTTCGAGGCGGTCACGGCGCCCTCGGTCAATGCGCTCGACTCCCAGGTCACAGCCCTCACGAAGGCGGTGACGTCCGGTGCCTACGCGACGGCGGCGCCGCTCAAGTACTCGGGCGTCAGCGTGGTGAGGCTCTCCAACGGCAGCGTGGTGGCCGTCAACACCACGACCGTCGCGCGATCCGTGAGCGCCTACGGCAAGACCCTCAGCGTCCCGGCGCGGTCCGCGACCATCCGCTGACGGGGTCCGCTCAGCCCGGCTGCAGGTGCGTCGGCAGGACGCTGCCCGGGGCGCGGCTGCGGATCATCAGCAGGTTCCGGGCGTGCTCGTGGAGCCGCCGGTCCTCCTCGGACACCGGGACCCAGCGCGGCACCGGGACCGCCGTCCCCTCGTCGTCGCGCGCCACCATGACCGTGAGGCACGTGGTAGTCAGCTCCATGTCGCGGGACTTCGGACTCCCGGAGCGGACATGGACGGCGATGTGCATGCCCTTGGTGCCCGTGTAGACGAGGCGCGCCTCCACCTCGACGACGTCGCCGATGTGTAGGGGCTTCAGGAACCGGACGCCGCCGGAGAACACGGCGACGGTGTCCAGTCCGCAGTACCGGGTGGAGCAGACGTAGGCGGCCTCGTCGATCCAGTCCATCACCGTGCCGCCGTGCACCTTCCCGCCCCAGTTGACGTCGGTGGGCGCGGCGAGGAACCGCAGGACCGTCCGTTCCGCCGTGCTGCCGTCGGTGTATTCCTGACGGCGCATCTCTTCGACGATCTCCTTGCGGACCTTGATGCGCGCGACCGCGTGCTCGCTCTCCACCCGTTCGGCGTCCGTCCGGGGTTCGAAGGGCGGCACCGGGACGGGCCTGCCGTCCGGGCTCACCGCCACGAAGATGACGAGGCACTCGCTGCGCTTCCCGCCGTCGTCGCCGGTCACGGATCCGGAGGAGACCCGCGTGCGGATGTGCATGGAGGAGGTGCCGGTATGGACGATCGTGGCCTCGACCTCCACGAGGTCGCCGACCGCCACGGGGTCCGCGAAGTGGATGTTCCCCACGTAGGCGGTCACGCAGTAGGTCTTCGCCCAGCCGACGGCGGCGGCGTAGGCGGCCTTGTCCACCCACTCGAGCACGGTGCCGGCATCCACCGAGCCGCTGTGCCCGAGGTCCGTGGGGGAGGCGAGGAAGCGGAGGGTGACGGAGTTCGACGGCGGATCGGCGGGGCGCGGCAGGGAGTCCATGCCCCAGTATCCCCATGCGCGGAGTGCCCCCGGTAGCGCGGCCGGCGCGTTACGCGCCGAGGTCGACGACGGTCACCCTGCCCGCGGACGTGTCATCGGCCATCGCGACCAGGGCGTCGGGGACGGCGTCGAGGGGAATCCTGCGTTCGATGAGGTCCTGCGGGCGGAGCCTGCCGGCGGCCACGAGGTCCAGCAGGCCGGGATAGTCGTGGGCGGGCATGCCGTGGCTGCCGAGGACGGCGAGTTCCTTCCCGATAACGGCGCCCATCGGGATCACCGGGTCCGCAGGGAACAGGCCGATCTGCACGTGGCGGCCCCTGGGCCGCAGGGACAGGATGCCGATGGCCGCGGTCTCCTCGCGGCCGAGCGCGTCGACGGACACGGCGATGCCCTCCGGCGCGGCGTCCCTCACGGCGTCGAGCACGGCGGACCGGGAGAGGCCTGCCGAGTGGACGGTGGCCACCGCGCCGAAACGGGCGGCGCGGGCCAGGGCGTCCTCGTCGATGTCGACGCCGATGACGCGCGCGCCCAGCGCCACGCCGATCAGAACGGCGCTGAGCCCCACGCCTCCACAGCCGACCACGAGGAGGGTCTCGCCGGCGGCCAGGCGCGCCTGGTGCACGAGGCCGCGGTACGACGTCGCGAACCGGCATCCGAGCAGGGCGGCCGCTCCGGCGTCGAGGGAGTCGGGGACGGCGACGAGGTTGGTGTCGGCGTCGTGCAGGGCCACGAGGTCCGCGAAGGAACCCCAGTGCGTGAAGCCCGGCTGCGTCTGGTTGCGGCACACCTGGCCGTTGCCGGAGAGGCATTCGGGGCAGCGGCCGCAGGCGCAGACGAACGGCGTGGTGACGCGCTCGCCGACGGAGAAGCGCCGGACGTCGTCGCCCACGGCCTCGATGGTGCCCACGAGTTCGTGACCCGGCACGTGCGGGAGGCTGATGCCGTCGTCGTGCCCCAGCCAGCCGTGCACGTCGCTGCGGCACAGGCCGGTGGCCTCGACGCGGACGACGACGCCGCGCGGCGACGGCACGGGGGCGGGCACGTCCCGGAGGACGGGACGGGCGGAGAACTCATCGAAGCAGACGGCACGCATCGCACCATTCTGCCCCGCGGTGATGCCTCCCGTGCGCAGCCGGCGCCGGTCCCGGCGGTGCGTGGGCTGCCGTCGTGGCCGGCCGGCGGGGTCAGGCCGCGCGGAGCCGGTGCCGTTCCCGGCGGCCGGTGACGGTGTCGGTCGCGAGGCTCAGGAGGAGGCCCGCGGCGACGATCGCGATCATCGTGAACGGGAGGACGTCGAGGCCGATGCCGTCGAGCAGGAGCCCGCCGAGGAGCGCGCCGCCGCCGATGCCGATGTTGAACGCCGTCGTCTGCAGGGCGGCCGCGAGGTCACGCGTGCGGAAGGAGGCGGTGCGGAGCATGCGGGTCTGCAGCAGCGCGGGGATGCCGCCGAACGCGGCGCCCCACACGATGACCCCGATGAGCACCACCACGGTGTTGGAGGTCGCGAGGGCGAGGGTCAGGACGGCGGCCATGACCAGCACGACGACGCCGGCGAAGGCCTTCCGCGGGAAACGGTCCGCGGCGTAGCCGGCGCCGACGAGGCCGATGATGCCCGCTCCGCCGTACAGGAACAGGACGAGGGCGACGGACCCGGACGCGAAGGCCGAGACGTCGGTCAGCCACGCCGCGATGTACGTGTAGAACGTGTTCTGGCCGGTCAGCAGGATCAGGATCACCGCGCACAGCAGGATGACCGCGCGGAAGCTCGGGTCGCGGCGCAGCGGCACGCGCTCCTCTCCCGCCGTCCGCTCCACGTGGTGGTTGACGGGCGGCAGGAATTTCACGATCACGAGGGCGAGCAGGGCGACGACGACGCCGATGGTGGCGAACGCCGCACGCCAGCCGAGGGCGTTGCCGATCGCGGTGCCCACGGGGACGCCGAGGACGAACGCCGCCGTCCCGCCCCCCGCGGTGATGGCGACCGCCTTGCCCAGCTGGTGCGCCGGGACGAGGTGGGCGGAGTAGGCGGCGACGACCGCCCAGAACAACCCGTGCGCTAGGCCACCGAGGATGCGCGCGGCCACGAGCACGCCGTAGGTCGGGGCGATGGCCGCGAGCACGTTGGAGGCTGCGATCACCAGGAGGACGACGACGATCAGGGACTTGCGGGAGAACCGCTGCGTCAGGGCGGCCAGGGGTGTGGTGGCGACGACGACGGTCCCCGCGAAGATGGTCACGAGGTAGCCGGCGGTCGAGATCCCGACGCCGAGGTCCCGTGCCATGGCGGGCAGGAGGCCGGTGGGCAGGAATTCGCTCGTGACCGAGACGAAGATCGCTCCGGCGAGGGACAGCAGCCCGAGGTAGGGGAACGGTGGGGTGGAGGTCGCCTGAGCGGAGGAAACAGACAAGGGGGTACCAATCGTGGAGTGTCGGCAGTCATCGCCCCGGTTGCACCGTTGAAGACCGAGAGGCGTACAGAGGTCGGCGCGTCAGTGGCGCGACTCCTGCGGCAACGCCGGCGCCGTGCGGGGCATTCCCGCGCCCGCCCCGGTCGCATCAGGCCGGCGTGCGGCAGCTCCGCCTAGCGCTCGCCCCCGGCGCGGTCGGCCTCGACGTCGTCGCCCTGCTCCGCGTCGTCGTCTCCGTCGTCGTCGTCGACCTGCTCCCCGTCGTGCGGGGGGACCAGCGTGAGGCCGGGGCCGGCGTCCCGGTCGTCGAGTTCGTCCCTGACCTCGTCCTTGCGGGCCGCCGTCTCGGGGTGGATCTCGCCCTCCGTCGCGAACTCGTGGTCGACCTCCCGGTGGACCTTGCTGTTGAGGACTTCGACGTCCTGGTCCTTCAACCGGCCGAGGTCCTCGGGGAACGGCTCGTCGGGGGAGATCCTGCTCTTCATGGGCATTCCAATCTGCCGGCTGTGGATCGCACGGCGACGGTCCGAATTTTAAGCGTCGGCGGTAGGTGGCAACAAGCAGGGGGCTTAGTGATCGCGCGGGCCCGCAGCGGCGGCGGGTGGGATGGGCCGGGCGGGTGGGCCGCCGCGGCGGGCGCCCCGACCCGGGGGAACGTTCCGCCGGATCGAGGCCGTAGCCCCGGGTCTGCCATCAGCGTCCGGCCATGTCCCGTCCGTGATCGGTGGCGTAGGCGGCGAAGGCGTCCCCATCCTCGCCAGGGGTGACGAACTCGTCGCACAGCTTGGCGCCGAGTTCGGCGAGGGCGTGTCCCAGGCGGGCGGCGCCGAGCTGGACGTCGCGGGATGCGCAGGCAGCGGCTGCCTGCTGGATGCCGACGGCGACCCGCACCTGACGTGCGAGGGACAACCGCGGGTCCTCCTCCTGGAAGTAGTACGTCTCGGCGTGCTGTGTGAAGTCGATGCGGGCGACCACCAGCTGCGCCGTCAGGGTGTCGAGTACGCGTGTGACATCCCGTGGATCGAGGCGGTCCAGCATGGCCGGGTACCGCACGTCACCGAGGCCTTTGAGTTCGAGCGCGAGCGAACGCCGCCGGGACAGCGGCGGGTAGATCTGCGTGAACCAGGTGAGCGCGGCGGTGAGGAGGGCGAAGCCGGCCAGCCCCTCGAAGGGGCTGGCAAAGCGGATCCACGGGTCGGTGGCCACCACGTCGCCGAACCCGAGGGTCGCGAGCGTCACGCTCGAGATGTAGGCCGCTTCGTAGAGATCCGCATACTGGGCCGAGTCGACCCCGGGCGAGTAGGTGAAGCCGTCGGGGACGTGCGGCAGGTAGACCAGCGCCCACCCGATCACCTGCATCACGAGCCACAGAACAAGCACGGCGACCATGATCGCCGGTCCCACGGCGGAGCCGAGGCGGTGACGGGAGCGTCGCGACACCGCCCACAGCGAGCGCATGACCCACCGGCTCAGGAAGCCGGTGCCGCTCGGGTGGAGCAGGGACTGGTAGGTGTCCAGGAGTCCCATGATGATCAGCGCGATCCCGGCACTCGTCACGACTGCGTCCATGTTCGCCTCCGTCCTCGAATCGGGCGCATCCGTCCTCCGCCCGCCGCCACTACACAGGCTACTGTGGGACGCGCTCCCAGCACCGGCAGGCACTCGGAAGGTGGTCCTGGACATCGACATCAACCTGGTCCTCGCCCTGTTCGCCGGTGGCGTCCTCGTCCTGTCCCTCCTCTCCTCGTTCTTCGAGCGCATCAGCCTGCCGGGGCCCGTCCTGGCGCTCGGATTCGGTGTCCTCCTCGGCCCCGCAGTCTCCGGACTCATCCGCATCGAGGATTTCGGGGTTCCTCCGGGTGATCTCCTGGAGCAGACCGCGCGTCTCACGCTGGCCGTCGGCCTCGCCGGCGTCGCCCTCCGCCTGCCGCACGGCTACTGGCGCCGGAACCGCCGCTGGGTCGTAACGGTCATCGTCCTCGGGATGCCCCTGATGTTCGCCGTGGCAGCGGGTGTCCTGTGGGCACTGCTGGGCGTCCCCTTCCTGATCGCCCTGACGGTCGGGGCGATCATCACCCCGACGGATCCGGTGGTCGCGACGCCGATCGTCACGGGTTCCCTGGCGAAGGCGAAGGTGCCCGAGGGTGTGCGGTACGACATCTCGTCGGAGAGCGGTCTCAATGACGGACTGGGTTACCTCTTCGTTTTGCTCCCGGTCCTGCTGATCACGTCGCCGGAAACGGCAACGCGGGACCTGCTGACGCGAGTGCTCCTCCAGGAGGTCCTCGGTGCGGCGATGTTCGGAGCGGTCATCGGCTTCGTGCTGGGCAAAGTGTTCTCGCTCGCCCGGCGTCACAGCCTGATGGAGGAAAGCTCCTACCTCGGCTTCCTTTTTCCGTTCGCCCTCCTGGTCCTCGGCACGGGGAAGCTGCTCGGGACCGACGCCATCCTGGCCGTCTTCGTCGCCGCGGCCGTGTTCGGGCAGGTCATCCCGCAGCAGGACGAGGACGAGGAGGACAAGGTCGAGGACACCGTGAACAGATTCTTCCTGCTGCCCATCTTCATCCTGCTCGGTATCGCCCTGCCGTTCAGGGACTGGGCCGCTCTCGGCTGGGGCGTGCCCGTCGTCCTCCTCGCGGCCGTCCTCCTGCGCCGGGCCGTCGCCCTCGCGCTCCTGCGTCCGCTCCTACGCCGGGTGCACGACGTCCCCGAGACCGTCTTCCTCGGCTGGTTCGGGCCGATCGGCGTCTCCGCGCTGTTCTACGCCACCCTCGCCGAGCGGCTGACCGGCGATCATCGGATCTTCGTCTACACGACCCTGGCTATCACGCTGTCGGTCCTGGTCCACGGCGTGTCCACGGCTCCACTCAGCACGTGGCTCGGCCGCCGGGAGGCATCCCGCGCCGCGTGACCGCGCGCAGTCGATCGTCAGCACGCTTGCTAGGCTCAACCGGGACGATCACGACTTCGAGGGAGCAGCATGAGCGCCGAACGCCTGGTCACGGACGCCGACGAACTCGAGAAACCGAGATGGAGACTCGTGGGCCCCGGCCTCCTGGCGGCGGCCACAGGCGTCGGCGCGGGCGACCTCGTTGCCACGCTGATCGCCGGCAGCCAGTACGGCTACGCCCTCCTCTGGGCCGCCGTGATCGGCTGTGCGCTCAAGATCATCCTCGTCGAGGGCGTGGGCCGCTGGTACCTCGCCACGGGGAAGACCATCTTCCAGGGCTGGCGCACTCTCGGCGCGTGGACCAGCTGGTACTTCGGTCCGTACATCATCATCTGGGGCTTCGTGTACGGAGCGACGGCGATGAGCTCCACTGCCCTGCCCCTCCAGGCGCTCTTCCCGGCCGTCCCGCTCAACGTCTTCGCCGTGGCGTCCGGCCTCGCCGGGTTGGTGCTCGTCTGGTTCGGCAGGTACGGCCTCTTCGAGAAGATCATGACCGTGATGGTCGGCATCATGTTCGTCTCCGTCGTCGGCTCGGCCATTCTCGCCGTCCCGAACGTCCCCGCCATGCTCACAGGTCTCGTCCCCACCCTCCCCGGTGGGTCGGTGTTCTACGTGCTCGGCCTTGCGGGTGGTGTCGGTGGCACCATCACGCTCGCCGCCTACGGGTACTGGCTCCGGGAGAAGGGCTGGAACAAACCCAAATGGATGAAGGTCATGCGGGTGGACAACTCGGTCGCCTACACCATGACCGGCGTCTTCGTCGTCTGCATGCTCATCCTCGGCGCCGAACTCCTCTACACCGCGAACATCTCGCTGCAGAGCGGCGACCGCGGCCTCCTCGACATGGGTGCGGTGCTCGAGGACCGCTACGGGGTGGTCTGGGCGAAGGTCTTCCTCATCGGCTTCTGGGCGTCGTCGTTCTCCTCGCTCCTCGGCGTGTGGCACGGCGTGAGCCTGATGTTCGCCGACTTCTGGGCGAACTTCCGCAAGAAGGCGGACGACCTCTCCGACGACGACGCCCCCGGCTCGCACAGCAAGCCCGCCCGCGCGTACATGCTCTGGCTGACCATCCCGCCGATGCTCCTGCTGCTGCTCGGCCGTCCGTTCTTCCTGATCCTCGTGTACGGGGTCCTCGGCTCGCTCTTCATGCCCTTCCTCGCCATCACCCTGCTGGTCCTGCTGAACAGCACGCGCCTGCCCGGTCAGTGGCGGAACAAGTGGCTGTCCAACGTGTTCCTGGCCGTCACCACCATCGTGTTCCTCGTCCTCGGCCTGAACGAGCTGGTCGGCGCCATCGCCGGGGGCTGACCGCACGACCACCGCGTGCCAGACTGGGGGAATGCTCGTAGCCTTCAGCGTCGCCCCGTCCGGAACCTCCGACCTCTCCCGCGAGACCGCCGACGGGTCGGTGCACGACGCCGTCGCCGCCGCGGTCGCCGTCGTCCGTGAATCGGGTCTGCCGAACTCCACCGACGCGATGTTCACCACCATCGAGGGGGAGTGGGACGAGGTGATGGCCGTGATCAAGCACGCCACCGAGGCCGTGGGCCGTTACGGGAGCCGTGTGTCCCTGGTGCTGAAGGCGGACATCCGGCCCGGCCGCACGGGGGAAATGACCGGGAAGGTGGAGCGGCTCGAGGCGGCACTGGCCGAACAGGAGCAGTTCGAAGGCCACTCCTAGACCCGCCGGCCCGCGGCGTCGTCCGGTGCCCCGGGCCACTAGGCTGGCACGGTGACACAGCCCCTGCCGACGCTGCCCTACGTGATCCGGCCCGCCACCCCCGACGACGCCGAGGCGTACGTCCGCACCCACGTCGCCGGCCTGCACGAGACGTACGAGCACATCATGCCCCCGGAGTACCACGCGCACTACGACGCGGAGCTGCCTACCCTGATCGGGCGCCGTCGGGCAGCGTTCGAGGAGGCGGCACGGACCCCCGGCGGGGCGCGGAGCTGGCTGGCGTTCGACGACGACGGCGGACCGGTCGCCGTCGCGACCTCCGGCCCGGGCCGGGACGAGGACCGCCCGGACTTCGAGCTGCACCACATCTACACGCTGCGGTCCACGCACGGCTCCGGACTCGGGCAGCGCCTGCTGGACACCGTCATCGGCGCCCGGGCCGCGTACCTGTGGATCCTCGACGGCAATCCGCGGGCCGAGCGCTTCTACGTCCGCAACGGCTTCGCGCCCGACGGCACGTCCATGCTCTGCGGGCCCACCTGGCACCACCGGCCGATGTTCCGCATGCACCGCCCCGACCACGCGTCCGGCCTTCGACCATGACGAAATCGGCAGGGCCCCGCCCCGCGATCGGCGAGTTCCCGATCGACACCGGCACGTGCGAGCTCGAGCCCGACCCGTACAGCCCCAACGGCTGGGTGCTGCGCGTCAACGGCGTGCCCAGCTCCCACATCGACCTGGACGATCCGCTGCACCTGGATTTCGAGTACATGCACTGGATCGCCTCGCTCGTCGATTCCCGGTGGGCGCCGTCGGAGCGGCTGCGGGTGCTGCACCTCGGGGGAGGGGCGTGCTCGCTCGCCCGCCGCTTCGCCGCGAGCCACCCCCAGGCCCGCCAGGTCGTGGTCGAACTGGACGGCCGGCTCGCGGAACTCGTCCGGACCTGGTTCGACCTGCCGCGCGCACCCCTCGTCCGCATCCGGGTCGGGGAGGCCCGTGCCGTCACGGAAGCCCTCAGCGAGGGCAGCCGCGACCTCGTGATCCGGGACGTCTTCGCCGGGTCGGCCACACCCGCACCCCTGACGACGGCGGAGTTCACCCGCGCGGCCAAGCGCGTCCTCGCGGCCGACGGTGTCTACCTCGTCAACTGCGGCGACAGCCCGAACCTCGCCATGGCCCGACGTGAGGCCGCGACGATCGCCGCGGAGTTCCGGCACACCGCGGTCATCGCCGACCCCGCCATGCTCAAGGGCCGGCGCTACGGCAACGTGATCATCGCCGGCAGCGACGCCCCGCTGGCAGAGGACCCCGGCCTGGCCCGGGACCTGCTCGGTGGCGGCGTCCCCGCGCACCTGTGGCAGGACGCCCGCGTCCGGACGTTCGCCGCGAACGCGCAGGTCCTCACGGACTGAGCGCGGAGCGTCAGTGCCGGCACCTCGCCCCGGGCCCCGGGCCCGACGTCTTGCGCCCATCCCACGTGACGGGCGCAAGACGTGGGAGTGTTCGAACATTCCCACGTCCCGCGCCCGGGGGATGGGAGGCGGCCGTCAGGCGCGCCCGAGGAGCTGCGCCTCCATGGCCGCCGTCGACCGTCGGAGGGCGTCGACGACGGCGGCGATCGCCGGCTGCCGCAGCGCGTCCGCCCGCACCACGAGCCAGTAGTCGAGCCGCTCCGCGACGTCGTCCGGAAGCAGCCGGACGAGGTCCGGGTGCCGGTCGGCCATGAAGCAGGGCAGCAGGCCGATCCCGGCGCCCGCCCGGGTGGCTTCGACGTGGACGAAGACGTTCGTCGAACTCAGGGCGTCGCGCATGGCGGGCAGCAGCCGCCGGGGTGCGTCGAGGCTGTCCACCTGCAGCATCGCGTCGATGAAGTACACCAGCCGGTGCGCCGTGGCCTCCTCGAGCGTGGCCGGTGCGCCGTGGACGTCGAGGTACTCCCTGGAGGCGTACAGCCCGAGGACGTAGGTGCCCAGCCGCTCCGCCTCCGCGCGGTGCACCTGCGGTTCGCCGACCACCACCTCGAAGTCCAGGCCCGTCCGGGTCTGCGACGCCCGGCGCGTGGCCGTGACGATCTCGATGCGCAGCAGGGGGTTCGCGGCCCGGAGCCGGGCGAAGGCGGGAGCGGCGACGAACGCACTGAACCCGTCCGTGGCGCTCATCCGCACCACGCCCGAGAGCGCGCCGTCGTCGTCACCCAGCCGGGCGACCGCCTCCGCGACCGCCGCTGCGGCGTCCGCCGCACGCCGGCCCAGGTCGGTCAGCTCCCATCCGCCGCTGCCGCGGGAGAGGACGCGCCCGCCGAGCGCCTTCTCCAGGGCCGCGATCCGCCGCGACACCGTGGTGTGGTTCAGCCCCAGCGACTCGCCGGCCGTGGTGAAGCGCCCGCTCTGGGCCACGGCGAGCAGCACCACGAGATCCTGCGCGTTGGGCCCCGACATATCTGCAGTATTGCAGAGCGACGGTGCCGATCTGGTCATTGGCGGGCCGGAAAGCCGCAGGGATACTCGAGAAGAACCAGCCGGGCCCGCAGCGGGCCGACACCATGTCAGCGTCGACAGAGGAGAACCCATGAGCGTCAATCAGCGCGCGAACCCGCCCCGGACCGAGAAGCCCGACGAGGCGTCGGGGCTGAAACGGATCGTCGGCGCCGCCATGGTCGGCACCGTCGTGGAGTGGTACGAGTTCTTCCTGTACGCGACGGCGGCGAGCCTGGTCTTCGGCACGTTCTTCTTCCCCAACGCCGGCTCCGAACTGGACGGCATCATCGCGGCCTTCCTCACGTATGCCGTCGGCTTCGTGGCCCGCCCGCTCGGCGGAATCGTCTTCGGGCAGATCGGCGACAAGCTCGGACGCAAGCACACGCTCCAGGTCACGATCATCCTCGTGGGCGTGGCCACCTTCCTCATGGGCTGCCTCCCCGGGTTCAACACCATCGGCTACTGGGCCCCGGCCCTGCTGGTGGTCCTGCGCTTCATCCAGGGCTTCGCCGTCGGCGGGGAATGGGGCGGCGCGGTGCTCCTCGTCGCCGAGCACAGCCCCAACCGGTCCCGCGGGTTCTGGTCGAGCTGGCCGCAGGCGGCCGTTCCCGTGGGCAACCTCCTCGCGACCCTCGTCCTGCTCGGCATGAGCTGGATCCTGCCGCAGGACGAGTTCCTCAGCTGGGGCTGGCGGGTGGCCTTCTGGGCCTCCGCGATCATCGTGGTGATCGGCTACTACATCCGGACCCATGTCAGCGAGGCGCCGATCTTCCTCGAGGCCCGCGAGAAGATCGAGTCCGAGAAGGCGGTCAGCTACGGTGTCCTCGAAGTGGTCAAGCGGTACCCCAGGGGAGTCCTCGGGGCCATGGGCCTCCGGTTCGCCGAGAACATCCTCTACTACATCATCGTCAGCTTCACGATCGTGTACCTCAAGACGGTGCACCAGTACGACACCTCGCAGCTGCTCCTGGCCCTCCTGATCGCGCACGTGGTCCACTTCGCCGTCATCCCGCAGGTGGGCAGGCTCTCGGACGCCTTCGGCCGCAAGCCGGTCTATCTCGCCGGGGTGGTCCTCGGCGCCACCTGGGCGTTCTTCGCGTTCCCCATGTTCGACACGCTGAACCCCTTCCTGATCATCCTGGCGGTGACCATCGGCCTGGTGTTCCACGCCCTCATGTACGCGGGCCAGCCGGCCATCATGTCGGAGATGTTCCCCACCCGGATGCGCTACTCCGGCGTCTCCCTCGGCTACCAGGTGACGTCGATCCTCGCGGGATCCCTCGCGCCGATCATCGCGACGGCCCTCCTGCAGGAATACGACAGCTGGGTCCCCGTGGCCGTCTACCTGGTGATCGCCTGCGGCATCACGCTGGTCGCGGTGCTGACCCTGAAGGAGACCCGCGGGACCTCGCTCCGGGAGGTCGACGCCGAGGACGCGCGTCGCCACGGCCTGGACGAGCCGGTCGCAGGGCAGGTCACGCCGTGAGCACGACGGCGTCCCGGCCGGTGACCGCCGTCGTCCAGGGCTCCCTGTCCGGCCGGCGGGCCCTGGTCACCGGCGGTGCGAGCGGCATCGGGGCCGCCTGCGCCCGCGCCCTCGCAGGACGCGGCGCGCACGTGGTGGTCGCGGACCGCGACGAGGCCGGCGCCGGAGCCCTGGCCGCCGATCTCGGCGGCGAGGCGTGGGCGGTGGACCTCCTCGACACGCGGTCCCTGGAGACGCTGACGCTCGAGACGGACATCCTCGTGAACAACGCGGGGATCCAGACCGTCAGCCCCCTCGAGGAGTTCGATCCCGAGGACTTCCGCCGCATCCAGCGGCTGATGGTGGAGGTGCCCTTCCTCCTCATCCGCGCCTCGCTCCCGGGGATGTACGCGCGGGGCTTCGGCCGGATCGTCAACGTCTCGTCCGTCCACGGGCTGCGGGCGTCGCCGTTCAAGGCCGCCTACGTCGCGGCCAAGCACGGCCTGGAGGGTCTGTCGAAGGTCACGGCGCTCGAGGGCGGCGCCCGCGGCGTCACGAGCAACTGCGTCAATCCCGGCTACGTCCGCACGCCGCTGGTGGAGCACCAGCTGGCGGACCAGGCACGCGTGCACGGCATCAGCGAGGAGGAGGTCCTCGGGCAGGTCATGCTCACCGAGGCCGCCGTCAAGCGGCTCGTGGAACCCGAGGAGGTCGCCTCGCTCGTCGCATGGCTGGCGGGCGACGACGCCGGCATGGTCACCGGGTCCTCCTACGTCATGGACGGCGGCTGGTCAGCCCGCTGACGCCCGCCGCAGGGAGGACGGGCGGCCCCCCCCGCCCGCCGTCGTCAGCCCCGCCGAGGAACAGCCCCGCCGGGTGGACACATGCCCACCGGGCGGAGCCGGGCGCGACGATCGGCGCCGCGGCTGCCGGTCAGACGCCGAGGATCTCCTCGATCGGGCCGATGCCGAAGAACACCACGAACGCCGCGGCCACGGCCCACATCAGCGGGTGCACCTCGCGGCCGCGCCCCTGGATGGCGCGGATCAGGACGAAGGCGATGAAGCCGGCGCCGAGGCCGTTCGCGATCGAATAGGTGAACGGCATCAGGGTGAAGGTGAGGAAGGCCGGGATGGCGATTCCCCAGTCGTCGAAGTCGATGCGCCCCACCTGCGCCACCATCATGAAGCCCACCACCACGAGCGCCGGGGCCACGGCCTCGAACGGCACCAGGCTGATGAGCGGGGTGAAGAACATCGCCAGGAGGAACAGCAGGCCCGTCACGACGTTCGCGAGTCCCGTCCGGGCCCCCTCGCCGATGCCCGCACCGGACTCGACGTAGATCTGGTTGGACGACACGGATCCGGCGCCGCCGGCCACCGCTCCGAGGGCGTCGACGATGAGCACGCGGTTGACGCCGGGGATGTCGCCCTTGGCGTCGACCAGCTTCGCCTCGTTCGCGAGGCCCACCATCGTGCCCATGGCGTCGAAGAAGATACTCAGGAGGATGGTGAAGGTCAGCAGCACGGCGGCGGTCCCGCCGAGGTGTCCGAAGGCACCGAAGAGGCTCACGTTGCCGACGAGGCTGAGGTCGGGGATGCCGACCCACGAGCCGGACGGGAGTTCGGGGACCACGAGCGACCAGCCGGCGGGGTTCGGTTCCTCGCCCGGCGTGACGCTGGCGCCGACGTCGAAGACGGCTTCGAGGACGACGGCGAGCGCCGTCGCGGCGAGCACGCCGATGAGGATGGCCCCGCGCACCCGGCGGACCACGAGGGCGATCGTCAGGATCAGGCCGAAGACGAAGACCAGGGTGGGCCACCCGATGAGGACGCCGCCGAAGCCCAGGCCCACGGGCACGGTGGTGTTGGCGACGTCGGGGATGCGGCGCACGAAGCCCGCGTTGACCAGGCCGATCAGCGCGATGAACAGGCCGATACCCACCACGATCGCGGTCTTCAGGCTCCCGGGGACGGCGTTGAAGACGGCCGTCCGGAACCCGGTCAGGACGAGCACCAGCATGGTGAGGCCCGCGAGCATGACCAGGCCCATGATGTCCGGCCAGGTGAGGCCGGGGTTCGTCGCGACGGTGATGGCCACGAACGCATTGACGCCGAGCCCCGTGGCGAGGGCGAAGGGGTACTTGGCCCAGGCGCCCATGACGATGGTCAGGATGCCGGCCACGAGCGCGGTCACCGCGGCCACGCGCTCGAAGCCGAGCTCGGCGCCCGAGGAGTCGGCGCCGGCGAGGATGAGCGGGTTGAGCACCACGATGTAGCTCATGGCGAAGAAGGTGGCGAGCCCTCCCCGGATCTCACGGGAGGCGGTCGACCCCCGTTGGGTGATGTGGAAGTAGCGATCCAGCACGGAACCGGTTTTGAGCATGGGAGGTCCTAGGGGGAAGGGGTGGGTCGAGGAAATCCTATCCCGGCGGTCCGTCCGGGTCCTGATCGTGACGGACGCCGGCCAGCGCGGTGACCCAGCACTTCATCAGGGACGCGCCGTAGGGTGGGGGCATGTCTGCCCTCCTCCTGCCCTCCCGGCCCGCTGCACCCACCCGCGGTCGCCGTCGTCGTGCCGCCCGGATCCTTGCGTCGCTCGTCCCCGCGGTCCTGCTCGCGCTCGCGGCGATGCTGGGCGCCGGCGGAGCCGCGACCGCGCACGACGAACTGACGGGGAGCAATCCCGCGGCCGGTGCCGTGGTGGACGTGCTGCCGCCGAGCCTCGAACTCAGCTTCTCCAGCGTGCCGTCCGGGATCGGGGCCCAGATCCAGGTCCTGGACGGATCCGGGACGGACTGGGCCGACGGCCCGGCGGAGATCGTCGACCGCTCCGCCACCCAGCCGTTGCGCCCGGGGGCGCCCGCCGGTGAGTACACCGTGAACTGGCGCGTGGTCAGCTCGGACTCCCACCCCATCGAGGGCTCCTTCGGCTTCACCACGCAGGAGGGTGCGGCCACCGTGCCGGACACCGCGGGCACGGCCGGCCCCCTGGACGTCCAGGACGATCAGACGAACGAGACCCACCAGGCCGGCGTGGGCGACTTCCCCTGGAGCGTCGTGTTCATGATCGCCGCACTCGTCGCGATCGCCGTCGTGCTCGCGGTCACGGCACGGAAGCGGCTCGGCGCCGGCAAGTAGGCGCGGACCGGGAGGCGTGCGGTAATTAGGCGCGGACCGGCAGGCGTGTGGCGACGCCCGGAGTTCAGGGGCGTCCCTACCGGGGGGAGATCGCCGGGCGCGGCCCGACGCGGTCCAGGGCGGACGGGCCCTGCTCCACGATGGCGTCGCTGACCAGCTTCGCCTGGCGGACGATCTCCCGCGTGGAGGGCGCCAGCAGTTCACCGACGCCCACGAGGTACAGCCCGATCGCGCGCAGAGCCTCCCTGACGTCGCGGCCGATCGCGATGTCCATCGAGCGGAGGAGCCGGCGGAGCTCGTTCTGCGGGAATTTCGTGAGGACCACATGGTCGGCGAGGAGGACCCCGCCCGCCGTCTGCACGGCCCACTTCTTCCGCTCCACCGGTGTCGGGAGGATCCGGGGGTGGCCGATGATGCAGAGCTGCTCGGCCACGGTGGTCTGGCGGACATCGATGGAATGGGCGGTCGCGTAGCCGCGCAGGAGGCGCATCAGTTCGGTGCGCTCGGAGAGCGAGGCGGAGTCCGTCATGACGGTGCGCAGGGCGCCGGAGTCGGAGCACTCGACGCTCTCGACGACGATCGCGTCGATGCCGCGGCGGCTCAGTTCACTGGCGACGGCCAGGCCCGACAGTCCGGAGCCGATGACCACGGTGCTCGTCCGCTCGGCCGCGCCGGGCTCGGGCGCAGGTCGGGCCGGGTCGGGCGGCAAGGAATCCACCGGGTCACCTCCACACGTAGCCTGGATTCCGCACGCCTTCTCCGGTCGTGCGGACTCCTGGCAGCGAACGGGTCGGCCAGGAGTACTGCGTGCGGGGTTCCCACCTGTCGGCCAGGTCCCCGCGACGGGTCGCTTCACCCTATATAACATTTGGGACAGTGGATAGACCGATCATCTCCGGTGCGCTAGAAAGGGTTGACCGGCCGCTGTCCGCGGTTCCGGGTGCGACCGAGGGAGGCCTGCCGTGAGCAGTGAGAACACAGAAGGCCTGCCGCAGGAACTGATGCAGCGCGGGATCGTCGTCGGCGTGGACGGCTCCGACCAGAGCATCTGCGCGCTGCTGTGGGCCGCGCGTGAGGCCGCGCGACGCGACGCGCCGCTCTACGTCGTGACCGCCTACACGGTGCCGGTCTTCGCGGCGTCGAGCATGGACGCCGGGTACGCCACGGTGGACGACGAGGTCATCCGCGAGAGCGCACAGGCCGTCCTCGACGAGGCCGTGTCCCGTCTGGAGGGCATGGCACTGGAGGTGCATCCGCGGATCGAGAGCGGCGACGCCGCCGGTGTGCTCCTCGACCTCTCGGAGGACGCCGAACTGATGGTCGTCGGATCGCGCGGCCGGGGTGGGTTCGTCGGCCGACTGCTCGGCTCGGTGAGCAGTGCCCTTCCCGCCCACGCCAAATGCCCGACGGCGGTCATCCCCGTCTGCACGGGTGCGCGCCTCGGACATCCGGAGCTCGGCAGGAAGCAGGGGAGGGACAGGGACGTCCCCCCTGCCGCCGTCGAACCCGTCGTGGTGGTCGGCGTCGACGGGTCGGAGCAGGCCCGCATGGCCTCGCTCGCCGCAGCCGAGGAAGCCCGCTCCCGGGGACTGCCCCTGCGGGTCATCTGCTCCGTCGCGCCGTTCAACGGCTCGCTCGCCTGGGTTCCCGCGCCGGTGGACCGGGAGGCGCTGCACGCCGACCTCACCGTCCAGCTGGCCGCCGGCCGGGACTGGCTGCAGAGCCACTACCCCGACGTCACCATCACGGTGGACCTCGTGGACGGACCGCCGGCGGAGGTTCTCATCGAGGCGTCGGCCACGTCGGAACTGCTCGTGGTGGGCACGCGCGGGCGCGGGGGGTTCGCCGGCATGCTGCTGGGCTCCACCAGCCAGGGCGTGCTGCACCACGCCCGCGGACCAGTGCTGGTCGTCCCCGACCGGGCGGACCCACGGCTCGAGGACCGGGGTTCATTCGGCCCCATGGTCCCCCGCGCCGGCTGACCGACCTCTCCGGCCCGTCCGGCGCGTCAGCCCCATCCCAGTTCGTGGAGCCGTTCGTCATCGATCCCGAAGTGGTGCGCGATCTCGTGGACCACGGTCACGAGGATCTCCTCGACGAGCTCCTCGCGGGAGCCGCACAGGCGCATGAGGGGGCCGCGGAAGATGCTGATGCGGTCGGGAAGCGACCCGGCGTCCCACCAGGAGTCCCGCTCGGTCAGGGGAGTGCCCTCGTAGAGGCCCAGCAGTTCCGTGTCCGCCGGCTCACCCGGGCGCGGTTCGTACTCCTCGACCACGAAGATCGCCACGTTGGTCATGGCGCGCGCCAGTTCGTCGGGAATGCGGTCGATGGCGTCGTCGACCGCCTCCTCGAATTCCTCACGCGAGATCTCGAACGGCACGCCCCCGATCGTACCGACTCCGGCCGGGGGTCGTGATTTTGTGGAAACAGAGATGAGCATCTATAGTTCTATAGGTCCACGACAGGGAATGATCGGCCGGAAATGCTCGTTCGCCGGCAGGTCGCAGGAACCCGGACCGTGGTTCAGGCCCCCATCGTCTAGTGGCCTAGGACACCGCCCTTTCACGGCGGCGACACGGGTTCGAATCCCGTTGGGGGTACGCAGGAATTGCCCTCACGGGCGGTCAACCGGAGCGAAAAGTGCTGGTAGGCTGGAACTCTTGCGAACAGCGAGTGAAGTAAGCAAGGCCCTGTAGCGCAGTTGGTTAGCGCGCCGCCCTGTCACGGCGGAGGTCGCGGGTTCAAGTCCCGTCAGGGTCGCTCAGGCGGCCGGATCCCTTCGGGGAAGCCGGCCGGGCTGGATACGGTGATCATCCTGCAAGATGGTTGCAAGGCTCTGTAGCTCAGTTGGTAGAGCGTTCGACTGAAAATCGAAAGGTCACCGGATCGACGCCGGTCGGAGCCACCGCTGATAACCCCGCAGTTCCCCACGGAACGCGGGGTTTTCTCGTCTGTGCCCACCGGCTGGTGTGTCCTCCTCGCTTTCTGTGAACGTTCCCAGTAGGTTCGGGCTGTCCCTGTTCAACGATGAAGTTGGAGCCCGTATGGCGCAGCAACGCCCCACCCCATTCGCCCGACGCCTGATCGCGTCCCTCGCGGTGACCGCCGTCGCCCTCGCCCCCGCCCTGCCGGCGATCGGGGCGCCCTCGCCCGGTGCCGCCCTCGCCTCGGAGCCGGCCGCGCCGGGATCGACGACGAACCTCGACCTGTCCGGTACCTGGAAGTTCACGGTCGGCGACGACCCCGCCTATGCCGAGCCGTCGTTCGACGATTCCGACTGGACCTCCCTGCAGGTCCCGGAGACCGACGGCGCGCCGCAGTTCGCGGACTACGACGGATTCGGCTGGTACCGGCTGACCTTCGACCTCCCGGACGACGCCGAGGGCCAGAACCTCGTGGCCTCGCTCGGCTTCCTGGACGACGCGGACGAGGCCTTCCTCAACGGTGTGAGGATCGGGAGTTCGGGCAGCATGCCGCCGGACGCGCAGAGCCAGTGGTTCGAGCAGCGGCTCTATCCCGTCCCCGCAGAGGCGCCCGTCTTCGGCGGCACCAACACGCTTTCCGTGCGGGTCTACGACATGTCCGGCGGCGGCGGGTGGTATCAGGGCCCGGTGGGCATCTACTCGAAGGACGCCGTCCGCGAGGAGGTGTACGGCATCAGCGGCACGGCGGCCGACGCCGACACGGCCGCCTGGGTCGGCTCCCTGCTCGATCGCCAGGCCGCAGCGCTCGCCTCCGGGGACGTGGCCGCGTACCTCGCCACTCTCGCCGGCGATTACATGCACGACGGACGCGACCGCGAGCGCCGCGCGGAGGAACTGCGAAGCTGGATGGCGGCCTCCGGCAGCCTGCGCCTCGACGATGCGGGGGTGGAGATCATCCGGTCCGACGACGGCCGCCTGCTCGTCGACACGAACCGCGCGATCATCGGCACGAAGGACGGCGCGCCCTTCGAGTTCCAGCCGCGGACGCAGCAGTTCCTGACGATCGATCCCGCCTCCCGGACCGAGAGCGGCAACCGTGCCCGGTTCTTCCGCGACTTCGTCGAGTCCGGGCTCGAGGGCGCACGCCGCGAGTACGTGACGTACCTGCCGCCGTCCTACTTCGAGGACCCGAACCGTGAATACCCCGTGGTGTACCTCCTGCACGGTGTCAACGGCGGCAGCCGTGAGTGGGAGCCGCGCGACTTCGGGGCGAAGCTCGATGAGCTCTACACGTCCGGCGGGCTCGAGGAGTCGATCGTCGTCATGCCCGACGGCGAATCACTCTGGTACGTGGACCACCAGGACGGCACTCCCTGGCGCAGCATGTTCATCGACGAACTGATCCCGCAGGTCGACGCCGAGTACCGCACCATCGCGCACCGCGACTTCAGGGGGCTCTCCGGCGTGTCCATGGGAGGTTTCGGAGCCTATTCGATCGGCCTCGCCCACCCCGAGCTCTTCTCGTCGCTCGCCTCGCACATGGGCGCGCTGAGCCTGGCGCCCGCCGTCGTCGGGGTGACCTCGCCGGGCGGGCCGGCCGGGCAGTCGCTCTCACCGTTGGCCGACGTCGCCGCCCGCACCGGCGAGCAGCTCTCGCGTCACGAGTTCTTCTTCGACGCGTGCGAGGACGACGACTACCGCTTCGACGACGCCGTCCGGTCCCTGGACGCACTGCTGGACGGCAAGGGGGTCCGGCACACCTCCGAGGTGTACCCCGTGGGACGCCACAACGACGACTGCTGGGTCCCGCGGATCGGCGACTCGTTCGGCCTGCACTCGGATCACGTGAGGGCGTCGCTCGACGCCGACACCATCGCCCCCACCGTCACGGCGTCGCTCGACCCGACAACGCGCCACGTGCGCGTCGAGGCATCGGATGACACCGGGGTGTCGCGTATCGAGTACTCCCTCAATCGCAGGGACGGCTCGTTCGAGACCTACACCGGGCCCATCCCCGTCGGCGATCGGGCCGTCACGGTCCAGGTGCGGGCCGTCGACACCTCGGGCAACGTGAGCGGTGTCGTCAGCGAGAAGTTCCTGCCCTCGAAGGCGAAGGGCGGCCGGCGCTGACCCTCGGCGCCGTCCTCCCAGCCAACGCCGGGGTTCCGCCCGTACCATGGCGGCGGAACCCCGGCCGGAGGGTCGCAGCCCGCACCGTCCCACCCCGGCAGGTTGCCTCGGGGAATCACCTGGGATAGTTCTGGAGTCACCGAGCGTCGGACCTCCGGCATCGCATCGAGACGAAAGGGCGCCAGTGAGAATCCTGCCTTCCGCTGCCGCGTCGTGCGCGCTCGTCCTGGCCCTGTGCGGATGCGGTCAGGGTGCCCCGACCTCCGCCGAGAGGATGCTGACGATGCCGCCCAGCCCCTCCCCACCGTCCGGCGCCGCCGCTCCGTCGCCGGACGGTGCGGCCCGGGTGGACACGACGACGGCGTCCCCCGGGACACCCGAGCACTGTGTCGTCGTCGCCGGCGGCATCACCACCGCCATGCTCGCGCCGCTGGCCCTGCGCTCCGGTGCCGACCCGGAGGAGCTGACGGCCCTCGAGCGGCAGCTCCTCGAGCTCCGGGACAAGGTGCCCGCCGACCTGCACGACGACTTCACCACGCTCGCGCGGTCCGTCGAGGCGCCTCCCCGCGGTTCGGGGACGTTCGACGAGAAGACGTTCCGGCAGGCCATGGCCCCGGTGCAGGACTGGCTGGGTCGTCACTGCACCCACTCCTGACCGGCAGCAGTGTGGCTTAGGCTGGGGCACAAGCGAAAGGGGTTCCCGCCATGATCGATCAACCCACGGGCCGGCAGCTGCCCGTCCTCCCGGGCGCGGCGGCCGGGAGGACCGTGATCGGCGACGCCGCGGCCGTGAAGATCGCCGCCATCGCGGCGCGGGCCGTTCCCGGCGTGTACGCGCTCGGCCCCGGCAGCGGACGCGCCCTGGGCGCCATCCGCGACGCCGTCGGCGCCAACGATCTCTCCCAGGGCGTCAAGGTCGAGGTCGGCCAGACGCAGCTGGCCGTCGACATCAGTCTCGTCGCCGCCTACGGGTTCCCGTTGAACGCGCTCGCCGACGCGGTCCGGGCGGCCGTGTACGAGGCCCTGACCGAGCTCGTGGGGCTCGAGGTCATCGAGGTGAACGTCGAGATCCTCGACGTCCACCTGCCGCCTCCGGCCGAGTCGAAGTCCGGGGACCGTGTCCGCACGGCGGGTTCCACCCAGCTCCAGCAGCCGGGGGCGTGAGGCGCCCGTGACCCCGACCATCGTCGGCATGACCGCCGGAGCGGTCCTCGCCTTCGCGGCGCTCGTCTTCGGTTTCTGGGGCTTCCTCCTCATGCTCGCCCTGGTGCTCTGCGGCGCCGTCGTGGGGCGCATCATCGAGGGCAAGCTCGACCTGCGCGGCGTCTTCGACGCCCTGTCCGGCCGCCGCTCGTCGTCGTGACCGCCGAGTCCGTCCCCGCGCGGCTCCCGCAGCACATCCAGCCGGCGACGGCGGTGCCCGGGCGTCCTCCCGGGCCATTCCTCGCCGGCCACACCCGCATCACCACGCAGGCCCTCACCAGCACGGCGCGGGCGGTCGCGGCAGACGTGCTCGGCGTCCAGCCGGCCCAGGTCCGTGCGACCTTCTCCGACGACCGGGGCCTCCTCGCACTCCTGCTCGCCCTGCCACTGCCCGTGCCACCGCTGGCCCGCGTGGTGCGCGAACCCGCCGTCGTCGGGACGTTCGGCGGCGCGCTGGGGGAGCGTGCCGACTCCGCGCGCTCCCCGATCCTCGAGCGGGTCCAGGAGCTCACGGGGGCGCGGCTCAGCCGCGTCGACATCCGCATCATCGGCAGCACCGTCGCCAAGGCGCGGGTCCTGTGAGTATCGACCAGCCGGACCTGTCGACGCCGTCGGGCACCGCCCGCCTCGTGCGCCGGGAGATGCACTCGTCCCGCGCCGTCGCATCGGTGGTGACCGCCGTCCCGTTGATCGGGGGCTGCCTCGTCCTGCTGCTGGAGGCCGTCCTGCGGGCCGTGGGGGACGAGCCGTTCCTGCTCGACCTGGACGCCGCGGCCGCGAGAATCGGCGCCCTGCCCGGCGGCGTGCCGGCGTCGCTGCTCGGAGCCGGCTCCGTCCTGCTGCTCGTCGTCGGCGCGCTGCTGCTCCTGCTCGCCGTGCTGCCGGGCCGCCGGAGCCGCTACGCCATCCCCGACGACCGCGCGGCCGTGGTCGTGGACGCCGAGGTGGTGGCGTCCTCGCTCGCCCGCAGGGCGCGCATCGCCGCGGGGGTGGGGCCGGAGCAGGTCCTCGTCACGGTGGGACGCACTGCGGTCAGGGTGCAGGTCCGGCCCACCTCCGGGATCCCGGTCGACGCCGACGCCGTCCGGACGGCCGTCGCGGACGACCTCCATCGATCGGGCGTGACCCCCGAGCCGCGGATCGCCGTCGTGGTGACGGACACCGGGGTGATCGGACAGTGAACACGACACCCCGGGGACTCAACCGCGCGGTGCTCGCCGTCGTCGGGCTCCTCCTGTTCGCCGCGGGGGCTGCCGGGCTCGCCGTCCAGACGGTACCCGCGGTCGCCTCCTGGTGGGCCGCCGCGGCGCCGCGGGTCGGGGAGCTCATCGACGGCGTCCGGGCTCGGACCACGCCCGACGGCCAGGACGACACCTGGCTGTGGCTGGCACTGGCAGGGGTCCTGCTGCTGCTGATCGTGCTGCTCGTCCTCTGGATCGCCGCGCAGGGGAGAGGGCGGACGGGCATCTTCGCGTCGACCGGGGCCGGCCGCAGGTCCGTCCCCGGCCGGGGCCGTCCCGCGGGACCCGACCCTGCCCCCGGTGCCGGCCCTGCCCCAGCTGCCGACGCTGCCGCCGGGACGGTGACGATCACGGCCGCAGCCGCCGAGCAGGCGCTCAAGGCCGCGCTCCTGGAGCGTTCCGATCTCGCCTCGGCATCCGTCGGTGTCTGGACGGTGCGGGGCGTGCCCGGCCTGCAGGTCCGGGTGTTCCCTCGCAAGGGGGTGCCTCCCTACGCCGTCGCCGAGGAGGTGTCCCAGCTCGTCGAGGCGCTGGACAGGGTCACCGGGTATCGCACGCCGGTGCTGATCAGCATCCGTTCCGGGGCTCGGGTCCGGTTCGCGAGGTCCGAACGCGTCGCCTGAGGCGTGAAGCGGGTCACATTTCGATATCGAAACCCCTGAGGCATCCGTGATGCTTGTGACGCGTTCATGTAAGCGCTTACTGTTGCGATACCAATCAGTGAGGCGGAACATCCCCGGGGCCCGGCGCGTCCAGCTGGAAGCCCGGACGTAGACGGTCCGCCAGACAAAGGAGTCTGTTTCATGGCGAATATTCGCTCAAGGAAATTCGTGCTGCCTGCTGCAGCACTCAGTGTTTCCCTCCTCGCGCTCGCCGGCTGTGGTTCGGAAGGTTCGGACAGCGCAGGAGGATCCGGTGACGCGGACTGCGCCGCCTACGAGTCCTACGGGACCTTCGACAACGCCGAGGTGAGCGTCTACTCGACGATCGTCGACCTCGAGGCGGAACTGCTCGAGAACTCCTGGGCGGATTTCGCGGAGTGCACCGGTATCGAGGTGGCGTACGAGGGCTCCAAGGAATTCGAGACGCAGATCGGCGTGCGGGCCCAGGGTGGCACCGCTCCCGACCTCGCGATCTTCCCGCAACCGGGCCTCCTGGCCGACCAGGCCCCGAACCTCAAGCCTGCCCCGCAGGAGGTCTCGGACCTCGTCGACGAGAACTGGTCCGAGGACTGGAAGAAGTACGGCACGGTGGACGGCACGTTCTACGCGGCCCCCATGCTCGCGAACGTGAAGGGCTACGTCTGGTACGTGCCAGCCACGTTCGAGGAGAAGGGCTGGGAGGTCCCCGCCACCTGGGACGAGATGACCGAACTGACCGAGAAGATCGCCGGCGAGGGCGAGATGAAGCCCTGGTGTGCAGGGTTCGAGTCCGGTGAGGCCACCGGGTGGCCGGGCACCGACTGGGTGGAGGATGCCGTCCTGCGCGAGCACGGCCCCGAGGTGTACGACCAGTGGGTCGCCCACGAGATCCCCTTCAACGATCCCAGGATCGTCGACTCCTTCGACCGGGTGGGTGACATCCTGAAGAACGACGAGTATGTCAACGGCGGCTTCGGTGATGTGCGCTCCATCCTCTCCACGCCGTTCGCCGAGGCCGGCCAGCCGGTCCTGGACGGCCAGTGCGCCATGCACCACCAGGCGTCCTTCCAGGCCGCGAACTGGCCCGAAGGGACCAACGTCGCCGAGGACGGCGATGTCTGGGCCTTCATGACCCCGCCGATCGACGCCTCCCAGGGCACGGCCATCACCGGCGGCGGTGAGCTGATCGGCGCCTACGCGGACCGCCCCGAGGTCCAGGCGCTGCAGGCGTACCTGGCGAGCGCCGAGTTCGCCAACGCCCGTGTCTCCCAGGGTGGTGCGATCAGCGCCAACAAGGGTCTGGACCCCGAGGTCGCGCAGTCGGACCTGGACCGCCAGTCCATCGAACTGCTGCAGGACCCCAACACGGTCTTCCGCTTCGACGGGTCCGACCTGATGCCCGGTGCCGTCGGTGCCAACTCCTTCTGGAGCGGCATCGTGAACTGGATCAACGGCTCCTCCACCGAGGAAGTCACGCAGACCGTCGAGGACAGCTGGCCCTCCTCCTAGTCGGGTAGCAGCGGGCGTCCCCATCGGGCGCCCGCTGCACCGCCTCCCCATTCACGTTCCGAGAGCACGCCAGGAGGCTGGGCTGTGGAAGATATCGCAGACAAAGGTTTACAGGTGGTGGTCGGCCTCGCCGTCTTCGCCGCCATCATCGGGCTCATCATGCTGGTGGTGGACCGGGCGCCCAAGTCCGGGCGTGAGAAGGTCCAGATCGCCGGGTTCCTCGCGCCGGCGCTGATCCTGCTCGCCGTCGGGCTCGTCTTCCCCGCGCTGCAGACCTCGTACCTCTCCCTGACCGGTCGCAACGGCGAATTCGTGGGACTCGATAACTTCGTCTGGATGTTCACGCAGCCGGAAGCGCTGGTCACGCTGCGCAACACCGTCATCTGGGTGGTCCTCGTGCCGCTCCTCGCGTCGTCGATCGGTCTGGCCTACGCGGTCTTCATCGACAAGGCCCGCGGGGAGAAGGCGCTCAAGGCACTGGTGTTCATGCCCATGGCGATCTCCTTCGTCGGCGCCGGTGTCATCTGGCGCTTCGTCTACGCCTACAAGGGTGCCGAACAGGACCAGATCGGCCTGCTGAACCAGATCCTCGTCTGGTTCGGACAGGAGCCCAAGCAGTTCCTCCTCGACGCCCCCGAGAACACGTTCTTCCTGATCGCGGTCATGATCTGGATCCAGACCGGCTTCGCGATGGTGGTGCTCTCGGCCGCCATCAAGGGCATCCCGACCGAGATCGTGGAGGCCGCCCGGCTCGACGGCGCCAGCGCCTGGCAGCAGTTCCGCAACGTCACGATCCCCACCATCCGCGGTTCGCTGATCGTCGTCGTCACGACCATCACCATCGGCACGCTGAAGGTCTTCGACATCGTGCGGACGATGACCGCGGGGCAGTACGAGACCTCCGTGGTCGCCAACGAGATGTACACCCAGGCCTTCCGGGCGGGCGAGCCGGGCCGCGGAGCCGCGCTGGCCCTGGTCCTCTTCCTGATGGTGCTGCCGGTGGTCGTCTACAACGCCCGGCTTCTCCGCAAGCAGAAGGAAATCCGATGAGCACTGTCCCCCTCGAGAACAAGGACCTCCTGCCGAACGTCCAGGACGACGCCACCCAGGGCCGTCCGCCCCTGCAGAAGCGGGTCCGGCAGCGGCTCACCTCACGAACCGCGACGGCGGCCGCCGTCGTCATCGCCGTCATCTGGACCATCCCCACCTTCGGCCTGCTCATCTCGTCGTTCCGGCCCGAGGACAACATCAAGGGCAACGGCTGGTGGAACGTCTTCACCGACCGCCAGCTCACGCTGGAGAACTACGCGGACGTCCTCAGCCCCGGCGGCAGCCAGTCGCCGAACCTGCTGTCCTACTTCGTCAACTCGCTCGCGATCGTGATCCCCGGGACCATCTTCACGCTGGTCCTCGGATCCATGGCCGCCTACATGTTCGCCTGGGGGCGCTTCCGCGGCAAGGACGGGCTCTTCATCTTCGTCTTCGCCCTGCAGATCGTCCCGCTCCAGATGGCGCTCATCCCGCTCCTGCAGCTCTTCACGCAGGTCCTGACGATCGGGGAATTCCAGCTGCTGCCCAGCGGGACCTATGCCCAGCTGTGGGTCGCCCACACCATCTTCGGGCTGCCCCTGGCCATCTTCCTCCTCCACAATTTCATCGCGGAGATTCCCGGCGAGGTCATCGAGGCCGCGCGGGTGGACGGCGCCGGGCACAGCACCATCTTCTGGCGCATCATCGTCCCCCTCGCCACACCCGCCCTGGCCTCCTTCGGCATCTTCCAGTTCCTGTGGCTGTGGAACGACCTCCTGGTGGCTCTGGTCTTCTCCGGGGGAGGGGCGGACGTCGCGCCCATCACGCAGCGCCTCGCCGAACTCCAGGGTTCGCGCGGCGGCGAGTGGCAGCGGCTCACGGCGGGCGCGTTCGTGTCCATCATCGTCCCGCTCGCCGTGTTCTTCGGGCTCCAGCGGTACTTCGTGCGGGGCCTGCTGGCCGGTGGTCTGAAGGGTTGACCGTGACGAGCATCGACGACGTCGCGGCGTCCCTCGGGGTCTCCACGGCCACGGTGTCCCGTGCGCTCCGCGGCCTGCCGGGCGTGGCCGAGGAGACCCGGGCGCGGGTCACCTCGACGGCGAAGCGGCTCGGCTACGTCCCGTCGTCGGCCGCCTCCGGGCTCGCGTCCGGCCGCACCATGGCCATGGGCGTGCTCGTCCCGGTGATCGACCGCTGGTACTTCTCCGCCGTCCTGGAGGGAGTGGACCGTCAGCTGCGGGCGGCCGGGTACGACCTCATCCTCTTCAGCCTCGGCGGCTCCGGGGTGAACCGGGACCGGGTGTTCCACCGCTCCATCCTCCGCAAGCGGATCGACGCGCTGCTGGTCATGTGCATGCATCTCACCGAGGAGGAGCGGACGGCCGTCCAGCAACTGGACTACCCGAACATCATGATCGGCGGCGCGGTCGAGGGTGTCCGGCACGTGGGGATCGACGACGCCCGGGCGGCACGCGATGCGGTGGAGTACCTGATCGGGCTCGGCCACACGCGGATCGCGCACATGCGGGGCGGCGGGTCCTTCGACATCGACTTCGAGGTGCCGCGCCTCCGCGAGCAGGCCTACCGGCAGACACTGACGGACCACCGGCTACCGGTCCGCGAGGACTGGTCGGCGTTCGGGGACTTCCGCTTCGCCACCTCCCGGGCGTCGGCGCTGGAGCTGCTCGCCGACCCGGCGGACCGGCCGACGGCGGTGTTCTGCTCCTCCGACGAGATGGCGTTCGGCGTGCTGAAGGCTGCGGCGGAACTCGGCATCGCCGTGCCGGGTGAGCTGTCCGTGATCGGCATCGACGACCACGAGTTCTCCGAGCCCATGGGCCTGACGACCATCCGGCAGGATCCCGAGGACCAGGGTGCCTACGCGGCGGACCTCCTGCTCGGGGAGCTGCTGCGCAACGACCCGGCGGACTACCCGCCCCCGCGGCCCCACACGCTCGTGGTGCGCGGCACGACCGGGCCGGCGAGGACCTGAGGCAGCGCCGTCGCGCGGGTCAGGACGCGCGGGCGAGCTGGCGGATCGGGATCCACCGCGAGGCGAGACGCCGGTAGGATGCGGCGGCGCCCATCATGTCCGCCTCGGCCAGGCTCTCGATCCCGAGCCGCACGTCCATCGGCGAGTCGTCCGGGAACACGCGGTCCGCGACCGGCCCGTAGTCGACCTCGACGACGGCGTCCCGCCGGAAGATCTCGAGCCACTCCACGATCTCCGTGAGCTCGTCCAGGAGGTCCATCTCCGGGGCACCGACCGCCAGCTGGGCGATCGACCGGCGCCCGCGGTCGATGCAGTCGCCGATCCGCGCCGTGATCCGGACCGTGCTCACCCGGCCGTCGTCCTCGACGACCTCCGTCAGATCGTCCTCGTGGATGAGGGCGAACCAGGCGAAGGGCACACCCCAGGTCGCCGACCGCGTGTGGAGCCTCGCGACCGAGTCGGCGAAGGTGTCGGGGTCCAGCCGGGCCTGGTGCGCCTCCCGGGCGATCTCCGGGACGAGGACGTCGATCAGGGGCCCGCGCAGGCTCTGGTCCAGGGACTCGGCAGCGAGCGCGGTGCGGACGGCGAGCTGGTTGGGGCAGTAGTAGGGCGTCGTCGTGCCGTTCAGGCTGGGGAAGTGCGTGACCCGCACGAGGTCGGACTCGTGGTGGGGGAAGGGGTCCGAGACGGTGCGCAGGATGCGCCGCAACGACTGCTCGTGCTCCATCTCCTCGGTGAGTTCCCGTTCGCGTGACCGCTGTTCGAGGATCGCGAGCTGCTGGGCGTCGGAGAAGGCGTCGAGCGGCTCGTAGATGCGCAGGTAGGAGACGTACGGGAACGTCCGGACGACGCGGTCCAGCCGGCTCACGGTCCGCTGAGTTCCACGACGACGGGGGCGTGGTCCGAGGCGCCCTTGCCCTTGCGCTCCTCCCGGTCCACGAAGGCGTGCTGCGTGCGGGCGGCCAGGGCGGGGGAGCCGAGGACGAAGTCGATCCGCATGCCCTCCTTCTTCGGGAAGCGCAGCTGCTTGTAGTCCCAGTAGGTGTAGAGGCCGGGCCCCGGGGTGAAGGGGCGCGCGAGGTCGGCGAAGCCGGAGTCGAGGAAGGCCTGGAACGCGGCACGCTCGGCGGGGCTCACATGGGTGTAGCCGCCGTCGACGAACAGGTCGATGTCCCAGACGTCGTCGTCCTGCGGTGCGATGTTCCAATCGCCCATGAGGGCGATCTGCGCGTCGGGGTCGTCGGTGATCCACTGGTGCGCGTGGGAGCGGAGGGTGTTCAGCCAGTCGATCTTGTACGGCATGTGGGGGTCGTCGAGCGCCCGCCCGTTCGGGACGTACAGGCTCCAGACCCGCACCCCGCCGCACGTCGCCGCGATGGCCCGGGCCTCCTGCACCTGGTCGGCACCCGGCTTGCCGAAGGAGGGCTGGCCGGGGAAGGTCCGTTCGACGTCGTCGAGCCCCACGCGGGACGCGATCGCGACGCCGTTCCACTGGCTGAGCCCGAAGTGCGCCACCTCGAAGCCGCTGTTCTCGAACAGCTCCCAGGGGAAGTTGTCGTCCTTGCACTTCGTCTCCTGGATCGCCAGGACGTCGACGTCGGACCTGTTCAGCCAGGCTTCGACGCGGTCGGCGCGGGCACGGAGGGAATTGACGTTCCAGGTGGCGATCTTCACGCCCCCTACGTTACCAACGGTGCTGTTTACTCACGCCACCACGAGTCGAACGTGGTGACCGGCACCGTGCGCTTGTGCCGGGTGATCCAGTAGCGGTGTTCGATGGCCTTCGCGGCATCGGCGTCGACCGCGCGCCCCTCGAGGTAGTCGTCGATCTGCTCGTATGTGAGGCCGAGTTCGTGCTCGTCGGCGCGGCCCGGCAGCTCGTCCAGCAGGTCCGCCGTCGGGACCTTGTCGTACAGCGAGGCGGGCGCGCCGAGTTCCTTCAGGAGGGCGCGGTTCTGGCGCTTGTTCAGGCCGAAGAGCGGCAGCACGTCGGCTCCGCCGTCGCCGAACTTGGTGAAGAATCCCGTGACCGACTCGGCACCGTGGTCCGTGCCGACGACGAGCAGGTTGTGCTGCCCGGCGACGGCGTACTGCGCCATCATGCGGGCGCGGGCCTTCGCGTTGCCCTTGGTGAAGTCGGAGATGCGCTCGCCGGTGGCCCGCGCGTACTCCTGCTGGAGGCCGTCCACGGCGGGAGCCACGTTGAACACCTTCGAGGTGCGGGGCTGGATGAAGGCGAGCGCCGCCTGGGCGTCCTCCTCGTCGTGCTGGGCGTTGTAGGGCAGTCGCATCGCGACGAAATCGGCGTCCACGCCCTCGGACCGCAGTTCGTCGACGGCGAGCTGGGCGAGCTTCCCGGCCAGGGTGGAGTCGAGTCCGCCGCTGATGCCGAGGACGAACCCACGGGTGCCCGTGGACCGGACGTAGTCCTTCAGGAAGCCGATCCTGCTGCGGACTTCCGCCGCAGGGTCGATGGTGGGCTTGACGCCCATTTCCTCGATGATCCGTGCCTGGAGTTCATGCATGCCCCAAGGCTACTCCGCTCCCATTTCTACAAGGTTACGAAATGAGCGGAATCACACCATGCGCCGCCGCGCGGGCGGGCCGCCGCGCCGGGTGCACGACGGCGACGGCGACCTGCCAGCGCCGCGACGGAGGGCCGCAGCGCCGGGTGCACGGCGACGACGACCTACTGGCTGAACGCCGCGTCGAAGGACGTCTCCGCCGGCGCGAAGTCGAAGCCCTTCAGGAAGGCGAGGGCCTCGGGGGCGCCCTGCAGCCGGTCCATGCCGGCGTCCTCCCACTCCACGGAGATGGGGCCGGTGTAGCCGATGGCCGTCAGGGCGCGGAAGCTGTCCTCCCAGGGGACGTCGCCGCGACCCGTGGAGACGAAGTCCCAGCCGCGCCGCGGATCCCCCCAGGGCAGGTGGGAGGAGAGGATCCCGTTCCGGCCCCCGCCCATGCGCATCTTCGTGTCCTTGCAGTCCACGTGGTAGATGCGGTCCTTGAAGTCGGAGATGAAGGCCACCGGGTCGATCTGCTGCCACATGAAGTGGCTGGGATCCCAGTTGAGGCCGAAGGCGGGGCGGTGCCCGACGGCCTCGAGTGCGCGCTGGGTGGACCAGTAGTCGTAGGCGATCTCCGAGGGGTGCACCTCGTGAGCGAACCTGACCCCGCACTCGTCGAAGACGTCCAGGATGGGGTTCCAGCGGTCCGCGAAATCCTGGTACCCGGCCTCGATCATGGTCGCCGGGACGGGCGGGAACATGGCCACGTACTGCCAGATGGAGGATCCGGTGAATCCGACGACGGTGTCCACGCCGAGCTTCTTCGCGAGGCGCGCCGTCAGCTTCATCTCCTCTGCGGCCCGCCGGCGCACGCCCTCGGGGTCGCCGTCGCCCCACACCTTCGGCCCGACGATCGCCTCGTGGCGGAAGTCGATGGGGTCGTCGCAGACGGCCTGGCCCTTGAGGTGGTTCGAGATGGCCCAGACCTTCAGCCCGTTGCGGTCGAGGATGTCGAGCCGGTCCTGGATGTAGGCGTCGTCGTCCCACCGCCAGGCGTCGAGGTGGTCGCCCGAGACGGCGATCTCGAGCCCGTCGTAGCCCCACTGGCCGGCGAGCTCGGCGACCTTCTCGAAGGGGAGGTCGGCCCACTGGCCGGTGAACAGGGTGAAGTTGCGCGTCATGCGGTCTCCTTTGGGAAGGGGGTGTCTACGACTGGGCGTGGGGGGCCGGAGCGAGATGGACGACGGCGCTCCGGGCGCCGGCGCTCTCCTCGACGGCGGCGAGGACGCGCTGGATCTGCAGTCCGTCCTCGAAGGACGGCCGCGGCGGCTCACCGGTGCGGATCGAGGTGAGGAAGTCGCGGAGCTGGTGCGTGAAGGTGTGTTCCCACCCGATGATGTGGCCCGCGGGCCACCAGCCCTCGAGGTAGGGGTGGCCGGGCTCGCTGACCAGGATGCGACGGAAACCCTGCTCCGTGGCAGGCCCGGTCACCTCCATGAACTCCAGTTCGTTGAGGTTCTCGAGGTCGAAGCGCAGCGCCCCGCGCTCGCCGAAGACCTCGATGCGCAGCCCGTTCTTCACCCCGGTCGCCATGCGTGAGGCCTCGATGGTCGCGACGGCGCCCCCGGACAGTTCGGCGGTGATCCAGGCGGCGTCGTCGACCGTCACCGGCTCCGGCCCGCCCTCACCCGGGCGCTGCTCCACGAAGGTCCGCAGCCGCCCGGAGACCTCGGTGACCTCCTGGCCGGTGAGGATCTGCACCTGGTCGAGGGCGTGGGACGCGATGTCGCCGAGGGCGCCCGACCCGGCGGTCTCCCGGCGCAGTCGCCAGGTCATGGGGGAGTCGGGATCCGTGAGCCAGTCCTGCAGGTAGGCGACCCGCAGCTGGCGGATGGCGCCCAACCGCCCGTCCGCGATGAGGTTGCGGGCGTGCGCGAGGGCGGGCACGCGACGGTAGTTGAAGCCGACCATGGACTGGACGCCCCGCGTCCTCGCCTCCGCCGCGGCGGACACCATCGCGGCGCCCTCCGCGATGGTGTTGGCCAGTGGCTTCTCCACGAGGACGTGCTTGCCCGCCTTCAGGGCCTCGATGGCGATGTCGGCGTGCAGGGAGCCGGGCGTGCAGATGTCCACGATGTCGATGTCGTCGCGGTGGATCACCTCGCGCCAGTCGGTGGCGAAGCCCTCCCAGCCGTAGCGTGCGGCCGCCTCCGCCGCCTTCCCGGCGTCCCGGCCGACGACGACGCGCCGCGCGATGGCGGGGACGTCGAAGTGGCTGCCGACCGTCCGCCAGGCCGCCGAGTGCGCCTTGCCCATGAAGGCGTAGCCGATCATGGCGACGCCGAGGGGGCGGGTGGTGTCAGCGGGTTCGGCCGCGGTGTGGGTCATGGGGTTTCTCCTCGTAGGGGTGCTGCGTCCCGGGTCCGGACGGCCTCCGCATGGCGGAGGAAGGTCAACCCATTCTCCGCCAGCAGGTACTGGGATTCGGCCAGGGGGCGCCAGATGGCCGCGGCCGTGGCGATGCTGGCGTTGTGGGCGGTGAAACTCTCGATGGTCAGGGCTCCCTGGTACCGGATGTCGTCCAGCGCCCGGAACAGTCCGGGCCAGTCGGTCTGGTCCCCGCCGGGCGTGCCGCGGTCGCTGCCGCACACCTGCAGGTGGACGAGGTGGTCGCCGGCCCTCCGGAGGGCGTGGGGCGTGGACCGTTCCTCGATGTTGAGGTGGTAGGTGTCCAGGGCCAGCCCGACGCCGTGGCCGAGGAGCGGACCGAGAGCCTCGATCGCCTGCTCCACCGTGTTGATGAGGGAGGTCTCGTACCGATTGAGTGGTTCGATCCCTAGGACGACGCCCGCGTGGACGGCTGCTTCCGCCACGAGGGCGAGGTTGCGTCGCAGCTCCGCGTAGGCCCGCGTGCGTTCGGCGTCGTCCATGCGCCAGAGCCGGCCGGTCTGCGCGTAGAAGGGCCCGCACACCGTGGGCGCCCCGATGCCGGCGGCGAACGCGACGCATCCGAGGAGGTACTGCTGGGTGGTCCGGACGACGGCGTCGGGGGCGTCGACGAGGTCCCGGCCGGGGGCCATGGCCCCCACCACGTAGGCTCTCAGGCCCGTCTCCGCCAGGACGTCCCGGACCACCTCCACGGTGAGGTCGCCGACGTTCTCGAGGGGGAGCTCGACGGCATCGAAGCCCATCACGGCGATCCGGCGCAGCAGGGGAGGCAGGTCCGCGTCCGTCAGCGGGGATGTCCACACCCAGGTGTTGACGCCGATCGGGCGCACATGTCCGGTGTCCACGGTCCTGCCTCCTTTCCTCCAGCGGATGGGTCGTGCGGTCAGGGGATCTGGCGTTCCTGCCAGACCTCCGGGTACCCGGGCAGGTCCTCGCCGCCGAACTTGGCGTAGTGGCCGTCCGGCATGCCCTCGTTGGCGGTCAGGAACTCGGCACGCTCGTCCTCGGTGATCGGCGACTGGGGAAGCACCCACTCCGCCGGGATCTCCTCACCCTTGAAGATCTTCTCGAGCGCCAGCAGCGGCGTCCGCCACTGGAAGTTCGAGTAGACGGGCGCGAGGCCGTCGATGCCGGTCTCGTCCCACTTGCGCAGGAAGCTCATCTCGTCCTCACCCGTCATGACGGGCAGCTCGGCCCCCGCGTCCTCGAAGGCCTCGATGGCGGCGACGGCGCCGTCGCCCGCGTCCATCCAGACGCCCTGGACGTCGCCCTTGGCCAGCTCGTCGGCGATGATCGACTTGATCTCCACGGGGTCCGCCCCGGTGAAGTAGTCGACGGCCTCGATGCCGTTCTCCTCGAAGATGCGCTCGGCGGCGGCCCAGCGCTGCTCGAGGACGTCGACGCCGGGGAGGATCCGCAGGGCGACCACCTTGTCGCCCTCGCTGAGCCGTTCGCTGAGGAACTCCGCTGTGTCGATGCCCCACGCGAAGCCGCCGATGGGATGGATGAAGGTCAGCGGGCAGTCGGTCTGCACACCGCGGTCGAACACGATCACCGGCTTCCCGGTCTCGCAGGCCCGCTCGACGGCGGGCGTCATCGCCGCCGTGGAGTTGGGGGAGATGATGAAGGCGTCGCAGTCGCCGTCGGAGATGAAGTAGTCGATGTCGGCGATCTGCGTGTTGTCGTCGTCCTGGGCGTCGCGCGTCTCCATCTCGGAGACGACACCGGACTCCTGCAGCACCTTCAGCTGCTCGTTCATGGTGATCCAGCCCGTCTGGCGCCACGGGTTGGAGATCGACGCGTTCGAGAAGCACACCTTCTTGGCCCCCTCCGAGGCGAACGACGAGGTGTCCGTCATCTCGCCGTCGATGTACTGCAGGTGCGGCTGCTCGGGATCGCCCTCGAAGGTCGCCGACCGCTGTTCGTCCTGCGTGTCGTACACGGCCTGGTCGAACCACTCCGTGCTGTCCCCGGTGGGCTGCTCGGCCGGCGCGGACTCGCCCGCTGCGGCGCCGTCGGAGGCCGGCGGGTTCTCGATGGATGAGTCGGTGGTGCAGGCCGTCAGGGCGAGCAGCGACGTCGCTGCGATCACCGTGACCTTGCCCAGGATGCTTCCACGCATCATGTTCCTCCCTCAGTGGTGCCCGGTGCGGGCTGTGGTGCTGCTATCGGACGGTGCTGGTCATGGGCCTGCGCGCTGGTGCCGCGCCGCTTGCGCTGCCAGGTCCGGGCGGCCGCGGCGACGGCGACGATGATGATGACGCCCTGCACGGTGTCACGCCACGTGGACTGGACGCCGAGGAAGTTCAGGAGGGTGAAGAGCAGCTCGAGGGCGAACGCTCCCGCGGCGGCGGACAGGACCCAGCCGCGCCCTCCTCCGAGGACCACCCCGCCGAGGACGACGGCGGTGATCGCGGTGAATTCGTAGCCCTGGCCCACGGACGGGTGCACTCCCGCGTAGCCGACCAGGATCACGCCGGCCACCGTGGCCGCGAGCGAGGACAGCATGAAGGCGCGGGTGCGGACCCACCAAACCGGTGCACCGGTCAGGGCGGCGGCCCGCGCGTTGTCGCCGATGGCGATCAGCGTGCGCCCGTAGGGCCGGCGCATGAGCCAGAAGGCGCCCGCCGCGATGACCGCGAGGATCAGGACGGGGTAGGGGATCACGTCGAAGCCGGGGACGTCCTGGATGCCGCCGCGGCCGATCCGGCGGAAGGTGTCGGCGGGGTTCCCCGTTGCGGCGCCGCCCGTCCAGTACAGGACGAGGCCGAGCAGGGCGAGCATCATCCCGAGGGTCGCGATGAAGCTCGGGACCTTCAGGAGGGTGGTCACGAGCCCGTTGACGAGTCCGATGAACGCGCCGAACACGATCATGAGCGCCAGGACCGGCAGCGTGCGCGACTCGTCCTGGCCGACGAGATTGCCGGCGATGATCACCTGTGCCGTGACGACCGATCCCATGGACAGGTCGAACTCGCCGGACACGATGACGAAGTACTGGCCGATGGCGGCGATGGCGATGGGAGCCGTCCGTCCGATGAACCGGATCAGGGATCCCGGCTCGCCGAACGAAGGGTTCGCCGCCAGGACGGCGACCAGGAGGACGGCGACGAGGACGAAGACCCCGCCGCTCGGGGAGCGGAGCGCACGGCCCAGGCGCTCTGCCCGCGGGGACCGGTTCTGCTCGAGGACGGCGCGTCCGGTGGCCACGCTCATGCGGACACCCCGTCCCGGGTCCCGCGGCCCGCGCCGTCGGCCGGTCCGTCGTCGTGCCGCGCCGTCGTCGTCGGCGCCTCGTCGCCGTGCGGGGCGGCGCCGCGACCGAAGCGCGCCTGACGGGGCACGACCGTGCGCCGCGCGTAGACGGCGACGGCGACCACGATCACGACGCCGCGCACCACGTCCTTGAGGAAGGGGTTGACCTGCAGCACGCTCATGATGTTGTCCAGCATCGCGAAGATCAGGACGCCACCGAGGGTTCCCACCAGCGATCCCTTGCCGCCGGCGAGGAGGGTGCCGCCGAGTACGACGGCGGCGATGGACAGGAGATCGTAGCCGCCCTGGGAGCCGATGGTCGGGCTGCCGACGCCGAGCCGGGCGGCCAGCAGCAGGCCCGCCAGCCCGGCCAGGAGGGAGCAGATCACGTGGGCCGCGACGACCGGCGTCGCGGTCCTGATGCCGGACATCCTCGCGACCGAGGCGTCCCCGCCCACGGCATACATCGCGTGCCCGAGGCGCGTGGTGTTCAGCATGAGCAGGACGACGGCGGCGCACGCGAGCATGATGAGGGTCGAGACCGGCACGGGCCCGATTCCCGTGGCGCCGACGAGGCGGAACGCCAGCGGCGCCTGGCCCGAGCTGCCCTGGTAGTTGGACGCGAGATAGCCGCTGATGATCAGACCCATCCCGAGGGTGGCGATGAAGCCGTGGACCTTCAGCCCGGCCACCACGGCACCGTTGGCGAGGCCGATGAGCCCGGAGACGAGCAGCGCGGCGATCACCGCGGGCAGGATGTTCCCCGGCTGGTTCGCCATGATCCCGGCGCCGATGAGGCTCGAGAGGCTGATGACGTACGGCACGGAGAGGTCCAGGCTCCCGACGAGGATCACGAGGGTCTGCCCGATGGCGATGAAGCCGAGGATGCTGGTCCCCGTGAGGATGTCGGAGATGTTGCCGGGGCTGAAGAAGCTGCGGCCCGTGGAGCCCACGAGGACCGTGCCCGCGACGACCGTCAGCAGGGCCACGAGGTAGACGATGTGCGTCGAGGTCAGGCGGGTCACGAGGGGACTCCCCGGGCGCCCGTCGCGAGGTGCAGGATCTGTTCCTCGGACGCGCCGGCCGGTGCCTCCCCGGCGACGCGGCCGTCCCGCATGACGATCACCCGGTCGGACATGCCGAGCACCTCGGGCAGCTCGCTCGAGACCATGAGGATGGCCTTGCCTTCCCGCGCCAGGCGGCGCATCAGGGTGTAGACGGCGACCTTCGCCCCGACGTCGATGCCGCGGGTCGGCTCGTCGAGGAGCACGACCTGCGGATCGATCGCGAGCCATTTGGCGAGCACGACCTTCTGCTGGTTCCCGCCGGACAGGTACTGGACCTCCTGGTCGAGGTCGCGGGCGATGACCTCCAGCGAGGAGAAGACGCCGGGCGCTTCGCGGCGTGCCGCCCCCGTGCGGCGCGGGTGGACGGACCGCACGACGCTCAGCGCGTTGTCGATGATGGACTGGTTCAGGCTGAGGCCCTCCGCCTTGCGGTCCTCGGTGATCAGGGCGACGCGCTGCCGGATGGCCTCCCGGGGCGATGCCGGGCGGTGGTCGCGCCCGCCGAGGGTCACGGTGCCGCGGGTGAACGGTGCCGCGCCGAAGACCGCGTGGACGAGTTCGGAGCGGCCCGACCCCTGGAGCCCGGCGACCCCGACGATCTCCCCGGCCCGCAGTGTGAGGTGGATGTCGTCGAGCTGGTCGTTGCCGGCGCCGTGCACCTCCAGGAGGGCGTCGCCGACGGTGGTCCCCGGCAGGGGTTCGGGGAAGAACGCGGAGATGGGCCTGCCGACCATGGCCCGCACGAGTGCGGCGTCATCCAGGTCCGCGGCGGGCGACGACATCACCACGCGCCCGTCCTTGAGCACGGTGATGGTGTCGCAGAGGTCGAAGACCTCCTTCAGGCGATGGGAGACGTAGAGGATCGCCGTCCCGCGCTTGCGGAGCCGGTCGATGATCCCGTACAGCAGGTCGACCTCGGGGCCGGCGAGCGCTGCCGTCGGCTCGTCCATCGAGATGATCCGGGCGTCGTAGCTGACGGCCTTGGCGATCTCGACGATCTGCTGCTGCGCGACCGAGAGCGACCCGACCACGTCGTTCGGCCGGATCTCGGTGATGCCGAGTTGTCCGAGCAGCGCGGCGGTGTCCCTGGTCATGGCCCGGCGATCCACGAGGAGCCCTCTCCTCGGCTCCCGGCCCAGATAGATGTTCTGCGCCACGGTGCGCTCGGGCAGCAGGTTGAACTCCTGGAAGACCGTAGAGAGACCCGCGCGTCGCGCCTGCAGCGGATGGGTGAACGTGACCGGTTCCCCAGCGATCTCCACGGTCCCGGCGTCGCGCACGTGCACGCCTGCGAGGAGTTTCATCAGGGTGGACTTGCCCGCCCCGTTCTCGCCGACGAGTCCGTGGACCTCCCCGGGGAAGAGCTCGAGGAATGCGTCTTCGAGGACCGGCACTCCGAAGAAACTCTTCGAGAGTCCGGTGACGTGCAGGACCGGAGCCGGGTGCCTGCTGCCACTGACGTCGTCGTCCACGCGCCTACTGTGACATGGCACACTCACTTCTGTCGAGAGGCGTGCAAAAGCCGCTCGTGCTTCAATGGAAGTGTGTCCCTTCCACAGCCGGCACCGGCACTGACGAGTCATGGCGGTCCGCGCCCGCGGACCCCTGCTCCGCCGCCGTCGGGCGCCAGCGGGATCTTCCAGGTCCTCCGCGACGGCCGGCCGCGCACGCGGGCCGAGCTCGCCCAGATCACCGGCCTCGCCCGCTCCACGGTCGCTGCCCGCGTGGACGTCCTCACCGGACTCGGCCTCGTGTCGCCCATCGGCGGCGTCTCCACGGGAGGTCGGCCGCCGTCCCTGTTCGCGCTCAACCCCTCGGCGCGGGTGGTCGTCGGCGCGGACCTCGGGGCCACCCACGCCGTCGTCATCCTGACGGACCTGGCCGGCGAGGAGCTCGCCCGGGAACGGCAGGACCTCAGCATCGCCGACGGGCCCGTCGCCGTCCTCGGATGGCTGGTCTCGGCCATCGGACGGCTACTGGGGGCGGCCGGGCGTGTCCAGGAGGACCTCGCGGCCATCGGTATCGGGCTGCCCGGGCCGGTGGAGCACGACACCGGGCGCCCGATCAACCCGCCGATCATGCCGGGCTGGGACAGGTTCGACGTGCCGGGGCTCGTCCGGGCGAGCTTCGACGTCCCCGTCCTCGTGGACAACGACGTCAACATCATGGCGCTGGGCGAGCAGGGCAACTGGCCGGACGTGGGCGACCTCATGTTCATCAAGGTGGCGACGGGCATCGGCGCGGGGATCATCTCGGGCCGCGTGCTGCAGCGCGGGGCGCAGGGTACGGCGGGCGATCTGGGACATGTCCGTGTCGCCTCCGCGGGCGAGGCCCCGTGCCGCTGCGGGAACACCGGCTGCCTCGAGGCCGTGGCCAGCGGTCCGGCGCTCGCGGCCGCGCTGGGCGCCTCGGTGCGGCCTGGCCTCACCGGCAGCCAGGAGGTGATCGACCGGGTGCGGTCCGGTGATGCCACCGCGCTCCAGGCCGTCCGGCAGGCGGGCCGGGACATCGGCGACGTGCTGGCGATGTGCGTGAACCTGATCAATCCCTCGGTCGTCGTGATCGGCGGATCCCTCGCGCAGGCCGGCGAGCACCTGCTCGCCGGGATCCGGGAGGTCGTGTACACGCGGTCGCTGCCGCTCGCGACGGAGCACCTCCGCATCGTCCCGTCGGTGTCCGGCCGGAGCGCCGGTGTGGCGGGCGCCGCGGCCCTGGCCATCTCCCACATCCTCTCCCCGGAGGCGATCGACGCCGCGAGTGCGTCGGCCGGGTGACCGGCGCGGGGTGCGTACCGTGCGCGGGGGCTTTGCCGGGCTGAGGGGCGTGTCGGCCCGCAACACGCCGCCGGATGGGGGCTGATGTGCCTCGAAGACCCCGGGGTCGGTACGCAGTCGTTCCTGGGGAGGGTCATCGGACCGGACGCCCGGCCAGCACCGCGAGGATCTGGGCCAGCACGTCCTGGCGGTGGAACATGATGTCCTCGTAGCCGTACCGGAGAACCAGATAGCCACCGACGATGGTCATGTTGTTGCGGCCCCGGTCCCGGCGCCGGGCCGCGCGACTGGAGTGGTAGGCATCGCCGTCGACCTCCACCACGAGGAAGCCCTCCAGGAGGAAGTCCACGCGGCCCACGCCGTCGAGCTGTACCTGCGTCTCGACGTCGAGCCCCGCGCTGAGGAAGAGGACGCGGGCGACCACCTCGAGGGCCGATTCGCCCGTTCCCGTCACCAGTTCCAGCGCGGCGCGCGCCGGTCCGTTGCGGTTGCCCCGTAGGTGCTCGAGCAGGAAGGCCCGCGTGGTGTCTCCGAGCCGCAGGGAACTCTCGACCATGACGGCGGCGTCGATGGCCGGAAGGCAGTGCAGGGCGTGGAGCAGGGCGTCGACCTGTCCGACAAGCGGCAACTGCGGATGCACCGGCACCGAGAGCGGCCGATGGTGATGCGTGTGCCTGTCCTGGCGGGCGTGGGATGTCACGTGGAGCGAGGTCGGTGGATGCAGGAGCCAGAGCCCGTAGTGCCGGGCGGCCGAGGCGCAGGTGAGCCGGGTCCCATGAAGGACGGCGGTGACGGTGTCCTCCGGGGCGTCGGGCAGGGCGACGACGCCGCGGCCCGGCCGGACGAGGACGCCTGACCGGATCAGGGCCGCGACCTGCCGGCGGGGGACTCCCTGCCGGAGCAGCCGGCCGGTCCTGGCGACCGACCCTGCGCGGCGCAGGGCGACGATGGCATCCACGGGTCGAGTCCACAGGATGCTGGGCCGCGGTGGGCCGGTGCACCCCCGAAGGTGGACAACTCTCGGCCGGGGAGTACCGACCCCGGGGAGATCGGACCCTCGAAGCGTGTGTCCCGCCACGACACGCCGCTCGCTGTGCCGCAAACCCGGCCGATGTCCCCGGGGCCGGTACGGGCGCGAAGTGCGACGCGTGGGCAGGGCGCTCCCTCGATAGACTTGGCGCATGACCGAGACCGCGCAGACCGCCGACCGCTCCCGCCTCCTGGAGCTCATCAAGGAACTCGCCGTGGTCCACGAGCGCGTCACCCTCTCGAGCGGGGTCGAGGCCGACTACTACATCGACCTCCGCCGGGTCACGCTGCACCATGAGGCGTCCGTGCTCGTGGGGCGTGTCATGCTGCAGCTGCTCGACGACGCCGGGATCGCCGTCGAGGCGGCGGGCGGCCTGACGATGGGCGCCGACCCGGTCGGCACCGCCGTGATGCATGCCGCCGCCCGGGAGGGCCGCGCGATCGACGCCTTCGTGGTCCGCAAGACCCAGAAGACCCACGGCATGGCACGCCAGGTGGAGGGGCCGGACGTCGCCGGCCGCCCCGTCGTCGTGCTCGAGGACACCTCGACCACGGGCGGGTCCGCCCTCACCGCCGTCGAGGGGGTCCGCCGGGCGGGGGGCGACGTGCGTGCCGTCGCCGTGATCGTGGATCGCGACACCGGGTCGAAGGAGCGCATCGAGTCCGAGGCCGGGGTCCCCTATCTCTTCGCGTTCGGCAAGGACGAGCTGGGTCTCGCCTGACCGGCCCGCACGGGCACGTTCCGGACATCCACGTGCAGGACGACGACGGCAGGGCGCTGCAGCGCGCGAGTGACTTCCGCGAGTCCTCGCGCCGCTCCTTCCTGATCGGCTCGGCCGCGGCCGCCCTCGTGACGGCCGACCTCGTCACCACGCGCGTCATCCAGTCCCAGCGGGACCAGACACGCATCCTCCCGCTCGACGACGAGGAGGCCCGCGCACGGTTCCCCAACGACCGCTGGGTCCTCTTCCCCGGGTACAAGACGAGCTGGGAGGAGGGGCTCTGGATCCTCAACTCGCTGCGGCCGGCACTCACCCGGCGGGCGCAGATGGCGGTGATGGGCTACTCCAACCGCGGCCTGGACATCAACAACGTCGTGGCCACCATGAACCGGTACGTGGACAACTTCCGGCTCGAGCGGCTCTACTTCTACGGCCACAGCTTCGGCGGCATGGTGGCGGTGGAGGTCGCGGCGCGGTTGCGTGACCGCGGTATCCCCGTGGAGCTCATCTTCCTCGACTCCTCGCCGTCCAGCCGCTACGACGTCCGCGACCAGCGCATGTTCGACGGCGTGGTGCGGCTCTACGAGGCCGGGGTGCGCGTGCCGATCAGCCTGCGCGGCACGTACGAGCTGGGCGAGCGGATCGTCCACAAGAACGAGCGCACCTGGAGCCAGATCGTGGACCAGACCCTCGAGCAGCTCTCACCCCTCGCCCCCAGCAGCGAGCTCATCCAGACCCAGTCCTCGTACATCTACCACTTCGACGTGTCGCGGTTCCGGCTCTCCCTCGGCGACACGAAGGTGGTCTTCGCCGGCAACCCGGACGACGGCGTCGTCGACTACGCGACGGCGCGCGCCGGCTGGGCGCGGTCGCTGCCGGACAACGTGGTCTCGGTGGACCGCCGCACGGAGGGCGCCCTGCCGGCGCATGCGAGCCCGCAGTGGAACCCGCTGGTCTACCAGGGAGTCGTCTCCGCCGTGCAGCGCGAGTACGTGCCGGTCCCGCGCGGCGGCGGCTGGAAGCGCTTCTTCTGAGCCGGGACTAGACCTGGTCGATCAGTTCCGCCACCGAGCCGCATATCTGCGCCGGACGGAACGGGTAGGCATCGATGTCCGCCGGCTGGGTGATGCCGCTGAGCACGAGGACCGTGTGCAGGCCCGCCTCCATGCCGGCGATGATGTCGGTGTCCATGCGGTCGCCGATCATCGCCGTCGTCTCCGAGTGGGCGTCGATCTGGTTCATCGCGGAGCGGAACATCATCGGGTTGGGCTTGCCGACGATGTACGGGTCGCGGCTCGTCGCCGCCGTGATCATGGCCGCGATGGCCCCCGTCGCGGGCAGCGGGCCCTCCTTCGACGGCCCGGTGACGTCCGGGTTGGTCGCGATGAACCGCGCGCCGTCGAGGATGAGGCGGACCGCCTTGGTGATGGCCTCGAACGAGTAGGTGCGGGTCTCGCCGAGCACCACGTAGTCGGGGTTGGTGTCGGTGAGGACGAAGCCGGCCTCGTGCAGTGCCGTCGTCAGCCCCGCCTCGCCGATCACGTAGGCCCGCCCGCCGGGCATCTGGTCCCGCAGGAACTGGGCCGTGGCGAGCGCCGACGTCCACAGGTTCTCCTCGGGGATCTCGAGCCCGGACGCCTTCAGGCGTGCCGCGAGGTCGCGCGGCGTGTAGATCGAGTTGTTCGTGAGGACCAGGAAGCGCCTCGAGGTGGCGACCCACCGCTCGATCAGCTCGGCCGCGCCCGGGATGGCCTGGTTCTCGTGCACCAGGACGCCGTCCATGTCCGTGAGCCAGCACTCGATGTGTTCGTTCTCGCGCATGGGGCGTCCTTTCCAGGGGGTGCGGGGAATTGCCGCTGCCAGTCTCCCACCTTCCGCGCCGTCTACGCTTGAACGGTGACGAAACCCCTGCCGGAGACCCCCGACCCCACCGACGCGACCGACCCGCACGGGACGCCCGGCCCGGCGGTCGGCGTCGGCCCGTGGGAGGGCGAGGCGCCCGACGGCGAGCACTGGGACCGCAACCTGCTGGCCTCCGGGGACACCCGCAACGTCGTCGACGCCTACCGGTACTGGACGCACGAGGCGATCGTGGCGGACCTCGACGAGCGGCGGCACGGCTTCCACGTGGCCATCGAGAACTGGCAGCACGACCTCAACATCGGCTCCGTGGTGCGGACCGCGAATGCCTTCCTCGCCCGGGAGGTCCACATCATCGGACGACGCCGGTGGAACCGGCGCGGCGCGATGGTCACCGACCGCTACCAGCACGTCCGCCACCACCCCACGGTGGCGGACTTCACCGCGTGGGCGGCGGCCGAGGGGCTCGCCGTGATCGGGATCGACAACTTCCCGGACTCCGTGCCACTGGAGACCTACGACCTCCCGGAGAAGTGCGTCCTCGTGTTCGGGCAGGAGGGCCCCGGCCTCACCCCGGAGGTCCACGAGGCGGCCGAGGCGACGCTCTCGATCGCGCAGTTCGGGTCCACGCGGTCCATCAACGCGTCCGCGGCCGCCGCGATCGCGATGCACGGCTGGGTGCGCCGGCACGTGTTCGGCCAGTCGGTCTGACCCCGCCGTCATCCTGCCCGGCGGCCCCTGCGCCGGGCAGGTCCGCTCGCTAGGATGAACCGAAGCACTCACCACCACGAAGGAGTCCTCAGCATGCCTATTGCAACCCCTGATGTTTACGCCGAGATGATCGACCGCGCGAAGGCGGGCGGCTTCGCGTTCCCGGCCGTGAACGTGACCTCCTCGCAGACCCTCAACGCAGCGATGCGCGGCTTCGCCGAGGCGGGCTCCGACGGCATCGTGCAGGTCTCCACGGGCGGTGCGGCGTACTGGTCGGGCGCGAGCGTGAAGGACATGGTCGCCGGCTCCCTCGGCTTCGCCGCCTTCGCCCGCGAGGTCGCGAAGAACTACGACGTCAACATCGCACTCCACACCGACCACTGCCCCAAGGACAAGCTCGACGACTTCGTGCTGCCCCTCCTCGCAGCGTCCGAGGAAGCCGTGAAGAACGGCCGCGACCCCATCTTCAACTCGCACATGTGGGACGGCTCGGCCGAGACCCTCGAGGAGAACCTCCGGATCGCCCGCGACATCCTGCCCCGCGCCGCAGCCGCGAAGATCATCCTCGAGGTGGAGATCGGCACCGTCGGCGGCGAGGAGGACGGCGTCGAGAACGCCATCAACGACAAGCTCTACACCACCGTCGAGGACGCCCTCGCGACCGTCGACGCGCTCGGCGCCGGGGAGCACGGCCGCTACATCACGGCCCTGACCTTCGGCAACGTGCACGGCGTGTACAAGCCCGGCGGCGTGAAGCTGCGCCCGGAGATCCTCAAGGAGATCCAGGACGAGGTGGGCCGGAAGATCGGCAAGGACAAGCCGTTCGACCTCGTGTTCCACGGCGGCTCCGGGTCCTCCGACCAGGAGATCGCCGACGCCGTCTCCTACGGCGTCATCAAGATGAACATCGACACGGACACCCAGTACGCGTTCACGCGCCCGGTGGCGGACCACATGTTCCGCAACTACGACGGCGTCCTGAAGGTCGACGGCGAGGTCGGCAACAAGAAGACCTACGACCCCCGGGTCTGGGGCGCCTCGGCCGAGGCGGGCCTCGCCGCGCGCGTCGTCGACGCCGCCGCTTCCCTCGGTTCCGCCGGCAAGAAGCTCTAGCGCCGTGTCGGACGAGTTCCGCAGGAACCTGCTGGGCCCCGAGCCCACCCTGCTGCCGGAGGAGCCCGACGTCGTCGCGCGCCTCGCCGCGGGCGACGAGGCCGTCGACCTGGCCGCCGCGCACCCGACGTCGTCGCTCGTGTGGGCCATCCTGGCCGACGAGGCGTACGCGGAGGGCCGCACCATCGAGTCCTACGCCTACGCGCGCACCGGCTACCACCGCGGCCTCGACGCCCTGCGGCGCAGCGGGTGGCGCGGCGCCGGTCCCGTCCCGTACTCGCACGAGCCGAACCGCGGCTTCCTCCGGGCACTGTTCGCCCTGGGTCGGGCCGCCGCGTCCATCGGCGAGATCGAGGAGGCCGAGCGGATCGCGGTGTTCCTTCGCGAGTCCGATCCGGAGGCGAGCGCGCAGCTCGCCGGCTGACGCCCTGACCGGCGGACGGGGAGGGCGGGCCGCGCCCGTCCTCCCCGTTGTCCGGGCTGTGCAGGTACGTCCTACCCGTAGGTCGAGTGCATAAACGAGTAGTGCGGATCCTTGTGCCGCTGTTACCAACGCGACCACTGTTAAATGCACCACGCAACGTGGTGAGGCGGATGGGAGTAGTGGTAAGCATGGCGACGAATGTGAGCACCAGCGACCTGTACACCGTGGCGGAGGTCGCTGCCATGATGCGGGTGTCGAAGATGACCGTCTACCGCCTGGTCCAGGCCGGGACGATCCACAGCATCCGGTTCGGGCGCTCCTACCGGGTGCCGCAGAGTGCGGTGCGGGAGTACATCGCCTCGACGAACTCGGGGTCCGACTACTCCATCTGAACCACGACGGACGGGATGGCATGAGGGGTTTCGCCCGATTCTTCCCTCCTGCGCCCGCTCCCGGGAGAGCCGGGGACGCCGGTCTCTTCGGACCGCGGTCGACGGCGTGGCGCGTCGCACGCGAGCGGCTGGTCGTCGCGGGCGGGCCGGCGGCGCTCCTGCTGCAGGTGGCGCACCCGCTCGTCGGCGAGGGCGTGCGCGCGCACAGCGACTTCGCCGCGGACCCGCTCCAGCGCCTGCGCGGAACGCTCGACGCCGTCCTCACGGTCACGTTCGGGGACCGGGCGCAGGTCCGCGCCGCCGCCGGACGGGTCGCGCGCATGCACCGCCCGGTCACGGGGACGCTACCCCGTCCCAGTGCCGCGCTGCCCGCCGGGACCCCGTACAGCGCCGCCGACCCCGGGCTGGCCCTCTGGGTGTTCGCGACCCTCGTGTGGACCGCCCTCCAGGTGACGGACCGCTTCCTGCGCCCGACGACGGCGGAGGAGCGCGAGGCCTACTACCGGGACATGACGCAGCTGGCCCGCGTCTTCGGGGTGACGGACGCCGTGCTGCCCGCGGACTACCCCGGCCTCGACCGCTACGTCACCGAGCAGGTCCGGGACACGCTCGACGCCGGTCCCACGGCCCGCCTGATCGCCCGGCAGATCCTCGCACCCGACCCGCCGCTCCTTCCGGCGCCCCTCCGGCCACTGCCCGCCGTCCTCGCAGCCGGGATCCTGCCCGCGCGGCTGCGGGAGGGATACGGCCTGCCATGGCGGCGGCGCGAACGCGTGGTGTTCGCCGTCGTCCGGTGGGGCACCCGGCTCGTCGTGCCCCTGCTCCCGGACCGGGTCCGCTACTGGCCGCACTACCTCGTGGCCCGGGACCGGGTGGCGGAGGACGGCTAGGCCCGGGGCGGGTGCGTCGTCGTGCACGCGTTTCGCGGGAGCCGTGGCCCGACGACGGCGTGTCCCACCGCGACACGCGCCTCAGGGGCCGAGACGCGTGCACGACGCCACGCGCGTGGTCACTCCTCGGGGCGGCGGATGGTCGTCGTCACCGTGACCAGCTGCGGGCGGGGTGGCGCCGAGCTGAAGCCGAACCGGACGGGCGGGCTCACGGGGGCCAGGGTGCCGAGGTCCTCGCCACGCCACGTCACCGTCGCACCGATGACGGCCCGGGCCGACGTGACGCCGTAGTACTCGGTGCGGCCCTGCCCGGCGGACCCGGCCGTCGCGACGCCCTTCACCAGCAGCGAGGCCACCGGGTTGATCACCGCGAGCCACCGGGGGTGCGTGGCCAGGCGGCTCGGGACCAGGCCGAGGAGCCGTCCCAGCAGGGTGACGCGGCCGAGCTCGGCGAGGACCTGCAGGTCCCCGGCGTCGACGACGAGCCGGCCGCCCGCCAGGGCCGAGGTGACCGGGGTGAGCACGACGTCGTCGAACGTGTACGTGGCGCCGACGTAGTCCGCGATCCCGGCCGTGGGCGCGAGCAGCGTCCGCCGGCCCCCGGAGTCCTCCATCATGACGTCGGTGAAGGCACCGAACGGCGAGGTGTCCCACCGGCCGATCACCAGGCGCGTACCGGAGGCGGTGCCGATGCCGGCGATGTGTCCTTCGAAGCGGTCCATGACCCCATTGTGCCGCGCGCGCCCGGTCGCGTCCGGTCGGGCCGGGGGAGCAGTCGGAACGGAACTGCAACCGTCACGGAGCAAGCTTTTTCCGCGCTTCCACGGCGCCTCGGCTAAACTCGGACGGTAAGAGCCCCAGGGGACGCGCCGCGTGCGCGACCGTTTGGGGCGTTCTGATGCACGGCGTACTTTCCGCGGTCGCGCGGGAGGAACCCGTACCGAATGGGGGAGGATCCCATGCCAGCAATCGTCATTGTCGGAGCCCAGTGGGGCGACGAGGGTAAGGGCAAGGCCACTGACCTGCTGGGCGGCCGGGTCGACTACGTCGTGAAGCCGAACGGCGGCAACAACGCCGGGCACACCGTGGTCGTCAACGGCGAGAAGTACGAGCTGAAGCTCCTCCCCGCCGGCATCCTCAGCCCGAACGCCGTGCCGATCATCGGCAACGGCTGCGTCATCAACCTCGAGGCGCTTTTCGAGGAGATCGACGGGCTCGAGGCCCGCGGCGCCGACACCTCGAAGCTGCGCGTCTCCGCCAACGCCCACCTCGTGGCGCCCTACCACCAGGTGCTCGACAAGGTCACCGAGCGCTTCCTCGGCAAGCGCGCGATCGGCACCACGGGCCGCGGCATCGGCCCGGCGTACATGGACAAGGTGGCCCGTCTGGGACTCCGCGTCCAGGACGTCTTCGACGAGTCGATCCTGCGCCAGAAGGTCGAGGGGTCCCTGAAGCAGAAGAACGAGCTGCTGGTCAAGGTCTACAACCGTCGCGACGTCGAGGTCGAGGAGGTCGTCTCCTACTTCCTCTCCTTCGCCGACCGGCTGCGGCCACTCGTCATCGACTCGACGTTCGTGCTCAACGAGGCGCTGGACGCCGGCAAGGTGGTCCTCATGGAGGGCGGCCAGGCGACCTTCCTCGACGTCGACCACGGCACCTACCCGTTCGTGACGTCGTCGAACCCCACCGCCGGCGGCGCCTCCGTCGGCTCGGGCATCGGCCCCACGCGCATCTCCCGGTCGATCGGCATCATCAAGGCGTACACCACGCGGGTGGGTGCGGGACCGTTCCCCACGGAGCTCTTCGACGAGATGGGCACGTACCTGCAGAAGACGGGCGGCGAGTTCGGCGTCAACACCGGCCGTCCGCGCCGCTGCGGGTGGTACGACGCCGTGCTGGCGCGGCACGCGTCGCGCGTCAACGGTTTCACGGACTACTTCGTGACCAAGCTCGACGTCCTCACGGGGATCGAGAGCATCCCGGTGTGCGTCGCCTACGACGTCGACGGCGTCCGGCACGACGAGATGCCCATGACGCAGACCGAGTTCCACCACGCCAAGCCGATCTTCGAGTACTTCGACGGCTGGACCGAGGACATCACGGGTGCCCGCACCATCGAGGACCTGCCCGACAACGCGCAGACCTACGTCCGGGCACTCGAGAAGCTCTCCGGGACCCGGTTCTCGGCCATCGGCGTCGGCCCGGACCGCGACCAGACCATCGTGGTCAACGACCTCATCAACTGACCCCGCGGTTCCACGGCAGAGGCCCCCTTCGTCCTGCGAAGGGGGCCTCTGGCGTGCTGGCGCGTGCCGGTCCGGCTACAGGTTGACGGTGATGTCCGCGTCCTCGCGCAGTTGCGCGATCAGGGCCTGCGCCGCCTCCGACGTCTTGCCGCCCTCGAGCTGCTCCACGATCTCGTTGCGCACCTCCTCCAGCGGGGGCAGCGGGGAGTCGGTGGCACCGCTGGCCTCCTGCTGGGTCTTCGCGGCGTCGTAGGCCTCCTGGATCTCCTCGTCGCTGGGCGTCGTGTCGCCGGCCTCCTCCGCCAGCAGGGCGTCGAGCTTCACCTGGTCGGCGAGCTGGGCGTCGAACTCGGCGTCGTCGAGCCCCTGCTCGGAGAACGCGGCCCGCAGCTCCTCCTCCGAGCCGAGCCCGCTGGTCTCCAGCAGGTTCTCGATCGCCGCGGCGCGGGCCTCGGGGGTGACCTCGATGCCGCGCTCGTCCGCTTCCTGGCGCAGCAGCTCGGTGCTCACCAGGTTGTCCGCGACGCTCGTTCTCAGCAGCTCCTGGTCCACCTCCTGGCCGCCGGCCTGCGCCTGCGCGGCGGCCTGCGGGAACTGCCCCTCGTAGGCCGCGGTGAACTCCTCCCGCGTGATCTCGGTGCCGTTGACGACGGCGACGACGTCGGGGACGCCCTCGAGGTCGGGCTCCGGCTGGGCCGCCGCCGACTCGCCCGGCGCGGGCGCCGCGCTCGACGACGTCGTGTCCTCCGGCTCGTCGCCGGCGGCACCGCACCCGCCGAGGACGGCGATGGAGCCGACGAACGCGGCTGCGAGCAACCGCCGGCCCAGGATTGTTCCCTTGATGGTCATGCTGAGCCCGTCCTTGCGTAGCGTGCAATGGTCAGCCTGCGACGATAGCGGCGCCACCTGAACGCCCGCTGGACGCGCTACCAGCCCCAGGTCCCCGCACCGCCCTTGAACGGACCGACGATCGCCGCGGTGATCCACCCGCCGTAGAAGTCGCCCTCCTGCGCCTGCACCCGCTCGCCGTCCACGCTGCATTCGTCCATCCGCGAGGGATAGAGGGCCGCGCGCGTGGCGAGGTCCTCGTACCCGCGCACGGGCGTGGGGTACGTCCAGGCGCCGCGCGGGCTGCGGGCGTCCCCGGCGACGACGTCGAAGTATCTCGCGGCGCCCTTGAACTCGCAGTGCGTGGAGCCGTCGACGGGCACCAGGACGCCGGGCGCGAACGCGTCGATCGGCAGGTAGTAGACCGGCGGATGGCTCGTCTCGAGGACCCGGACGGCGTCGTCCGTGCTGATGATCAGCCGGCCCCCGAACCGCACCTCGATCCTCGCCGTCGTCCGCTCCACCCGCGGCGGCCGGGGGTAGTCCCACACCGATTCCTGGCCGGGGCCGGCCTCCACGCGCTGTCTTTTCAACGGGTTCCTCATGGGACGAAGGCTACTCCGGACATCTGGACGGGGTCTGTACGCTTGAAGGCAGGTGTCATCCACACGTGAGGGCGGAAACATGTTGGTCAGCGTCGGTCAGTTCAGGCCCGGTGGGGACGTCGCGGCGAACCTCGCCGTGATGCGGGGCCTCGCGGCGGAGGCTGCCGCCGGAGGCTCGGAACTCATCGTCTTCCCCGAGGAGTCGATGGTCGCGGTCGGCCGGGTCGAGGGCTCCCTCCGGCAGGCGGTGGAGGCCACCTGGACCTCCTTCGTCCAGCAGCTGTCCTTCATCGCGGCGGAGCACTCCATCGCCGTCGTCGCCGGAGGGTACGAGCCCAGCGGCGAGGAGCGGCCCTTCAACACGCTCGTCCTCGTGGACGGGACCGGCCGAATCGTGGACACGTACCGGAAGCTGCACCTGTACGACGCCTTCAGCTACCAGGAGTCCACGCGGATCAAGCCGGGCGACGGCGGCATCAAGGTGGCACGGCTCGGCGGACTCGGGGTGGGGCTCATGACCTGCTACGACGTCCGGTTCCCGGAGCAGGCGCGGGCGCTCGCGGATGCCGGGGCGGACCTCATCTGCGTGCCCGCCGCGTGGTTCAAGGGCGACCACAAGATCGAGCACTGGGAGACCCTGCTGCAGGCACGGGCCATCGAGAACACCGTGTGGGTGGCGGCCGCCGGGACCTCCAGCAGCCACACGATCGGCCACTCCGCCGTGATCGACCCCATGGGGGTCCCGCAGGCCCGTCTCGAGGACGAGGAGCGCGGCGTCGTCACGGCCGACGTGACGCGGCGCCGGGTCGACGACGTCCGCGAGTTCCTGCCCGTCCTGCGGAACAGGCGCTTCGCGCGGAACGACACCATTGTCGACGCCCACTGACGCAGAGCCCTCCCGTCCTGCGGCGTCCGTCCGCCGCACGGAGGGGACGCCGCCGGCGGACCCGGCCCGTGCCGCCAACATCCGGGACGTGGCCCGGCGCGCGGGGGTCTCGCACCAGACGGTCTCCCGTGTGATCAACGACCACCCGAGCCTCCGCGCGGAGACGCGCGACCGCGTCCTCGCTGCCATGGACGAGCTCAGCTTCCGGCCCAACCGGGCGGCGCGGGCCCTCGTGACCAGCCGGTCCACCACCATCGGCGTGCTCGTCGGCAAGGGTTTCGAGTACGGTCCCGCGGCCAGCCTGCAGGCCATCGACAGCGCGGCGCGCCAGGCCGGGTACGCCGTGGACGTCGCGCACCTCGACGACGTCGACGGCGGGTCCATCCGTTCCGCCCTCGACCGGCTGCTGGTGCACGGCGTGGACGGCCTCATCATCCTCGCGCCGCAGGCACAGACCCTCGGGGAGATCGAGCGGTTGTCCATCACGCTGCCGTTCGTGACCGTGCACTCCGCGCGGGAGCGCGACGACCACCGGCTGTCCGTGGACCAGTCCGGCGGGGCCGTCCTCGCCACGCGCCACCTGCTCGAGCTGGGCCACCGGCGCATCGCGCACGTCGCAGGACCCGACGGCTGGTTCGAGACGGACGCCCGCGTACGCGGGTACCGCAGCGAGATGCAGGCGTGGGGCCTGCAGCCCGAACCCCTCGTCTCCGGTACCTGGACGGCGGAGTCCGGCTACCGCGCCGGGCTCGCGCTGGTCGGGGACCCCGGGGTTACCGCGGTGTTCTCCTCGAACGACCAGATGGCCCTCGGCCTGATGCACGCCTTCCGGGAGGACGGGCGCCGGCTACCCGAGGACGTCAGCGTGGTGGGGTTCGACGACGTCCCCGAGGCCGCCCACTACTGGCCGCCGCTCACGACGGTGCGGCAGAACTTCCCCGAACTCGGCCGGCGGTGCGTCGCGCGGCTGCTCGGCCTGATCGGCGCGCCCGGAGCTGCCGGCGTGTCCGGACCGGACGGGACGCCCGACGCCGTGCAGCCCGAACTCGTCGTCCGCTCCTCCACGGCTCGCCCCCCGCACTGACGCCGTCGCACGTAGACAACCCCGCTGATTGACACATCACGCCACCAGGACGCACACTGGTGACCGCCGATGTGAACGGTCACATGACCGGTCACACCACCCCGATCCAGCAGGGCACTGCCAGCAGTCCCGAGAAGAACGAAGAGGTCCTTCCCTTGAGTGACTCCATCCCGGGCGTGTCCACGCCCCCAGCGGACGACGGCAGGCCCGCCTACGTCATCGGCGTCGACTACGGCACCCTGTCCGGGCGTGCCGTCGTCGTGCGTGTCTCCGACGGCGCAGAACTCGGCGCCTCCACCCTCGAGTACCCGCACGCCGTGATGGACACGGTCCTCGCCGCGACCGGGGAGCAGCTGCCACCCGAGTGGGCGCTGCAGGTGCCCTCCGACTACGTCGATGTGCTCCGCACCGCCGTGCCGGCCGCGGTCCGGGACGCCGGGATCGATCCGCAGGACGTCATCGGCATCGCCACCGACTTCACCGCCTGCACCATGGTGCCCACCCTCGCCGACGGCACCCCCCTCAACGAGGTGCCCGGCTACGAGGACCGCCCCCACGCCTACGTGAAGCTGTGGAAGCACCACGCCGCCCAGGGCCAGGCCAACCGCATCAACGACCTCGCCGCCGAGCGCGGCGAGGCCTGGCTGCCGCGCTACGGCGGACTGATCTCGAGCGAGTGGGAGTTCGCCAAGGGCCTGCAGTTGCTCGAGGAGGACCGTGAGCTGTACGACCTCATGGACCACTGGGTCGAGGCGGCCGACTGGATCGTCTGGCAGCTCACCGGGGAGTACGTGCGCAACGCCTGCACCGCCGGGTACAAGGGCATCTACCAGGACGGCACCTACCCGTCCGAGGAGTTCCTCGCCGCACTCAACCCCGACTTCGCCGGCTTCGCCAGGGACAAGGTGGAGCACACCATCGGCGCCCTCGCCTCGAAGGCGGGATCGCTGTCGGAGGAGGCCGCCGGGTGGACGGGCCTCCCGGCCGGTATCGCCGTCGCCGTCGGGAACGTGGACGCCCACGTCACCGCCCCCGCCGCGCAGGCCACGGACCCCGGTCAGATGGTGGCCATCATGGGCACCTCGACCTGCCACGTGCTGAACTCGGACCGCCTCAGCGAGGTCCCGGGCATGTGCGGTGTGGTCGACGGCGGGATCGTGGAGGGCTTCTACGGCTACGAGGCCGGCCAGTCGGGTGTCGGCGACATCTTCGCCTGGTTCGTCGCGAACCAGGTGCCCGGCGAGATCCGCGACGCCGCCGCGGCGCAGGGCCTGAGCGTGCACGAGTACCTGACGGAGCAGGCGCAGGCGGAGCCGGTCGGCGCCCACGGCCTCGTCGCGCTCGACTGGCACTCCGGCAACCGCTCGGTCCTCGTCGACCACGAACTCTCCGGCACCATCGTGGGACTGACGCTCGCCACCCGTCCGCACGAGATCTACCGCGCGCTACTGGAATCCACGGCGTTCGGGACCCGGAAGATCGTCGAGACCTTCAACGCGGCCGGCGTGCCCGTCACGGAATTCGTCGCGGCCGGCGGACTCATCCGGAACCCCTTCCTCATGCAGGTCTACGCCGACGTGCTGAACATGCCGATCTCCGTGATCGGCAGCTCGCAGGGCCCCGCCCTCGGCTCGGCGATCCACGCCGCCGTCGCGGCAGGCGCGTACGAGGACATCCACGCCGCAGCCGCCGCCATGGGCCGCCTGCAGCGCGCGGCCTACACCCCCGACGCGGACCGCGCGGCGGCCTACGACGCGCTGTACCGCGAATACACGGAGCTGCACGACTACTTCGGCCGCGGCACCAACGACGTCATGCACCGGCTCAAGGCGCTGCGCCGGTCCGTCCGGACCGCCCCTGCACAGCAGGCGGTGTCCGCATGAGCACCATCGACGCCACGACCTTCAGCCCCGAGGTGGAGGCCGCGATCCAGGAGGTCCGGAAGGACGTCGCGGCGCTGCACGCCGAACTCGTGCGCTACGGGCTCGTCGTCTGGACCGGCGGCAACGTGTCCGGCCGCGTGCCGGGCGCCGACCTGTTCGTCATCAAGCCCTCCGGCGTCGGTTACGACGAGCTGACGCCGGAGAACCAGATCCTGTGCGACCTCGACGGCGCCGTCGTCGCGGGCACCCCCGGGTCGGAGCGCTCGCCGTCGAGCGACACCGCGGCGCACGCCTACGTCTACCGCCACATGCCCGACGTCGGTGGCGTCGTGCACACGCACTCCACCTACGCCGTGGCGTGGGCGGCCCGGGGGGAGGCGATCCCCTGCGTCCTCACGGCGATGGCCGACGAGTTCGGCGGTGAGATCCCCGTGGGCCCGTTCGCGGTCATCGGCGACGACTCGATCGGACGCGGCATCGTGGAGACGCTCACCGATCACCGTTCCCGCGGCGTGCTGATGAAGAACCACGGACCGTTCACCATCGGCAAGGACGCGAGGGACGCCGTGAAGGCCGCCGTCATGCTCGAGGACGTCGCGCGCACCGTCCACATCTCCCGCCAGCTCGGCACGCCGACCGGCATCCACCCCGAGCACATCGACTCCCTCTTCGACCGCTACCAGAACGTCTACGGCCAGCCCGCCAGCCCAGGAGCCCCCGCATGAGCCCCCTCAGCACCACCCTCGACACCTACGAAGTCTGGTTCCTCACCGGCAGCCAGGACCTCTACGGCGAGGAGACGCTCCAGCAGGTCGCCGAGCAGTCCCAGGAGATCGTCCGCCTCCTCGGTGACGCGGGACTGCCCGTCAAGGTGGTCTGGAAGCCGACCCTCAAGGACTCGGCCTCGATCCGGCGCATGGCGCTCGAGGCCAACGCCGCGGACCAGGCCATCGGCGTCATCGCCTGGATGCACACCTTCAGCCCCGCCAAGATGTGGATCGCGGGCCTCGACGCCCTCCGCAAGCCGCTGCTGCACCTGCACACGCAGATCAACGTCGCGCTGCCGTGGGCGGAGATCGATTTCGACTTCATGAACCTGAACCAGGCCGCGCACGGCGACCGCGAGTTCGGCTACATCCAGACGCGCCTCGGGGTGCCGCGGAAGACGGTCGTCGGGCACGTCTCGAACCCCGACGTCTGCGCGAAGGTGGCCACGTGGCAGCGCGCGGCGGCCGGCTGGGCCGCCGTCCATGAGCTCAAGGTCGCGCGCTTCGGGGACAACATGCGCAACGTCGCCGTCACCGAGGGTGACAAGACCGAGGCCGAGCTCCGGTTCGGCGTCTCGATCAATACGTGGGGGGTGAACGACCTCGTCGCCGCCGTCGACGCCCAGCCGGAGGCCGACGTCGACGCCCTCGTGGCCGAGTACGAGGAGACGTACGACGTCGCACCGGAGCTCCGCCGCGGCGGCGACCGCCACGAGTCGCTGCGCTACGGCGCCCGGCAGGAACTCGGCCTGCTCTCGTTCCTCGAGGAGGGGGACTTCGGGGCGTTCACCACCAACTTCGAGGACCTCGGCGCGTTGCGGCAGCTGCCCGGCCTCGCCGTCCAGCGGCTCATGGCGCGCGGCTACGGCTTCGGCGCGGAGGGCGACTGGAAGACCGCCGTGCTGGTACGCGCGGCGAAGGTCATGGGGGCGGGACTGCCGGGAGGGGCCTCGCTCATGGAGGACTACACGTACCACCTGGTGCCGGGGGAGGAGAAGATCCTCGGCGCGCACATGCTCGAGATCTGCCCCACCCTGACCACCGCGACGCCCTCCCTCGAGGTGCACCCGCTGGGCATCGGCGGCAAGGAGGACCCAGTGCGCCTCGTGTTCGACACGGACGCCGGCGCGGGCGTCGTCGTCGCGCTGTCCGACATGCGCGACCGCTTCCGCCTCACCGCGAACGCCGTCGACGTGGTCCCGCCGGACGCCCCGCTCCCCAACCTGCCGGTGGCCCGCGCGGTGTGGCAGCCGGAGCCGAGCCTCGAGGTCTCCGCGGCCGCCTGGCTCAGTGCCGGGGCCGCGCACCACACCGTCCTCAGCACCGCGGTGGGCCTCGAGGTCTTCGAGGACTTCGCCGACATCGCCCAGGTGGAACTGCTCCGCATCGACGCCGACACGACGCTGCGGGACTTCCAGCGGGAACTGCGCTGGAACGCCGCCTACTACCGGCTGGCCCAGAAGCTCTAAGACCCTTTCCCCGAAAGCCGGCGACCCTGCCGGAAACCACTCACAAGGAAGATCCACCATGAATCGGAAATACCTGGCCGGCATCGCGGCCGCCGGCGTCCTGACCCTCAGCCTCACCGCGTGCGGCGGAAGCCGCGGCGGCGACGCCTCCGCCGCGGAAGGCGGTTCCAACGAGGGCGCGAAGATCGGCGTCGCCATGCCCACGCAGCAGTCCGAGCGCTGGATCGCCGACGGCGAGAACGTGAAGAGCCAGCTGGAGGACCTCGGCTACGAGGTGGACCTGCAGTTCGCCAACGACGACATCCCCACCCAGGTCTCCCAGATCGAGAACATGATCAACGGGGGCGTCAAGGCCCTCGTCATCGCCTCGATCGACGGCACCACCCTGACCAGCGTCCTCGACCAGGCCGAGTCCCAGGACATCCCCGTGATCGCCTACGACCGCCTGATCAACGGCTCGGACACCGTGGACTACTACACGACGTTCGACAACGAGGAGGTCGGTGTCCAGCAGGCCACGTCCCTGCTGACCGGCCTCGGCATCCTCGACGCCGACGGCAAGGAGACGGGCGAGAAGGGCCCCTTCGACGTCGAACTCTTCGCCGGCAGCCCGGACGACAACAACGCCACGTTCTTCTGGAACGGCGCCATGGAGACCCTGCAGCCCTACCTGGACAGCGGTGTGCTCCGCGTACCCAGCAAGCAGACCGACTTCGAGCAGGCGGCGATCCTCCGCTGGCTCCCCGACACCGCGCAGGACCGCATGGAGGACCTCCTCACCGTCGGCGGCGGCGAGCGCCTCGAGGGCGTCCTGTCGCCCTACGACGGCCTGTCCATCGGCATCATCTCGGCCCTGACCTCCGGCGGCTACTCGGCGGACGAACTGCCGGTGGTCACCGGTCAGGACGCCGAGGTCGGCTCGGTGAAGTCGATCATCGCCGGCGAGCAGTACTCGACGATCTTCAAGGACGTCCGCGAGCTGGGCAAGCAGGCCGTCACCATGGTCGACGCCCTCATGAAGGGCGAGGAGCCCGAGGTGAACGACACCGAGACGTACGACAACGGCGTCAAGGTGGTCCCGTCCTATCTCCTCGAATCAGAGATCGTCACGGTGGACAACTACGAGGCCTCCCTCGTGGAGACCGGCTACTACACCGAGGACGACCTCAAGTAGCCCGTCCGCCCCATCCCGGACGTCGCAGCTCCGGACCTTCCCGGTCCGGAGCCGGCGGCGCCGGACCTCGCCCGGCCGCTGCCGGGACTTCCACCGACGTAAGCGAGGCTCGACCATGGCGGAGAACATCCTCAGGATGCGCCGCATCACCAAGACCTTCCCGGGCGTGAAGGCCCTGCAGGACGTCAACCTCGACGTCGTACGGGGCGAGGTCCACGCGATCTGCGGGGAGAACGGGGCCGGGAAATCGACCCTCATGAAGGTGCTGTCCGGGGTGTACCCGCACGGCACGTACGACGGCGACATCGAGTTCGAGGGCAGCATCGCGGAGTTCCGGGACATCCGGGACAGCGAGCGCGCCGGCGTCGTCATCATCCACCAGGAGCTCGCCCTCTCACCCTTCCTGTCCGTCGCGGAGAACATCTTCCTCGGCAACGAACGCGAGAAGCGCGGCTTCATCAACTGGAACGAGACCAACGTCGAGGCGGCCAAGCTGCTCCGGCGCGTGGGCCTCGACCTCAACCCGGTGGTACGGGCGCGCGACATCGGGGTCGGCAAGCAGCAGCTCGTCGAGATCGCCAAGGCCCTGTCGAAGAACGTGAAGCTGCTGATCCTCGACGAGCCCACCGCGGCGCTGAACGACGAGGACTCCGCGCACCTCCTCGGGCTCGTGAAGGGCCTCCGCGACGAGGGCATCACCTGCATCATCATCAGCCACAAGCTCAACGAGATCCGTGAGATCGCGGACTCGGTGACCATCCTTCGGGACGGCCGGACGATCGAGACGCTCAGCCTCCATGACGGGTCCGTGACGGAGGAGCGCATCATCCGGGGCATGGTGGGGCGTGACATGGAGAGTCGCTACCCGGACCGCACGCCGTCGATCGGCGAGGAGGTGCTGCGGGTCGAGGACTGGACCGTCCACCATCCGCAGGAGACCGGTCGGGTGATCGTCGATGCGGCGAACCTCTCCGTCCGGGCGGGCGAGGTGGTCGGGGTCGCCGGGCTCATGGGCGCGGGACGCACCGAGCTCGCCATGAGCATCTTCGGGCGGAGTTACGGCTCCGGCATCACGGGCACGCTCTACAAGAACGGGACGCCGATCACCGCGAAGACCGTGGGGGAGGCCATCCGGCACGGCATCGCGTACGCGACGGAGGACCGGAAGCGCTACGGGCTGAACCTGATCGACGACATCAAACGCAACATCTCCGGTGCCGCCCTCGGCAAGCTCGCGACGCGCGGGTGGGTGGACGGCGGTCAGGAGGCCGTCGTCGCCGGCGACTACCGCCGCTCCATGAACATCAAGGCGCCCTCCGTCACCTCCATCACCGGGAAGCTGTCCGGCGGCAACCAGCAGAAGGTGGTGCTCTCCAAGTGGATGTTCTCGGACCCCGACGTCCTGATCCTCGATGAACCCACGCGCGGGATCGACGTCGGCGCGAAGTACGAGATCTACACGATCATCAACCGCCTCGCCGGAGAGGGGAAAGCGGTGATTGTCATCTCCTCCGAACTGCCCGAACTCCTCGGGATCTGCGACCGCATCTACACGCTCGCGGAGGGGCGCATCACCGCCGAAGTGCCCATCGCGCAGGCGACACCGGAACTCCTCATGCACTACATGACCAAGGACAAGGACTGATTCCATGGCAACCACCGTCAAGGACCCCGTCGTCACGACGCCGCCCCCCACCGTCAAGGACGGGGTGTCCTTCCTCGCCGGCAGGCTGCGGCAGATCGGCATCTTCGTGGCGCTCCTCGTGATCGTCACCCTGTTCCAGGTACTGACCGGCGGCGCGCTGCTGCAGCCGGACAACGTCTCGAACATCATCGTCCAGAACAGCTACATCCTCCTGCTGGCCATCGGCATGGTCATGATCATCGTGGCCGGGCACATCGACCTGTCGGTCGGGTCGGTCGCGGCGTTCGTGGGCGCCATGTCCGGCATCATGGTGCAGGACTGGAACTTCCCCTGGTGGGCTGCGTTCGTCGCCTCGATGATCATCGGTGGACTGGTGGGCGCCTGGCAGGGCTTCTGGGTTGCCTACGTGGGGATTCCGGCGTTCATCGTCACCCTCGCGGGCATGCTCGTCTTCCGCGGGCTCACGCAGATCGTGCTCGAGAACCAGCGCATCACCGGTTTCCCCGAGGAATACCGGCAGCTCGGCGGCGGTTTCCTGTTCCCGGGGCTGTTCCCGGCCGAGACGAACCTGCTCGACTGGACCACCGTGGGGCTCGGCCTCATCGCCGTCGCACTCCTCGTGATCACCCAGCTCCGCGGGCGGGCCACCCGGGCCCGGCTGAACCTCGAGGACGAGCCGCAGGCCTGGTTCCTCACGAAGCTCGCCTTCATCGTGGCGATCATCCTCGGCCTCACCTATCTGCTCGCGAGCTCCCGCAGCGGGACGCCGATCGTCCTGGTGGTCCTCGGCGTGCTGATCGTCGGCTACAGCGCCGTGATGAACAACTCCGTCTTCGGCCGCCACATCTATGCCCTCGGCGGCAACCTGCAGGCCGCACAGCTCTCAGGCATCAACACCAAGCGCATCGACTTCCTGCTCTTCGTCAACATGGGAGTGCTGGCCGCGCTGGCGGGCCTCATCTTCACCGGTCGCCTCAACTCGGCCGGCCCGGGGGCGGGCAACCTCTTCGAGCTCGACGCCATCGCGGCGGCCTTCATCGGCGGTGCCGCAGTGACCGGCGGTGTGGGGACGGTCATCGGAGCGATCACCGGCGGCCTGATCATGGGTGTGCTCAACAACGGGATGTCGCTGCTCGGGGTGGGGATCGACGTCCAGCAGTTCATCAAGGGCATGGTGCTCCTGCTCGCCGTCGGGTTCGACGTCTTCAACAAGCGCCGCGCCTCGAACGCCCTGAAATAGGACTCTCCAGAAACTTCCGAGAAATCCCGGGGCGAGCGTAACCTTCCCCGACCCGCCGTCGATTACCTGAATGAAGCGCCGCACCGAGGCTTATCCCCCAACGGGCCTCGGTGCGGCCTTTTTCGCACCTGAACGACGGGTTCTCGATCCCGCTCGGGAGGCGACGGTTACGATGGTGAGGCCGTTCCGCCCGAACAAGGACTAGATGAATCGTGGTCTCACCGCTGCCCGCTGATGCGCTCACCCGCGCTCAGACGGGCGAACCGGCGGCCCTGTCCCTCATCTACCAATCGCTGAGCCCTGCCGTCCTGGGGTACTTCGTGGGACGTGGGTCCGAGGACCCGGAGGCTCTCACCCAGGAAGTCTTCCTCGCGGTGTTCTCCAGGCTGGACTCGGTCACCGGAGGGCTGCCGGGGCTGCGCACGTTCACCTTCTCCGTCGCCCACGCGCGCTATGTGGACGAGGTGCGGAAGAGGGCGCGTGCTCCCGTCCTGGTGGGCTACGAGGTCGACGGCGATCCCCGGACCACCGACTCCGCGGAGGCGGTGGCGCTCGGCAACCTGGCGATCGGCGGGGCAGGAGGGCTGCTCGGACAGCTGAACCCCGAGCAGCGAGAAGTCATCCTGCTGCGCATCGTGGCGGAGCTGCCGATCGACCAGGTCGCGGAGATCCTGGGGAAGTCGGCAGGATCGGTCAAGCAGTTGCAGCGGCGCGGACTGCTCAAACTCAAGGAACTCGTTCACCTCGATGAATCGGAAGCACAATGACCGGACGTGAGACGCCGTCGCAGGACGCCGTGCTGCATCTCCTCGACGAGGCAGGCATCGCCGAGGATCCCGCCCTCGTGCGTGCCGTCGAGACCATCGGCAGCCTCGGGGCGGGGCCTGCGCCGGAGGTCACCGCCGAACTCGCCCAGCTGATGGCCGACGGTGGCAAGGCGCCCGCGGCCCGTCGCAACAAGCGCCGCGTCACCTTCATCGGTGGGGCACTCGCCGTGTCCATGGGCATCGGGATGTCCGGCGTCGCGGCCGGCACCGCCCTCACCGACGGGCTCACGGACGCCGTCGAGTCGATCACGCGTTTCAGCATCCGCGACGACGCGGACCGGGCCTACCCCCTGCCCGGCGTGCTGGCCGGGCCGGACGACGGCGGACACGGCATCGTGGCCCCCGTGGAGATCCCCGCCCCCTCGCACACGACGCCGGGGCCGTCGGTCGCGGTGCCGCGTCCGGCGCCGGAGGTCGCGCCGAAGGACCGGGCGGCCGACGGCGACTCACCCGTGCCAGGGGCCGGACCGGCCGTGGTGCATGCCGCGCCACACGGTCCGCCGGACGCCGGGACCGCCCCGGAGCCACCGTCTGCTCCTGCGGCGCCTCCTGCTGCTGTTCCTCCTGCCCGTCAGGCACCGCCCGCCCCTGCCGCCGTCCCACCGGCTGCCGCTACGCCGGTGACCGTCCCACGGTCCGCTGACCGTCCGGTCGCTCCGGCGGGATCGTCGCCTGCACCCGAGCGTCGCTCCGCATCCGGGCCGGAGAGCCCCGTGCCCGCGGACCGGGCTCCAGGGGCCCCGGTCCCCGGGAGCGGGAAGGCCGGCACCCCCGCCCCCGGGAGCGGTCAGGTGGACGCCCCGGGTCCCGAGGTCCGGTTGCTGAAGCAGGCCCAGTCGGGACCTCCAGCCGGTCCCGCCGCGGACCCGCGCGGGAAGGGCTCGGACGCACATGCGACGCCTGCACCCCAGGGCAGCGTCTGGCTCCGCGCGCCCGGGCCAGCTCCCGGGTCAGCTCCCGGGCCGGCTGGTCAGGCCGTCGAGGGACAGCCGGTGGACCGGTCGGCGGCGCCGGCTCCCGGGCCGCCGGGCGCGCCTGCCGCCGAGGAGCATGCCGTGGACGAGCACGCCGAGGAGCATGCTAAGGACAAGCCCGACACCGACCGGCCCGACACCGACCGGCCCGACACCGACCGGCCCGACACCGACCGGCCCGACACCGACCGGCCCGACACCGGCCGGCCCGAGACCGGCCGGCCCGCCGTCGAAGGGTCCGAGGGGGCAGGCCCGCCGGAGGTGTCCGACCTCCGCTAGGAGGTGATCTGCCGCCTGGAGGAGATGACGCCGGTGTTGAATCCTGCGAGATTGAGCCCGCCGTGGAAGCGTGCGTGCTCGATCTTGATGCACCGGTCCATGACCACGTCCAGGCCCGCGGCCTCGGCGTTCCGCGCGACGTCCTCGTGCCACGATCCCAGCTGCAGCCAGAGCGTCTTCGCGCCGACGTCGAGCGTGTCCTGCAGTACCGACGGCAGGTCGTCGTGCTTGCGGAACACGTCGACGACGTCGGGCACCTCGGGCAGGTCCTTCAGCGACGCGTAGGCCGGCCGGCCGAGGATCTCCTTCGCCACCGGGTTCACGAAGTACAGGCGGTAGGGGGAGGAGGACTGCAGGTAGGTCGCGACGAAGTAGGACGCGCGCGAGGGCTTGTCCGAGGCGCCGACGATCGCCACCGATCGTGCGGACCGCAGCAGGTTCAGCCGTTCGGGCGCCGTCGGGCCTTCCCAGGTCCGTTCCGGGACCACGCTGTCGGTGCCGCTCATGCTCCCACTCCCACTGCCCGCGTCGCCGAGGCGTCGCCGTCGGTCTCCCCGGCCGCTTCCTGCGGCAGGTCCTCGAACGCGTCGTCGGAGGCGTTCACCGCGATCTCGAGGGCCTGGTCCAGGTCCCAGAGGATGTCCTCGAGGTCCTCCAGTCCCACGGAGATGCGCACGAGGTCCTCGGGCACGCCCGCCGCGGCGAGCTGCTCGGCCGAGAGCTGCTGGTGCGTCGTCGAGCCCGGGTGGATCACGAGGGTGCGGGAGTCGCCCACGTTCGCGAGGTGCGAGGCGAGCTGCAGCGACTCGATGAACTTCTGGCCCGCCTTGCGGCCGCCCCTGATGCCGAAGCTGAACACGGATCCGGGCCCCTGGGGAAGGTAGGTCTTCGCCCGTTCGTGATGCGCGTGGGTGGGGAGTCCGGCGTAGTTGACGTATTCCACCCGCGGGTCGGCCTGCAGCCACTCCGCGACGGCCTGCGCGTTCTCGAGGTGTTCGTCGAGGCGCTGCGCGAGGGTCTCCACCCCCTGGAGGAGCTGGAAGGCGGACGTCGCTGAGAGGGAGGGCCCGATGTCGCGGAGCTGTTCGGTGCGCAGCTTCGTCAGGAATCCGTATTCCCCGAAGTTCGCCCACCACTGGATGTTGCCGTAGGAGGGCACGGGTTCGGTCATCATGGGGAACTTCCCGTTGCCCCAGTCGAAGCGACCGCTCTCCACGATCACGCCGCCGAGCGTGGTGCCGTGCCCGCCGATGAACTTGGTGGCCGAGTGGATGACGATGTCCGCGCCGTGCTCGATGGGACGCACCAGGTAGGGCGTGCTCAGCGTGGAGTCCACGATGAACGGGATCCCGGCGTCGTGGGCGACCTTCGCGAGGCCCGCCAGATCGGCGATCTCACCCGAGGGGTTCGCGATCACCTCGGCGTAGACCGCCTTGGTGTTGTCCCGGATGGCGGCCGCATAGTCCGCGGGGTCCGTCCCGGGGACGAAGGTGGTCTCGATGCCGAAGCGGCGCAGTGTGACGTCGAGCTGGGTGACCGTTCCCCCGTACAGCTGGGATGCGGCCACGATGTGGTCGCCGGCCTGGCAGAGCGCCGCGAAGGTGATGAACTCCGCGCTCATGCCGGACGCCGTCGCCACCGCGCCGATCCCGCCCTCGAGGGAACTGATGCGCTCCTCGAACGCGGCGACGGTCGGGTTGCCGATCCGCGAGTAGATGTTGCCGTACTTCTGCAGGGCGAAGAGGTTCGCGGCGTCGTTGGTGTCCTTGAACACGAAGGACGTGGTCTGGTAGATCGGGACCGCCCGGGCGCCGTGGGTGGCGTCGGGAGTGCCGCCGGCGTGCAGTGCACGCGTGCGGAAGCCGAAGGAACGTTCTGCCATCAGGCACCTGCCTTGCTGGGTCGGGATGCCGCGGGCGCGGAGCGGGCATCGGGGTGGGGGCCGGAGGCGGCTGTGGCGATGCTCATGGTCTCCTCCATCGTTCTGGCAGTAGCACCCTCATGTCGCCGCGGGAACGCGGAGGCCAGGGTTGCTGCGGCGTCAGTGAGCCAGATCTCTCGGCCGCTCGGGATGGTCGGGTCGAGTCTGACACCGGGCGGGCGCAGAACCAAACCATGTGTCCCCGTATGAGGTGGGCCTTGCGGGCTGCGGACCGCCGTGGCTGCGCGGGCGCTCCGGCCGGCGCCTAGGGTGGAGGGATGGAGGATTGGAGATCGGCGAGCCGGGCGCAGGACCGGAGGCTGTGGCAGACGCTCTGGTGCGTCGGCGCCGCCCTGACGCTCACGCTGGCGAGCAGCATCCTGGTGGCCGTCGGCGACCCGGGAGCGGAGGTCCTGGGACGGTTCCACGTGCAGCAGGCGGTGCTGCTCGCGCTCAGCGCGGCGGGGACGATCGTGGCGCTCCGCCGCTGGCGGGCGCTGCGCGAGTGAGCGCACCCTACCTCCCGTTACTCAAATGTGACAAATCGGCGAGGCGCTGGGTATTGTCGGCGAGTGCCTCCGCGACCGTGGGGCGCTCCTGGACGGATTGCCGAGCCCTGCCGTCGTCCGGGACACGTTCGCAACCACGAAGGCAGGGACGGGGGAACCATCAGTTCCACCGGGCGCGCAGGGCAACCTGCAGGCGTCCTCGGGGTTAAGTCGCACCGCATCACCCATCGGTGATGCGCGCGGCCGGGTGACTCCCATCCGAACCCGACAGCTCACCCCGCAGGCATGGGAGAGGTACAACACCATGTCACGAAACATCACTTCCGCACGTCACCGTGCCGACGTCGACAGCAATCTCGCGCTGCAGGGCCTGTCCCGCGCCGCCAAGGCCCACGCCACCGCGGTCGGCCGCCCCGTCGCCATCGCCGCCGTCACCTCGGGCCTCGCCCTCACCGCCGTGGGCACGGCCAACGCCGGCGAGTACACCACGCAGAGCACGACGACGGCCCCCGCCGCCGTTGCAGCACCGGCCGCCGCCGTCGCTCCCGTCGCAGCCCCCGTTGCTCCCGCTGCCGCCTCCACGACGCACACCGTCGTCGCCGGCGACACCCTGGGCGCCATCTCGGCACGCTACGGCGCCGACCTGACCGCCGTCCTCACGGCGAACGGCCTGTCCGTCTCCTCCATCATCTTCCCGGGCGACACCGTCACCATCCCGACGGGCGCCGCGACGGCTCCCGCCCGGACCGTGTCCGTGCCCGTGGCCGTCCCCCAGGCCGCCCCCGCCGCGTTCGTGGCTCCCGCTGCTCCTGTGGCACCGGTCCAGCAGGCTGCGGCTGTAGCCCCGGCCGCGCCCGCTGCTCCCGCACCGAGCGTGAACCTGCTGTCCGCCAAGATCACCCCGGTTGCTTCCTCCTCCTCCGGCGTCGGCGGTACGATCCTCGCCTCCGCCCAGGCCCAGCTCGCCGCCGGTGCCGTCCAGGACTGCACCGTCCTGGCCGAGAAGGCACTGCGCGCCGCGGGGATCTCCGTGGGCGACCTCGGCCCCTCGCAGTTCCTCAACTACGGCACCCAGGTCGGATCCCCGGCTCCGGGTGACCTCGTCGTCACGGCCGGCCACGTCGCCATCTACGCCGGCGGCGGCCAGGTCATCAGCAGCGGCATGAACGGTGGGAACCTCACCATGCAGCACCCCCTCTCGGATCTTCCGGGAGCCACTTTCGTCCGGGTTGCTGGCTAAATACCGGAACGAACCACACGCGGGAAGCGGCAGGTGCTTGGACGGGGCACCTGCCGCTTCCTTCTTTTAACGCCTCTCCGGCCACCGTGTCAGCGGCGCGCCAGCACGTCCTGGATGCCCGGGATGCATCCCTCGTTCTGCAGGGACGTGGTGTCACCGAGCGCCGAGCCCTCGTAGAGCTGCGTCAGCAGGCGGCGCATGATCTTGCCGGAGCGCGTCTTCGGCACATCGGGGACGACGACGACCGCGGACGGCCGCGCGATGGGCCCGATCGCGGCCGCGACGTGGGCGCGGAGCGTCGAGGCGACGTCCCCGTCCGGATCCGCGCCGGCAGCCAGCACCACGAACGCCGCGATGGCGTGACCCGTCAGGGGATCGGGGACGGGGCACGCGCCGGCCTCGGTGACGAGGGGATGGGCCACGAGCGCCGACTCGATCTCGATCGTGGACAGGCGGTGGCCCGAGACATTGATGACGTCGTCGACGCGGCCGAGGATCCACGTGTCGCCGTCGTCGTCGTACCGGGCGCCGTCACCGGCCAGGAACCAGCCCTGCGCCGCGAACGTCCGCCAGTACGAGTCGAGGTAGCGCTGCGGGTCTCCCCAGACGGTGCGCGCCATGGCCGGGCCGTGGCGGTCGACGACGATCAGGCCCTGCACGCCCGGAGGGACGGCGGCGCCCTCCTCGTCGACGATGCGCGTGCTGACACCGGGCAGCGCGCGGGCCGCGCACCCCGGCTTGAAGTCCGTGTCGCCGGGGCTGGGGGAGAGCACGGTGGCGCCGGTCTCCGACTGCCACCAGGTGTCGACGACGGGCACCTCGTCGCGGCCGAGGTTCCGGCGGAACCAGCGCCATGCCTCGGGGTTGACCGCCTCGCCCACCGTGCCGAGCACGCGGATGCTCGAGAGGTCGTAGGAGCCCGGGACGCCGTCCGGGAACCAGCCCATGAGCGAGCGGACCAGCGTGGGCGCGGTGTAGTAGCTCGTGACGCCGTAGCGTTCGACGACCTCGAGGTGACGTCCCGGATGGGGCGTGTTCGGCGTACCCTCGTAGATCACCTGGGTGGCCCCGTTCGAGAGCGGCCCGTACAGCTCGTAGGTGTGCGCGGTGACCCACGCGAGATCCGCGGTGCACCAGTGCACGTCGCGCTCGCGCAACGCCGGATCGGGATGGCTGAAGAGGTGCTCGAAACTCCATGACGCCTGCGTGAGGTACCCGCCGGAGGTGTGCACCAGGCCCTTGGGCTTCCCGGTGGTACCCGAGGTGTACATGATGAACAGGGGCGTCTCGGCGTCGAACGCCTCCGGCTCGTGGTGCGGTGACGCGGTGTCGACGACGTCGTGCCACCACACGTCGCGCCCCTCGGTCCAGCTGACGTCGCTCCCCGTGCGGCGCACCACGAGGACGTGCTCGATGGCGTTCTCCCCGGCCACCGCGGCGTCGGCGTTGTCCTTCACGGGAACGGCCGAGCCCCGGCGGAACTGGCCGTCGGTGGTGACCAGCAGCTTGGCGCCCGTGTCCTCGACGCGGAAGCGCAGCGCCTCCGCCGAGAATCCGCCGAAGACCAGCGAGTGGACGGCGCCGATCCGGGCGCACGCCAGCGTGATGACCACCGTCTCGACGAGGACCGGCAGGTAGACGACCACGCGGTCACCCGTCCCGATGCCCAGTGCGAGCAGGGCATTCGCGGCCCGCGACACCTCGTCCTGCAGTTCCGCGTAGGTGACGGTGCGGCGGTCGCCGGGCTCGCCCTCGAAGTGGAGGGCGGCCTTCCCGCCGCGCCCGGCCCGGACGTGCCGGTCCACGCAGTTCGCCGCGACGTTGAGGGTGCCGCCGGAGAACCACTCGATGGACGGGACGCTGAGCGTCCCGTCCGCCTGCGGCAGCGCCCGCTCGAAGGAGTGCACGGTGTGCCAGGGGGTGTCCCAGTCGAGCCGGGCGGCCTGGTCCGCCCAGAACGCGAGGCGTGCGGCCTCCTCCCCGGCGGCGTCGGGGCCGTCCGTCGTCGTCCCTGCTCCGGGTGCCACGCCCGCGTCGGCGGCCGCTGCCTTCACGCCCACCGTGTTCATGCCCACCGTCGCACCGCCCGGCGTTCGGCGACGCCGAGGAGGGCGTCCGTCGTCTTGCCGATGACCGCCAGCAGGATGATCGCGAGGAGGATGCGGTCCACGCGCCCCGTCTGCTGGGAGTCCGTGAGCAGGAAGCCCAGCCCCATGGACGAGGCGATGAGCTCGGCCGCCACGAGGAACAGCCAGGACTGGGCGAGGGCCAGCCGGAGGCCGGAGAACAGGGCCGGGACGACGGCGGGCAGCTGCACCGTGGTCAGCAGGCGGAGGCCACCCAGCCCGAACGCCCGCGCGGCCTCGACGAGGTTGCGGTCCACGTGCCGCAGGCCGAGGTAGAGCGTGGTGAAGACGGGGAAGAAGGCCCCGATGCTGATCAGGGTGACCTTCGAGTCCTCGTTGATGCCGATCCACAGGACCAGCAGCGGGACCCATGCAAGGGACGGGACGGCGCGCAGTGCGCCCACGGTCGGGGTCAGCAGGACGTCCGCGAGGCGGGACAGGCCCAGCAGGGCTCCGGCCAGCACGCCGAGCAGGGACCCGATGACGAAGCCGAGGACCACGCGCTGCGTGGAGATGAGGATGTGGGTCGCGAGCTGCCCGCGCTCCACGAGGTCGACGGCGGCCGCGAGGACCGACGCCGGCGAGGGAAGCTGCGACGGGCGGAAGAACCCCGAGGCCGTGCTGACGTGCCAGGCCAGCAGGATCAGCGCCGGGACGACGAGCCCGAGCAGGACGACGCCGGTGCGCCGGGCCGTCCTGCCCCGTGCCGGACCCGCCGGCGTTCCGGGCACCGGCGCTTCGGCCGCGTCCAGGCCCTGGGCGCTCACGGGGACGGCGCTGCGCCCGGTCAGGTGGCCCGGGCTCATGAATCGGAGCCGATGGACGCCGGGTCGGCGTTCTCGACCAGCGAGGCGTCGAACAGGGAGTCGAGGGCGTCGTCGATCTGCTCCTGGCTCTGCACGTCGCCGGTCTCGACGAACACGGGGCCGATCTTCTCGAGGACGCTGCGCTGGGCGTCACCCGGCGCGGCGTCGACGTCGAGGTTCGTGCGGTCGATGATGACCGATTCGGCGATCGCCGGATCGATCGCGGCGACCTCGGCGAGGATGGCGGCGGTCTCCTCCGGGTTCTCCTTCGCCCACTCCCGCGCCTTCTCGTAGGCGTTCACGACGGTCTGGGCGACGTCGGGCTTCTCCGCGAGGAAGTCCTCCGTGGCGTTGAGGAAGCCGTAGGTGTTGAAGTCGATGTCGCGGAAGAAGAGTTCGGCGCCGTCCTGCTCGGCCGCGGCCATGATCGGGTCCAGGCCGGACCAGGCGTCCACGGCGCCGCTGGAGAGCGCCGCGCGGCCGTCGGCGTGCTGCAGGTTCTGGATCGTGACTTCGGACTGGTCCACGCCGGCGGCCTCGAGCGCCTGCAGGAGGAAGAAGTACGGGTCCGTTCCGCGGGTCGCCGCGACGGACTTGCCGCGCAGGTCCTCGACGCTCGTGATGCCGGAGTCCGGGAGCGTCACGAGGGCCGCCCATTCCGGCTGCGAGTAGATGTCGATCGTCCTGATCGGGGATCCGTTGGAGCGGGCGAGCAGCGCGGCCGACCCGGCGGTGGAGCCGACGTCGATCGCCCCGGCCCGCAGCGCCTCGTTGGCCTTGTTGGACCCGGCGGACTGCACCCACTCCACCGTGATGTCCTGGTCGGCGAGCTCCTCCTCGAGCCAGCCCTGCTCCTTGATGACGAGGCTCAGCGGGTTGTACGTCGCGAAGTCGAGGGTGAGGGTGCCACCCTGCGTCCCGCCGTCGGAGGCGGCCTGCGTGTCGGAGGCGTTCTCCCCGGCGAGGCAGCCGCTGAGGCCGAGCGAGAGGGCGGTGGCGAGGGCGAGGGTCGGCAGGAGGGCGTGGCGGTTCATGGGAGTCCTTCGATCGGGCGGATGGCAGGGGACGTGGGCAGGGCGTCAGCACGGTACGACGGCGCTGCGGAGGGGAGGTGGGGTCAGTGCCCGGTGACGCCGAGCATCGACAGCAGGGTGCTGCGGAGGGCGCCGAGGTCCGCGGAGTTGCGGTTGCGCGGGCGGTCGCCGGGCACGGTGACGAGCTCCGCGATGGTGGAGCCCTCCGGTCCGTCGTCGTTCCCGCGGCCGAGCACGAGGATGCGGTCGGCCAGCTGGAGGGCCTCGTCGACGTCGTGCGTGACCAGCAGCACCGTGGTGGGCTGCGCTCGGTGGATGTCCAGGAGGAGGTCCTGCATGCGGATGCGGGTGAGGGCGTCGAGCGCGCCGAACGGCTCGTCCAGGAGCAGGACGCCGGGGTTGCGGGCCAGGGCGCGCGCGAGCGACGTCCGCTGGGCCATGCCGCCGGAGACCTCGCGGGGGCGGTGCTTCGCGAACGTGTCGAGCCCCACGAGCTTCAGCAGTTCGAGGACCTTCGCCTTGCCGGCGCTGGCGCTCGAGGACTTCGGGAGCCCGATCGCCACGTTCGCCTGCAGGGTGTGCCACGGCAGCAGCCGGGGCTCCTGGAAGGCGACGGCGCAACGCTCGTCGATGCCGGTCACGGGGGTGCCGTCGATCAGGACCTGCCCGCTGTCGGGGATGTCGAGACCGGCGGCCGCGCGGAGCAGGGTGGACTTGCCGCAGCCGCTCGTGCCGAGGATGGCGAGGATCTCGCCGGGCTCCACGTCCACGGTGACGTCCCGGAGGACGGTGCGCCGGTTGGCGGACGGGCCGAAGCTGCGCCCGAGCCCGGCGAAGCGGACGCCGAGGGCCTGTTTGTGGTGGGGTTGGGTGCTGCCGGGTGCCAGAACTGCGGTCATGGTGTCTCCATCGGTCCTGGCGGTAGCACCCTACGGACCGAGCCTTCGCCACCGTGGCCGGTGGTTCCCTTGGCTCGAACCTCGATATCGTCCGGCATCAGGGGGATGCGGACGACCAGGGTTGCTGCGGCTTCACTGATCCAGGTCTCTCGGCCGCTCGGGATGGTCACTCCTATGAAACGCCCGGGGTGCCGGGGGAGCAAAATGGGGCGTGTAACAAACGCTGTAACAATGGCAGGACACACCGGGAGGCACCGTGGCGCACCAGAACGATCCGCAGGTCATCAGGAAGCTCCTGACCGAGCACGGACGGTGGGCGGTGGTGGGCCTGTCGAACAACCCGCGCCGTGCCGCCGTCGGCGTGGCACTGTTCCTCCAGGACCGGCTCGGGATGGAGATCGTCCCCGTGAGCCTGAAGGGCGACGACGTCCACGGCAGGCAGGGCTACACCCGGCTCGCGGACATCCCGGGGCCGATCGACGTCGTCGACTGTTTCGTGAACTCGTCCAAGGTGGGTGCCGTCGTGGATCAGGCCATCGCGGTGGGCGCGAAGGCGGTGTGGCTGCAGCTCGGCGTGATCGACGAGGACGCCGCCCGCCGCGCGGCGGAGGCAGGGCTCGACGTCGTCATGGACACGTGTCCCGCGATGGAGGCGCCGGCGCTGGGCCTCTGACGCCTACATGCGCTGGTACCTGGAGCGCACGACCATGAAGACGCCGTAGGCCATGAGGCCCAGGGCCACGGCGCCGAGGATCCACACGCCGAACGGCTGATCGCGCAGTGACTTCAGGGCGCCGTCGAGCCCGGTGGACTGCTCGGGGTTGTTGGTGACCGTGGCGACGATGACGAGGACGCCGAGGACCCCGAGGGCGAAGCCCTTCGCGATGTACCCCACCATCCCGAGCAGCACGACGGCGCTGCCGGTCCGTCCCCGGGGGAGGCCCGCGAGGTTCTTGAGGAAGTGCCGGGTAGCGCCGCTGTTGACGAAGTATCCGCCGACCACGAGGATGCCGATGCCGACGGCGAGGAGGAGAGCCGCTCCCGCCGGGTTGGACATGAGGGAGGCGCTCAGCGAGCTCGCACTGCTGCTGCTGTCGCTGGACCCGCCCAGGGCGTACTGCCCGAAGGTCACGCCGATCGCGGCGTACACCGCCGCCTGCCCGCCGCTCTTGGCCTGGGCCTTCAGCTTGTCCTTGCCGCTGAGCGTCCTCGCGCCGAAGAACACCTCGCTGAGCTGGAACAGCGCGAGGGCGATGCAGCCGACGAAGCAGAACCACAGGAGCACGATGCCGCCCGGGTTGCCGGCCAGCTGCCCGATCGCCCCGCTCTGGTCGGCCTCACCGGAGCCGCCGCGCGCCAGGCCGAGGGCGATGACGCCGATCAGGATGTGCAGGATTCCCGCGGCGATATAGCCGGCACGGGCGGCGACCTCCAGTCCCTTGGAGTTCGAGGCGTCCTCGGCGGCGTCGGACGCCTTGTCCGCCGCGTCCCTGCCCGGTGTGCCTGTCCCTGATGCCATGGTGTGCCCGCCTCCCTCGTCGATCGGCGGGGCGGACGTCATGGGTGCGTCCGGGCCGGTCTGGACCCTCATCCTGCCACTGCTCGCCGATCTTTGCCCGCCCGCCCGCTAGGTTGGGATCGGGCCTGTTCAGATCCGGGCCCTGACGGGCATCAAGGGACAGAGGCACGCATGGAAGAGTTCACGTACGAGGAGCGCGGCGCGACGGACCGGCCCTTCCCGGAATCCCTCGAGGGCGGATGGCCGGCCGGCTACACCGTGATGGTGGAGTCCCACGAGATCCCCGCCGACAATCCTTCCGCAGCCTTCATCGCCCTGACGGAGGGCATCCTGGCGTGGGAGCTGCACCGCCGTGCCGGGCTCACCATGGAGGCCGACGCCGGGCGCGCGGCTCCCGGTGTCCGCGTGGTCTCCGGATTCGGGGTCGGCCCCGCGCGGATCAAGGCGCCGTGCAGGGTCCTCTGGTCGCGGGCGCCGCAGCTCGACGGCGCGGGCCGGGCGGTCTCGGGCCAGCGCGGCGGGTTCGGCTACGGCACGCTGCCCGGTCACCCGGTACGGGGCGAGGAGGGGTTCTACGCCGAGCTGACGGCCGATGACCGGCTGCTGTTCCGCTGCTCCGCCTACAGCGTGCCGTCGAGCCTCCTCTACCGGCTCGCGGCGCCGGTGACCCGGCTGACGCAGCGGTACGTCCTGTCGCGGTACGTGAAGGCCGCGCGGGAGCTCGCGGGCGTCTAGCGTCTCCTGCCACGCGCGTCGCGGCGGGCACCCGTTCCCCCGGCGCATCGCGGCCTGTACCCGGGCACCCGCCGCGGCCTGCACCCGGGCGGCCGCCGCGGCGGCCTCGATCCGGTGGAACGCCCCCACGGGTTGGGGCGCCCGCCGCGGCGGCCTCGATCCGGAGGAACGCCCCCACGGGTTGGGGCACCCGCCGCGGCGGTTCGCCGGAGGTGCTTCCAGCGTCGCTCTCCCACCCCGCCGCAACGGCCTTCCGGCCGTATCGGAACCGAAACGGGCCCGTAACGCCGCGCCGCTAGCTTGAGGAGTCCCACGACCCGGAGAGGACCCAGCATGGCGGACGTAGTAGGGCAGGAAGCTGCCGAGGTGTTGACGGACGGATTGGGCAGGCGGAACTTCATGGGCGTGGTTGCCGCTCTCGGCGCGCTCTCGGCCGCATCGGTCGCGGGAGCGGCGCCCGCGATGGCCACGGGCCACGGACCAGGCCGGGGCACCGATGCGTCGGGCACGTCCGCCGGTACGCCCGGTGCCGGCTCCGCGGGGAAGGCGCCCATCGACGTCCTGCAGCCCGCGCGGGGCCGGATCCGTGGTGACCATTACCTCCCCTCCACCCCCGACGAGGTCCTTTGGGGCTATGTACCCACCGTGAACGCGGCGCCCGTCATGACGATCCGGTCCGGAAGGACGGTCACCATCGACGCCCTCTCGCACGAGGGGATCCTCGAAGATCAGGGGCGTGACCCGCTGGAGTATTTCGGTGCGCTCGGGGTCGATCGGTCGTCGGTCCTGGACGACGCCGTCGACATCGCGGCAGGTTACCGGAGGACGGAACGCCGCTTCGACGTCGACGGTCCGCACATCGTCACCGGCCCGATCGCGGTGGAGGGTGCCGAGCCCGGCGATGTCCTGAAGGTCGAGACCCTCGAGGCGGTCCCCCGAGTGCCCTACGGGGTGGTGTCCAGCCGGCACGGGAAGGGCGGTCTCGCGGTGCAGCCCGGCCCCACGCCGCCGGCCGGGATCACCCTCGACGAGGTCATGCCGCCGGTGGCCACGGACAACCGCGCGTCGGGCATCCCGTCGGACTACGGCAACGTCTCGGTGTTCACACGGATCGAGAAGGGCAAGGGCGTGATGACCAGCGGTGACCTGACCGTCCGGTTCCCGCTGCGGCCCTTCATGGGGATGATGGGCGTCGCCTTCGCCGACGCCGACGGCCTCACGGCGCCGGAGGCGAACTCCGTGCCGCCGACGCTCGGGGGAGGCAACATCGACATCCGCCATCTCGGCGCAGGATCCACCTTCTATCTCCCAGTGAAGGCCCCGGGAGCGCTCTTCTACGTCGGCGATCCGCACATGGGCATGGGCGACGGCGAGGTGGCGCTCACGGCGATGGAGGGCTCGCTGCGGGGGACCTTCCGGCTGACGGTGTGCAAGCCTGGTTCGGGCGATGCTCCTTCGGTCGCGTACTCCTATCCCTTCGGCGAGACCAAGGACGCCTGGATCCCCATCGGCCTGTCCGACCCGGACGGGCTGGCCGGCGGTGGCGTTTCGGGAGACCTGAACGTCGCCATGCGCCGCGCGATCATCAATGCCCTCGACTTCCTGCAGCAGGATCGCGGCATGGATCGTGCAGTGGCGTACGCCTACCTCTCGGCCGCGGCGGACTTCGCGGTCTCGCAGGTCGTCGACCGGACGGTCGGGGTGCACGGGCTGATCTCGAAGGCGCACTTCGGCTGAGCGGCGCCCCCGCGTCACTTCGGCCGGCCGGATCAGCGGGTGCCGGACCCGACGACGTCGCCCCTTCCTCCCCGTCCGGGTCCGGTCGCCGTCTCCTGCGAGGCCGGCCGGACCCGGGCCTGCGGCCCCGATCCGGGGGAACGCCCCCGCGGGTCCGAGCACCCGCCGCGGCGGTCCCGACCGCTTCGGGCCCGCACGTGGATCGATACCGAAACGTGATATGAACCGATTACCAGTTTCATTGCTTGAGTTACACAACAGACCTAGGTTGGTGCTTACAGCGATCGTTCAGAGAAGTCACAGCATTCTGTGGCTCATGCTCTGACGACGATCAGCGGATCATAGCGATCTTGTTCGCGGCGCCCTCGTCGAGGGCGCTGCTTGCGTGTGGGGCCGCAAGCTGCGCCGTCGGGGATGGCCCGGGGGAAACTACGTGTTCAGGAGACGCGCATACATGATCAGTACCAAGAAGTGGGTTGCCGCCGGTTCGACGGCTACCCTTCTCGCCGGTGGACTCTTCCTCGGCGCTCCGATGGCCTCGGCCGCACCCGGTGACGCCGCGTGCCTGCAGGCGTCCACCCAGTTCAATGCGGCCCTCGGCCTCGCCGGTGTCGATGTCAGCTTCGTCAACCAGTTCGAACTGGCGACGGCGGCTGTCGTGGAAGCTGCGGCGAACCTCGAGGCGGTCACTGTGGCTGCCCTGAGCTCGCCGGCCGCTCTGGAAGCCGAGGGTGCACTGCTCGACGCCGAAGTGGACTACGACGCTGCAGTAACGCTCGCCGGGACAGCGCAGGTGAACTACGACGCCGCGGTCGCGGCCGCGGAGGGGAACCTGGAAGACGAGGAGGTCGTCGCCGCACAGAACGAGCTGACCCTCGCCCTGGCAGCCCAGGCCGAGGCGCTCAACCTCGTCGAGGCCGCTGCGGTCACATACGACGAGGTGACCTACACCGCCGAGGTGCAGGCAGCCGAAGACCTGTTCGCTGAAGCTGACGCCGCGGCGCAGGAACTCCTGATGCAGCTCAGCGGGAACGAAGCCCTCGCGGAGGAGCTCCTCGGCCTGTTCAAGGCATTCCTCGCCGCCTGCGACGCCAATGCCATCGGCGTCGACCCGGCACCCGTTGCCCCTGCACCCGTCGTCCCGGCCGGACAGGGCGTCACGCCGGTCGCCCCCGTCGTCGCGCCGGTTGCACCGGGTGCCGTCGTCACCGCGCCGACCGGCACGAACAAGGGTCTGAATGTCCAGACGGCCGTCGTGGCCGAGGACAACAGTGCGGCTGTGACCCTCATTGCCGCGCTGCTGGCCCTCGGGGTCGCGGTTCCCGCGGTCACCGCTGCCCGTATGCGTCGCCTCGAGCGCGCGCAGCGCTAGCACCCTGCCGCCCCGGTCCGGAGTCATGGTCGAGAGACCGCGGCTTCGGGCCGGAACGGTGCATCATCCGATTTCGAGCTCAGGACAGCGCAGCCATGGAACAGCCCCGGATGCCCGACGAAGCCTCCGACCTGCAGGGCGCCTCCGCGCAGCAGCGCCGCCCCTTCGCCAAACGCTGGATGGCGTTGCCCCTGATCGCCGCCGCAGGGCTCGCCCTTGCCGTCGGGGTCCTGCCGCCGTCGTCCTCCGGCGCCCCGGCGTCGTCGAGCACGCTGTCGGCCGTCGCGACCCCCGCGCCGTCGTCCGCGCCCTCCGCGGTGGCGACTGTCCCGCCGCCGGCGCCCGTCCCGGTGCCCGGTCCCGCCGCAGCGAAGCCCACCGGGTTGTCCTTCCCCGCAGCGAAGATCGACATGGCGGTCCTGCCGCTCACGCCGAGTGACGCCGACCTCGCCGCGCAGACCCTCGTCCCGCCGCTCACCATCGACGCCTACTGGCTGACGTCCTACGGGATCCCCGGGGCCGGGTCGAACAACACCACCTACATCGCGGGGCACAGCTGGGACGGCAAGGACGCCCCGTTCAACGCCCTGAGCGACGAATCGCTGGTGGGTGCGGAGTTCACGCTCACCGTCGAGACGGGCGACCTCACCTACGTCGTCGACTCGGTGACCACCCACGACAAGGACACGCTGAAGGACAGCGACATCTGGAACATCGTTCCGAACCGCGTGGTCCTCATCAGCTGCTACACCGAGGACCCGTGGGGCAAGAACGTCGTCGTCACGGCGATGCCCAAGACCGCTTGAGGCTATTCCGGCGACGGACCGATGGGGTGGTCCGTAGACTCGTCCAGCCCCGACCGCTCCCTGGACCCGAGGCCCGGCGTCGCGTCCGGGCAGGCCGCATCAGCCGCACTGCCGCAGAGCCGGGGCATCGGCCCCGATCCGGGGGAACGCCGCACCGGGTTTGCCCACCCGCCGCGGCGGTCCCGACCGGGTCAGCCGCTCCGCCGCAGAGCCGGGGCATCGGCCCCGATCCGGGGGAACGCCGCACCGGGTTTGCGCACCCGCCGCGGCGGCCCCGCCCGGGTCAGCCGCACTGCCGCAGAGCCGGGGCATCGGCCCCGATCCGGGGGAACGCCGCACCGGGTTTGCGCACCCGCCGCGGCGGTCCCGACCGGGGCCCCGATTTGGTCAGCCGAAGTGCTTCGGGAGCGTCCCCTCGTGGGCCTCACGCAGCATGTCCAGCGGCAGCGCGAAGTAGCCCTGCACGTCGAGGGCCTGGTTCTCCGTGTCCACCACGCCGATGCGGAGGGTGGGGAAGTTCCGCGCCGTGCACATGTCGTTGAAGCGGACCTCCTCGGAGCGCGGGACGCTGACGACGGCGCGGGCCTGGCTCTCGCTGAACAGCGCGGTGAACGCGTCGATGCCGTCACGCTCACACAGCTCGTCCAGCCCGATCCGCGCACCGACGCCGAAGCGCAGTGCCATCTCGCTCAGGCCCGCCGCGAGGCCGCCCTCGGAGAGGTCGTGGGCGCCGTCGATCATGCCGTCCCGCGAGCAGTTGACGAGGATCGCCGCGAGCGTCTTCTCGGCGGCGAGGTCCAGTGCCGGAGGCTGCCCGCCGAGGTGCCCGCGCAGGTTGGCCCACTCGGAGCCGTCCAGTTCGTCCGCCGTGGTGCCCAGCAGGTAGATGGCCTGGCCGTCCTCACGCCAGCCCGACGGCGTCCGCCGGGCGACGTCGTCGAACACGCCGAGCACGCCGACCACCGGGGTGGGGTGGATGGCGACGCCGCCGGTCTGGTTGTAGAGCGAGACGTTGCCGCCCGTCACGGGCACGCCGAGCTCCTGGCAGGCGTCGGCGAGGCCGCGGACGGTCTCGGCGAACTGCCACATCACCTCGGGGTCCTCGGGGGAGCCGAAGTTCAGGCAGTCGGTGACGGCGAGCGGGTCGGCGCCCGACGTCGCCACGTTCCGGTACGCCTCGGCGAGCGCCAGGCGCGCCCCCTCGTAGGGGTTCAGGTAGGAGTAGCGGCCGTTCGCGTCGGTGGAGACCGCGATGCCGAGTCCGGTCTCCTCGTCGACCCGGACCACACCGGCGTCGTCGGGCATGGCGAGGGCGGTGTTGCCCTGCACGTAGCGGTCGAACTGGTCGGTGACCCAGTTCTTCGCACACATGTTGGGCGACGCCATGAGTTCCAGGACGGCCTCGCGCAGGTCGTCGGGCCGCTCGGCGGCGGAGGAGGCGGTGAAGGCATCGGCCTGGACGCCGTCGAGCCACACGGGGCGGTGGTACGGACGCTCGTAGACGGGACCCTCGTGGGCGACCGTGCGGGGGTCGACGTCGACGATCTTCTCGCCGTCCCACTCGATGATGAGCCGGCCGGTGTCGGTGACCTCGCCGAGCCAGGAGTACTCCACGGCCCACTTGTCCATGATCGCCTCGAACGCCTCCACGTTCTCGGGCGTCACGACCGCCATCATGCGCTCCTGCGATTCCGACATCAGGATCTCGCCGGGGGTGAGAGAGGGGTCGCGGAGCAGCACGTTGGTGAGCTCCACGTGCATGCCGCCGTCGCCGTTGGAGGCGAGCTCCGACGTCGCGCAGGAGATGCCGGCCGCGCCGAGGTCCTGGATGCCCTCCACCACGGAGGCCTTGAACAGTTCGAGGCAGCACTCGATGAGCACCTTCTCGGCGAACGGGTCGCCCACCTGGACGGCGGGGCGCTTGGACGGCTTCGAGGAGTCGAAGGACTCGGAGGCCAGCACTGAGGCGCCGCCGATGCCGTCGCCCCCGGTGCGGGCCCCGAAGAGGACCACCCGGTTGCCGGCGCCGGACGCGTTGGCGAGCCGGATGTCCTCGTGGCGCAGCACACCGACCGCGAGGGCGTTGACCAGCGGGTTGCCCTGGTAGACGGCGTCGAAGACCACCTCGCCGCCGATGTTCGGCAGGCCGAGCGAATTACCGTAGCCGCCGATGCCCGCGACGATCCCGTGCACCAGGCGCGCGGTGTCGGGGTGGTCGATGGCGCCGAAGCGCAGCGGATCCATGACGGCGACCGGGCGCGCGCCCATCGAGATGATGTCGCGGACGATCCCGCCGACGCCCGTGGCTGCGCCCTGGTAGGGCTCGACGAAGGACGGGTGGTTGTGGCTCTCCACCTTGAACGTCACGGCCCAGCCGTCCCCGATGTCGACGACGCCGGCGTTCTCGCCGATGCCTACGAGGAGATGCTCCTTCATGGCGTCGGTGACCTTCTCGCCGAACTGCCGCAGGTGCACCTTGGAGGACTTGTAGGAGCAGTGCTCGCTCCACATCACCGAGTACATGGCGAGCTCGGCGGCCGTGGGCCGGCGCCCGAGGATCTCCTCGACCCGCCGGTACTCGTTCTCCTTGAGGCCGAGTTCCGCCCAGGGGAGCGCCTGGCCGGGGGTGGCCTCCGCGTTCGCGACGGTGTCGATGTTGAACGACCGGGACGTCGTCTCTGCAGTCACTTAGCCCACCAGTTTCTTGAGTACCGAGGTGAAGATGCCGAGTCCGTCGGTGCCGCCACGGACCCCGACGTCGCCGCGCGCGGAGGAGTCGGGACCGAAGCCCGCCTCGACCGCGTGCTCGGGGTGCGGCATGAGCCCGACGACGTTGCCCGCGATGTTCGAGATGCCGGCGATGTCGCGGCGCGAGCCGTTCGGGTTGCCGTCGACGTAGCGGAAGACCACGCGGCCCTCGCCCTCGAGCTCGTCGAGGGTGCGGTTGTCGGCGACGAACTGCCCGTCCTGGTTCTTCAGCGGGATGACGATCTCCTCGCCGTCCGCGTAGTCGGAGGTCCAGGAGGTGCCGGCGTTCTCGACGCGCAGGCGCTGGTCACGGCAGAGAAAGTGGAGGTGGTTGTTCTTGATCATGGAGCCGGGCAGCAGGTGTGCCTCGGTGAGGACCTGGAACCCGTTGCAGATCCCGAGCACGGGGAGGGCGTCCGAGCCGCCCGAGGCCGCGGCGGTGATCTGCTCCATGAGCGGCGCGAAGCGGGAGATGGCGCCGGCGCGGAGGTAGTCCCCGTAGGAGAAACCGCCGGGGATGATGACGGCGTCGACGCCCTGCAGGTCGTGGTCGCCGTGCCACAGCGGGACGGAGCTCCCTCCCGCGAGGCGCACGGCGCGCACGGCGTCGCGGTCGTCGAGCGACCCGGGGAACGTGACGACGCCGACCCTCGCGCCGTCGAGCGCACGGTCATCGCCGCCGTCGGCGAGGGGCTGGGGGCCGCCGATGAGCGGGGTCTCGAGGCTGGAGGCGGTCACTGGCCTTCCTCCTCGATGACCTCCACGCGCGTGACGTCCTCGATGACCGGGTTGGAGAGCAGCGTGGTGGCGGCGTGGCGGGCCTGCTCGAGGATCTCCTCCGTGACGTCACCGTCCACGGTCAGTTCGAAACGCTTGCCCTGGCGGACGCCGGCGAAGCCGGTGAGGCCGATCCGGGGGAGTGCTCCGGCGATCGCCTTACCCTGCGGGTCGAGGATCTCGGGCTTGGGCATGACGTCGACAACGATCCGGGGCATCCGGCAACTCCTGTGCGTGAGCGGCAAGTGCTGGGGGTTCCAGCATTAAATGCAGTGGCCCGGAAGTGCCGTCTCACGCCGCATCTGGGTCGATACCGGCGCTCCGCGAGCTTGCGGTCCAAGTCTAGCGGGGATTCCGCGCCGACCCGCGCGGGCCGTGCTGCACGTGCGTCCCCGACGGCGTCGCGGCCCGACCTACTGCGCTCCCGGCGCCCCCAGCAGGTCCTTCGCACTGTTCCATCGTGCGATCTGGCAGCCGTCTGTCAGCGCGAACGATCCCAGCACCGGAGTCCCGTTCAATTCCCCGGTGATGCTCGCGGTCTGCGGGCCGCCGTACTGCTGGGTGCAGACCACGTCCTTGTTCGGGCGCGCGGTGAAGAAGGCCGTGCCGAGCCGCGCGAGGGCCGCGCAGGCGACGTCGGCGTCCGGGTGCGTGGAGGCCGGTCCGGGGGCGCCGTCGACGCATTCGAGGACGTACTGCACGGGGTCGGAGGAGTCGTCCTGCCGGACGGAGATGGTCAGCAGGGCGTTCGTCGAGGCATCCGAGGGCGCCGCGGACGCCGGTGGGCCCGAGGGTGCCGGACCGGGGGCGGCGCTGTCGTCCGGCGTGGACGAGGGGGTGGAGGACTGCACAGCGGTCTCCTGTTCATCGGGCTCGGTGGCCGGCTCGCCCTGGCCGCAGGCGGACAGGGCGAGGGCGAGGGCGGCGAGGGGGAGCAGGACGCGCCGCGCGGTTCCGCGCACCCGACGGGACGTCGGTGTCGGTTCGGTGCTGGTCATGGCGTCCCCTTTGGCTGGCTTCCCAGCGTAACGGCTGGCGGTAGGACAACGAGGGACGACGGCGCGACGTCCCGGCCGCCCCGTGACGGAGCGCTGTGACGGAGCGCCGGGAGGGATCACCGGAGGGATCAGCGACGGGAGCGCTGTGACGGAGCGCCGAGAGGGAGCGCCGGGAGGGAGCCCGAGCCGCTAGGGAGCGTCCAGCGCGGCGTCGAGCAGGTCGAGGAGCCGGCGGCGGAGCGCCTGCGACTCCTCGGCGAAGCCGCGTTGCAGCCGGACGTACTCGGCCTTGCCCTCGGCCGTCTCGATCGCGATCGGCGTGTACCCCCAGTCGGCCAGGTCGTAGGGGGAGGCCCGCATGTCCATCGTCCGGATCCGCCAGGACAGCTCGAAGCAGTCCATGACGATCTCGCTGGGCAGGAGCGGTGTGAGCTTGTACGCCCACTTGTAGAGGTCCATGTTGGCGTGCAGGCAGCCCGGTTGCTCGAGGTCCCGCTGCGCCCCGCGCGTGGGCGTGTGCTCGTTGAGAGGCACGGCCTCCGGGGTGTAGAACCGGAAGGCGTCGAAGTGCGTGCAGCGGATCCGCGCGGAGTCGACGACGCCGTCGGTGCCGTCCGCGCCGAGACGCAGCTGCAGGTAGTCGTGGCGCACGCCGTTGACGGCCGACCGGTACGCCATCGCCCACTCGTGCAGCCCGAAGCAGCCGAACTGCGCGGGCCGCGCGGCCGTCCGGGCGAGGATCACGCGGGCGAAGTCGACGGCGTCGCGCCGCTCGACGGCGAAGCGCTCGGCGTCCACCCGCACCCCGTCGTCGTCGGCCGCGTAGTACTTCCAGGCGGCGCGCCCGAGCGCGGCCGGTCCCGTCAGGACGACGGCGGCGCCCGGGTGCCACCGCATGAGCTGGCCCGGCTTCTGGTTGTAGTAGGTGAAGAGGAAATCCTCCACCGGGTGCCGCACCCCGCGCGACCGCCTGTCGAGGTAGGGCTCCGCGAAGCGGGCCACGCGTTCCTGGTGCTGCTGCTCGCGGTCCTGCCAGGCGTCCTCGGCGAGGCGGGTCGGGGCGAGGGGCATTGTTCCATTATCACCCCGACCATGTCTGGTAAAGAGCCTGTGAAATTTCTGGGTGACGCGCCGCGATCCGTCTGGTGGGGGCTGTGTTGCCTCGGGTAAGTTTGTGCTCGCCGTGGCGTCTGTGAGCGGAATCACAGGGGTGGGGTCCCATACGGGAGACCGCGGCACCGGGGGAGGGCTTCGGCCGGCCCGCACTTTTCACGAGAGGCACTACCTTCCTATGACACAACGGAGAAATGCCGGGCAGGGGCGCGCTGGTCTGCGCGCGGCCGCGGCGATCGTTCTGGGTCTGCCACTACTGGTCTCGTCGACGGCCGTGGCGCCCGCTGCTTTCGCGGCCCCGGCGACGTCGGTGACGCCGCAGAAGGCGCCCGCCAAGAACCTGGATCCGGCGCAGTACCCGGCCGGCAAGTACATCGTGGTGCTCGCCGACAAGCCGGTGGCCACCTACGAGGGCGGCGTGCAGGGGATCGCCCCGACGAAGCCCCAGCCGGGCAAGAAGCTCGACGCGCAGGCGAAGAACGTCCAGCAGTACTCGACGTTCCTCGAGGCCAAGCAGCAGGAGGTCGCCGCCGAGGGCAACATCGAGGTCGACCGCTCCTACACCGCGGCGATCAACGGATTCGCCGCTGACCTCAGCGCCGACCAGGCCGTCGAGCTCGCCAAGAGCGACGAGGTCCTCATGGTCGCGCCGGACGTCGAGAACGCCCCGGACTACTCCACCATCGACTTCCTCGGCCTCGACGGCAACAAGGGAGCCTGGAAGACCCAGTTCGGCGGCAAGAAGAACGCGGGCAAGGGGACGGTCGTCGGCGTGATCGACACCGGCTACGCCCCCGACAACCCCTTCTTCGCCGGCAAGCCCGTCAAGCCCCTCCCCGGCAACTCCAAGCCCAAGGTGGGCGAGCCCTACCGCGACGCCGCCGGCAAGATCGCCATGCTGAAGGCCGACGGCACCACGTTCGTCGGCGACTGCCAGGTCGGCCAGGGGTTCGACGGCAGCCTCTGCAATTCGAAGGTCGTCTCCGCGCAGTACTTCGCCGATGCCTTCATCGCGAGCGTGCCCGCCGAGAACCGCGCACCCCAGGAAGTCCTCTCCCCCGTGGACATCGACAACCACGGCACCCACACCGCCAGCACCGCCGCCGGCAACGCCGGCGTCACCCAGACCGTCGACGGCCGGGACTTCGGTGTCTCCTCCGGCGTGGCCCCCGAGGCTAAGATCTCGGTCTACAAGACCTGCTGGGAGGACACGAACCCCAACACGGGTGGCTGCTACTCCTCCGCGTCGGTCGACGCCATCAACAAGGCCATCCTCGACGGCGTGGATGTGCTGAACTACTCGATCTCCGGCAGCACGACGACGACGACGGACCCCGTGTCCCTGGCGTTCCTGTCGGCCACCTCCGCCGGCATCTTCGTCGCCGCCTCGGCAGGCAACTCGGGCCCCACCGCCAGCACGGTGAACCACGGTGCCCCGTGGATGACCACCGTCGCCGCGAGCACCTTCAACTACGAGCTGCAGGGCACCGCCGAGTTCTCGGACGGCACCAAGTACCGCGGTGCCTCGATCATGCGCGCCGGCGTTCCCGCCAGTCCCGTCGTCCTCGCGGCGAACGTGGCGGCGGCAGGCGCGGCCAGCCCGAGCCTGTGCGGCCCCAACACCCTCGATCCCGCGAAGGTCGCGGGCAAGATCGTGGTCTGCGACCGCGGCGTCGTCGACCGCACCGCGAAGAGCGACGAGGTCAAGCGCGGCGGAGGCGTGGGCATGATCCTCGTCAACCTCGTCGACTCCTCGACGGACACCGACCAGCACGTCGTGCCCACCGTGCACGTCAACGCCCCCGAGGCCCTCGAGCTCAAGGCGAAGGTCGCGGCGAACCCGTCGATCACCGTCGCCCTGCAGCCCACGGACACCACGGGCAAGCCCCTGCCTCCCACGCCGCAGATCGCCGGGTTCTCCTCGCGCGGCCCGCTGCTGGCCACCGACTCGGACCTGCTCAAGCCTGACATCACGGCTCCCGGCGTGGCCGTCCTCGCGGGCGTCTCCACCATCGGGTCCAAGGGTGCGCAGTTCGGGTTCCTCTCGGGCACCTCCATGGCCTCGCCGCACGTCGCAGGCTTCGCCGCGCTGGTCCTCGCCAAGAACCCCGCCTGGTCCCCGGCCACCGTGAAGTCGGCCATGATGACCACCGCCTACCCGCTGAAGACCGCCACCGGCGGCGTCGAGACCGACGTCCTCGCCGTCGGCGCCGGGCACATCAACCCGGCGACCGTCCTCAGCCCCGGACTGGTCTACGACCAGACGACGGACGACTACCTCCGCTTCATCCAGGGCACGGGCGTCGACCTCGGCGTCGAGGGCATCGAGCCGGTCGCCGCCAAGGACACCAATGTGCCGTCCTTCGCCCTGGGCAACCTGACCGGACGCATGGAGGTCACCCGCACGGTCACCGCCGTCACCCCCGGCCTCTACCGCGCGACGGCGAACGTCCCCGGCGTGAAGGTCACCGTCACTCCGGAGGTCCTGAACTTCAGTGCACCCGGCGAGAAGCGGACCTTCAAGGTCTCCTTCGAGAACCAGAGCGCCCCGTTCGGCACGTTCGCCGGCGGGTCCCTCACGTGGTCCGGCCAGGGCAAGACCGTCACCTCACCCGTGGCCGTCCGCCCGCAGGCCGTCAAGGCTCCGGCCGAGGCGTCCTTCGCCTCCACCGGTCCTGACGGCAGCGGCACCTTCGACGTCACCTCGGGCACCAACACCCCCATCCCGATGACGCTGCAGGGCCTCGGCAAGGCCGACACCACGGCGATCAACCTGACCCCCGGTGACCTCGCCAACGCGAACAACGCCTCCAACGCCGTCAAGGACGTCACCGTCCCGGCCGGCGCCCCGATCGCCCGGTTCTCGGTGCTCTCCAGCGACCCGTCCGCGGACTTCGACATGTTCCTGATCACGCCGGCCGGCACCCTCACCCAGGTGGCGACGGCGGATGCCAGCGAGACCATCACCCTCGAGAACCCGGCACCCGGCAACTACCGGATCATCGCCAACCTGTACGCCAGCACCGGGAACGCGCCGACCGCCGGTACCATCGACGCCACGGTCCTCAGCGGTACCGAGGACAACGCGACGCTGACCCCGAACCCGCTCGCCCTCGCGAACGGCAGCACGGGCAAGGTCACCCTCGCCTGGACGGGCCTGGAGCCCGGCTCCTATGTGGGCCGCGTGACCTACGCCGGATCCTCGGCCGTGACCTACGTGACGGTCGTCGTCGACGGCCAGGGCACCGCGACGGCCGAGCCGGCCGCGGAGCTCCCTGCCGTCAGCCCGGCGGACAAGCTCCTCACCGGACCCCGGGAGGCCATCACCCCCACCGGGAACAAGTAACACCCCCTGAAGAACAGGCAGAAGGCCGGTGGATCCCTGATCCACCGGCCTTCTGCCTGTCCGGCGTCCGTCCGTCGATGCGCGCCGACCCACCGCGCGAGGTCGTGGAGTGGGAATGTTCGAACATTCCCACTCCAGGCCCGCAGCCGGTGGGCGGACGCCGCCCGGAAGGGCGTCCCGGGGGTGTCTAGCGGCCGGTCCCGGCGTACACGGTCGCGGTGGTCTCTCCGTCGAGCTCGAACGCGGCGTGCACGGCGCGCACCGCGGTGTCGAGCAACTCCGCGCCGGTGACGACGGAGATGCGGATCTCCGACGTCGAGATCATGTCGATGTTTACGCCGGCGTCGGACAGGGCGCGGAAGAAGCGGTAGGAGACGCCGGGGTTCGACCGCATGCCCGCGCCGATCAGCGAGAGCTTGCCGATCTTCTCGTTGTAGTCGACCGATTCGAAGCCGACGCGGTCCCGGGCGGCGTCGAGCGCGGCGAGTGCCTCGGCGCCGTCGACGATCGGGAGGGTGAACGAGATGTCCGTGCGGCCCGACCCGTGCGTGGAGACGTTCTGCACGATCATGTCGATGTTCGTGTTCGCGCCGGCGACGATCCCGAAGATCTCGGCCGCCTTGCCGGGGATGTCGGGTACGCCGACCACCGTGACCTTCGCTTCGGAGCGGTCGTGCGCGACGCCGGAGATGATGGGCTGTTCCAAGGGTTCTCCCTCTTGAATCTTGATCTGGTCGTCGGGGCTGGGCAGCACCCAGGTGCCCTCGTTGTGGCTGAAGGACGAGCGGACGTGCAGGGGGACGCCGAAGCGGCGGGCGTACTCGACGCACCGCAGGTGCAGGATCTTGGCACCCGACGCCGCCATCTCGAGCATCTCCTCGCTCGAGATCGTGTCGATCTTCTGCGCCGACGCGACCACCCGGGGATCGGCGGTGTAGACGCCGTCCACGTCCGTGTAGATCTCGCAGACGTCAGCATCGAGCGCGGCGGCGAGGGCGACGGCGGTGGTGTCCGATCCGCCGCGGCCGAGGGTCGTGATGTCGTTGCTGTCGCGGCTCATGCCCTGGAAACCGGCGACGATCGCGACGTCGCCCTTCTCGATGGCCGTGCGGATGCGGTGCGGGGAGACGTCGATGATCCGCGCCTTGCCGTGGATGGCATCCGTGATCATGCCGGCCTGGCTGCCGGTGAAGGACTGCGCGGAGGCGCCGGCCGCGTGGATCGCCATCGCCAGGAGGGCCATGGAGATGCGCTCGCCCGCGCTCAGGAGCATGTCCATCTCGCGCGCGTCCGACGACGCCGGGCTCACCTGGTCGGCGAGGTCCAGCAGTTCGTCCGTGCTGTCACCCATGGCGGAGACGACGACGACCACCTGGTGGCCCGCGGCCTGGGTGTCGACGACCCGCTGAGCGACGCGCTTGATCCCGTCGGCGTCGGCCACCGAGGATCCGCCGAATTTCTGGACTATGAGGCTCATGCACTCACTCACTGGAGAAGGAGGACGGCGGCGTCAGCCGGCCGTGCTTGCGGGAACGGGCGGCAGCGTCGGCGCCTGGGCGGGGATCCTGATCCCACGCCCGTGCCAGTGTAGCGGCGGGGGAATCGTCCGCTCAAAGTCGGCGTCGCAATAAGAACGTCGCGGCGTCCGGGCCACGGGCTCCCGCATCGCCTAGGGTCGGAGCATGACCGACGAATATGGGGGAATCGTCGTCGAGGGGGTCGCGCGGAGCTTCGGCTCGGTGCAGGCCGTCCGCGACATCGATTTCGAGGCTCCGCCCGGGGAAGTGACCGCTCTGATCGGTCCGAACGGCTCCGGCAAGACGACCCTGCTGCTGATGATGGCGAGCCTGCTGGCTCCCGATCTCGGCAGCGTCCGTGTGGCGGGCTTCGATCCCGTCGCGCAGCCGGGGGAGGTGCGCAGCAGGGTCGGCTGGATGCCGGACACCCTCGGGGCGTGGGAAGCGCTGACCGCCCGGGAGGTGCTGGCGTCGATCGGCGCGCTCTACGGGATGAGCCGCCCGGACAGGACCCGGCGGGCCGTCGAACTCCTGGAGGCCGTGAAGCTCACCGAGTTCGGCGACCGGCCGGCACGGGTCCTCTCCCGCGGGCAGCAGCAGCGTCTCAGCCTGGCCCGTGCCCTGATCCATGACCCCCAGGTGCTGCTCCTGGACGAGCCGGCGTCGGGTCTCGACCCCGGGTCGCGGGTGGACCTGCGGTCGCTCCTGCGCTCCCTCGCAGCCGAGGGCAAGACCGTCGTCGTCTCGAGCCATGTCCTGTCGGAGCTCGACGAGATCGCCGACCGCGCCGTCTTCATCAGCCGCGGGCAGTCGGTGAAGAGCCAGACACTCGACGAGGCGGGCGTGCAGACACGCCGGTACTACATCCAGGCCGAGCCGATGGACTCCCTCGCGGCGGCCCTGCAGAGCCACGGCATCCGTTTCGAGGCGCGCCTCGACTCGCGGCGCGAGGAATTCCTCGTCCAGCTCGGCAGCACCGCGGAGGCCTCCTGGCTGCTGCGCACCCTGGTGATGGCCGACGTCGTCGTCACCGCCTTCGCACCCGCCGGCGGTGCGCTCGAAGAGACCTACATGAGCCTGGATACGGACCGACGATGAGCACAGTGACCGAACCCTCGACCCCTGATCACGTGCGAACCCCGACCTCGCTGCCCTTCCCGACCGCGGTCCGCACCGTGTTCACCCTCGAGATGAAGCAACGGTTGCGGGGCCGGGGCTGGTACTGGATGCTCGGCATCTGGTTCGCGGTGATCGGCTTCATCTTCGTCCTCGGCCTCGGCGTGCTCGGAACCACCGACAACGAGGGCGGGATCCTCTTCGACCTGATCGTCGGCTTCGTCCTCCTCTTCGGGCTCCTGGTCTCTCCCGGGCTCTCGGCGAACGCCGTCAACGGTGACCGCGCCGGCGGGACCCTGGCGATCCTGCAGGTCACCCTGCTGACGCCGGGACAGCTGCTCGCGGGGAAGTGGCTGGCGTCCTGGGCGGGATCCCTCGCGTTCCTCGTCCTCGGCACGCCCTTCATCCTCTGGGCGCTGGCGCTCGGCGGTGTCAACGGTCAGGAGGCAGTGGTCTCGCTCCTGATGCTGGCGGTGGAACTCGGCATCGTCTGCGCGATCGGGGTGGGCGTCTCGGCGCTCGCCAACCGGCCCCTCTTCTCGATCGTCAGCACCTACATGCTGGTGGCCCTGCTGACCGTCGGCACGGTGATCGTCTTCGGACTGAGCACCCTGCTGGTGATGGAGGAGCGGACGATCAGGTCCTCCTACTACACCTATCCGGAGGGCAGCCTCGACAGCATGGGCGCGCCCGAGCCAGGGGCTCAACTGGAATGCGTGACGCAGACCTATCAGTCGGAGGTGCCGGACACGCAGTACATCACCTGGATCCTGGCAGCGAATCCGTTCGTCGTGGTCGCGGACGCCGTGCCCTACAGCGTCGAGGACCTGCCGGGGCCGGGGGCGCCGGACCCCTACGGTCCCGCCACCGGGCCGTACTACACGCCGGGCGTCATGGAGACGATCAGCCAGGGGGTGCGCTCGGCGCAGGCCGGGCCCGACACCGACCAGACCTGCGAGGAGACCGCCCAGGCGCTTCGGCCGCTCCCGCGGGAGACCCCGATCTGGCCGCTGGGGCTGGGGATCCAGCTGGTCCTGGCGACCGCGCTCCTGGTGGCCGCCCGCAGGAGGCTGACGATGCCGGCCGGGCGCCTGGCGCGGGGGACACGGATCGCCTGAAGGGTCCGTCCGGGGTCGCCGGCGTCAGGACATGACGCGGCGGCCCTCGAAGGCCCGGCCGAGCGTCACCTCGTCCGCGTATTCCAGGTCGCCGCCGACGGGGAGGCCGGAGGCAAGGCGTGTCACGGGGATGCCGATGGTCTTGAGCATGCGCACCAGGTAGGTGGCCGTCGCTTCGCCCTCCAGGTTCGGGTCGGTGGCAATGATGATCTCCTGGATCTGCGCATCCGACAGGCGGGCGAGCAGTTCGCGGATGCGCAGCTGGTCCGGGCCGACGCCCGCGATGGGGTTGATGGCGCCGCCGAGTACGTGGTACCTGCCGCGGAAGGAGCGCGTGCGCTCGACGGCGATGACGTCCTTCGATTCCTCGACGACGCAGATCATGGTGGCGTCGCGCCGCGGGTCGCGGCAGATGGCGCACTGCTCCTGCTCGGCGACGTTGCCGCAGATGCCGCAGAACTTCACGCGTTCCTTGACCGTCGTGATCGCCGTGACCAGGCGCTGCATGTCCTCGGCGTCGGCCTCCAGGATGTGGAAGGCGAGGCGCTGGGCCGACTTCGGGCCGACCCCGGGCAGGCGTCCGAGCTCGTCGATAAGCTCCTGCACTGCGCCTTCGTACACGGTGTGTCCTCTTCTGCCTGTGGTGATGGTGCCGATGCTCCGGCGCCGGGGGCCTGGGTCCGCACCCGCCCGCCGCACCGGCGGGAAGAAGCGCACCCTCCATTGTCCGCCCTCCGATGACGGCGGAGCGCCCGGAGGGCACCCGCGGCGTTACGCCCTGAGCGTGCGGGCGCGGCCTACTGGCCGTCGACGGTGCGTTCCTCGATCAGGCGTCCGTTGAGGATGCGCTCGATCGCGGTCCGACCCACGAGCGCCGATTCCTCGATCGTCTCGTCGTCGGCGCTGGGCTCGTCCTCCACGAAGCGCAGATCCACCGTGCCCCGCGTCGCCGCGGCCTCCTCGGCGCGCTTCCGTGCGGCTTCGTCGAGCAGCTGCTGATAGCGGCTGACCGGTTTCTGCCGGACGTCGCCGGCCGCGACCTGTCGATCCGGCCCGGCTCCGCCGTCGGGCGCCGCGTCGCGCACCGCCGCATCGGGCACCGCCGGGGCGGGGCCCGGTGCCGCGAAACGGGGTACGACGGGCTTCCTGGGCTCGACGGGTGCCGTGCGGGCGGCAGGCGCCTGGTGGGCCGTCTCCGGTTCCGCCGGCGCCGCACCGGGCGAGGAGGGCTCCGCCCGGTCTCCTCCGGACGTGGGTGGTGCAGCGTCCGGGGGGCTCCACACGACGGACCGGGACGCCGTCGGGGTGGGGGCCGGCCCCGCGGCAGTTCCCTCCGGCACGGTGCGGGGGCCGGGAGCGGACGGGCCCTGGGACATCGCGGGACGGGGGGAGCGCTGCGGGTTCACGCCTCGGCCGCCCGTCTCGTTCGGTGCGGGTGCGGGTGCAGGTGCAGGCGCGGGGGTTGTGCGCTGTCGAGCCCCTCCAGCTCCTCCGGTTCCGCGCGCTCCGTCGGCGCGGCGATCGAAGGGGTCCTCCGGCACGGAGGCCCAGGACGGACCGGGATCGAAGGCCTCCTCGGGAGGCTCCACTAGGGCCCAGGACTCGTCCGACATGGAGGGATCCCAGGCACCGACGGTCTCCGCGCCGGGTGCCGGCCGCTGCTCGGCCGGGCGGGTGCCGCGGTCGGCGCCGCCGGCCGCCCGGGGATCCTTCGCCCCGTGCGACGTGGGTGCGTCGCCGGCTGTCCCGCGCGCCGCAGCGGACGGCGCAGCGGTCCCATCCGCGGTGACTGCGCGGTCCGGGCGGTGCGTGTCGCCCGCCGGTTCCGGTGCGGACGCGGTCCCCTCGTGGGCGGCGGACCCGGTGGTCGGTGCCGGGCCCGGTCGGGGATCCCCGGCGGCCGACGGCGTCGGGGATCCCACCGTTGCGGCGTCGGATCGACCGGCCGACGGCGTCGGTGCATCGCCCGGTCGGGCGTGTCCCGCCGCGGAGTGCGCAGGAGCACTCACTCCGGAGTCATGCGGTCCGCGGCCCGTGGGCGAGGACGGCGCGACAGGAGCAACCCCAGCGGCTCCGGCGTGCTGGGGCGCAGCCCCTGCGGGCGGTGAGGATGCCCCCGGTCCCGCCGTCGGAGTGCCTCCCGCGTGCTGTCGAGCATCGTCCTGCGTGGGCGGACTGTCGGCGCGCTCGGGCGCCGGGGAAGCAGGGCTCGGGCTGCTACCCGGGCCCGCCGTGCGGGCCGGTACTTTTGGGCCCGACTCACCCGCCCCGCCGGCGTCGTGGACCGCTTCGATGGAGCAGGTGAGGCCGAGGACCTTGTGGATCGCCTGCTTCACGTTGTCCATGTGGGGTCCGCGCTGGAACCCGATGGCGTTGCCCTGGTTCACGAAGGCCAGGACCAGCTGGTTGCCCTCGAACGATCGCGGTTTGGCCGAGACGTTGACGATGAGCCAGGTGGCACGTTTGATGTGCGCGACCTCGTTCATGATCTCGGGCCAGGCGCGTCGGATCATCTCGACATTGCCGCCGGACGCCGTGGACTGCCCCTGCCGGTCCGGTGCGGGCTGCCGGGATCCCTGCTGCGGCTGGTCAGGACCGCCCGGGGTGTGGGCCGGAGACTGCGGGGACGAGCGCTGCTCGGGCTGCTGCCTGCCATCCGCGGTCGGCTGCCGGAACGGTTCGCCGGTGGGGCCCTGCTGCCCGGGGGCGCTGCCGGCCGGCCTGCCCTGCGAGCGTTCCTGTGCCTGCGGGGCCTGACCGCTCCGCGGCGCCCCGCCGTCGACGGGGGAGCCCTGACCCGCGGGCCCTGCTTGCGGCGCCGGTCCGTCGAACGAGCGTTCCCTCGCGGCAGGGCGTTCACCGCGGGCTGCCGGGCTCGCCGGGGCGTCCGGCGTCGAGGTACCCGGGACCGGGGCTCCAGGCGCCGCGGTCGCGTCGGCGCTCCCCGTGGAGTTCTGATCGCCTTCGGCGCCGGGTGCGCCGGGTGCGCCGGGGGTGCCCGCCGCGTCCGGGGCGAGCGTCGCCCCCGGAAGGTGTCCGGGGCCTGGGGTGCCTGGGGTGCCGGAGGCGCTCGGATCGCCCGGGGAGCCTGGCGCGCCTGCCGCAGCGGGGGCGCCCGGCGTCGCGTCCGGAGCGCCAGGCGCGGGACGCGTCGCGGTCGGCGCCTCGGGCGCGGGGGCTGCGAACGCGGAGTCGGTGGAGACGCCCCAGTTGCCGCCCCAGTCCGGTGAGGAGTCCGTTGCGGGAGTCTTCGGCTGGGCGGCGGCGGGGACGGCAGGGGTGCCCGCCGCCGCAGGGACCGCGGGGGCGGCCGGGTCGGCGACCGGCAGCGACCAGCGCGCGGCAGCCTCCTCGGCGGTCCGGGGCACGCCGTCGAGCCGTGGGCGCGCAGGCTTCGCCGGTTCGGCCGCGGTCTCCGGCGCGGCGGCCGGTTCGCTGCCGCCGTCGGCGGCGGGCGTCCCGGCGGCGTACTCGAGGCGGCGCTCGATGCGGTCCACCCGGGCGAGCGTGCCGCGTACCGAGGCATCCGCTGCCGGGAGCAGGAGGCGCGCGCACAGCAGTTCGAGGTGCAGCCGCGGAGACGTGGCGCCGGTCATCTCGTTCAGGGCCGCGTTGGTGACGTCGGCGGCACGGGACAGCTCGCCGGCGCCGAGCTGGTTGGCCTGCGTGCGCATGCGGTTCAGCTGGTCGTCGGGCACGCCGCGAAGGATGGAGGCGGCCCCCTCGGGGACGGCGTTGATGACGATCAGGTCGCGGAACCGCTCGAGCAGGTCCTCGACGAAGCGCCGGGGGTCGTGCCCGGTCTGGATCACGCGGTCCACGGCGTTGAACACCGTCGCGGCGTCGCCGGCCGCCACGGAGTCGACCACGTCGTCGAGCAGGGTCGCGTGCGTGTAGCCGAGGAGGGAGACGGCGAGCTCGTAGTCGAGGCCGGTCTCGCCCGCGCCGGCCATGAGCTGGTCGAGCACGGAGAGGGAGTCGCGGACCGACCCGCCGCCGGCCCGGACCACGAGCGAGAGGACGCCCGGGGCCACCGGCACGTTCTCCTGGCGGCACAGCAGCTCGAGGTAGGCCATGAGGGGCTCGGGCGGGACGAGCCGGAACGGGTAGTGGTGCGTCCGCGAGCGGATGGTGCCGATCACCTTGTCCGGCTCGGTGGTCGCGAAGATGAACAGGATGTGCTCCGGCGGTTCCTCCACGATCTTCAGCAGCGCGTTGAAGCCCGCCGAGGTGACCATGTGGGCCTCGTCGATGATGAAGATCTTGAAGCGGTCGCGGACGGGGGCGAAGGTGGCGCGCTCGCGGAGATCCCGGGCATCGTCGACCCCGCCGTGGCTGGCGGCGTCGATCTCGATGACGTCCAGGCTGCCCGAGCCGTTCCGGGCGAGTTCGACGCAGCTGTCGCACACGCCGCACGGTGTGGACGTGGGCCCCTGCGCGCAGTTGAGGCAGCGGGCGAGGATCCGCGCCGAGGTGGTCTTGCCGCAGCCACGGGGCCCGGAGAACAGGTAGGCGTGGTTAATGCGGTCCTTGTCGATGGCCGCCATCAGCGGTTCGGTGACGTGCTCCTGGCCGATGACGTCCGCGAAGGTCTCGGGACGGTAGCGGCGGTAGAGGGCTGTACTCACGGAGAAACCTTATCGGTTGGTGCTGACGGTTTGCATGCCGGTCCGGCGTCGGTGGGGAACAGGGCGGCGGGGTCGACCACCCAGGGGTGGCGCGGCAGCCGTCCCGGGTCGAACACCGCGAGGGCCGCGTCCAGGCTCCCACCGGGCAGCCCCAGCGCGCTCAGGATCGTGTCCAGGACGGCTGCTGCGGACCGACCCTGTCCGGCGAGGTCCTCCAGCGTGACGGCGCCGTCGCGCTTCGCCAGGCGGCGGCCCTCGGCCGTCACTGCCAGCGGGACGTGCGCGTAGGTGGGCACCGGCTGGCCGAGGAGGGAGGCGAGATAGGCCTGGCGCGGGGCCGAGTCGAGGAGGTCCTCGCCCCGCACCACCTGGTCGATGCCCTGGGCGGCGTCGTCGAGGACGACGGCGAGGTTGTAGGCGATCACGCCGTCGTTCCGTCGCAGGACGAGATCGTCGACCGGCGCCGTGACGCGCCCGGCGAGCCGGTCCTCGACGGTCCAGCTGTCGACGGCGGAGCGCAGCCGCAGCGCCGGGCGGCGCTCGAGCCGGCGTCGTGCCCGCTCGTCCTTCCCGAGGGTGCGGCACGTGCCGGGATAGAAGCCGGGGCGGCCGTGCGGGGCGCTCGCCGCCTCGGCGATGTCGCGCCGCGTGCAGAAGCACTCGTAGGCGAGGTCCTGGCCGATGAGCTGCTCCAGCGCCCGGGTGTACCGGGGGATGTGGTCGCTCTGGCGCAGGACCGGCTCGTCGGACACGAGGCCGAGCGTGGCCAGTTCGGCGAGCTGCTCCGCCTCGGCGCCGGCGCGGACGCGGTCCAGGTCCTCCACCCTGACCAGGAAGCGGCGTCCGGTGGAGCGGGCGAAGAGCCAGGCGAGCACCGCCGTGCGGAGGTTGCCGACGTGCAACTGGCCCGAGGGGCTCGGGGCGAAGCGGCCGGCGCCCGTGTCTGCCACCGTGGAACCTCCCGCTGCCGCGCGCTTAAAGTGAAGACCCCCCATGCACCTGCCAGAGCCCGCTTACCCTTGCTACCTTCCGGTCCTGGGGGAGTTCACAGGATGACACCACATGAGGGGCCGGGAAATAGTCTACACAGTGCATCGCGTGGGGTTCGAATCCGCAGGGCAGGGTCGCAGGAACGCTGCCGGGTCCCCGCGATTCGGCAGGAACCGGTTGTATGGGTATTCTGGTATCTGCTCCAAATGAGGAGGATTCGCCTAGCGGCCTATGGCGCACGCCTGGAACGCGTGTTGGGTTCACGCCCTCGGGGGTTCAAATCCCCCATCCTCCGCCAGCTCGACCAGCAGGACCCCGGCTCCGGCCGGGGTCCTGCTGCGTTAAGCCGATGACGGGTCCGCGGTGGTGACGCGGCGGATGCGGTTCTTCGCGGCGGTCTCCGCCGGACCCTCCGGCCCCAGTCCCAGGCGGATGGTCCCGAGGACCAGCCGCACCGCCGTCCGGATCGGCAGCGGGACCGGTCCGAGGGACGGCACCCGCAGGCCGAGCATCTCGCGATGGCGCGGCTCGAGCGTCGCCACCGCCCCCGCGAACAGGATCCGGTACCCGAGGCGCTGGGACCGGGGCAGCGGCGGACGGCGGATGTAGGTCAGCGCCTCCTGTACCTGCTCGCTGTTCCTGAGGTCGTCGTCGAACGCGGCGAGCTGCTCACGGAGCTCGGCGGCGGACCGCGGCGGGTCCTCGAGGCCCATCAGCCGCCCGGCCTGCGCCCATTCCGCCACGTACTGGTCCACGCCGCCCGGGATGGGCCCGCCGTACGCGGAGTGCGCGGCCACGAAGGCATCGGTGAACGCGAGGTGCACCCACCGGATCAGGTCCGGATCCGCCGCCGAATAGGGCCGCTCGACGCCCCGGCTGTCGGTGTAGGTCCCGTGCACCCGGGTGTGGAGGCGCTGGACGAACGCCGACCCTTCCCGTGCCGCGACCGTGGACCCGTACGTCACCGTGAAGATCCAGCGGATGGTGTTGGCGAGCCGTCCGAGCGGCTCCTCGCGGAAGTCCGAGTGGGCGTGCACGCCCGCCATGGCGCCGGGGTGCAGCGTCTGCAGGAGGAGTGCGCGGATGCCGGCGACAGTCGGCGTCATGGAGCTGTGCACCGTCCACACGGCGGAGTCCACGGGGAAGTAGCCGACGTCGTCGCCCTTCTCGAACTCGAACTGCCACTGGGGGATGGTCGGATCACCGTCCGTGAAGGTCGTTCGGAGCTGCGTCTTCCACGTGTCGATGATTCCCATCCGGTGACCCGTCCTGTCGGTGTCCTGCGGCCGGCCTCCGGGCCGCCGTTCCTTCCAACGTGCCCGCGGGCCGCTTTGCTCCGTCCGGGCGGGGAGCCCCATCCGCGGCGTGCGACGATACGAAGCACGAGCACCACCGAGACCCCGGGAGCCACCATGTCCTCGCCCGATCTGTACGGGATCGACCTCACCATGAACGACGGCAGCACGAAATCCTTCGGGGAGTTCCGCGGCCAGCCGGTCCTCGTGGTCAACGTCGCCTCGAAGTGCGGGTTCACCCCGCAGTACGCGGGCCTCGAGGCCCTGTACGGCCGGTACGCGGCGGAGGGCCTCGTGGTGCTCGGCATGCCCTGCAACCAGTTCATGGGCCAGGAACCCGGGGACGACGGCGAGATCGCCGAGTTCTGCTCGAGGACCTTCGGCGTCACCTTCCCGCTGATGGCCAAGGGCGACGTCCGCGGCAAGGACCAGCACCCGCTCTACCGGCAGCTGACCACGTTCAGGACCGGGCTCCTGCCCGGCCTCGTGAAGTGGAACTTCGAGAAGTTCCTGGTCGGCCGCGACGGCGGGATCCTCGCGCGGTTCGCCCCGACGGTCGAACCGGATGCGCCCGAGGTGATCGCCGCGATCGAGGACGCCCTGGCGCGACCCGCCGCCTGACCGGCGTCCCGGGACCGCCGCGGCCCCGCCTTCCGGGGCCGCCACGGGTCTCAGCTCTCCGGGACGGCCGCGGGTCCTGGCCTTCCCGGGACCGCCACGGGTCCTAACCGAGGGACGCGACGCAGCGCGCGAGGAAGGCGGCGCCCGCCTCCTCGTGGATGAGCGAGCCCTCGGTGAGGACCTCGTAGGGCTTCGCCGGCACGCCGTCGGCCGGCCGGACGTCCACGTGGGCGAGGTCGTAGCCCTGCTCGTGCAGGTAGTCGGCCATCGCGTAGTCGGTGCGCGAATCGCCCACCGTCCGCCACGTGCGGGGCAGGTCCATGATCGGTGCGACGAGGGTGAGGGCACGCTCGGCGCCGAGGTCCTTGCCCACCCGGACGGATTCGATGTCGGTGGAGATGATGGTCGGGTCCACCCGGTACTCGATGTCCCCGTTGCTGTCCGGCTCCTCGCGGTCCAGCCGGCAGGCGCCCATGTCGTGGCTGTGCATGATGTCGAGGACGTCGTCGTCGAAGGAGCGCTGGCCCACCAGGTAGTCAGCGTTCGCCGCGTCGAGGGACTGCTCGACGGAGACCATGGCCAGCTTCGTCTCGTCGAAGAACATGAGGTGCGAGTACTTCTCCTCCACGAGGTCCCGCACGTCGTCGGCGAAGCTCGTGGGCAGCGCGAGCCCACGGTCGAGGAAGACCTCCCCGGCGCCGTCGGCCGTGAACGAGAACCAGGTGGCGCCCTTCTCGCAGACGGCGTGGAAGGTCACCCCGGCCGGGAGACCCGCGGCGAGCATCGGCGCCATGACCTGCTCCCGGATGAACGCGTCCGAGCGGCCCGTGTTGAACACCACGGGCCAGCCCGCGACGGCGAGCGTGAGCAGGTCGGCGATGATCCCGGCGGGCACCGTCCGCGTCACGGGGCTGGCCACCGGGCCGTCGACGTCGAGCAGGAGCCCCTGGGCGGGCCGTCCCCGGCCGGGGGAGAGCGGGGCGGCGGGCAGCAGGTCGAGCGGGGCATCCGTAGGCATGGCTCCATTATGTTCCGCAGCGCGCCGGCCGCTCCATTCGCGACCGACACCGGGGACACCGCGGCGGGAGCGGCGTGACAGACTCGCAGCATGAGCGCAGGGTCGGGCATCGTCGTCGTCGGGTCCATCAACGCGGACCTCGTGGTCACCGCCCACCGGCACCCGCGCCCCGGCGAGACCGTGGCCGGCCGCTCGATGACCGTCCTGCCCGGCGGCAAGGGCGCCAACCAGGCGGTCGCCGCGGCCCTGCTCGGCGCCGAGGTCACGCTGATCGGTGCCGTAGGATCCGACGCCTACGCCGACGTCGCCCTCTCCGTCCTGACGACGGCAGGCGTGGACCTGCGGCCCGTCCAGCGGACCGCTGGGGCCACGGGGATCGCGGTCATCCAGGTGGCCGACGACGGCGAGAACACCATCGTGGTGCTGCCGGGAGCCAACGCCGGGATGACCCCCGGGCTCGTCAAGGCCTCCGCCGGCGCCATCCGGGAGGCCGCCGTCGTCGTCGTCCAGGGTGAACTGCCCGCGGATGCCACCGCCGCGGCCATCCGTCTCGCCGCCGGACGCGTCATCGTCAACCTGGCGCCCGTCATCGCCGTCGATGCTGCGGCGCTCCTCCGCGCGGACCCGCTGGTGGTCAACGAACACGAGGGGGCGCTCGTCCTCGCGCACCTCGGGGGCCCGACGTCCGTGGACCACGGAGCGGTCGTCGAGGGCCTCCTGGGCCTCGGCTTCGCATCGGTGGTGATGACGCTCGGCGACGCGGGGGCCCTCGTCGCCGAGCGTGGCGTCCTCCACCGGGTCCCCGCGCCGCAGGTGACCGCGGTCGACACGACCGGCGCCGGGGACGCCTTCGTCGGAGCACTCGCGGCGCGCCTCACCGCAGGCGAACCACTGCGCGACGCCGTCCGGTTCGCCGTGCGCGTCGGCTCCTCCACGGTCCAGCGCCCGGGCGCCCAGCCCTCCTATCCGACGTCCGCCGACGAGCTTCCCGCGTTGCCGGAGGGCCCATCGGCGTAACCATTGGGCCACGGGATGACGGGCTCCGGACCGGCGCGTTCCATTGGTCGAAGCAATTACTTACCCTAGAGGGGTGATCTTCAAAGCAGTGAGTGACGGCCGGCCGTACCCGGACCACGGATACGTGACCCCCAAGGACTGGGCGGAAGTGGCTCCCCGGCAGGTGCGGCTCGACGACCTGGTGACCACCAAGACCACGCTCGACCTCGAGGCGCTGCTCGCCGAGGACTCGACGTTCTTCGGCGACCTCTTCCCGCACGTGGTGCGGTGGAACGACACGATGTACCTGGAGGACGGCCTGCACCGGGCCGTCCGGACCGCCCTGCACCAGCGGACCATCCTGCACGCGAGAGTCCTCGTGCTCGATGAGTGAGCACGGGTCGCCGCGCCACCAGCGGGCGCAGGCCAAGCAGGACCCGACCGAGTGGCACGGCCAGCGGATCGTGACGGAGACGGATCTCGGCGCGGTGTTCACGGAGGACGACGACGACCGCGGCGGCCGGGTGTCGATGCGGAAGGTCTTCCACGGCGTCGTCCTCGTCCTTCTCGTCGGGCTCGTGGGCGCTGCGGTGTACATCGCCCTCGGCATCACGCGCGGCGACATCAGCATCGGGGCGCCCGAGACGGCGGTCCCCGAATCCAGACCGACGTCGACGTGCCCGGCCGGACCGTTCGACTACCAGGACCCGAGCAGCATCAACGTCAACGTCTACAACAGCACCAGCATCGACGGGCTCGCCACCACCGCGGCGGAGCAGCTCCGCGGCCGGGCCTTCGCGGTGCGCGAGATCGGTAACAGGCCCGTCGGCCGGACCGGTATGACGGCGATCATCGTCTCGGGCGAGGCCGGGCGCAACAACGCGTTCACCCTGCAGCGCACCATCCCCGACTCGATCTACGTGGCCGACGAGCGCGCGGACCGGACGGTCGATGTCGTCCTCGGTTCGGGCTACGCCGGCGTCATCGCGCCCGAACGGCTGGACATCACTCCCGCAGGGCTGACCTGCGCCCCGGAGGAGGGCGCCACGGCTCCGCCTGCTCCGACGCCCACGGCACCCTAGGGGCGTCCACGCAGGAGGGACGGCACCCTAGGGGCGTCCCTCCCGTTCTCCCGCGCCGGGGTCATGCGGCGGCGAGCGACCTCTCGTCCCGCAGGTACTTCGCGTACGCGGTCACGGTCAGGAAGGCCGGGAACTGCGTGCCGAGGGCCACCTCCTCGAAGACCTCACGGGCCTCGTCGAAGCGGTCGCCGTCGAATCGCGTCAGCGCGGCGAACTCCTCGTCGAGCAGCTCGGTCACCCGCTCCCGGGTGATCACCTCGCCGTCGTCCGTGAGGGCGCTCGTGTGGATCCACTGCCAGATCTGCGACCGCGAGATCTCGGCCGTCGCGGCGTCCTCCATCAGGTTGTTGATGGCGGCGGCGCCGTTGCCCCGCAGCCAGGACTCGATGTACCGCACCCCGACCTCGAGGTTCTCGCGGACACCGCGCTCCGTGATGGTGCCCGGCGTCGCGGCGATGTCCAGCAGGGCCGCGTCGTCCGGGCGGACGTCGTCGCGCCGGCGGTCGAGCTGGTTGGGACGGTCGCCGAGCGCCGCGTCGAAGACCTCCATGGCCACGGGCACGAGGTCCGGGTGCGCCACCCATGAACCGTCGAAGCCGTCGCCGGCCTCCCGCGTCTTGTCCGCCCGCACCTTCTCCAGGGCGAGGGCGTTGGCCTGCTCGTCGCGCCGGTTCGGGATGAACGCGGCCATGCCGCCGATGGCGTGGGCGCCGCGGCGGTGGCAGGCGCGGACGAGCTGTTCGGTGTAGGCGCGCATGAACGGCGCCGTCATGGTGACGGCGTTGCGGTCCGGCAGCACGAAGCGGGGGCCGCGGGTGCGGAAGTTCTTGATGACGGAGAAGATGTAGTCCCACCGACCGGCGTTGAGGCCCGCCGCGTGGTCCCGCAGCTCGTACAGGATCTCCTCCATCTCGAACGCCGCCGTGATGGTCTCGATCAGCACGGTGGCGCGGATGGTGCCCTGCGGGATGCCGAGCAGGTGCTGCGCCTGGACGAAGATGTCGTTCCACAGGCGCGCCTCGAGGTGGTTCTCGATCTTCGGGAGGTAGAAGTACGGTCCGCGTCCCTGGTCGATCAGCGTGCGGGCGTTGTGGAAGAAGTAGAGCGCGAAGTCGAACAGTCCGCCCGCGACGGCGACGTCCTGGATGAGCACGTGCTTCTCGGACAGGTGCCAGCCCCGGGGCCGGACGACGATCGTCGGCAGCGTGTCCGCGGCGCCCTCGACCCGGTACTCCTTGCCTTCGGGCGAGGTGAAGCCGATGCGCCCCGCGAGGGCGTCCCGCAGGTTCAGCTGTCCGTTGATCACGTTGGACCACGACGGCGTCGAGGAGTCCTCCATGTCGGCGAGCCACACCTTCGCCCCGGAGTTGAGGGCGTTGATGGTCATCTTGCGGTCCACGGGCCCGGTGATCTCCACGCGGCGGTCCTCGAGGCCGGGTGCCGTGGGTACCACGCGCCACGACGCGTCCTCGCGGATGTGTCGTGTCTCGGGCAGGAAGTGCGGGTCCGCGCCGGCCGCCACGGCCTTGCGCTGGCGGCACCGGTGGTGGAGGAGTTCGTCGCGGCGCTTGTGGGTGGCCCGGTGCAGCGCCTTGACGAAGTCCAGGGCCTCGCGGGTCAGGATCTCGCCCTGGCGCTGGACGGGCGGCGCGGTGAGGGTGATGCCGTTCAGGGTGTAGGGGTCGTTCATGGTGTGCTCCTGGGAGTTCTGGGTGCCGATTCGGGGGTCGGGAGGACAGGAAGGACCGCCCGGACCCGGGTCTCGTGGTCTTCTCCGTCCTCCCGGCGGGGAGGATCAGTGGAACTGCTGCGTCTCGGTGGACCCGGCGAGGGCGAGGGTGCTGCCGCCGGGGTTGAGGGCCGTGGCCACCTGGTCGAAGTAGCCGGTGCCGACCTCACGCTGGTGCCGGGTGGCGGTGTAGCCGCGGGACTCGGCGGCGAACTCGCGCTCCTGCAGGTCCACGTAGGCGCTCATGCCGTTGCGGGCGTAACCGTGGGCGAGGTCGAACATCGAGTAGTTGAGGGCGTGGAAGCCGGCGAGGGTGATGAACTGGAACGTGAACCCCATGGCACCGAGTTCGCGCTGGAACCGGGCGATCGTGGCGTCGTCGAGGTGCTTGCGCCAGTTGAACGACGGCGAGCAGTTGTAGGCGAGCATCTGGTCCGGGAACTCCGCCTTGATCCCCTCGGCGAAGCGCCGCGCCAGGTCGAGGTCGGGGGTGCCGGTCTCCATCCAGAGCAGGTCCGCGTACGGTGCGTAGGCCCGGCCGCGGGCGATGCACGCCTCGAGGCCGTTGCGCACATGGTAGAAGCCCTCGGGGGTGCGCTCGCCGGTGACGAACGGCTGGTCCCGCTCGTCGACGTCGGACGTGATGAGCGTGGCGGCTTCGGCGTCCGTGCGGGCCACGATCACCGAGGGGGTCCCCGCGACGTCGGCCGCGAGGCGCGCCGCGTTGAGGGTGCGCACGTGCTGCTGGGTGGGGATGAGGACCTTGCCGCCCAGGTGTCCGCACTTCTTCTCCGACGCGAGCTGGTCCTCCCAGTGGATGCCGGCCGCTCCGGCCTGGATCATCGACTTCATGAGCTCGTAGGCGTTGAGCGGTCCGCCGAAGCCGGCCTCGGCGTCGGCGACGATCGGCACGAGCCAGTCCTCGACGGTCGAGGTGCCCTCCGCCCATTCGATCTGGTCGGCCCGGAGCAGCGCGTTGTTGATGCGGCGGACGACGGTGGGCACGGAGTTCGCCGGGTACAGCGACTGGTCCGGGTAGGTGTGCCCGGAGTTGTTGGCGTCCGCGGCCACCTGCCAGCCGGAGAGGTAGATGGCACGCAGCCCGGCCTTGACCTGCTGGACGGCCTGGTTGCCGGTGAGGGCGCCGAGGGCGTTCGTGTAGGCGCCGGTGGTGGCTTCCTCGGTGAGCTGGCGCCACAGCTTCTCGGCGCCGCGCCGCGCGAGGGTGTGTTCCTCCTGGATGCTGCCGCGCAGGCGGACGACGTCGGCCGCCGAGTAGTCGCGCCGCACGCCTTCCCAGCGGGGATCGGCCGACCACTCGAGGTCCAGGGCACGGGCGGCGTCCGCCGCCGCGCCCTGCAGCCCGGTGGAGGAGGGGGTGGAGGGTGAGGATTCCTGCGTCATTGCTGTCTCCTTGGTCGGTGGCCGGCTGCCCGGCGGGTGTGGAATCAACAATTCGCCACTTCTGCCGGGCTTCCTACCCCGCGGCTCTGGCAAGAAACGCACTTCTTCGCTTATCGTCAAGAAATGACGACTCCCGCGTGGGCTCCGCCCTCCTCCGCTCCTGAGCCGAGCGTCGAAGGCCAGGCCCTCGACCTCATCAGCCTCGGTCGGCGCGTGCGCCATCTTCGCAAGGCCAAGGGGCTGACCCTCGACGAGCTGGGTGCCGCCGTCGGGACGGTCGCGTCGCAGCTGTCCCTCGTCGAGAACGGCAAACGGGAGCCGAAGCTCGGCATGCTCCAGCGCCTCGCGGCGGCCCTCGGGGTGACGATCGACGAACTGCTCGGGGCGGAGCCGCCGTCGCGCCGGGCCGCCCTCGAGATCGCGCTGGAGCGCGCGCAGCGCGGCCCCCTCTACGAGTCGCTCGGACTGCCGAAGGTCCGCATCTCGTCGAGGCTGCCGCTGGAGGTGCTGGAGTCACTCGTGGGCCTGCAGGGTGAGCTCGAGCGCCGGCTGAACGAGCAGGTGGCCACGCCGGAGGAGGCGCGGCGGGCGAACGCCGAACTGCGAGCGGTGATGCGGGAGCGGAACAACTACTTCCAGGAGATCGAGGCCCGGGCGCAGGGCGTGCTCGACGCCGTCGGGTACGGCGCGGGACCGGTGTCCCAGCACCTGATCGCGGACATCGCCGCGCACCTGGGCTTCTCCCTGCACCATGTGGCCGACCTGCCGCATTCCACCCGCTCCGTCACCGATCTCAAGAACCGCCGCATCTACCTCACGCAATCGCAGCGGACCGACCACGACCCCCGCTCGGTGCTGCTCCAGGCGCTCGGGCACTACGTCCTGGAGCACAGGACCCCCGAGAACTACGGCGAATTCCTGCGCCAGAGGGTCGCCACCAACTACTTCGCGGCGGCCCTGCTGCTCCCCGAGCGGCCCACGGTCGAGTTCCTGCGGGCGGCGAAGGCGGCGAAGGAGATCTCGGTGGAGGACATCCGGGACAACTTCGCGGTGTCCTACGAGACCGCGGCGCACCGCTTCACGAACCTCGCCACCGAGCACCTCGACATCCCCACCCATTTCCAGAAGACGCACAAGAGCGGGATCATCTACAAGGCCTACGAGAACGACGGCGTGACCTTCCCGCAGGACCATACCGGCGCCATCGAGGGCCAGCCCTCGTGCCGCCGCTGGACCTCGCGCGTGGTGTTCGACGTCCAGGACAAGTTCCGCGCCTACAACCAGTACACCGATACCCCGAGCGGCACCTACTGGTGCACGGCCCGCACGGAGCGGGCGGCGAGCGGGGAGTTCTCGCTGAGCATCGGGGTGCCGTACGCGCACGTGAAGTGGTTCCGCGGGCGGAACACCGACATCCGCGAGAAGTCCTTCTGCCCCGACGAGTCGTGCTGCCGGCGGCCGCCCGCGGAGCTCGCCCGGGAATGGGCCGGACAGGCGTGGCCGAGTGCGCGCGCCCACTCGCACCTGCTCGCGGCGATGCCGCCGGGAGCCTTCCCCGGCGTCGACGAGACCGAGGTGTACGCGTTCCTCGCGACGCACTCGGGCTGACGCAGGCGTGTCCGGGCCGACGCCGGGCGGGTCGACGGCGGCGTCCGGGCACGCCTGCCAGGCGGGGTCAGCGGCGGTTCCTGAGCGCCCTCCGCCGGAAAGCGAGGGGGTAGGCGACCCAGAAGATCGCCTCCACGATCACGAGCGCTCCTGCCGCGACGAGGCTGGCGGGCCGACCCAGCACGAGGTCGAACACCAGCCAGAGGGTTCCCGCGAGCACCACGCCCACGAGGGCCGTGGCGATCGGGATGATGGTGGAGGTGTGCCTGACCAGGGTTCCCTTGGCGTGGAGGCCGAACAGGGCCCGGTGCAGGTTGATCGTGGACAGCAGCAGGGTCTGGATCATGACGGACAGGCACACCAGGCACAGGTAGACGGTCACCTGGAGGTCCTGGAGGGCGTCGAAGCGGGACTGGAAGGGCAGGATCAGCAGGAAGCCTGCCAGGATCTGGATGCCCGCCTGCATGACGCGCAGTTCCTGCAGCATCTCCTGCCAGTTGCGGTCCAGGCGCTGGTTGGCGCTCTCCCCGCGTCGGTCGTCGCGGGAAGGACGTCGCGTCGACGACCCTGGCCCGCGGGCACCATCGCCCGGAGCCGGGGTGTCCCCGGTCCCGGCGCCCTGCCCCGCGGCGGCGTCCATCACATGCCGGCTACCTGGTGGACCCCGCGCCGCCCTGCCAGACGGCGTCGAACGGGGCGTTGGAGGCGATGCGGTGGCGGATACCCTCGGTCACGAACGCTTTCGCCGTGCGGGCGGCGGCCAGTGGCGTCGAGCCCTTGGCGAGCTCGGCGGCGATCGCCGCGGCGAGCGTGCAGCCGGCACCGCTGACCGCGACCTCGCCGACCTTCGGGGAGGACAGGACCTCGAGCGTCTCGCCGTCGAAGTAGACGTCGACGGCGTCGGGACCCTCGAGGCGCACACCACCCTTCGCGAGGACCACGGCCCCGCTCTGGCGGTGGATGATGCGGGCGGCTTCCTTGAGGTCGTCGAGCGAGCGGATGCTGATGCCGGAGAGGGACTCCGCTTCGAAGTGGTTCGGGGTGACGAAGGTCGCCAGCGGCAGGATGCTCGCCTTGAGCGCCTCGTCGGTGTCGAGGGCGGCGCCGGGCTCCTGCCCCTTGCAGATGAGCACCGGGTCCAGGACGACGTTGTCCCACTCCTGGCCCTTCAGCGCCGAGGCCACGGTGTCGATGGTCGCCGGGGTGCCGAGCATGCCCAGCTTGACGGTGCGCAGGGGGTAGCAGGACTGGATGGCCTCGAGCTGGTCCGCGATGACCTGCTGGTCCACCGGTACGAAGCGGTGCTGCCACTCGTTGTTCGGATCGAAGGACACGATGCAGGTGAGGGCCACGACGCCGTAGACGCCGAGTTCCTGGAACGTCTTGAGGTCGGCCTGCGCTCCGGCGCCGCCGGTCGCCTCCGAACCGGCGATGGTGAGGGTGACGGCGGGGGCTGCGGAAGGCTGGGTGTCGGACATCGTCCTAGTCTGCCCGACTCGGCTCCGCGGCGGCCACTCCCTGCGGCGAGAGGGCGTGATGGGCCGCCTCCGCCGCGGTGTCCGCGTCCCGGTTCGTCGGGCAGCGCCGATCCGGGCTCATGGCCCGGCTCCCGGCCCGGTGGCCTGCTCGGTTTCCTGCACCCGGACCAGCTTCCAGACGCTCGCGCGGGCGAGGGCGGCCGCCGCTCCGATGATCAGGGCGATGGGAAGGCTTTCGAGGAACACCCGGGAGGGGGAGAGCAGGGCGATGACGGCGAAGGACGCCAGGGTGAAGCCGGCGAAGAAGACGCCGACATGCACCCATTGGTTCGCCACCGGGCGCAGCAGGAGCCCGAGCACGATGCCGAAGGGCAGGCACGTGATGACGCCGACGCCGACGCCGTACAGAAGCGCCAGGAGGAAGACGCCCGGGGCGTCCGGGCCCCAGGAGGCGGCGAACGCCAGGGCGAGGGTCACGAGTCCCACGAGGAACCCGACGGCGACGGCGCGGACCCCGAAGGTCACCCGGTGGCGGGGGTTCGGCGCACGGCGGGCTGCGCCGTCGTCGGCCGTCATCGGCGGGTCCCCGTCACTGCCGGGTCCCCCGGATCAGCTGCACGATGTCCTCGACGATCTTCCGCACCACGGGCAGGCGGGAGAGGATCACGAGCTTCGAGATGAGCGGCGCGGCCTGGTCGACGAGCCGGCGTGTCCGGACCTGGTCGGGGGAGGAGTCGTAGACCCAGAACAGGGTGATGCCCAGGTAGGCGTACCAGAGGAGCTCGGGGAGGTCGTCGCGGAGGGCCAGGGGCGGCTGCGGCCTGGACATCCCGACGGCCTGCCGGAACAGCGAGATGGCGCGGGCCCGGGCCACGGCGGACTCGTCGCCCAACGGGTCCGTCGTCGCCGACGGCTTGATGGCGATGCTGAGGAAGTTCGGGCCGAAGCCGTGATACGGCCCCATCACGTCGACGCCCGTGTGCAGGACGATCCGCAGGAGTTCGCCGAGGTTCCGGCCCTCGCCGAGGCGGGGGAGGGCCAGCGAGCGGTGCTCGTCCTGCAGGCTGCGGTACAGCTCGTGGACGAGGTCGTCCTTCGAGGCGAAGTAGTAGTAGGCGCTCCCCGTGGAGACGTCCGCGGCGGCGGCGATGGCCCGCATGGTCGTCTTCTCGTAGCCGTGCTCCCGGAACAACCGGAGCGCGGTGGAGACCAGCAACTCCCGGGTCGCTTCGCTCTTGGCTGTCGGCGCGGGCATCGGTCCCCCTTTTCGAACGCGTTCAATTCGCAGTGTAGTCCGGATCCGCCAGGGCTCAACCCCTCCGTCCCCTGGGGCCGCCGCGGCGGGCGGGCAGACCCGTGGGGGCGTTTCGCCGGATCGGGGCCGATGCCCCGGCTCTGTGGGCCGAGGTTCATCCCTGGTCCGTCGGACGACGACGCCGGCGGCGCGGCGGCAGCGCGGCGACACAGCATCGAGTTGCACGGCGAAACGGCGATACAGCTGCGCAGGGCGATGCGACTACCGGGCGACGCCGTCTGCCAGCGACGGGGCGACGGGGCGATGGAGCGACGGGGCGGCGACGGGCCGGTGCAGCGACGCGCGGCTACGCGGCGATCCTGGACGCTGCGCGGCGGAGCGCCCCTCGCAGCCGGGCTTCCAGCTCTGCCTCCCGGAAGAGGTCACCCCACTCGATGCGGAGGATCGTCCATCCCTCCTCCACCAGGGCCTTCTCCCGGCGGCGTTCCTCGTAGAGCACTTCGTCGGTGGCCGCAGCGCCGAAGTACTTCACCCTGCCGTCGAACTCGAGCCCGACCAGCAGTTCGAGCCACGCGAAGTCCAGTCGGTAGCGTCCGTGGCGGGTGGCCACCTCCACCTGCGACAGTGCCTGCGGGAGCCCGAAGCGGAGGAGACGGCTGCGGGTGAGGGTCTCACCGGGAGACTCCGACCGGGGATCGGCGGCAGCGAGCACGGCGCTCGCCCTGCCCACGCCCGCCGCGGGTCCGAGGAGATCGACGGCGGTCAGTGCCGCCCTGCGGGTGACGCCGCGCGCCATGGCCTGGTCGGCCACGATCAGGGCCCGGTCGAAAGGGAGCGAGCGCGCACAGTCGATCGCGGTTCTGAGGAGCGACGTGACGGGCAGCCCGTGGAGGAGGACGACGTCGTCCTCCGTGAGTTGCGCACTGTGATTCCGGACGTCGGCGCCGTGGCTGGCGTTCGAGGTGCGCGTGGGCTGGGTGACGTGCACATCGTTTCCAGGCTGCCAGAGGTCGAGGCCGTGGAGGACGGCGGCCGTCTCATGGCAGTAGACGTGCCCCACGGTGTCCCGGCCGATCAGGCTGTGATGGTGCGCCTGTGCCTGGAGTACGAGTCGTTCGACGTTCGAGAGGCCGGACCAGTGTGCCTCCGGCACGTAACAGTTCTTGCGCAGCCGTCGGAGTTCGCCGCTGACCACGAGGTGGTGGATGCGCCGGCGGGACAGCCCCTCGTCCAGGAGTTCCCGGTAGCGCCAGAGGGTCTTCGCCGAGCAGTTCGGTGCGGTCATCGGGCCACCGTGTCAGGAACGACGGCGGCGCGGGAGACCGACGGGGCAGATGTGCACAACGGGTGCACGGCCGGGGCAGACCCGTGGCATCGGCCCCGACCCGTGGGGGCGTTGCCCCGGCTTTGGGAACCCGCCGCGGCGGCCCGGAGAAGCGGCCCGGAGGAGAGGCCCGGAGAAGCAGGCCGGAGGAGGGGTGCACTTAGGCGTAGTACCGGCCCAGGACCTCGGCCTTCAGGTCGTAGAACGTGCCGTCGTCGATGGCCGCCCGGGCGTCGTCGACCATGCGCACCACGAAGCGCTCGTTGTGGATGGAGATCAGCGTCGCCGAGTTCATCTCCTTGGCCTTGAACAGGTGGTGGATGTAGGCGCGCGTGTAGTGGGTGCACGTGTAGCAGTCGCACCCCTCGACCAGGGGCGTGAAGTCCCGCCGGAAGCGCGCGTTCGAGAGGTTCCACCGCCCGTCCGGCGTGTAGAACGCGGAGTTGCGCGCCACCCGGGTGGGGGAGACGCAGTCGAAGGTGTCGGCGCCGTTCTCGATCCCGGTGAACAGGTCGTCGGGCTCCGAGATGCCGAGCAGGTGGCGCGGCTTGTTCTCGGGCAGTTCGTCGCTGCACCAGCCGAGGATCGTCCCGAGGTTCTCCTTCTCCAGCGCGCCGCCGATCCCGAAGCCGTCGAAGTCCATGGCGCCGAGGTCGGCGGAGGCCTTCCGGCGGAGGTCCTCGTACTGGGCGCCCTGGATGACCCCGAACAGGGCCTGGTAGGGGCGGTGGCTGCGTTCGACGGTGAGCCGCCGGTGCTCGACGATGCACCGCTCGGCCCAGAGCCGGGTCCGTTCGAGGGACTCCTCCTGGTATCCGCGCGAGTTCATGAGGGTGGTCAGCTCGTCGAAGGCGAACATGACGTCCGCGCCGAGCTGGTGCTGCACCTGCATGGAGATCTCGGGTGTGAAGCGGTGCCGGTCCCCGTTGAGGTGGCTCTTGAACCAGACGCCGTCGTCGTCGATGTGCGCGAGGCGTTCCTTGCCGACGGCCACGCGGTCGTCCGCTCCCGCCGCGTCGGAGTCCACGGGGACGTCCATGGTGATGACCTTCTTGAAGCCGGAGCCGAGGCTCATCACCTGGAACCCGCCGGAATCCGTGAAGGTGGGGCCGGGCCAGTTCATGAATGCACCGAGGCCGCCGGCCTCGTCGAGGATGTCGGCCCCCGGCTGCAGGTACAGGTGGTAGGCGTTGGCGAGCAGCGCCTGGGCGCCGAGGTCGGCCATCGCCGCGGGCAGCACGGCCTTCACGGTGGCCTTGGTGCCCACGGGGATGAACGCCGGGGTGCGGATCTCGCCGTGCGGGGTGGTGATCGTCCCGGTCCGCCCGTGCCGCGGGCCGCCGCTCCCGGCCCCCGGCGTCGTGTCCTCGATGCGGTGGTGGACGGAGAAGGCGAACGAGGACTGCTGGGACTGTGGGTGCACCACCCCATTTTGCCAGCCCGACGGCGGTGGGCCGGACCGCTACCGGTCGGCGAGCTGCGCGTTGAGGGCGGCGACGGCGGCGAGCTCCGCGGCGATGCGCCGCTCCAGCACGTCCCGGCTCAGGGTCTCGGACCCGCCGTGGGCCCGCAGGTACAGGAGGACGCCGATGCGGAGCACGCGCCAGTCGCGTTCGACGTCGATGCGTCCGGCCGTGGAGGCGCGCAGGATCTCCGGGTCGTACACGTTGGGTTCGTTCAGCTGCCGCTGCCGGTACATGGCGCTGGTCTTGGCGCGCAGCGGGGCCGTCTCGGCGTCGTCGGCCGCACGGATCGCGGCCGAGTACCGCAGGGAGCGTTCCTCGTCGTGCCGGGTGAGGTAGGCGGCGATCGCGAGGCCGCCCTCGATCCACTTCCAGCGGCCGAAGTTGCCGTCGAACGGCAGCTCCGCCAGGAGGTCGGCGATGCTCAGGGCCGCCGCGGGGTCGCCCTCGTCGACGAAGAGGGCGAGCGCGAGGTGGTGGAGGTCCTGGAGGTTGCTGCCGGACTTGAGATTGATGCCGCGGGCCAGGCGCCCGGCGACGTCCTGGAGCACCGTGCTGTCCGGGTGCGCCTGGGCCACCTGGGCGACGAGGGCCTCGGGGGATCCGTGGTCGGCGGCGACGGCGGAGACCCCGATCTCGGCGTCCGCGGGCTCCACGTAGGCCATCGACCCCGTGGCGATCGTGATGCGGCGGTCCCCGGTGACGGTGGCGACGACGAGCGCCGGCACACCGAAGTCGTCGTTCTCGACGCCGACCGTCGTGACCTCGGCCGTGCCCCCGCCGTCGGGGAGTGCCAGCACGTCACCGGCCGCCAGCATCTCCGCCGGGACCGCGCGCAGCCCTGTCCTGTCCACCCTGTTCACCATCATGTCCGTCGTGCCAACCTCTGCCTCTAGCCCCCTGGATGTTCACCGTCGCCCCAGCGCGCCCATACGACGATACGGTAACGCGGGGCCCGACAGGTGCTCAGCGCCCCCAGCCGGCGTGGGCCAGCGCCTGGCGCAGCAGGTCCGCGCGACCGCCCGAGAACTCGGCCTGGATCGACGGGCTCAGCGCCTCGGACGGCGTCAGCCAGGACAGTTCCAGTGCGTCCTGCCGCGGGTTGCACTCGCCCGTGACCGGGATGAGGTACGCGAGGGCGACGGCGTGCTGGCGGTCGTCGGTCAGGCCCGTCTCCGACGGCGAGGGGAAGTACTCAGCGATCGTGAAGGGGACGGGGGACGGCGGCAGCTGGGGCAGGGCCATCGGCCCGAGGTCCTTCTCGAGGTGCCGCAGCAGCGCGGCCCGGATGGTCTCCCGGTACATGACGCGCCCGGACACGAAGGTCCGCACCATCTCGCCCTGGTCGCTGGCCTGCAGCAGCAGTCCCACCTCGTTCACGTACCCGAGGGAGTCGCACCGCACCGGAATCGCCTCCACGTACACCATCGGCAGGCGGCGGCGGGCCTCGTACAGGTCATCTTCGGAGAGCCAGCCCGGGTTGGGGTCAGGGGTGCGAACGTTCATACCTCAGTTCTATCGCAGTGGCCCGGCCCCGGGCAGGTGCCGCGCTGTTCTTCGGCCAGTGGCTGAATCCCCGCGCCGGATGCACCCTCGGTGCCCCGCGGCGCCGCGGGAGTCTCACTGTCGCTCGTGGACCCGGACCCCGGTGCCCCAGGGAGCGCGCACCCGCAGCGACCGTTCGTGGCCCTCGTCGACCACCTCGGGCGCGTAACCGGCGCCCGTGAGGCCGCGGACGAGGTCCCGCACGTCGCCGTCGTACTCGAAGGCGAACCCCGCGGCCGTCCGGGCGTCCGTCCGCACCGCCACGAGGCCACCGTTCTTCGCCCGGAACTCGTGTCCGGCGCCGGCCCTGATCCTGGGCCTCGCCCCGATGCCGTCCAGCACCGCCGCGGCCGCTCCGACCTCGGGGGTGGACCAGAGGGCGAGCACCGTCAGCGGCGACGGCGGCGCCGCCGTCTCCCGCGGCCCGGCGTCGGCGTGCAGGGACAGCCCGTCCGGTCCCGTGACGCGGGCGGTGGGGCGGTCCCCGTCAGTGAGCTCGACGGTCAATCGGGCGCCCGATCCCGCGGTCCGGCGTGCGAACTCCCGTACGTCGGAGACGTCGAAGGCGAGGCGCACGGTGCCGTCCTCTGCGCTGCCCGCGGTGCAGGCGCGGAGGGCCACGCGGCCGCTCCCGGCGTCGAACACGGCGCAGGAGCCGTCCGGTGCGGGGTCCTGCGCCGGGGCGAGGCCGAGGGCCTGCAGGAAGCGGGCCGCGCCGGGAAGATCCGGCGTGGAGACGACGGGGCGGACACGGAGCATGGGTTCTCCTCGGGATCGGTCGGCGGGCGGGTCCGTCCAGCATGCCAGCACGCGTGGTTCCGCGACGGCAGGAAGCGTCCTAGGGTGGGCGCATGAAGGCCGAACTGCCCGAACTCCTCCTGCCCGACGCCCCCGCCTGGCGGGCCTGGCTGGAGGAGAACCACGCCTCCTCGCCCGGCGTCTGGCTGATCGAGCACAAGAAGGGCGGGACGACGACGGCGCTCACCTACCCCCATGCCCTCGACGAGGCGCTGTGCTTCGGGTGGATCGACGGCCAGGCGAAATCGCGTGACGGGCACACCTACCTCCAGCGCTTCACGCCGCGCGGCCCGCGCAGCATCTGGTCCGTGCGCAACCAGGCGCACATCGAGCGGCTCCGTGCCGAGGGACGCATGCGGGACGCGGGGGAGCGGGCGGTGGCGGCGGCGCAGGCCGACGGCCGGTGGGAGCGCGCGTATGCGGGACCGGCGAGCGCCGAGATGCCACCCGACCTGACGGCCGCCATCGAGGCCGACGACTCCGCGCTCGCCACCTTCCGCACCCTGTCCTCGCAGAACCGCTACGCCATGATCTTCCGCCTCTCCCAGCTGAAGACAGACGCGGCGAAGGAGCGCAACATCGCGAAGTTCGTCGCCATGCTGGCGCGAGGCGAGACGCTCTACCCGCAGAAGAAGGGTGCGTCGGCGGGCGACTGACGCCCGGTCAGGGCAAGAGGGTCAGGACAGCCGGGTCACCTCGTAGGTGTGCCCGGCGGCGCGGAGCCGCTCCACGAGCACGTCGCCCAGCGCGGTGGCAGGTGTCAGCGATCCGCTCCGGGGCGGGAGCCGGTCGCCGTCCAGCGCCAGGGCCAGCGCCGTCTCCCCGGCCATGACGGCGGTGGCGGCGTAGCCGGGGTCACCGGGTCCTGCGGCGAGCGCCCGGTACCGGTGCCCGTTCTCGGTGCGGGCGGTCACCTGGGAGCGGAACCAGCCGTTGTTTCGTGTGGCCTCGCTCGGGCCCGTCCCCGGCGCCGGCAGCACGCGGTCGAGAAGGCGCCGGGTCGGCCGGAACGCCATCGCGCCGGCGAACGCCCCGAGTCCGAGCGTCGTCGCCGCGGCCGTCACCGCCCCCACCGGTCCGCGCGCGATGCCCATCACCTCCCCGTAGCGCAGGGAACGGCCGTAGGCCCAGCCCTGCAGGGCGTTGCTGCGGCGCACGATCCGCGTGTTGGCCGCCGCCATGATGAAGGGGGCGGTCCACAGTCCGTTCTCCGAGCGGCGCACGGACGCGACGTCCGCCGGCTGCTTCGTGTCCGGCTCCTGGGCGCGGTCCGGGCTGAGGGCGTAGGGGTCGGCGACGAGGGAGCGCAGGGCGGGGGTCGACCGCATCCCGTCGAGCTGCCCGCGCATCGAGTCGAGCGTGCCTCCGCTGAGGCCGCCCCTGGCCGTCGCGACGAGCTGGACCTCGGTGAGGTCACCGGCGCCGTCGGCCTCCGCGGCCTGGTGGAGCAGCAGGACCGCGAGATCGGAGGGGACGGAGTCGTAGCCGCACGAGTGGACGATCCGGGCGCCGCTCGCCCGGGCCAGGGCGTCGCAGCGGTCGATGGCCTCGCGGACGAAGAGCACCTCACCCGTCAGGTCGCCGTAGTGGGTGCCCGCCCGCGCGCAGGCCTCGACGACGGGCAGGCCGTACTTCGCGTACGGGCCGACCGTGGTGAAAAGCACCCGGGTGCCTGCTGCCAGGGCGGCGATCGAGGCGGCGTCCTCCGAGTCCGCCTCGAGCAGCGGCCACGTGCGTGCGGCGGCGGGCAGCCGCGAGCGGACCGCCTCGAGCCTGGCCCTCGACCGGCCCGCCAGTGCGATCCGCAGGCCGTCCGGGGCATGCGTCGCGAGGTAGGCGGCGATCAGTTCGCCGACGAAGCCGGTCGCGCCATAGATGACGAGGTCGTGGTCACGGGGGTTCTCCATGTCAGCAGTCTGTCACCCGGCGGCGGTCCGCCCCTTCCGGGCGCTGCTCGCGGCTTCCAGGATCATCCAGGCCTGGAGCTGGGAGGACAGGCTGACCGGCCCGTCCTGCCGCGGCGGGAAGACGAGCATGCCGGAGGCGTCCGTGCGCCGGCCGGACCAGACGGTGTCCGCCGTCGCGCCGAGGACGGCCCGGGCCTCCGTCGCGGCCGTCGCTCGGATGCCTGCCGACGCGGCCTGGGCGAGATAGCGCGCGAGGATCCCCGTGAAGAGGCCCGCGTCGCCGGTGGCTGCCAGTGGGAGCACGCCGTCGGCGTCGGCGACCGTCCGGGCCACCGCCCCGACGAGATCGGCCGCGTGCCGCAGGTTGTCCGGCCCCCCGACGGCGACGAGCGCGCCGAGCACCGTGCCCTGGTTGTAGGTGTGCAGCGACCGCTCCACGCGGCCGTCGGCCTTCACGCCGTCGAGGTAGAGGCCGCTCCCGGGATCGAACAGGCGCTCCCTCAGCCAGTCGAGCAGCTCCTGCGCCCGTGCCGTCTCGCCGGCGCGGGCGAAGAAGAGCGCGGCGGGGGCGGTGCTCGGCGTGTTCTTGTAGTCACGCGTGGTGTTCCAGTAGACGCCGCCGCCGAGGTCCGGGGTGTGCGCCGACCGGAGGGCCTCCCCGAGCACCCGGACACGGCGCCGGGGGCGGTGCCGCCCGTCCAGCGCGTCCAGGCGCTGCAGGGCGAGTGCGAGCCAGGCCATGTCGTCGTAGTAGGCGTTCCGCCACCGGCCCCCGTTCCGCAGCCAGATGCCGCGCGCGAGTTTCCGGGCCTCGGGCAGCGCACCCGTGGCGGCGTCGCGCCGGTGCTCGTCCAGGAGGCAGTCGAGGTAATGCGCCTGCCACCAGTAGTGCCAGTGGCTCCGGGGGCTGGTCGGCGCCGGGAACGCGACCGCCGCCAGCCGCGTCCCCGGCATCCGCAGGCTCCGCCGGGCGAACAGGTGCCGGACGCTGCGGGCCGCCGCGGCGGCAGCGTCGTCGGGAATGGGCATGTGACCACCCTAGTTCCGCCGGTACGTCGCCGGGTTGAGCAGGATGCGCAGCAGAACACCCACAGGATGCGCAGTGGGCCACGTCACAGTACGCTGGGCGCGGCTGGACCGACGGCGGTCCACCGGATGCGGAAGGACCAGGCATGGACATCAGGGGAGCAGTGGCCCTCGTCACCGGCGGCGCGTCCGGGCTCGGGCTCGCCACGGCCCGCAGGCTGGTCGACGACGGCGCAGCCGTGGTCCTCGTGGACCTGCCGCAGTCCGCCGGGGCCGAAGCCGCCGTGGAACTCGACCCGCGCGGCGAGCGCGTGCGGTTCGTCGCCGCCGACGTCGCCGACCCCGCCCAGGTCCAGGCCGCCGTCGACACCGCCGTCGCCCTCGGCCCGCTGCGGATCGTGGTCAACTGCGCCGGGATCGCCACACCGGGCAAGGTCCTCGGGCGCGGCGGCGTCCTGCCGCTCGACCAGTTCGCCCGGGTCGTCACCGTCAATCTCGTGGGCACCTTCAACGTGATCAGGCTCGCCGCCGAAGCCATGGCCGCCACCCCCGCCGTCCCGGGCCTCGGCGGCTCGGAGGAGCGTGGCGTGATCATCAACACCGCGTCCGTCGCCGCGTTCGACGGCCAGATCGGGCAGCCGGCCTACGCCGCGTCGAAGGGCGGGGTCGCCGCGATGACGCTGCCGCTCGCCCGCGAATTCGCGCGGTCCCTCATCCGCGTGGTCACCATCGCCCCCGGCATCTTCGAGACGCCCATGATGGCCGGACTGCCGCAGGAGGCCCAGGACTCCCTCGGCGCGCAGGTGCCGCACCCCTCCCGCCTCGGCAAGCCCGTCGAGTACGCCGCGCTCGCGGCGCACATCGTGGGGAACCAGATGCTCAACGGCGAGACGATCCGCCTCGACGGCGCCATCCGCATGGCGCCCAGATAGCGCTGCTCCCGGTCTCAACGAAAGGACGGCTCGATGATGAGCCAGCTGCCCGCCGCCGATTTCCTCGGCTTCGAATCCCTCCTCTCCGCCCGCGAGCGCGCGAAGCTGCAGGACGTCCGCGACTTCCTGGACAAGGAGGTCACGCCCTCCGCCGTCGACTGGTGGAATCGGGCCGAGTTCCCGCACGAGATCCTGCCGAAGCTGGCGGGCCTGCACCTCAGCACACCCGTGCAGCAGGGCTACAGCCACCTGTTCAGCGGCCTCGTGATCGCCGAGATGACCCGGGCCGACACCTCGATCGCGACATTCTTCATGGTCCACCACGATCTCTTCGTCGAGGCCCTGCACACCTTCGGCAGCGCGGAGCAGAAGACGCGGCTCCTGCAGGACGCCATGGACCTGACGATCACCGGGGCGTTCGCGCTCACCGAGCCGCTGCACGGCTCCGACGTCGCCGGTGGCATGGCGACCACCGCCACCCGGAACGGCGACACCTGGGTGATCAACGGCGCGAAACGGTGGATCGGCAACGGCACGTTCTGCGACTACATGCTCCTGTGGGCACGGGACACGGAGACCGGGGGCGTGCGGGGCTTCATCCTCGACGCGACACTGCCCGGGGTGAGCCGCACCGTCATCGCGAACAAGACCGCGCTCCGGACGGTCCAGAACGCGGACATCACCCTGACCGACGTGCGCGTCGCGGAGGCGGACCGCTTCGCCGGCATCGCGTCCTTCGAGGACACGCGGCAGCTGCTGCTCGGTTCCCGGATCCTCGTCGGCTGGCAGGCCGTCGGCCAGCAGCTGGCCGCGTTCGACGTCGCCCGGCAGTACGCCGTGGAGCGGCACCAGTTCGGCCGCCCGATCGCCGGCTTCCAGCTCGTCCAGGACCAGCTCGTCACCATGATGGGCAACACGACGGCGAGCCTCGGGGTCATGGCGCGCATCGCCCAGCTGCAGGAACAGGGGGCGTCGGACATGGCGCAGGCCGCATTCGCCAAGTCCTTCACGACGGCGCGGATGCGCGAGACGGTGGCCCTCGGACGGGGCATCCTCGGCGGGAACGGGATCGTGACGGACTTCTCCATGGCGAAGATCTTCGCCGACGCGGAAGCCGTCTACACCTACGAGGGGTCCTACGAGATCAACAGCCTCATCGTGGGCCGGGCGCTGACGGGCATCTCGGCCTTCGCCTGACCCCCCACACGACCGGTGACGGGCAGGGGGACACCCGTTTCGCCCTCCCGACGGCCACCATGCTTAGATGATCGGGGTTCTGGCTGGGCATGACATCGGGAGGCGGTCGGGTGAGCGTCTCGCGTGCGGCCGTCGTGGTGACGGCCCTGACGGCCGTCTCCACCGTCTTCGGGTTCGTGCGCGACGTCGTCATCGCCGCGGTCTTCGGGGCGGGACCCTCCCTCGACGCCTACCTCGTGGCGCAGGGACTCATGAACGTCGTGCTGGGCCTGGTGGCCTACGCCATGGCCCGATCCGTGACCCCCGTCATCGCGCGCGAGGTCGCCGCCGAGGGGCCGCGCTGCCGGGGCCACCACAGCTTCGACACCGCCATCACCGTGACCATGGTGGTCCTCGGGCTGGGTGCCGTCGTCGTGGGTATCTGCGCCGGCCCCGTGACGGCCGTGCTGGCACCGGGCTTCGAGGAGGAGCAGGCGGAACTCACCGTCACCCTGACGAGGATCGTCCTGCTGGCCACCGTCCTCATCGCGGGCACGGACCTCCTGGCGGCGGTCGCGCAGGCCCACGGCAGGGTGGTCTGGTCCTCGCTGCAGGGAGTGCCGTTCAACATCATCATGATCGGGTCCGCCGGACTCTTCGGCCCGCGGTACGGCATCCAGGCACTCGCCATCGGCTTCGTGGTCGGGTCCGCGGCGCGACTGGCGCTGCAGCTGCCGCCCCTGCACGCACTCGGTCTGCGCATCCGGCCCCGATGGGAGGTGCGGCACCCGGGGTTCGTGGAGATCGCGCGGCTCATGCCGCCGCTGCTCGTGGGGAGCGCGATCGCCAACGTGAACTCGCTGGTCGACCGGGCGGTCGGATCGACCCTGGGCGACGGCGCCATCACGGCCCTGTCCTACGGCTGGCGGCTCGTCAACCTTCCGGAGACCCTGCTCATCGCCTCCCTCCTCGTGCCGCTGTACCCGGCACTCGGGGCTGCCGCCGGCAACGTGCGCGAGGTCAGGCGGCTCGTGTCCCGCGGGCTGTCCGTCACCGTCACCATCCTGGTCCCGCTGACCGTCGTGCTGATGGTGGCGGCGCTGCCGCTGTCGCTCGTCGCCTACGGACGCGGGGAGTTCACGGCTGACGACGCCGGCACCACCGCCGTCGCGGTCCTCTGGTACGCACCCGCGCTGGTCGCGATGGGAGTGCGGCAGGTGATGGTCAGTACGTCCTACGCGCTCGGTGATTCACGGGCGCCGGTCCTCGTGTCCCTCGCCGCCATGGCCATCAACGTCGCCGGCGACATCCTCCTCGCACCGGTGATGGGCGTGGCCGGGATCGCACTGGCGACGACGGCCTCGCTCGTCTTCGCCGCCGTCGCGAATGCCTGGCTCCTCGCGGGCCGGCACGCGGCGGTGGAGGTGCGGCCGGCCCTCGCCCTCGTGGCACGCGCCGCGGCGCTCGGTGCCGCGGCGGCCCTGGGTGGTGCGGCGGTCCTCGCCGCGACCGACGGCGCCTCCCCTCTCGTCCAGGGAACGTCGGCCGGGACCGTGATCCTCGGCGTGTACGTGGCCGGACTGGTCCTCGTCCGGGCGCCGGAGCGGCTCGTGCCGCTCGAGATGCTGCGGGCCGCACGCCGGCGGTGACCGCACCGGCCGGTCCTCAGGGACGGCGGAACCGCCGGAGCGCCAGGCTCACCGACGGGCCGACATCGCGGGGATCCCAGATGCTGTGGCGCGCCCGCGCGGACCACAGGAGGGTGCCGGCGAGGTCGCGGAGGAGACCGCCGCGCCGTTCGATGCGGGCGCGCCGCAGGTCGCCGGTGAGCCACGTGTAGCGCTTCCCGGGTGTCGCGTCGGCGAGGAGAGACGGCTGCGCGCCGAGCGCGCTCAACGCCCAGGTGTGCACCAGGCCGGGCCGCGCCGACTCGGCCAGCGCGAGCGAGCCGTAGAACCGTCCGTTGAAGTCGATCAGGTGGGGTACGCCGTCGTGGCCGGTGAGGAACTGGAGCTCGACGAGCCCGTGCCAGCCGACGTCGAGGAGCATCGCCTCGACCTTCCCGACCAGCACCTCGTCGACGGCGACGGTGGATGCCCGGGCCGAGGCACCGTTGGGTGTCGGCCACAGGCGGGTCGACACCTGCTGGGTGCGGCCGAGCAGCCTGCCGTCATGGAAGACGCCGATGAGCGCTCCGAGCGTCCCGTCCACCGGCTCCTGCAGGATCGCCTGCGCCCCGGCGGCCCGGATCCTCTCGACCTGGGCTCGTGCGGCCGCAGGGGAGTCGAACAGCTTGGCCTCGATGCGTAACGGATGGACGTGCCCGGGCGCCCAGTGTTCCTTGCACTTGACGACGAGGGGCCCGGACCAGCGGGCGAGGGCCTCGTCCGTGGCGAGTTCCGTACGGGGCGACGCCAGCCCGGCCTTCTCGGCATGCCGGGCGAGCCGGAGCTTGTCCAGGATCGTCTCGATGACGCCGAAGTCGGGATGCGCGACCGGGACGGGGATCTGCTCCCGGTAGGCGGCGAGGGCTGCCATCCAGTCGTCCCCTCCGCCGAACACGACGTCGAAGGTATCCGCTTCGGCCGCTCGTCGGACACCCTCGATGAAGCCGGCGCTCCCGTCGCGGGGGCGCGGCACATGGAACGTGGCATCGCAGGCAGTCGACGCACCGAGCGATCCCCCACCCTCGGGGGTCCCCACGCCCACGTACCAGCCGGCGCGCCGGAAGGCGCGGGCGGCTGCGAGTGCACCGCGGTCCCGGCCGGTGGCGACGATCAGGACGCGACGTCGGGCCTGGGTCGTCGCAGGCTCCCGGCCCGCCCGGGTGGTCGGGTCGTCCTGCGGCTGATGCATGTGAACCTCGACGGTGGGGCGATCGGCGGGATCCCAGCCAATCGCACTATGGCGTGAAAAGGCAAAACGCCCGTCCGCACGGGGTCATCGAGCGGGGGTGGAGGCCGGCGTGCCGGTGCGTTGGAAACGCCCCGCCCGCCGAGGCCCGGCCCTACCATGGGGCGGTGAGGTCTTCGAGGGACGAGCCGTCCGAACACGCGCAGGGGACACCCGGCGCACCCCTGCAGGCAGGGGCCCCACGCCCCGGACGCCGGGACTGGTCCGCACGGATGCTCGGTGGCGGGACCGAGCCCGATCCCCGCTTCACCCTCGCCAACGAACGCACGTTCCTGGCCTGGATCAGGACGGCCCTGGCGCTCCTCGCCGGGGGCGTCGCCGTCGAGGCCTTCACCGCGGACACGTTCGTGGAGCCTGTCCGGACCGGGCTCGCGGTCGTGCTCCTGCTGCTCTCGATCGTCCTCGCCGTCGCGGCCGGCGTCCGCTGGCTCGCCGTCGAGCGCGCGATGCGCCGGCAGGCGCCGCTGCCGCTCCCGATTCTCGTCCCGGTCCTGGCCGGTGGGGCCGCGCTCGTCGCCGCAGCGTTCCTCGCCGTCGTCCTGGGCGGCGTCTGAGCGTGCACGCCCCGCAGGACGGCCCGGACCGGCGACTGCACGCCGATCCCGGGCTGCAGCCCGAACGGACGACGCTGGCCTGGAACCGCACCATGCTCGCCCTGGTCGTGGCGGGCCTCCTCCTGCTCCGCTGGGTGCCTCGGCACGGCTGGGCGCCCCTCCTGCTCACGCTGCTGACGCTGGTGACGGCCCTCGTCATCGCCGCCGGACAGGCCCGCCGCTACCGGCGCAGCGCCCGGGGGATCGAGGACGGTCGGATCGAGGCCGACGCCGTCGGGGTGCTGGGGACCACCGCCGCCGTGGCCGTCCTCGGTGCACTGGCGCTGGTCGTCGTCGTCGCGCTGCCCGTCGGCTGACCGCCGGACCCGTGGCCGGCCGGACACCGGCGGCTGCTTCACATGACGGCGCGGGTGAGGTGCACACCACATCGCCGGGTAAAATCCGACCATCATCCGTCGTATCCAGTGCCGTATACGTCCCGTTCCCCATGACCTGAAAGCAGGCCAGCGTGACAGTGCCCCTCGACCTGACAGCCCCTCCCTCCGGCGACGCGGGAGACCTCAGCGCCGACCTCCGGGCCGACGTGCGGCGCGTCAGCACGCTGCTGGGCGAATCCCTCGTCCGGCAGCACGGGCAGGAACTGCTGGACCTCGTGGAGCGCGTGCGCCTGCTCACCAAGCAGTCCAAGGAATCGGGCACCGTCGGCGACGCCGGTGAGCGCGCGGAGCTGGCCGGGCGTGTGCGCGAGCTCCTCGCGGCCCTGCCCATCGACCAGGCGACGGACCTCGTGCGCGCCTTCGCGGCGTACTTCCACCTGGCCAACGCCGCCGAGCAGGTCCACCGCGTCCGCGGGCTGCGTACGCGCCCCGAGGAGGACGGCTGGCTCGCGCAGACCGTGTCCCGCATCGCCTCCGACGCGGGCACCGCCGCGCTCGCCGACGTCGTCGCCTCCCTCGACGTGCGCCCCGTCTTCACGGCGCACCCCACCGAGGCGTCGCGGCGCTCGGTCCTCGACAAGATCCGCCGCCTCTCGGACATCCTCGCCGAGGCCACGCCGGAGGGCTCCCAGCACCGACGGCGGCAGGACCGGCGGCTCGCCGAGGTGATCGACCTGATCTGGCAGACGGACGAACTGCGCCAGGTGCGGCCCACACCGATCGACGAGGCACGGAACGCCATCTACTACCTCGGCGACATCCTCACGACGTCGATGCCCGAACTGCTCGAGGACCTCTCCGACCTGCTGGCCGAGCACGGCGTGGCGCTGCCCGCCGAGGGAGCCCCGCTCCGGTTCGGCTCGTGGATCGGCGGCGACCGCGACGGCAACCCGAACGTCACCGCGGCCGTGACCCGCGAGATCCTGCAGATCCAGAACCAGCAGGCCGTGCGCATCGCGATCCATTTCGTCGACCGGCTCATCTCCTCGCTGTCCTCCTCGACGGCGATCGTCCCGGCGTCCGAGGAGCTGACGGCCTCCATCCAGCGGGACCTGGCGAACCTGCCCCGCCTCGACAAGCGGATCCTCGAACTCAACGCCCAGGAGCCCTACCGGCTCAAGCTGACCTGCGTGAAGGCCAAGCTGCTCAACACCGCGACCCGGGTGCAGAACCACACCGCGCACGAGCCCGGCCGGGACTACAACGCCACCGCGCAGGTGCTGGCGGATCTCGCCCTCGTCGGGGACTCCCTCCGGGAGCACTCGGCGGGCCTCGCCGCGGACGGGGCGCTGGCCACCGCGTCGCGTGTCATCTCGTCCTTCGGGCTGCACCTCGCGACGCTGGACGTCCGCGAGCACGCGGACATGCACCACGACGTGATCGCCCAGCTGACCGACCGGCTCGGTGAGCTCGAGGTCCCCTACCTCGAACTGGCCCGCGCCGACCGCCTCAGGGCGCTGTCGGACGAACTGGCGTCCCGGCGTCCGCTGGCGACGGCGCACCCTCCCCTGGACGACGGCGCCCGCCGCACCTTCGACGTCTTCCGCGAGATCGCCGCCGCCCTGGAGACCTACGGCCCGGACGTCATCGAGACCTACATCGTGTCCATGACGCGGGGAGCGGACGACGTGCTGGCCCCGGTGGTCCTCGCCCGCGAAGCCGGACTGGTCGACGTCGTCGGGAACGGGTCCGGGGGCGCCGACTCCGGTGCGTTCGCGAAGATCGGCTTCGCCCCGCTGCTGGAGACGGTCGACGAGCTGCGGGTCTCCGCCCGGATCGTCGACACCCTGCTGTCCGACCCCACGTACCGGGAGGTGGTGCGCCTGCGCGGCGACGTGCAGGAGGTGATGCTCGGCTATTCGGACTCCAACAAGGAATCGGGCGTGCTCACGAGCCTCTGGGAGATCCACAAGACGCAGCGGCTCCTGCGTGACGTCGCCGCGAAGCACGGGGTCCGGCTGCGGCTGTTCCACGGCCGCGGCGGGTCCGTGGGCCGCGGCGGCGGACCCACGTACGATGCCATCGTCGCCCAGCCCAACGGGGTGCTCGAGGGCGAGATCAAGTTCACCGAACAGGGCGAGGTCATCAGCGACAAGTACCTGCTCCCCTCCCTCGCCCGGGAGAACCTCGAGCTGTCCCTGGCGGCGGTCATGCAGGGGTCCGCGCTGCACCGCACGCCGCGCTCGTCCGACGACGAGCGGGACCGCTGGGCGGAGGTCATGGAGACGGTGTCGGACGCCGCGTTCGCCCGGTACCGCTCACTGATCGACCACGAGGACCTGCCCGCGTACTTCCTCGCCTCCACGCCGGTGGAGCAGCTCGGCTCCCTCAACATCGGGTCGCGGCCGGCCAAACGTCCCGATTCGGGCAGCGGCCTCGGCGGCCTGCGGGCCATCCCGTGGGTCTTCGGGTGGACGCAGTCCCGGCAGATCGTCCCCGGCTGGTTCGGTGTCGGCTCCGGCCTGCGCGCCGCCCGGGAGGCCGGTCACGAGGGACTGCTCGCGGAGATGCTGGAGCGCTGGCACTTCTTCCGTACCGTGGTCTCGAACGTGGAGATGACCCTCGCCAAGACGGATCTCGAGATCGCGGCCCACTACGTGGAGGCCCTCGTGCCGGGCGAGCTGCAGCACCTCTTCGGGGTCATCCGGGAGGAGTACGAGCTCACGCTCGCCGAGATCCGGCTGCTGACGGGTGAACACGAGCTGCTCGACGACCAGCCGGTCCTCAAACGCTCCCTCGCCGTGCGCGACCAGTACCTCGACCCGATCTCCTACCTCCAGGTGGAGCTGCTGCGGCGGGTGCGGTCCGAGGCCGACGGCGGGCAGCCCGACGGCCAGCTCCAGCGTGCGATGTTGATCACCATCAACGGGGTCGCGGCCGGGATGCGCAACACCGGCTGACGCTCGTGCTCCGCCGCACCCTGCCACCCCCGGAATAGGCCCGGGGGTGGCTCCGTTGCGCCCCAGGAAGCAAACGAGCGACCGGCCCGCCGCGAACCGGCGGGCCGGCCCAGAAGGAGGAGACCCCATGAAGGCAGTGTTCTACGAGCAGTACGGCGACCCCGACGTCCTCCAGTACGGTGAGCAGCCGGACCCGAAGGTCGGACCGGACGCGGTGCTCGTCGACGTCCGGGCATCCTCGGTCAACCCGGTGGACTGGAAGATCACGGCCGGGTACCTCGACGGTGCGCTGCCGGCCTACTTCCCGGTGATCCCGGGATGGGACCTGGCCGGCGTCGTCGTCCAGCCCGGGCCGTCGGTGACGGAGTTCCAGGCCGGCGACGAGGTCATCGGCTACGTCCGTGCGGACACCGTGGGCTTCGGGACCTTCGCCGAGCAGGTTGCCGCCCCGGTGCGTACGCTCGCCCGGAAGCCGCGCAACGTGTCCTGGGCGGAGGCGGCCACGATGCCGCTGGCCGGACTCACGGCATACCAGTCGCTGCGGGCCGTCGGGGTGTCCGACGGCGAGACCGTCCTGGTGCACAACGGCGCCGGCGGGGTGGGGACGTACGCGATCCAGATCGCGAAGGCGTGGGGCGCCCGCGTGCTGGCCACGGCGTCCGAGAAGAACCACGACTTCCTGCGGTCGCTGGGTGCCGAGCCGCTGACCTACGGCGAGGGACTCGGCGAGCGCATCGCGGAGGCCGCACCGGAGGGGCTCGACGCCGTCGTCGACTACGTGGGCGGCGACGACTGGGTGGCGTCCCTCGCGTTCCTCGCCGACGCCACCCGGGTGGCCTCCGTGGCCGACGCCGAGGTGAAGGAGAAGGGCGGCCGGTACATCTTCGTCCGGCCCAACCCGGAGGACCTCCTCGCGCTCACCGAGCTCGTCGAAGCGGGGAGCGTCACGCCCGTCCTCGCCGGGACGTTCCCCCTGGAGCGTGCAGCCGACGCCTTCCACAGCAGCATCGACGGCCATGTGCGCGGCAAGATCGCCGTCACGGTCGGCGAGCAGGGCTAGCTAGACCCGGACCGGTTCGGGGCACGGCGCCGCTGCGGGGGCCGTGTCCGGAAGCCGCCTAGTGGTGGGAGTCCTCGTGGTCGCCGCTCCCCAGGTGGACGGGTGCGCGCCGGGCGTCCTGCTGCGCCCGGAGCCAGTGCCGGTACTCGTGGTCCACGCGGTGGCGGCGGGACCCGGCGGTGATGAGCAGCAGGAAGATCGCCAGGACGGCGTAGAACGCCAGGCTCATGGCGAAGGGCTGGCCCAGGACCCGTTCGACGGCGATCCACAACAGGCCCCAGGAGGTCGCGACGGCCACGGCGAGGCGTCCTCGATCCGTCGAGCAGATGACGGCGGCCGTCAGGAGGACGGCGGTGATCCCGAGGATGGACCAGACGACCCCCGACCATCCGAAGAGGTCCGCTCCGGCCGCCGTGAGGAACGCCGCCCAGTTCGCGGCCGCCGCGAGAAGCACCCAGCCCAGGTAGAGGCCGATCGGCGTGTCCACCAGCGCACCCTCCAGCCGGGTCTCGTTGGGGTGCTCGTTCAGGGTCCGGATGGCGGACAGGAGAGCGAAGAACAGCAGCATGATGACTACGAGGCTCAACGTCAGTCGGCCGGCCTGGGCGCTCAGGATCCACGCGAGGTTCAGGAGCATGGACGCCGCCACGGTCCAGCCGAGACGCCGCTGACGGTCGGTCCTCCGCTGCGACGGCAGCCACTGGAACACCGTGTACGCCACCAGGCCCGCGTAGATGACGCTCCAGATGGAGAAGGCCGTCGACGACGGCGCCAGCAGCGTCGCGTCCGGGGCGAACAGGCCGCCTGCGGCGTCCCTGATGGACGGCCCGCCGAAAGCCCCGACCCCCGCCGCCGAGCCGAGGATGCAGGCGATCGCGCACACCGTCACGACGACCTGCCGGATCACGTCCCGGTCCCAGGAGGAGACCCGGCGTGCCGTGGTGCTGCTGCCCTGCCGGAGGGCCCTGCCGGTCGCGCTGCTGCCCTGGCGCAGGGCCTTCCCGGTGACGCCACTGCCGTGGCGGAGGGCCCTGCCGGTGGCACCCGCCGCTGCCTTCGCGGAGGCGCTCGCGGCCCGGAGGCGTTCCGCGGCGTCCGCGCCGCGCGCATCGCTGCCCCGGCCGTCCGGTGCTCCGGGGCCGGCTGCCGACCCGGTGGTCGCGTCCAGGGTGCGGAGGCCGCCGGCACCCGGCGCCGCGGTCGCTGTCCCGGTCGGGGCCGGTGCGCGGTCGGCTGCACCGTCCCGCCCGCCCGCACCCGTCGCGGTGGACGCAGCGTCCGGGCGGCCCTCGTCGTCGCCCGTCGCAGCAGCACGCGGCCGAGCGGACTTGAGGCGTTCGAGGACACTCGCCGTCTCCGGGGAGAGTGAGGACACGGGTTCCTTCTCCGTGACGACCGGTGGCCTGCCCGGCTTGTCAGGGAGTTTCGGACCCGGGTTCTTCAGGGTGCTCATGCGCGTTCGTGGCCTTCCGGTGTCTCTTCAGGGCGAGGATTGCCGCTGTGATGGCTCCCACAAGCGTACCGACCACCAATCCGAGCAGGGCACCCACCCAGGCGGGCAGCCCGGTCGAGGCGCCCGCCACGAAACCGAGCCCCACCATCCAGGCCGTCCACAGCGCGCCGCCGGTGGCGGCCGCGAGCAGGAAGGGGCGCAGCGGCAGTCCCGCGATGCCCGCCGCGGACACGCTCGCGGTGCGCCCACCGGGCAGGAAGCGCACGGCGACGACGGCGGCGTAGGTGGGCGACGAGCCCGCCTTCGCGATGGCCTCCCGCAGGCCGCGGTGGACCCGGCGCCCCCAGCGGAAACGGTCGAGGACATGCGTGAGTTTGCGCCGGAACAGGAGGAACAGCGCCACGTCCCCGAGCAGGCTGGCGCTCCACGCGACGAGACCCGCGACGGGCAGCAGGATCAGGCCGTCGGCGGCCATCGTGCCGGAGCCGATCACGAGCAGTTCCGAGGGCACGACGGGGAGCACCACATCGGCGACGACGACGGCGAACATGACGAGGAGGTAGAGCGGGTCGGGGATGTCCGTTCCGGGCAGGTCCACCCCGCCAATGTACCGTCAGGACCGGGAGCGAGCCCCGGGCCCGGGGAGGAAAATCGGCCACGCAGGGGACCGGCCCCGGGTGGGACGGCGGCCGGTCCGGGGAGGGCCGGCGGAGGGTCAGACGAACGCGGTCAGGGTGAGGCCGGACTCGAAGCTCCGCTCCGTGCCGTCCACCGGGTCCGTGAACGCGATGCTGTGCGCGAGGAGCTGCAGCGGCTTCGTGTAGTCGTCGGGGGCCTGCGGGTGCAGCACGGGGTAGAACGGATCGTTGACGATGCCGAGCCCGAGGGACGCCATGTGCAGCCGGAGCTGGTGGGTCTTCCCCGTGTGCGGCTGCAGCCGGTACAGGCCGAGGCCGGCGCGCTCCTGGAGCAGGCTCACCGTGGTGTGGGTGTTCGCCGGGCCCTCGACCTCCTGGGCCAGGAGGTAGGTCCGGGACTTCACGATCCGGCTCCGCACCTCCAGCGGTTCCTCGTCGAGGCGCAGCTCCGGCCGGACGGGCGCCACGGCCCGGTACTCCTTGCTGATGCGCCGGTTCTCGAAGAGCAGCTGGTAGGCGCCGCGCGTGTCCGGGTCCACGGAGAACATGAGGATCCCGGCGGTCATGCGGTCCAGGCGGTGCATGGGAATGAGGTCCGGCAGGCCGAGTTCCACGCGCAGCCGCACGAGGGCGGACTCCGCCACGTACATGCCGCCCGGCGTGGTCGGCAGGAAGTGCGGCTTGTCGACGACGAGCAGGTGACGGTCCTGGTGCAGGATGGACAGCTCCACGGGCAGCCGCTCCTCGACGGGCAGCTCACGGTAGTACCAGACGAACGTGTGCTCGCCCAGCGGAGTGGACCGCGTCAGGACCTCGCCGCCGAGGGCGACCACCTCACCGCGGTCGAAGCGCTCGCCGATGCCGTCGGGGTCCACGTGGTCGAAGCGGTCGAGGATGTAGTCGAGGGCGGTCTCCCACGGGCCCTCCGCCGGCAGGCGGAGCCGGGTCGCGTTGACGCCGTTGCGCACGGGCAGGGGCGACTTCATCGCCATCAGCGCGCCGCCCGTCGGATTCCGTCCACCCCGTCAGGGTAGTGCCGTGCCCGCCGGTGCTTCCAATCGCGGCTGGCAGTACGGACAGTAGTAGAGCTCCCGCAGCTCCGTCTCCCTGTCCCCGAGCTGCTCGAGCGCCACAGGTGTGCCGCAGCGCAGGCAGCCCCGCCGGGACCGCCCGTACACCCAGAGCGTGTTGCCGCGCAGCTGCCCCGTGGTGGCCCGGGTGCTGCGCTCCTTGTTGGCCTCGAGGAGCTTCTTCGACAGCTCGACCATGCGCGGCAGGTTCGGCACCTCGCCCACCGGGGTGAGCGGGTGGACGCCGGCGAGGAAGCACAGTTCGCACCGGTACACGTTGCCGATCCCGGCGAGGTTGCGCTGGTCGAGCAGGGCGAGGCCGACGGGCCGCTCCGGCTGCTCCCGCAGGCGTCGCAGCGCCTCCTCCGCGTCCCAGCCGGGACCGAGCAGGTCCGGTCCCAGGTACCCGACGGCGTCGTCCTCCTCGCTGCGCGGGATCACCCGCAGGAAGCCCAGTTCGAATCCGACGACGACGGCGTCCGCGGTCTCCAGGATGCACCGCGCCTTGAAGGCGGGCCTCCGCCACTTCTCCCCGCGGGCGTAGACGTGCCAGAGGCCCTCCATCTTGAGGTGCGAGTGGATGTCCCAGCCGTCGTCGCCCCCGCCCCGGATGAGCAGATGCTTCCCGCGGGACACCGCCTCCTGCACGGTGTCCCCGGTGAAGTCCACGGTCGCGAAGCGGGGCACGCGGATGTCGCAGCGCGTCAGCGTCTTCCCGGCGAGGGCGCGGTGCAGGTCGCGGGCGGCACGCCAGACGGTGTCCCCCTCAGGCACGGATCCTCAGCCCCTTCGGGGTGGAGTGGAACCCGGCGTCGGCGAGCGCGCGGCCGATGTCCGTGTCCAGGATCTCGCCGCCGTTGACCTTCTCGAGGGCCATCTTCTCCGCGGCCCCCCGGCGGATGATCGTCACCAGGGCCAGGGCTGCCGCCCGCAGCACGTCGACGTCCTCGCTGAACGCCAGCAGGGTCTTGCCGCCCCGCTCCACGTACAGTGCGAGTGCCCCGTCCACGAGCACCACGAGCGCCCCGGCCTTCCGCCCGGCACGGTGCCCGCCCTCCGCCTGCGGCCAGCCCAGCGCCGCGCCGTACGGGTTGGCGGGATCCGTCGCCGCGAGGGCCGTCGCCTTCAGGGGCGGGGCCTCGCCGCCGAGCACGTCCCGGGCGGTGGGCAGCTGGTTGTCGGCGCTGAAGGAGCGCAGGCGGTCCACCGTCGCGGGGACGGCGAACTGGGCGGCGCCGAGGTGCTCGATGAAGTAGCCGCGCCGGCACCGGCCCATCTCCTCGAGCCGTGCCAGCACCTTGTACATGAGGCCGAATCCTCCCGGGATGCCCTCGTTGCCGACGGCCCCGCGCGTGACGACGCCGTAGCGGTCCAGCAGCAGCTCCGCCTGGGCGTGCGCGTGGAGGGTGGTCTCCGCCTCGACGGCGGGCAGCATGTTCCACCGGCCGGCCGCCAGGGGAGGGGTGGGCCGCTGGTAGCCGCCGGTGGCGCCGTCGTCCCCGGCCAAACCGAGGCGCATCGAGGCCCCGGTGAGCGACTTGCCGGGGGCGCGGCCCAGCCGACCGGCCCGCGGTGCCCGTGCGCGGGCAGGCACCGGCCGCTGCTTGTGGGCCGTCTTGCCGTGGGCGAGGAGGGCGCGCACCGGGGAGAACGTGTCGTTGCTGATCCTGCCCGCCCACACCAGGTCCCACAGCGCGGTGACGACGGCGGTGTCCGACGTCGCCTCCTGCACGTCGAGCTGGTTGGTGAGCTGCCGCAGGAAGTACCCGCCGCCGCCGGCGAGCAGGTCGAGCAGCCCCGTGTGCAGGGCCGTGGGCTCGAACGTCGGATCGGGGCGGAGCGTCAGGGGAGCGTTCTCGGCCAGGTGCAGGGCGATCCAGCCGTCGTTGCCGGCGAGCGACCCGGCGCCGGACCAGAGCACCTCGCCGGTCGCCGTCAGCTCGTCGAGCATGGCGGGCGCGTAGTTGGCCACGCGCTGGGCGAGGATCAGCGGTTCCCAGGCGGAGGCGGGGATGGGGACACCGGAGAGCTGGTCGATGACGGTGACCACGCCGTCGAGCCCGCGCAGGCCGGAGCCGATGTGCTGCCAGGCCGGCAGGAACCGTCCGTAGGTGGCGGGGTCCACCGGCTCCACCTCCTGCCGGAGGGCGGCCAGCGACCGCCGGCGGAGGCGCCGGAGGACCTCGACGTCGCACCACTCGCTGGCGGCCGGGGCGTGCACGGTGATCGTCCCGGGCTCGGCGCCGGAGGCCGCCGAGATGTCGAGCACGGGCACCGATTCGGCGGGGCGGAACTCGCCCTCCACCACGCGGCCGGCGCCGGCGAGGCGCTGCAGCGAGCCGGCGACGACGGCGACGCCCAGCCCCAGGCGGGACGCCGCTTCGGCGGCCGTGAAGGGGCCGTGGGTGCGCGCGTAGCGTCCCACGAGATCCCCGAGGGGATCGGCGACGGGTTCGATGAAGGCCAGGGGGATGCCCATGGGCAGGGGGACGCCGAGGGCGTCCCGCAGGCGGGCGGCGTCCTCGACGGCCGAGATGCGCTCGACGCCGCCGATGGTGACGGTCAGCGCGCGGTTGGCCCTCACCAGGGCGGCGACGTGTTCCCGCACCACCGCGGGCGAGGCCCTCACGGTGTCCGGGGCGACGCGCGCGGTGTCGGCGAGCAGCTCCTCGTCCGAGGCATCTCCGGCCGCGGGATCCCTGGTCGGGGGCACGCCGGCGTCGAGGGCGTCCGTCGGGTGGGCGGCGGCGACGGGCGCCTGGTCCCCGGCCGGCGCCTCGAGGCGCTCGGCGATCTCCTCGACGGTCAGCGGTCCGAGCAGGCGCAGGAGGTCGGCGACACCTTCGACTCCGCGCGCCAGGCGGTCGTGCTTGAGGCGCTGCAGCTCGAGTTCCGTGTCCGCGATGACCCGCGCGTCGAGCAGTTCCCGCAGTTCGGCGCGGCCGAGCAGCTCGTTGAGGAGGGTCGGGTCCAGCGAGAGCGCGGCGGCCCGCCGCTCGGCCAGCGGGGAGTCCCCCTCGTACAGGAAGGACGCCACGTACCCGAACAGCATGGAGCGCGCGAACGGGGAGGGCTGCTGCGTGGTCACCTCCACGATCCGCAGCTCCCGGCGTTCGAGCGAGGCCGCGAGGTCCTTCAGCGCGGGCAGGTCGTAGACGTCCTGCAGGACCTCCCGGACCGTCTCGAGGACGATCGGGAACGTCGGGTACTTCTTCGCGACGTCGAGCAGCTGCGCCGACCGCTGCCGCTGCTGCCACAGGGGGGTGCGCTTGCTCGGGTTCTGGCGGGGCAGCAGCAGGGCCCGGGCCGCGCACTCGCGGAAGCGGGACGCGAAGAGCGCGGACCCGCCCACCTCGGCGGTGACGATGCCGTCCAGTTCCTCGGCGTCGAACAGGAACAGGTCGGCGCCGGGCGGCTCGTCGTCCATGAGCGGGACGCGCAGCACGATGCCGTCGTCCGAAGCCATCGCCGAGCCGTCCATGCCGTAGCGCTGCTCGAGCCGGGCACCGACGGCGAGCGCCCATGGGGCGTGCACGGGCATGCCGAAGGGGCTGTGCAGGACCACGCGCCAGTCGCCGAGCTCGTCGTGGAAGCGTTCGACGACGAGCGTCCTGTCGTTCGGCACCACCTCGGTGGCCTCGCGCTGCTCGGAGAGGTAGGTCATGAGGTTCCCCGACGCCCACGCGTCGAGCCCGATGCGCTCGCACCGCTCCTGCGCCTTCTCCGGCGTGGCCCCCGCCATCTCGCGCCGGAACGCGCCGAGGGCGCGGCCCAGTTCGACCGGCCGGCCGAGGGAGTCGCCCTTCCAGAACGGCAGTTTGCCGGGCTGGCCGAAGGCGGGGGAGACCAGCACGCGGTCGTGCGTGATCTCCTCGATGCGCCAGCTGGTGGCGCCGAGGGCGAAGACGTCGCCCACGCGGGATTCATAGACCATCTCCTCGTCGAGCTCACCCACGCGGCGGCCCCCCGCGCGCGGGCCCTCACCCTCCGAGCCGACGAGGAACACGCCGAACAGCCCGCGGTCGGGGATGGTGCCGCCCGACGTGACGGCCAGGCGCTGCGCCCCGGGGCGTCCGGTGATGGTGCCCTCCACGCGGTCCCAGATGATGCGCGGGCGCAGCTCGGCGAACTCGTCCGACGGGTAGCGGCCGGCGAGCAGGTCGAGGGTCGCGTCGAACGCCGAGCGGGGCAGCGTGGCGAACGGCGCGGAGGTCCGGACGACGTCGAACCACTCCTCGACGTCGATGGTCCCGAGCGCCGCGGCCGCGACGGTCTGCTGCGCGAGGATGTCGAGCGGGTTGGTGGGGATGTAGAGGGGTTCGATCTGCCCGGCGAGCATGCGCTCGACCGTGACCGTGGTGTTGATGAGGTCCCCGCGGTGCTTGGGGAAGAGCACGCCCTGCGACACCTCGCCCACCTGGTGGCCGGCGCGCCCCACGCGCTGCAGCCCGCTCGCGACGGAGTGCGGCGACTCGACCTGCACCACGAGGTCCACCGCGCCCATGTCGATGCCGAGCTCCAGCGAACTCGTGGCCACCACGCAGCGCAGGCGCCCCGACTTGAGGTCGTCCTCGATCAGGGCGCGCTGGTCCTTCGACACGGATCCGTGATGGGCGCGCGCGAGGAGCGGCTCGGCACCGGTGGACTGCCCCGCCTGGGCCATCATCTGCGCGGGCGTGGCGGTGGTGTGCGCGAACGACGGCGGAGGCGCGGGCTCGACGGCGGCCGGGTCGCCACCCGCGGCCCACACGGCGTCGCGCTCGCGGCGTTCCGCATGGATCTCGTTGAGCCGTGCGGTCAGGCGTTCGGCGAGCCGGCGCGAGTTGGCGAACACGATCGTGGACCGGTTCTGCTCGATCAGGTCGACGATCTTCTCCTCGACGTGCGGCCAGATGCTCGCCTGCGGCACGGCGTCGCCGTCGTCGTCGGTGTTCGCGGTGGCCCGGCCGAGTTCGGTCATGTCCTCCACCGGGACGGTGACGGTCAGGTCCCACTGCTTCCTGGACGGCGGCGCGACGATCTCCACGGGGGCGTTGCCCGAGAGGAAGCGGGCGACGGTCTCCTTCGGCTCCACCGTGGCGGAGAGCCCGATGCGCTGCACGGGCTTGTCCAGGAGGGCGTCGAGGCGGGACAGCGAGACCGCGAGGTGCGCGCCGCGCTTGGTGCCGGCGACGGCGTGGACCTCGTCGATGATGACGGTGTCCACCTCCAGCAGCGTCTCGCGTGCCTTCGAGGTCAGCATGAGGAACAGCGACTCGGGCGTGGTGATGAGGATGTCCGGCGGGCGCGTCAGCATGGCCCGGCGCTCGGCCTGGGGGGTGTCCCCGGAGCGGACGCCCACGGTGATGCTCGGGGCCGGGAGGCCGAGGCGCTTGGCCGTCTGCGTGATGCCGATCAGCGGCGCCCGCAGGTTCCGTTCCACGTCGACGCCGAGCGCCTTCAGCGGTGAGATGTAGAGGACGCGGGTGCTGCGCTTCGGCTTCGCCGGTGCCTTCCGGCCCTTCGCCGGGGCCGGAGGATCGGGGTCGGGGTCGCCGCCGCCCTCGCCGGAGGCGATCAGCCGGTCCAGGGCCCAGAGGAACGCGGCGAGGGTCTTGCCCGAGCCCGTCGGGGCGACGACGAGCGCGTTGGAGCCCGCGGAGATGGCGGACCAGGCCCCCTCCTGGGCGGGGGTGGGTTCGGAGAAGGCCCCTGCGAACCACTCATGGGTTGCGGGGGTGAATCTCGTCAGTACCTGCGTCACTCCCTCATCATGCCCCAGCGCACCGACACTCGGTCGGGCCGATGCGGCGGGGAACCGATCAGGAGGCGGGCTGCAGGGGGCTGACGGTCATCAGGACGATCGATGCTGCGGAACAGGCGGGCAGTTCCTGCGGCAGGATCAGCGAGTCGGTGGCGCCGGGCGGGTAGACGCGGAGCCCAGCGGCGGGCGTGAGCCCGCAGTCGGCGCCGTAGTTCTGGGCGTTGGTCTGCCGCAGGGTCGCCGTGGCGGAGGCGCCCGGGGCGAGGAGCACGGACACGGGGGCGGCGCCGTCGCGGTCCGCCGGGGCGCCGATCTGGGTGCCGGCGCCGTCCACGGAGGAGACCCCCGGGTAGCCCGCGACCGTGCACGCCTGATCCGTGGCGTTGGTCAGCACGAGCGTGCGGTACACGCTCCCCGCCGCGCCCCCGCCGGGCTGGTCCTGGACGGAGCCGGTCAGCTGGGCCGCGGTGCAGGTGCCGCCCGCGGCGGCCGCCGGTGGGGCCGACGGCGTCGCACTCGGCGAGGGGTCCGCGGGCTCGGTCGCGGAGGGTTCCGGCGTGGCCGACGCCGTCGCTCCCGACGTCGATTCCGGTGCGGCCGTCGTGGCCGACGCCGTCGCTCCGGCGGACGACGATCCGGAGGTCGTCGGTGCCGCGGTCGCGGTTCCGGATGTCGACGCCGCCGGTTCCCCGGTTCCCGGATCCGACGCCGAGCAGCCGCTCACGGCGACGAGTGCTCCAGCAGCCGCAATGGCCGCGATCCAACGCTTGCTCCCCAGCAGTGTAGTCATGGGCTCACCCTACGGCTGCGACCCCCGACGCCACAGAGGCGGGGCGCGTCGTGCCGAGATCGTTACGTATGAGGCGCATGATGCCTATTCATGGTGGTACGCGCGGCCGCCTGCGATCTCCTGGGCCCGGTACACCTGCTCGGCGAGGATGAGGCGCACGAGCTGGTGCGGGAAGACCAGGGGCGAGAGGGACCAGGTGAAATCGGCGCGCTGGTGCACCTGCTGGTCCACCCCGTAAGCGCCGCCGATGATCACCGTGACGCTGCGTGAGGCCTCGAGCGGCGTCAGCAGGGTCCGGGAGAGGGCCGGCGAGTCGATCGCCTTGCCGCGCTCGTCGAGGAGGATCACGTAGTCGGTCCCCAGCCTGGCGAGGAGCCGCTCCGATTCCTCCCTGCGCGCGGCATCGTTCTCCCGCGCCGAATGGGCGATGAGCTGCCAGGAGAGGTCGAACGGCTTCTTCAGCCGCCTCGAGTACCGCTCGATGCCCTCGGACACCCAGCCCTCATGCTTGCGGCCCACTGCGAGCACCCGGATTGCCATCTGCTCAGGGTATCGCCCGGAGCGCGGGTGCGACCCACACTCCATCGGACCCGGTCGGGGCGCACCCCGTAGGGTGGAATGCGGACGAAAGGAGCACGACATGAAGAAGATCCTCATGGTTCTGACCAGCGTTTCCGAGCTCGGCGACACGGGCGAGAAGACCGGCTACAACGTGGCCGAGGCCGCGCACCCCTGGAAGGTCTTCAAGGATTCCGGGCACTTCGTGGACTTCGCCTCCATCCAGGGCGGGCAGCCCCCGCGCGACGAGGTGGACATCTCCGATCCCATCCAGGTCGCCTTCACCGAGGACGAGACCACACGGGCGGGCCTCTACAACACGGCACGCGTCGACGTCGTCGATCCCGGCCAGTACGACGCCGTGTACCTGGTGGGCGGCCACGGCACCATGTGGGACTTCCCGGGCAGCGAGGGCCTGCAGAAGCTCGTGGCCGGTGTGTACGACGGCGGCGGGCTCGTGGGTGCTGTGTGCCACGGACCGGCCGGCCTGCTGGACGTGGAACTGGAGAACGGCCTGCGTCTGGTCGAGGGGCGGAGGGTGGCTGCCTTCACCAATGACGAGGAGGTTGCCGCGGGCAAGGACACGGTGATCCCGTTCTTCCTCGCGGACCGGCTGGAGGAACAGGGTGCCACCCACGTATCCGCCGACGTCTTCGAGGAGAAGGTCGTCGTCGACGAGCGCCTCGTGACCGGCCAGAACCCGGCGTCGGCGTCCGGTGTGGCCAAGGAGATGGAGAAGCTGTTCGCGGCGGTCATCCATCAGGAGAAGGCCGAGGAGCAGCACGAGACCGAGGCGCTGCGCGCCGAGAAGGACGCCCTCAAGGCGGCCGCCGCGGAGGACGAGGGTTGACACCCGGCCCTGCCCGGGTGGGGGGATCAGGGCCGCGGCCCGGCTCACCTCACCCGGCGTCCTCCCGGGAGGTGATGCCGAAGGCGGAGGACTGCAGTTCCGTGAAGTTCCCGACGCTGGCGCGCACGGTGCACTCGGGGGTGATCTGCAGGGCCGTGACGGTGAGACCGGAGCTGTCGACGGCGAGCGCGCCACCGCAGCCGTCCGAGAACCGCAGCCCCTGCTCGCCCCCGGTCACGGCCGTGAGCATCTGGGACGGCTTGCCCGACGCCGGACTGACGTAGAGCGGATTCAGCTCGTCCGGGCCCCCGGGCCACACGGGGACGAGCGTGATCTTCAGCGGGCTCGGCGTCACGACGCGCGCCGGGGTGCGGACCTCCACGCCCGTCAGGCGCTGGACCGGGTAGGCGGTGCCTGCGACTGCCGGGTCCTGCGTCGCGGCCGCCGTCGCCCCGGATACCCCGCGCACCCACTCATCGAGTGCCTGCTGGTCGGCGGGCTGCGCCGCCACCGAGGCGGTCACCTGGACGGAGCCCCCCGCCGGGACCTGCAGGTCCGCCAGCGACCAGCCGCAGTCGACGTCGAGCCCGGTGACGGAGGCCTGGTTGCGGCTCACCGAGGCGCCCTCCCAGGTGACGGCGGGGCAGGCCTCGCCGTCGGTCATCGCGGGGATGACCTCGAGGAACTCCCCGGACAGGGGCGCCTTCTGTGCCGCGTAGGTGAGGCTCAGGCGGACCCGGCCGGAGGAGGGGTCGTAGGCGGCGTCCCGTGAGATCGTCAGGCCCGTGGGCAGCGCCGTGTCCTGCACCCTGGCGGAGAGCGGATCGCCGGAGCCGTCCCCGGCCGCCTGCTGCTTCCCAGGGCTGAGGACCACGAACCCGACGATCATCCCCACGAGAAGCAGTACCGCGGTCCCCGCGAGGAGGAGCGCCTTCCGGGTGCGCCAGAACGGGGGTTCGTCCGCGGGCTCGGGCCGCGCCTCGGTGACGGGCCGGACCTCGCGGCGCGGCATCGGGCGGGCGAGGGTCGCACTGCCCGCCTCCCCGAGACGAGGCATCTCCCCGGCGTCGTCCAGGGGCGGGGCGGACGCCAGGGCGGCGAGGTCCGCGTCCGTGAAGGCGCCCCGCACCACGGTGGCGGGGCGCTCGACGTCGTCGAAGTCCGCGGGGGCCTCCCCGCGCGTCAGGGCCGCGCTCGTGGCGAGGCGGAGGGCGAGGCGTCGGAGCGTCGCCGCGGACTCGGGCGCGGTGGGGCGCTGCGCAGGGTCCTTGGACAGCAGCCCGGCCAGGACGTCCCAGAGGGCGTCGTCCACGGGGATCCGCGGCGGACGGGAGGAGACATGCCGGTACGCGACGCTGAAATCCGTCCCCGGGCCGGCGAACGGGGTGCGACCGGCAAGGAGTTCGTAGAGCAGGACGCCCGCCGAGTAGACGTCGCCCGGGGGGCCCGAGCGGCCCTGGCTGATGAGCTCCGGCGGCATGTACTGCGGGGTGCCGATGAGGCCGGTCGTCTGGCGGATCCTCTCGCCCACCACGTCGGAGATCCCGAAATCGGAGACCCGCACATCGCCCGGCGCCCACGCGGCCCAGGGCCGGGCGAGGAGCACGTTGTCCGGTTTGATGTCGCGGTGCGTCACGCCCCGGGCGTGGGCGAACGCCAGGGCGTCCAGCACCTCGGCGGCGACCTCCAGCGCGTCCGCGGGCCGCAGCGTCCCGGCCTCCCGCACCACCTCCCGGAGCGAACCCCCCGCGACGTAGTCCATGACGATGGCCAGGCGCGCACCCTCCACCACCATGTCGCGGACGGAGACGATCGAGGGGTCCTGCAGCCCCAGCAGCACGGACCGCTCCCGGACGAACCGCTCCACGAGCGCGGGATCGTCGGCGTGCTCGGGGCGCAGCACCTTCGCGGCGAGCACCCTGTCGTCGGTCGCGGTGACCGTCCAGACCTCGCCGACCGCACCGGAGCCCACCCGTTCGCCGAAGCGGTAGGACGCGCCGAGCGCCTGACCCGTCTGTGCGAGTTGCATGCTGTTCCTCCACCTCTCCCCGACGCCGTCGGTCCGTCCTGCCGTCGGCACCCTCGTCGGTGCCCCTGTCATCGTAGGTGCCGGTCAGCCTCCGGGGCTGATCGACTGGACGAGCGCCACCTGCCCGCCGACGCCGAGGTACCCGCGGCCGGCGGTCATCGCCACCGGCGCCTTCCGGGGCAGCGTCGCGCCCAGCAACTCGCCGTCGTAGTCCACGTCCGGTTGCAGGAGCACGCCCAGCCGGGCCTTGCGGACCGTCTTCGTCCAGTGGCCGTACAGTCCGCGGAGGTCCGCGGCCCGGCCTGCCGCGACGACGCACAGCCCCGACTGCCCGGAGGCCACGATGCCGGCGATGGACTGGTCGGGGTCGTCGAAGCGCTCCGCGTCGTCGATCAGGAGGAACACCGGGCCGCGCTCGAGCCGCAGCGAGGCCAGCAGTGCCGGCACCTCGTCCGCGCCGACGGCCGTCCTGTCGAGGTCGGCGGAGGCCAGGGGCGAGCGGCGGTCGCAGATGCCCCAGACCTGAGCCGCCCCCTGGGGTGTGGCCACGCCCCGCAGTGCCGCGGCCAGGGCCAGGAGGAGCGTGGACTTCCCGGACCGCGCGGGCCCGGCGACGAGGGCGTGCTCACCCTCGTAGACCTCCAGGAACGCCGGCGAGAGGTCCGCCTCCCGCATCCCGAGGGGGATGCGCCAGGGCTCGGACTCCAGCTGCGGTCCGACCCCCAGGTCCTGCAGGGTCACGTCGGCGGGCAGGCGCCGGATCGCCCGGGACTTCGCGGGGGCGTCGGCCCAGCTCTGCCGGACCCGCTCGACGGCGGCCGGGACACCGACGCCGGGCGTCGCCACATGCATCTGGAGTGCGGTGCGGGGGTCCACGCACCGGCCGGCGAGCGGCGCGGGGATCTGCTTGCCCCGGACGCCCAGGGAGGAGTAGTCGTAGGTGTCGGCCAGCCGGAACAGCCACCGCTGCAGGGTCACCTCGTTCATGGCCGACGGCACCGCCTTGGCGCGGGTGGTGGAGACCGCGAACGAGAGCCCGAGCGCCGGGCCGTCGGCGTACGCGCGGTACAGGAGGTCCAGCAGCTGCTGCCCGTCGTAGTCCTGCAGCTCGTCCCGCAGCGACGCCAGGCCGTCCAGCAGCACCACGGTGCGGCGGTGGGGGCCCGGGGCGGCGCGGCGCCGTTCCAGCTCGGCGTGCAGGTGCCGCAGGAAGCGGGCCTGCTGCTCCTTGGCGCCGGCTCCGGTCCCCACGTAGGCCACGGTGTGCGGCAGTCCCTCCAGGGCCTCGAGCGCGCGCGAGCCCAGGTCTAGGATCATCAGGTCCAGATCGGCCGGGTCGGTGTCCCGGGCGAGGGACAGCGCGATCGAGGCCAGCGCTGTGCTCGTGCCGGATCCGGCCACGCCCATGAGCATCAGGTTGCCCGCGGCCAGGTCCCAACCGGCCGGTGACTGGCGCTGCAGCTCCGGCTCGTCCATGAGCGTCACGAGCACCGCGGAACCCCGCATCCCGCCCACCCTCGGGGGGCCGAGGGGATCCGGTGCGGGGGAGCCGCCGTCGTTGCCGGCTGCGAACCCGTCCAGCTCCACGCGCTCGCCGAGGGCCTCCGGCCAGACCTGCCGCGGCGGGGCGTAGCCGGCGTCGGTGTTGGCCCCCACCACGGCGTCGATGAGCAGGTCGAGGTCGTTCTCGTCCGAGGCCGCGGGGGCCGACGGCGCCGCCGGGGCCACCGGGACGCCGAACCGTCGCACCTCGCGGATGTCCACCGCCGCGCCACCGTCCACCTGCACGCGCCCCGTGACGAGGGCCGTCTGCACGGGCGTGATCTCGTCCTGCCCCAGCTTCACGAAGGCCCGGCCCATCTGCGCGCGGCCGATCGCCGACGCCGCAGGGACGCCGATGACGTTGCTGGAGTCCTCGCGGCTCTGCACCCGAAGGGCCACCCGGAGGTTCGTGTTCGCGAGGATGTCCTCGCTGACCACGCCGGCGGGGCGCTGCGTGGCGAGGATCATGTGCACGCCCAGTGTCCGGCCCACGGCCCCGACGCTGACGAGCGCCTTGAGCACGTCCGGGAAGTCCTTGGCCAGCATGGCGAACTCGTCGATCACCAGCAGCAGCCGGGGCATGGGCTCGGCCGGGTTCGTGGCGAGGTAGGCGTTCAGGTTGTCGATGCCCTCACCGGCGGCCGCGAAGACCCGCTGGCGCCGCTCCATCTCCGCCTCGAGGGCGAGCAGGGCGCGGTCGGCCAGTTGCTCGTCCAGGTTGGAGATGGTGCCGATGGTGTGGGGGAGGCGCTCGCAGGCCTTGAAGGCGGCCCCGCCCTTGAAGTCCACGAGGATGAAGTTCAGGCGGGTGGGATCGTTGCGTGCCGCGAGGCCCGCGACGAGCGAGCGGAGGAACTCGGACTTGCCGGAGCCGGTGGTGCCGCCCACCAGGCCGTGCGGGCCGTCCTTGACGAGGTCCAGTGTCAGCGTCCCGTTCTCGTCCGTACCGATCGGCGCGGACACTCCCGGGGACGAGTCCCACATGCGGCGGATGGTGGCAGGGTCCGGACGCTCGTAGCCCAGGAGCCGGGGCAGCCGCACGAGGGACGGCAACGAGGCCCCGGGGACGCTGAGCTCCGGGTCGTCGAAGCGCGCCAGCTGCATGGCGCAGCGCAGGGCCTCATCCTCGTCGAGGCCCGCGAGGATGACGTCGTCCACGCGGGTCAGGTCCTCCGGCTGCTCCACGGTGGCCGCCGCGTCCGCCCCCACCCTGATGATGGTGGTGCACGCTGCCGGCAGCTGCTCCTCGGAGGTGGCGATGACGATGCCCGCCACCCGGGACGAGCGCTGGTGTGGCGTCAGGGACGTCCCGGGCAGGGAGCGGCCCATGCCGAGCAGGGCGCGCGCCGGGGCGTCACGGCCCTCGGTGAGGACCTCGGAGTCCAGCACCACCAGCAGGGCCGGGGTGGGCAACTCCGTCACGGTGTCCTTGAGCGTCCGGAGCATGGCGAGGCTCGTCTCGCGGTGCGCGGACATCCACCGCTGGCCCGTGCTGCTGCCGGCCTGGCGCGTGTGCGGCAGCCAGGAGGCCCACTCCCACTCGTCGGCGCGGCCGGGGTCGCAGAAGACGCCGACGGTCAGGTCCGCGGGCCCCACATGCACGGCGGCCTGGGCGAGGAGGGACCGGGCGAGCGCCAGGGTGCCCTCCCGCGGTCCCACCATGCCCACCACGCCGGCATCCGTCAGGTCCACCAGCACGGGGGCGGCCAGCAGGCGGGCGGCCGCGAGGGAGTCCTTGACCTTCTCGTCGAGTCGCGGGCCGGCCGCCCGGTCCACCGGGGGCTTCCACGGGACGTCACCGGTGCCGGCGTGGAGGGCCAGGAAGTCGTCCGCGTCGGCACGGCGCTGCCACAGGGACGTGGCGGGGAGGGCCGCGCGCCGCACGACGGTCGCGGGGTCGGGGATGAGCCGGTGGCGCAGGGCGGTCTCGGTCTCGGCCGCCGTCCGGATCTGCTCCTCGAACTCCTCGATCGCCCCCGTGAACCGGGCCTCCTCGTCCTTCAGCCCGCGGGCATGGCGGCGTTTCTGCTCGAACCACATGCCCACGGCCATGACCGGGCTGAGCATGGCGAACATCGCGAAACGGAGGTCCCGCAGGATGAGGACCATGGCCACGGCCATCACGAGGGGCGCGAGGACGCTGATGTAGCTGAACTTGCCGGCCGGCGGGACGTCCTTCGGGCTCGGGGGGACCAGCGCGTCACCCGCCGGGGCCTTCCCGGGGCGGGGCGGCCGGTTGAAGGGCGCTGTCGCGGCCGGTGTCAGGTTGTGCAGGCTGCCCGGTGCGGGAGCCGGCGTCTCGTCGAGGGACCGGCGCAGCAGGAGCACCGTCCCGCCGGCCGTGACCGTGGCCATCTCGGGCACCAGGACGCCGTCGTCCCCCACCCGCTCCCCGTCCACGAGGGTGCCGTTCGTGGAGCCGCTGTCCAGCACCCGCACGCCGTCGTCCTCCCGGCGCAGCCGGCAGTGCTCCCATGACGCGCTCTCCGCGGGCAGGGTCAGATCGGCGTGCGGTGACCGGCCGATGAGCATCTCGCGTCCCTGCGGCACGCCGATCACCGCGCCCACGTGCTGCCCGCCGGCGAGCGTCACGCTCCAGCCCTGCACGCGCGCGGGTCCGGCCCACGGCGCCCGGGCGATGCGGCTGCCCTCGAGCAGGACGAGTTCCGAGACCGGGGTGGAGCCGCGCACCTCCGTCTCGTCCACGAACACGGACGCCTCGGGCGCGAGGCGTGGGCCGCCGGCGGTCGCCACCAGGTCGGCCAGCGTGGTGGCCGGCGCTGCGTGCGCCACCTCGCACTCGAAGCGACGCTCGTCGAGATCGATCAGCACACGCACGGTGGCGTTCCTTCTGTCAGGGGGTGGGGGCCGTCCGCGGGGGACGGGCCGGACGATCGGTCAGGGGCTCGGCGTGGGGGTCGGCGCAGGCACCCACACCAGGCGCGGGGCGTTCCCGTCCGCCGGGCGCAGGCCCAGATCCTGGGGAGATGCGTAGACGGGGGTGGCCTTGGCGGTGAGTGCCTCGGGTCGCGAGAAGTCCAGGGGCGGCCCCGCGAGGCCCTCCCCAGGACCCAGCGAGACGGAGCGCAGCGCCTCGGCCACCTCCGACGGGTCGCCGCTGCCGGCCAGGCCGGCCGCCCGGACCAGCGCGACGACGGCGTCGTGGCTGGCAGGATCCGCCGCCCACGCGTCCGCGGAGAACGGGGCGTCGCCGGTCAGGTTCCTGACGTCGGCGTCTCCCGCCGCGAGGCGCACGGCGGACAGGAAGGCCGACATGCCGCGCCCCTGGGCGTCCTGCTGCAGGGCCGCGCTGTCACCGGCGGACGGGGCGATGCCGACCAGCTGGCCGGATGCCGTCCCGTCGAGTTCGGAGAGCGCAGACGCGAAGGCCGGGGCGGTCGCCCCGTCAGGGAGGATCAGGGGGACGGAGACGTCGCGCGCCTGCAGGGCCTGGACCAGGCGGGCCATCCGCTGGGGCGTGGCGGCCGAGACGATCACGGCGTCCGCGGAACCAGCACTCCCCGCGTCGGTGACCGCGGGAGCGCCCGGAGCACGCTGCTGGTCCCCGGTGAGGATGGCGGCCTCCTGCGCCAGGCCCGTCACGTCGTCGAAATCCTGCAGGTCGAGGGTCTGCGCGACCGGCACCGACGTCGGTGTGGCGCCGCCGTCGTTCACGAGCAGCACGCTCGTCCTGCCGTTCACCGCGGTCCGGAGGGCCACCTCGACGGAGGTGGCGGACGGCAGGGTGGTCCACACGGACGGCGAGGGCTCCGAGGGCCGGGCGTACGGGAGGATCGCCGGGAGGCCGAGCTCTTCGGCGGCGCGGGCCGCCGCCTGGGCCTGGGGGCCCGAGCTCGCCACGACGACGCCCGCGACGCCCTGCTCGGCGAGCGCCTGGACGGCGGCTCGGGCGCCGTCCTCCGTGCCGCGGTCGTTCTGGGTGGACAGGGCGACGGCGACGCCGCCCTGGGCCAAGCGCTGTGCGGCGACGACCGCGCCCTGCGCGGCCCGGTTGTACTCGGAGCCCGGCTCGCCGGACTGCCCGTATGTCACGACGACGCCGAGGGACACGTCCTCCGGCAGGCCGTCGGCGTCCAGTGCGACGGGAACCGTCGCGGCGACGGGATCGGGCCGGATGGCTTCTGCGGGGCGGTTCAGCATGACGGTCAGGGCGACCACGGCCGCGACGACGACGGCCGCGCCGGCGACGAGCAGCGTCATGAGGCGGGTGCGCTGGTTCATGTGTCCGCGTCGATCGTGAGGGTGTAGAGGGTCTGGGAGGTCGCGCCGTCCGGCACCTTGAGGTGGAACGGGGGCAGTGCGTCGACGGCGGCGAGGGAGGCCTTGAACTGTGCCTGGCGCAGCAGCAGCCCGGCCACGTCGCGGGAACGGATGTTGGTGTACCCCTCGGCGTTCTGGGAGGCGAGGGCCAGCTGGAAGTCGGCGGTGTCGGCCTTGGCGGCGCTCGTGGCCATGGAACCGAGGAGGCCGGAGCCGTTCACGGAGCGGTCCCCGAGGTCGAGCATCACGTTGTTGAGGCTCGAGGCCAGCAGGGCGCCGGCGCCCTCGACGTCGCGGGTGGAGCCCGACGTGCTGGACGCGATGTTCGCGAGCGAGGCCTGCGTGCTCCTGTCCAGGCTCTCCGCGAGGGCGTCGCCCCGCTGGTTCAGTTCCGTGCGCTGCTTGTCCACTGTTCCGCCGGCGTCGCTCACCACCTCGTCCGAGGTCGCTTTCAGGCCGGAGATGGAGCGGTCGAAGGCCGTGATCACGGACGCCGAGCCCGCGTCGCCGATCTCGGCGACCTCGCGCACCTGGCTCCCGACGGTCTTGTCGATCTGGGTGATGGTCTTGGCCGAGACGTCGCCGAGGGACTTCTTGATCTCGTCCCCGAGCCCGTCCTGCTGCGTCTTCAGCTCGTCGAGGGTCGTCCCGACCTCACCGGAGGAGAGGATCGCGCTGTCGAGTGAGGCCACCAGGGCGTCGAGCTCGCGCTGGGTGCTCGTGACGTCCGCGGTGGCGGCCTCGTCGAGCGCCTTCACGGCGTCCTCGACCTCGTCCAGGTCGGCCTCGGTGGCGTCGATGGTGGTGTCCAGGGCGTCGAACGCCCGGGCGATCTCCTGGTCCGGGTCCGTGGTGTCGACGGCGGCGAGGACGGAGTCCCACGCGGTCGCCTGGTCGCGGAGCCGGACATCCAGCGGATCGTCGAACCCGAGCGGCGGGATCCCGTCCAGCGGGGGGAGCAGCTTGACCTGCATGACCCTGTCCATCGCGGGGGCCGTCGCGGATTCGTCGGTGGCCGGCGCGTCCGTCGCGGAGTCGCCCGGCGCAGGCTCGACCGGCGCGGGCTCGCCCGGCGCCGGCTCTCCGGGCGTTGGTTCCTCCGACGCGGGTGCGGTGGGTGTGGGGTCGGCGGTGGGTTCGGGCGACGGCGTGGGCTCGGCCGGAGGCTCGGTGGGCGTGGGGGTCGGGGTCGGCGTCGGCGTGGGCTCGATCGGCTTGCACGGCGTGGCCGTGAGGTAGGAGCGCAGCTCATCCGCGTCCCGGATCGACATCCGGCCGTTCTCGGCCAGCTCGCACAGCTCGTCGGCGAGCCGCTGGCTCTGCTGCATCATCGACCCGTCCAGGAGCGTGCCGTCACCCAGCTCGCCCTTCGCCGTCGTCGCCGTCTCGCCGATGGCGATCAGCCTCTCCCGCAGCAGATCGACGCTGTCGCGGGCCTCCTCCGACGCATCGCGGGTGGTGGTGACGGAGCCGCGGGCGGACGCGATCGCGTCCTTCACGACGGCGAGGGCTTCCGTGTAGTCGTCGGAGTCCCCGGCGGTCTCGAGTGCCGCAGCGAGATCGGTGCGCGCCGTCGTCAGCGCCTCCCCGGAGGCCTTCTGATCGCTGATCGCCTCGTTGACCGAGTCCAGCTGCAGGCTCTCGACGAGCGCATCGCCCTTCGCGACCAGTCCGATGAGGGCGGCGGTCACGGTCACGGCGGAGCCGCGCAGGGAGCAGGTCACCGAGCCCTGCGCGGCGCATTCCTCCGGTGTGGGGTTCTCGGGGCCCACGGTGGTCCTGAGGGAGTCCGCGACGGAATCCCGGCAGTCCGCGCTGACCTTCGCGTAGGCGTCGAGCTGGGCGGCCATGGTGAGGATGCTGGAGTACACGGTGGCGGTCTGGCCGGGCCTGGGTACCTCCGCGGAGCAGCCGTCCCCGTTGATCGGCACGGTCGTGGGCGCGGCCGAGGTGTCGCCCAGCATCGCATCCACCGCGGACACGGTCTGCTGCAGCTGGGACAGCGTGGTGGACTGGGTGGTGCTCGTCGCGGATTCCAGATCCGCGCCGAGGGCCTGCAGCTGGTCCTTCAGGTCCTGCATGGTGCGAGCCAGGGCCTGCGAGTTGTCGCGCAGTTCCCCGGCGGTCTCGACACCCAGGGTCTCGGAGGTCGTCTCCAGGTTCTGCCGGACGTCCGTGATGGTGGCGCCCGCCTTGGTCAGCACGATGTTGACGTCGGCCACGAGATCGATGGTGCGGCGTTGCAGGTCGAGTTCGGAGTTTGTACCCGAGGAGAAGGCGCCGGCGACCACGCCGTCCGCACTGAGGTCGGTGTTGAGGCCCGGCTGCACCGCCAGATCGAACGCCGGGACCTTGAAGTCCTCGACGTCGGCCACGAGGCGCAGCGTGGTGCTCGCTCCCGAACGGGGTGGGGCGAGGACCGTCGCCCACTGCACGACGGCGGCGCCGTCCGCGGTGCTGCTCAGCACGCCGTTGGTGCCGGCCGTGCCGTCGGAGGAACCCGGGGTGACGTCGTCGGCCCTTACGCCTTCCAGCTTCGTCGATGCGGCGATCGTCAGGGGAGCGCCGACGAGGGCCGTGTCGGACCGGGTCTGGCCCGCGGCGTCGTACTCGATGGTCTGTGGCCGGACGGTGAGATTCTCGAGGGTCAGGTCGATCTCGATGGGACCGGAATGGCCCTCCAGTTCGGCGAGGTCCGAACCGGATTTCGCTCCGGCCGTGTACTGCAGGCTCACCCGGACCGGAAGTTCACCCACCGTGTCGGCGGTGCTGTACTCCGTGGTCTCGGTCGAGGACTCACCGTTCGCGGTCACCGAGATGGTGGTCCCGTCGATGGTCTCGACGCCGGCGGCGGGGGAGAGGCCCACGCGGACGTGCTGGAGGAGCTTGACGGGGTCCGACACCGGCTCCGGATCCGGGGAGGGGGTGCAGGACGTCGTCGCGATCAGCCCCGCGACGACGATGACGGCGCCCAGCGCCTGTCCCGGCGCGCTGCGGCGTCTCGGGTTGTGCTGGTGCGTGCGAGACCGTGTGGCCATGATCGTCCCCAATTCCGTTCGGTGCCCTGAGCATCATACTCACGCGTGAACAATTTTCTCGTCCGTCTCATGTACCGGTCCTCCCGGGTGTTCCGAAGTGGCCTTTGTTTCGGTAGTGGCTTTTGTGAATGGGTGTTGGTAGCGTCACGTGCGTCCGCTCGCCGGCGATCGTTATTTCGTCCGGCAGTGAAGCGGTTGTCTCTTGGGGAGGATGTTCTTATGTCACGTGTGTTGTCGACCGAGCAGGCGAAGGCCGCTATCGGTCAGGTGCAGTCGATCATCAACGGTGGTTTCACGGATCAGATCTCGGCCCTGGATGCGCAGGGCAAGATCCTGTCGGATCCGAATGTGTGGGACGGTCCGCTGGCTTCGCAGTTCCGCGGATCCACCTGGCCGGAGACGAAAGCCGCCCTGGACAAGGCCCGCCAGGAGCTCGAGGAGCTGCGGACGCAGCTGCAGAAGATCTCCCAGGACATCTTCTCCGCCGGCGGCGGGGCCTGAGTCCACGGTCTCTGCTGTGAGGCCCGGCTGACCGTTCCACGCGTCGTGCATGGTGCGGTCAGCCGCCTCTCGCGGAACAGGTGTTTCCCCGCTCCGGGTCTTCTCGAATTGTTTCCTCGGGGCGCTGATTCCCTCGCGCCCACCGTGGTCGGTGCAGGTCTCTTTCTTTTCGTGGTTTTCCCCGTTCGGGTGTCTTCCCGGGCGGGTTTGATGGTTTTCCTGTTGTTCTTGTTCCTGGGGGGCGTTGGTTGTGGCCGAATTCGTGGAGATGCCGTTGTTGCCGGAGTCGGATGCCTCCCACGGTGGGCGATTCGATTACGGAGTGGCCGGATCGGTGCAGCGGGCGTTCCAGTCCGCGGCCACGCGGTTGGAGAACCGGGCCGGAACGCGGTCTTCGTACGTAAGCGCGGCGCGTGAGGACTTCAAGGGGCGGTTCTCGGAGATCTTCCAGGACAATGCCACGACCGCTGCGACTGATGCGACCGCCCTGGCCTCGGCGTTGCGGACGGTGGCCGGCTATGTGGGGCAGATGATCGACGCCGGCCGCGAGGAGGATGCGCGGCGCAGGGCTAATAACGCGTGGGTGCGCGAGCACAACGACCGCAACGCCTTCGAGAAGGGCTGGGACGCGGTCTTCGGCGAGGGGGACCGGCCGAACATGGACCCGGGGGCGGCACCGTCGTTCCCGCAGGCGGCGGCGTCCACGGGCTCCCGCCAGACCCCGGGGCCCGGTGGCGGGTACGGGGGCGGGACGTCCTCGGCGCGGCCCTCGAACCTGCGCACGTTCGCGAGCAGTGCGCGTGGACTGGATGACGGATTGGCGTCGGCGCCGGGTGCTCTGGCGGGCCAGCTGTCCTCCTTCGCGTCGAGCTGCTCGTGGGGAACGATCGAGGCCTCCGGGGTGATCGCTGCGTACCGGAACTACCTGCAGGCCAACGAGGACGACGCGGCGTGGGCGGTCACGATCGCCGACGCGTTCGCCGCGGCCGGTGGTGAGGGCGCCGTGTCGACGGTCTCGGATGCGGGCCTGGGGGAGGCGTTGGCCGCGGCCGGGATGAGCGCGACCCGCTCGGCCCTGTCGATCGATCCGCCGACGGCGTACGGTGCGGTGCCGACCACCGGGTATGCGAATGATCCGGTGAACACCGCGACCGGGAACTTCATCGAACCCGAGACCGATCTCGGCTTTGCGGGCCTCGCGTCGAACCTGGTGCTCTCGCGCATGTACAACTCGCTGGGCACTGGCCTGGACTCCCCGGGGGTGTTCGGCCCGGGCTGGGCGTCCGTCCTCGACCAGCAGCTGGCCCTGTCGGACGAGGGTGCCCGCTGGGTGCTGGCCGACGGCCGGGCCGTGGACTTCCCGAGGAACGGCGACGCCTGGGGTCGGGCGGTGGGGGAGAACTACTGGCTCACCCGGGAACCCGCCACCGGCTTCTCCGACCTTGACTCCGTGCCCGAGGGATTCTCGGAGCTGTTGGTGGTCCGGGACAATCAGGGTGGCTGGTGGGCGTTCAGCGCCGCCGGGCTTTGGCTGGGGGCCGGGTCCGGTCCTGGCCGCACCATCTCCGTGCACCGGGAAGCACCGGCCGACGCAGCCGACTCCGATACCGACGTCTCCACTGACGGAGTGCCCGACGGCGCGCCTCTGATCAGCCGGTTGTCGCATGGGCGGGGCCGGTTCCTGGACGTCGAGCACGCAAGCGGGCGTGTGGCCGTGGTGCGGTCCTCGGACGGCCGCCGGGTGGAGTACGGGTACGACGATGCCGGCCGGCTGGTCGGCGTGACCGGGGAGACCGGGACGCGTTCGTATCGGTGGAACGAGGACGGTCTCATCGACGCCGTGTTCTCCGCTGCCGGGGTCGTGGAGGCGGAGAACACGTACGACGCGCAGGGCCGGGTGGTGTTGCAGGTCACCCAGCACGGGCGCCGGGTGCGGTTCGCGTATCTGCCCGGCCGGGTCACTGTCGTCTCGGACGAGGACGGGTCACGGTCGAATTCGTGGGTTGCGGATGCGAAGGGACGCCTCGTCGGTGTCCTGGATTCGGACGACCGGCGCCAGTCCATGGCCTACGACAAGCACGGGAACCTGGTGTCCCTGACCGAGCGCGACGGCGCGGTCACCGTCCACGCCTACGACGCCCGCGGTCGCAGGACCCGGACGGTGACCCCGGAGGGCGCGGACCTGACGTACGGGTGGGACAAGCACGACCGACTGACCACCCTGGTCACTGCGACCGGGTCCGTGGTCAGCTACGAGTACGCCGATGACATCACCCGGGATCCGTGCGTGGTGCACGACCCGCTGGGCGGCCGCACCGAACTTCAGTGGGTGGACGGGCTCCTGGTCCGGGTGACGGACCCGGTCGGTGTGAGCATCGGCTTCGAGTACGACGGGCACGGGGACCTGATCGCCACCCGCAACGCTCTGGGGGACACGGCGAGGATCGTCCGGGACGGGGCGGGCCGCCCGGTGACGGCGGTCAGCCCGTCCGGGGCGGAGACCCGGTTCACCTACGACGCCAGGGGGCTCTTGGTGCGCCGGGTGGACCCGGACGGGGCGGTGTGGGTGTTCGAGCACGACCCGGCCGGCCGGGTGACGGCGTCGGTCGCCCCCGACGGCGGCCGGACCGAACTCGAGTACGGTCCGACGGGAGACCTGGTCCGCACCACCGACCCCCTCGGCCGCAGCATCGAGCAGGTCACTGACGAGCTTGGGAATCTCACGGCGGCCATCCTGCCCGACGGCGCCCGTTGGGGCTTCACGCATGACACGCTCTCCCGGCTGGTCGGCATCACGGACCCCGCAGGCCACGACTGGGTCCGCGAGTACGACAGGGTCGGTGCCCTCACCGCCGTGGTGGATCCCACCGGGGTCCGCACCGACACCACCACGGACCGGGCGGTCGGGACGGCGACGATCACGGACGCGTTCGCGTCCGCGACCTACAGCTTCGACCAGTACGGACGCCCGGTCCGGGCAGAATCCGCGGACGGGTCCGCGGAGCTGATTACCTATGACGCGGCGGGGAATCCGGTGGAGCTCCTCGACGGGGAGGGCGGGCTGACCGTCCTGGGCCGGGACCTGGCGGGGAAAATCACCTCCATCACCAGTCCTCTGGGGGCCGTGACCCTGTACGAGTACGACGCGTGCGGGCGCCCCTGGCGGACGACCGACCCGCTGGGTGCTGTCACCGTACTGGCGTATGACGCCGACCAGCGCGTCGCCTCCCGCACCCTGCCGACCGGCGAGGTCGAGACCTTCACCTATGACCCGTCCGGGCGCCTGACCCTGCGCCGGAGCCCGGGTCAGGGGGTGTCCCGGTACGGGTACGACGCCTGCGGGCGCCTGACGTACTCGCAGGACACCTGGTACGGGACCCGGCGGTTCGCCTACAACACCGCCGGGGAACTGACTTCCACCATCAACGGGGTGGGCGGACGGACCCGGTTCGAGTACGACACCCGCGGACGGCTCATCAAGGTCACGGACCCGTTGGGCGGGGTCACCACCCGCACCTACACCCCGACCGACCAGGTCTCCTCGGTGACGGACCCGCTGGGGCGGGTCACCACCGCGACCTATGATCCGGCCGGGCGGCAGCTGTCCCAGACCGACCCCGACGGGCACACCACCACCTGGACCTACGACGCCGCCGGGCAGGAGAAAACCACATCGGTCGACGGCCGCCTGCTGGCCGCGATCGAGAGGGATGTCATGAACCGGCGGGTCGTCGTCACCGACCACACTGGAAATGACGGGCTGGTGGTGGAGCATGAACTCGGCTTCAACCGGCGCGGGCAGCTGACCTCCCGCACCCGGGGAGGCCAGGGGTTGTCGTGGGCGTACGACGCCGATGGATACCGGACGTCCTTCACCGACGCCCACGGCACCACCACCACCTACACCCACGACCCCGCCGGACGGCTCACCACCGTCACCAACCCGTTGTTGGGCGATGCGGTCTTCACCCACGACGCGTCCGGGCGCCTGACCGGGGTGACCGCCGGGGACCTCGTCCAGGAATGGACCTACCGGCACGGGACCCTCGCCGAGCACACCCGCAGCCTCTCGAACAGCGCAAGCAACGCGGGCGGTGCAGCCACCGCAAACAGTGGCAGGGGCGCTGATGTGACGCTGATCGGCCGGGACGACGACGGCCGCATCACGGCCCTGACCCGCGCCGGCGCTATCACCCGGTACGGGTACGACGGCGCCGGACAGATGGTCACCGCCGCCACCACCCCGCTCAGAGGCTCGGACGCGCAGGCATCAATGCCGGCGGCCGAGGCGGAGGCAGCGCTCTCGGAGTGGGAGTACGACGCCGGGGGCCGCCTGATCCGCGAGAGCACCCCGACAGGGTCGCGCATGTTCGCCTACGACGCCGCGGGTCAACTCCTGACCATCACCGGCCCGGACGGGTCGAGGGTGGAGTTCGTCCACGACGGCCTCGGCCGGCGCACCCGGCTCATCGGCGCGGACGGGTCCTGGACTGAATACGCCTGGGGCCCCACCGGACAATTGAGCGGCACCTGCGAGCGGACCCCCGACGGGGAGGAAATCTCGCGGCACGGGCTGTGGGTCGATGCCCTCGGTGAACTCGCTGGCATCGACGGCACCCCACTCTGGTGGGACACCGCCACACCCATCCCCGCCCTCACCAACATCACCCCATCCCGTGACAGCACCGCGGGTGCAGGGGCCACCGGCATCGCAGATATTGGTGGCGGTCAGGTCCTGTCCCTGCCCGGCGGTGTGACAGGGATCGGTAACGCCTGGACGGCGCCGGGCTGGCGGGCGGCCCGGCCCACCGACGAGACCGACCCCTGGGCGGTCCTCGGCACCCCCACCGTTCCCACGCCCGGCGGAACCTCCGGCGAAATGGCGGGGAGTGGCACTACCGGGCTCAGCGCCGGCGCCGGTGCAAGCACCGGCCTGGCCGGCGGACTCCCCGCGGGGGTCAGCCTGACAGGTCACGGCGGCGTGGACATTGCAGGCCTGGAATGGCTCGGCGCCCGCGCCTACGACCCCGGGACCCGGGGGTTCCTGTCCACCGACCCGTTGGCCCCCGTTCTCGGCGCAGGCTGGGACGGCAACCCCTACGCGTACGCCGGCAACAACCCGCTCAACACCACCGACCCCACCGGCCTCCGACCCCTCACCGACGACGAGCTCAAGGCCTACGACGGCAGCGCCGGGGGTGCGATGGCCGCAGCAGGAGACTGGCTCGGCGACAACTGGGAATACGTCGTCGGCGGTGCCGCCATCGTCGGCGGTGCGGTGTTGATGTTCGTCCCCGGCGGGCAGGTCGCAGGCATGGGGTTGATGAGCTTCGGCGCCGACGTCGTCATCCAGAAGGCAACCAAGGGCGAGGTCAACTGGGCACAATCGGCTGCGATGGGTGCGGTCGGATTGCTCGGAGGGGGAGCTCTTTCTGCCGGGCGCGCAGCGGCTGCAACTGCGTCATCGGCCTCAAGACTTGGCAGCTACGTCGCTGTGAATGCGGGTGTCAACGGAACAGCAGGTGCAGTTGGTGGCGCAGCAACTCATCTGATCAAGAACGGGGGCCGAATCGAAAACTGGCGGTCCTTCGCCGGCTCCACAGCCGGCGGCGCGGTGAGCGGTGCTTTGGGCGGACTGGCGGGACCTGCAGGCGGAACCCTGGCTCGGGCAGGCGGTTATGGGGCTTATACCCTCACTGCCGCGGGCGCCCGATCCACGATCCAGGCAGCCGCAGCAACCACTGCTTTGGGGAGCGGTGGTGCAGTCGCGGGTACCATGACCGACAAGTTCATCGCGGGGGAAGCCGTCTCATGGGCTGACGTGGGTTGGGCGGGTGCGACAGGCGGCGCCTTGACCCACCTACCGGGTGGACCGAGCTCATCCAGTACACTCCAGCAAGCAGCACGAACGAACGTCAGCACGCTGTCGGGACTAGTGAGCGGTGGTCCGAATTCCGTGAGGCTGCTGCGCTCATCGCTTTACGGGACGACGACGGGATCAGGACTTGACGTTGCCAAGTTTCTCGTCACAGGGAACTGAGATACAGGGGAATTGATGGACAACCGTAAGTCTGATCGACCGCGCGGGGCAAGCGGGTCACGGGAATTCATGCTCCGCATGCTGATCCCCGCTGCACTCCTGATCCTGTTGCTTGTCCTGATCGTGAGCAACGTCCCGCGCGAGGTTCTTCCGGCGGCCGTCGTGGTTGTTGGCGTCGGTCTTCTGATCAGCGGCGCGGTGGGTTCTCTCACGGGTATCCGAGGACCTGCGTGGCTCATCTACGGAGTGATCTTCGCTGGACTGGGTCTATTGCTCCTGTTTCCCGCCCCATGGCAGGGGTTCGCCCTTGTATGGGTTCCTGTGTCGGCTATCGGGTACCTGTTCGGAAAAGAAATCGCTTTCTTCGTCTACAACCGTCGTCATCAGGCTTCCCCGTCCACCTGGATTGTCGCAGGCGAGGCGATCGAGAGTGTCGGGAAAGCCAAGCAACAGGCACTCTCTCGACTAGGACGTTGGGAGAGCTTGAAAGATGGCCGATTCGTGGTCAGTCTCGGCCACCGCCGCTTCGAGGCGTGGGGTGCTGCTGCGGAGGGTTTCGTTGTACACATCGCTTCGGACGATCGAGACCTCGAGACATTGTCCGTTCTCACTCATCTTCCCCACCAGGACGATGAGGTGCCGATGGCTTTGGACACGCATGGTCTGACTGGCTGGGTACCCCAAGGAGTGAAGGTTCCCGCCGATGTGGCGGAGAAAGCACTGGACGGTTTCTTCGAGTCCCAGGGGGTCAGGGACCTCACCGGCTGGGCTTGGGAACGCGGCGCCCAAGCGCAGGAACTTCGTTTCACGTAGACGCCGAGGCGGTAGCGAGAACTACGACCCGTTGTTGTGCCATTTGCTACGGGTGCGTCACATGCAATGGCGGGGTGTCAGCGTTTCGGCGGGAAACACGAAACGCCCTCCCGGAGGAGAGCGTTTCGTGTGCGATGCCTGACGGCATCATGTGGCGGTGACGGTGGGATTTGAACCCACGTTGGCTTTTACACCAAACAACATTTCGAGTGTTGCACCTTCGGCCGCTCGGACACGTCACCAACGCCACTACGTTACCGGCTCGGGCGCCCAACACCCAAAACGGGAGCCGCTACGGCAGCTCGACGACGTCGTTCTTGCCGGAGTCCGGCTTGGTGCCCGTCACGAGCCCCTTGACCATCTTCACGGCCGAGACGACGCGCGGCGCGTCCATGGACCAGTACTCGGCGGTGTCGGCGTCGACATGGATGAGGGCGACGGCGGGATCCTCGCGGCCGTTCTCGAACCATGCGGACACCGACGGTCCCCACAGCTCGTCGATCTTCGCCTGGTCCTTCGTCAGCGTGGCCGTGCCCGCGATGGAGACGTAGCCCTTGCCCGTGCTCGCCGAGACGTTGACCTGCGGGTTGGCGCGGATCTCGTCGGCCTTGGGGGAGGGGTCCTCGGTGAAGAACCAGAGGTCGCCGTCGAAGTCCTTCGCCTGGAGTGCGAGGGGCCTGCTCACGAGCTGCCCGTCGAGGCTCACGGTCGTGAGGATCGCGATGTCGGTCTTGCCGAGGATGTCCTGTACTTCTTTCAAACCGTCCTGCTGATCTGCCACGTCTGCTCCTTCATGAGGGATGGTGCCGATCTCCTCAGCCTACGCAGAATCACCGGGAGCCGGAACCGGACCGCTGTGTGGCGAAGAACTCCCTGAGAAGGGCGGCGCACTCCTCTTCGCGGACCCCCGCGAAGACCTCCGTCCAGTGGTTCAGCCGCCGCTCGCGCAGCACATCGAACACCGAGCCCGACGCCCCTGCCTTCTCGTCCCAGGCCCCGAACACCACGCGGGGGATGCGTGCCAGGACGGAGGCGCCGGCGCACATGGCGCACGGTTCGAGCGTCACCACCAGGGTGCAGCCCTCAAGCCGCCACCCGCCGAGGCGCGCGGAGGCGGCGCGGATGGCCTGCACCTCGGCGTGCGCCGTCGGATCCCCGAGTTCCTCGCGCTGATTCCAGCCCGTACCCAGCACCTCGCCGTCCGGCCCGACGACGACGGCGCCGATGGGCACGTCCGCGCTCGCACGGGTCCTCGCGGCCGCCTGCAGGGCCAGCCCCATCCACGCCCGGTGCTCGGGGAGGACGGCGACGACGGAGGGGGACATGGCTCCAATGGTACTTTTGAGGCATGCGTGTACTGGTAGTCGACCACCCCCTGGTAGCCCACAAACTCACGGTTCTCCGGGACAAGGACACGTCGTCGCCGGTGTTCCGCCTCCTCACCGAGGAGCTCGTCACCCTGCTGGCCTACGAGGCCACCCGCGATGTCCGGGTCGAAACCGTGTCCATCGAGACGCCGGTCACCAGGACCGAGGGCGTCGGACTCGTGAAGCCCACCCCCCTCGTGGTTCCCATTCTCCGTGCCGGGCTCGGCATGCTCGAGGGCATGACGCGCCTCGTGCCGACCGCCGAGGTGGGCTTCCTCGGGATGGCCCGCAACGAGGAGACCCTCGAAGCCATTACGTACGCCGAGCGGCTGCCGGACGACCTCACCGGACGCCAGGTCTTCGTGCTCGACCCGATGCTCGCCACGGGTGGCACCCTCCGCGAGGCCATCAAGTTCCTCTTCGCCCGCGGTGCCGCGGACATCACCTGCATCTGCCTGCTCGCCGCACCCGAAGGCCTTGCCACGCTGCAGGAGGAACTCGAGGACCGCAACGTCACCATCGTCCTGGCCTCGATCGACGAGCGGCTCGACGAGAAGTCGTACATCGTCCCGGGGCTCGGCGACGCCGGCGACCGCCTGTACGGCGTCGTCGGTTAGGCCCCTCTCCGCGGCGTCGTCCCTTGACAGTCCGCGGTGCCCGCGGTCGGCCCTCCGGACGGTGTCCGTGGACGTTCTCCTCGGCGTGATGGTCGTTCCCGAACGCACGTCACGCAATACTCGCTGTCCTGCGTCGTATCACGCATTCCGTCTCCGGCGTACCCGTCCGCATGCTGGACTATGAGCCTTTGTTACTTGCGCGTAGCCAATTGTTACGTGCAATAATTCGTCATGTGAGCACCCTTTCACTCGCTTGTGCAGCCGCAGTCTCCTCCCCGGGCATCCCGTCCGGCGCGGGTCGCTGCTGTCTTCGAATGCACGCGTAACGGTCACACCCAACCCTCTTACGCATTCCCAAGCCCAACGGCGGGCGATCCTCTTCATCCCGACCGGGCACATCCCGCATTCGAGCCGTGATGACGGCACACTTCACGAGGTTGGTTCCATGTCAGTTAATCCGGGTTACGTCCACATCTCCCTCCGCTCCCCCCAGGGCCGCCAGGCGCGTCCGCAGTTCGGGCACTCCCTGCCCGGCGCACAGCCTCCGGCGCAGTCCCGCCTGCAGGCCGTGCCCGGAGACACCGCCTCGACCATGACGGCGCCCGTCCCCGTCGTCACGCCGAACGGCGTGCCCGGCCCGCAGGCCGTCAGCGGCGACACGACCGCGCGGGGCTTCGTGCTCTACGTGGCCCTCGACGAGGCAACCGCCGCAGCTGCCGGCACCACCTTCACCAAACTGGCCCAGGACGTACGGGCCTATGTGCGCTCGCTCGTGCCGACGGCCGAGAGCCATGCGGCCGTCGCCCTCGCCCCTGCGGATGCCCCAGGGTCGGACATCGACGTCGTCCGAGCCGCGCTCGGCGATCCGACCGTCGCCCGCCGTGCCCGCCCCGAGACCGCCCCCGTGCCGTCCCGCGCCCAGCAGTCCCGGCCCACCGGCGTGCTCATCGACCTGTCGCGCCGTGAGGTCCACCTCGACGGCGAGACGCTGAACCTCACGTTCAAGGAGTTCGAGCTCCTGAACTACCTCGTGGAGAACGCCACCCGCACGGTGGGCCGGGAGGAACTCCTCAGCGGTCTCTGGCGGAACGCCGACGAGGTGCCGAACGAGCGCACCATCGACGTGCACATCCGGCGCCTGCGGTCGAAGCTCGGCCGCCTGGCGAACACCGTGCGCACCGTCCGTGGGCAGGGTTACCGGTTCTACGACCACCCCGAAGTCGTGGTCTGGGCCGCCCCGGAGTACTCCATCTAGGCTGCTCGGCACGCCGGGGAAGCCCTAGACTGCGAGGATGGCCTCCCACCTCAGACAACTCATGCTGCTGCGCCACGCGAAGGCCGAGTTCGGCGAGGGAGTGTCGGACCACGAGCGGTCCCTCAGTTCCCGCGGCCACGCCGACGCCCCGCTCGTCGGGCGCTGGATGCGGGAGCACGACGCCGTCCCCGACTTCATCCTCGTCTCCACGGCCCTGCGGACCCGCCAGACGTGCACCTGGGTGTGCAAGGAACTGGGGGACAAGGCGCCGACGCCGAAACTGGAGGACGAGCTCTATGCGGCCCGGCCCTCGGAGATCCTCGCCCTCATCAACCACGTGCCGCAGACCGTGACGAGCCTGCTCGTCATCGGGCACAATCCTGGCATCCAGGATCTGGCCATGCGCCTGGCCTCCGTCCGCTCCAGCGAGCATGCGGTCATGGACCTCGCCACGGACTACCCGACGTCGGGACTCACCGTCATGACCTTCGACGGCCCCTGGGCGGAACTCGACGGGCGCGACGCCGACGTCACGGACTTCGTGGTGCGCCGGGCCTCGACCCTCCGCTGACCGGAGCGCCGGCTCACAGCCCGTACTTCTCGAGCAGGCGCAGCCACACCTCGCTCACGGTGGGGTAGGCGGGGACGGCATGCCACAGGCGGTCGAGGGGCACCTCCCCGACGATCGCGATCGTGGCGGCGTGCAGCATCTCGGACACCTCGGGCCCGGCGAACGTGACGCCGACGAGCACCTTCCGGTCCTCGTCGACCACCATCTGCGCCCAGCCCTTGTAGTCGTCGGAATGCAGGGCTGACCCGGCGACGGCGATCTCGAGGGAAGTCTCGGAGGCGTTGACGCCGTCCTTTCGTGCCTGCTCGAGGGTCCGGCCCACCATGGCGATCTCGGGGTCCGTGAAGACCACCTGGGGGACGGCGGTGCGGTCCGCCGTCGAGGCGTAGGCGCTCCAGTCGTCGGCGGTCTCGCCGAGGTCTCCCCGGGCACGGGCCGCGATGGCATCGCCGGTGGTGCGTGCCTCGTACTTGCCCTGGTGCGTCAACTGGACGACGCCGCCCGCGTCGCCGACCGCATACAGCCAGCCTCCGACGTCGGGCACGCGCCCGGTGGGGTCCCGGGTCAGCGCCCTCGGGTCCAGGCCGACGCTCTCGAGCCCGAGGCCTGCGGTGTGCGGGTGGCGTCCGGTCGAGACGAGGAGCTTCTCCGCGGTGACGGTCCGGCCGTCCCCGAGGGTGAGCACGAACTTCCCGTCCTCCCGTGTCACGGCCTTCGTCTCCGTGTCCGTCAGGATGGTGAGTCCTTCACCGCGGAGGGCCTCCAGGACGAGGTCCGAGGCCTCCTTGGGGTAGTTGCCGAGGATCCCGCTGCGGGCGACGACGGTCACCTCCGCGCCGAGCCGCGCATAGGCCTGGGCCAGTTCGACGCCGGCCACGCCGCCACCGAGGACGGCGAGGCTCGCCGGGACCTCCTTCGCGGAGGTCGCCTCCCGGGTGGTCCAGTAGTCGAGGTCCGCGAGTCCGTCGATCGGCGGGACGGTCGGCGTGGAGCCCGTGGCGAGCACGACGGCGTGCGTGGCGCGGTAGGTGGTTTCGGGCCCTTCGTCGTGGGTGATGACGACCTCGCGCTCGCCGGTGAGTTTCGCCCAGCCGCGTTCCAGGGTGATGCCCGCCGAGGCGACCCAGTCCTCCTGCGAGGAGTCGTCCCAGCCGGAGGTGAAGGAGGTGCGGCGTTCGAGTACCTGTTCCGCGTCGAGCACGCCGGTGACCGCTTCGCGTGCGCCTGCCACTCCGCGTGCCGCGCTGAGCACGGTGCCCGGGCGGAGGAGGGCCTTGGACGGCATGCACGCCCAGTAGGAGCACTCGCCCCCCACGAGGTCCGCCTCGACGAGCACGGCCGAGAGCCCGCGCTCGACCACGCGTCCCGCCACGTTCTCTCCGACGGCGCCGGCGCCGATCACGATGACATCGATACTCAGGGGTTCGCTCATGGGCTGAGCCTTCCATCCGTCCCTGCACGGGGCAACCTCGACGCAAAAAGGCCCCGACCGGAGTCGGGGCCTTTTTGTGGTCTGCGTGACCGTCGTGCGCGCGAAGGGATTCGAACCCCCAACCTTCTGATCCGTAGTCAGATGCTCTATCCGTTGAGCTACGCACGCATCCGTAGTTCGTCGATCCGCAGTGCGAACGAGTCCTACAAGCTGGCCGTTTGGCCGTAAGTAACTCTAGCGCGGATTGACTGCGGCGCCTAATCAGCCGAGACCCCTCCTGCCCACGTAGACCGGTCTAGGTGACCTTTGTCACACCAAGGCGTAACGTAAGCGCTGGACATCGGCTTTCTGGCGCGGGACGGGCCCCGGGTGGGCCGCGCGGTCCGCCGGACCCACCCTTGCATGAAAGACCACGCCCCTAGCATCGGTAGACACCAGCCACCCAACGAAGGGAAGAGTAATGGGCGAGCCCGTACGACTGCTCACGGTCGACACACCCTCCACTGCGCCGACCACCCACAAGGCACTGCTCGCGTGGGTCGAGGAGGTGCGGCAGCTGACGCAGCCGGACGACGTCGTCTGGGTGGACGGTTCCGAAGCCGAGAACCGGCGCCTCACCGACGGGCTGGTCGCGAGCGGGACGTTCGTCCGGCTGAACCCTGAGACCTTCCCCAACTCCTTCGCCGCGTTCTCGGACCCCAAGGACGTGGCCCGGGTGGAGGAGCAGACCTTCATCTGCTCCGCCGACGAGCGGGACGCAGGCTTCACGAACAACTGGATGGATCCGGCGGAGATGAAGGCGAAGCTGACCGGCCTGTTCAACGGCGCCATGCGCGGCCGCACCATGTACGTCATCCCGTTCGTCATGGGCCATCTCGACGCCGAGGACCCCAAGTTCGGCGTCGAGATCACCGACAGCGCCTACGTGGTCACGTCCATGCGCATCATGGCGACGATCGGCACCGCCGTCCTGGACCGTATGACGGAACTCGACGCCGCGTTCGTGCCCGCGCTCCATTCGCTCGGCGCCCCCCTCGCCGACGGCGAGGCCGACGTCCCGTGGCCCTGCAATGACGAGAAGTGGATCGTCCACTTCCCCGAGGAGCGTTCCATCTGGTCCTACGGCTCCGGTTACGGGGGCAACGCCCTGCTCGGGAAGAAGTGCTACGCGCTGCGGATCGCGTCCGTCATGGCCCGCGACGAGGGATGGCTCGCCGAGCACATGCTGATCCTCAAGCTCACCTCTCCCCAGGACAGGACCTACTACATCTCCGCGGCGTTCCCCTCCGCGTGCGGTAAGACGAACCTCGCGCTCCTGGACCCCACGATCGACGGCTGGAAGGTCGAGACCCTCGGCGACGACATCACCTGGATGCGCTTCGGCAAGGAGGGCGAGCTGCGGGCCGTCAATCCCGAGGCGGGCCTCTTCGGCGTCGCCCCCGGCACCGGCTGGCACACCAACCCGAATGCCATGCGCGCCATCGCCAAGGGCAACTCGGTGTTCACGAACGTGGCACTCACCGACGACGGCGGCGTCTGGTGGGAGGGGATGACCGAGGAGGTGCCGGCCCACCTCACGGACTGGCAGGGCCGCGACTGGACGCCGGACATGGACCACACCGCCGCGCATCCGAACGCCCGTTTCTGCACGCCGATCGACCAGATCGACATGCTCGCCGAGGAGTTCCACCGGCCGGACGGCGTCGAACTCTCGGCCATCCTCTTCGGCGGACGCCGCAAGACGACGGTCCCCCTCGTCACGCAGTCCCGCGACTGGGCGAACGGCATCTTCATGGGGTCGACGCTCTCGTCGGAGACCACGGCCGCCGCGGCGGGAGAGGTGGGGCGCGTGCGGCGCGATCCCATGGCCATGCTGCCCTTCATGGGCTACGACGCCGGCGACTACCTCCGGCACTGGCTCACCCTCAGCGCGGGTGCGGACCAGGCGCGCCTGCCGAAGATCTTCCTCGTCAACTGGTTCCGCCGCACTGCGTCCGGTGGCTTTGCCTGGCCGGGCTTCGGTGACAACTCGCGGGTGCTCAAGTGGGTCATCGAGCGGCTGGAGGGTACGGCGGACGCCGTCGAGACCCCCATCGGCTTCGTGCCCACGGGCGAGGCGCTCGACCTGACGGGGCTGGACATGACGTCGGCCGAGTTGGAGGCCGCGGTGCACGTCGACCGCGAGGAATGGGACGTCGAGCTCGCCTCCATCGAGGAGTGGTACGCGAGGTTCGGGGACTCGCTCCCGGACGCGCTGCACGCCGAGCTCGCGTCCTTGAAGGAGCGGATGTCCGCGCACTGACCACCTGCAGGCCGACGACGGCGGCCCCGGGGGCGATGGTTCGTGAGTGTGCACGTGTGGCGGGTCCTGGACGACCGGACCCGCCACACGTGTGCTGCCAGCGGTGGCCTGGGCCGAGGCTCAGTCGCGGACGACGGCGAGGACGCGCTGCACGAGATCCTCGAGGGTCTCCCGGTCCACGGCCTCGGCGTTGAGCCGGAGATACGGCTCCGTGTTCGAGGGGCGCAGGTTGAACCACCAGTTTCCGTGGTCGGGGGTGAAGGTCAGCCCGTCGAGATCGTCGACGACCACGCCGTCCTGCTCGAACTCGGCACGCGCCCGCGCGATGGCCGCCGGGAGGTCCGCGACCTTCGAGTTGACCTCGCCGGAGGAGACATAGGGCTCGTACTCCCGGCCCAGTTCCGAGAGCAGGCCGTCCTGCTCGCCGAGGGCCGCGAGCACGTGCATCGCGGCGAGCATCCCCGTGTCCGCGTTCCAGAAGTCCCGGAAGTAGTAGTGGGCGGAGTGTTCACCGCCGAACACGGCACCCTCCTCCGCCATCACGGCCTTGATGAAGGAGTGACCCACGCGCGTTCGGACGGGGCGGCCGCCGTCGTGCCGAATCAGTTCGGGCACCGCCCGGGAGGTGATGAGGTTGTGGATGATGACGGGTTCGGCCTCGCCGGCGGCCTGCGCACGGGCGATCTCGCGGCGGGCGACCATCGCGGTGATGGCGCTGGGGGAGACGGGCTCGCCCAGCTCGTCGATGATGAAGCAGCGGTCGGCATCGCCGTCGAACGCGATGCCGATGTCCGCGCCGTGCTCGACGACGGCGGCCTGCAGGTCGCGGAGGTTCTCCGGCTCGAGCGGATTGGCCGGGTGGTTGGGGAACGAGCCGTCGAGCTCGAAGTAGAGGGGCACGATCTCGAAGGGAGGGGCGGGCAGGATCCTGTCGCCGAGGACGGCGGGGGTGGTCAGGCCTGCCATGCCGTTGCCGGCGTCCACCACGACCTTGAGCGGGCGCGACGACGAGAGGTCCACCTGGGCGCGCAGGAACCGCGAGTACTCCTCGAGGACGTCGCGGACGCCCGTGGTGCCCTGCACCGGGACGGCGGGGATCGAACCGTCGGAGAGGTAGCGTTCGGCGCGTTCCTGCACGTCCTTCAGACCCGTCTCCGAGGACACGGGGACGGCGCCGGGGCGCGTCATCTTCATGCCGTTGTACTGGGCCGGGTTGTGGCTGGCGGTGAAGGTCACGCCGGCCGCGTCCAGGGTGCCGCTGGCGTAGTAGAGCTCGTCGGTGGAGATGAGGTCGAGGTAGACCACGTTCGCCCCGCGGCGGGTGGCGCCCTCGGCGAAGGCCTTCGAGAACTCGGGCGACGACGGCCGCATGTCCCCGCCGACGAGGATGGTCTCCCCCGCCAGCTCCAGCGAATCGACGAAGGCCGCTCCGACCGCCCGGACGGAGTCGACGGTGATGGTCTCGCCGACGATGCCGCGGACGTCATAGGCCTTGAAGGATGCAGAGAGATCGAAGGTTGTAGTCACGGTTCGAAGTGTATCGGGTGGTGTCGGAGCGGCGGTTGTGCACATAGCCGCCTCCCCCACGGGGCGTGGGGGAGGCGGCTGGGATACTGGGGAGATGTCACCGACCACCACGCTGAACGAGCAAGCCACCGAAATCCTGTCCACCCTCGTCGGGTCGCCGGACGCGCGGTTCCACGACGGACAGTTCGAGGCCATCGAGGCGCTCGTGGAGGGCGGCCGTCGCGCCCTGGTGGTCCAGCGCACCGGGTGGGGCAAGTCGGCGGTGTACTTCGTCGCCAGCCTGCTCCTGCGCGCGCGCGGTGCGGGCCCCACCCTGATCGTCTCGCCGCTGCTGGCGCTCATGCGGGACCAGGTCGCCGCCGCGGCGCGGGCCGGTGTCCGGGCGGAGGCCATCAACTCGGCCAACCAGACCGAGTGGCAGGAGATCACCGCGAAGCTGCAGGCCAATGAGGTGGACGTGCTCCTGGTCTCGCCCGAGCGCCTCAACAACCCGTCCTTCCGCGAGCAGTACCTCCCGGAGCTCATGCGGCGCACGGGCCTGCTCGTGATCGACGAGGCCCACTGCATCTCCGACTGGGGGCACGACTTCCGCCCGGACTACCGGCGTCTGCGGGAGCTGATTCTGGGCCTGCCCGCGGGAGTGCCCGTGCTGGCCACCACGGCGACGGCCAACTCGCGCGTGGTGAAGGACGTCGAGGAGCAGCTGGGCGCGGGGGGCACCGACGTCTTCACGCTGCGCGGCGAGCTCGCCCGGAAGTCCCTGCGGCTCGGCGTGCTGCGGCTGCCCAGTCCGCGGTCGCGCCTCGCGTGGCTCCTCACCCATCTCTCGGACCTGCCCGGGAGCGGCATCATCTACGCCCTCACCGTGTCCGCCGCGGAGGACACCGCGCGCCTCCTGCGCGAGAACGGCCACGCGGTCCGCGCCTACACGGGGCGTACGGATCCGGCCGACCGCGAGGCCGCCGAGACAGCCCTCAAGAACAACGAGGTGAAGGCCCTGGTGGCCACCAGCGCCCTGGGCATGGGATTCGACAAGCCCGACCTCGGGTTCGTGGTGCACCTCGGCGCGCCCTCGTCCCCCGTCGCCTACTACCAGCAGGTCGGCCGCGCGGGGCGCGGGACGCCGAACGCCGACGTCCTGCTGCTGCCCGGCGCCGAGGACCGCGACATCTGGGAGTACTTCGCCACCGCCTCGATGCCGTCGCAGGACGCCGCCCTCCGGGTGATCGAGGCCCTCCAGCCCGGGGTCGTCCTGTCCACCCCCGCCCTCGAGACACGGGTGAACCTCAAGCGCTCGCCGCTCGAGCTGCTGCTCAAGGTGCTCGACGTCGACGGCGCGGTCCGCAAGGTCACCGGCGGGTGGGAGGGCACCGGGTCGGCCTGGGAGTACGACGCCGAGCGGTACCGCCGCATCAGCGAGGCGCGCGTCGTGGAACAGAAGGCGATGCTCGACTACGAGAACACGACGGCCTGCCGCATGGAATTCCTCTCGCGCTCCCTCGACGACCCGGCAGCGACCCCCTGCGGCCGCTGCGACAACTGCGCCGGCCCCTGGTACTCGGACGAGGTGGCCCACGAGGCGTCCGATTCCGCGAACCAGGCCCTCAGCAGGGTCGGGGTGGAGCTCGAACCCCGCGGCCAGTGGCCCTCCGGCATGGACAAGCTCGGCGTGCCGCTCAAGGGGAAGCTGAAGCCGGGCGAGGTCAGCCTGCCGGGCCGCGCCCTCGCCCGCCTGACCGACCTCGGCTGGGGCAACAGGCTCCGCGAGCTCCTGGCGGACGCGACGCCCGACGCCCCCCTCGACCCGGCGGTGGTCGAGGCAGTCGTGCGCGTCCTGGCGCAGTGGGGGTGGAGCGAGCGGCCCGTGGCCGTGGTCAGCGTGCCGTCCCGACGGCGGCCCCAGCTCATCGGCTCCCTGGCACAGGCGCTCGCGAGTGTGGGGCGCATCCCCTATCTCGGACAGCTCGCCACGCCGCACGGCTTCCCGCAGGGGCAGCCCGGCGGCAACAGCGCCTTCAGGCTCGCCTCGGTGTGGGACCACTTCGCGGTCCCCGAGGGTGGAGCAGCCTGGTTCGCCGAGAATCCGGGGCCGGTGCTGCTCGTGGACGACTTCGCGGACAGCCGGTGGACCATCACGGAGGCCGGGCGGGCGCTGCGCGCCGCGGGCGCCTCGGGGGTGCTGCCGTTCGCGCTGGCGCTCAAGGCCTAGCTCCAGGCGGAGCACCTGTGCCCCAGCGGCGCGGGGCGGGTCGGGACGTTGGACCCTGCCCGGCGTCGGGGTTGCCGGTGCTCCTGACGCTGCCGGTCGGGTAGCGACGGCATCCGGACGGGAACGACAAAAGAGCCCCTATTTCTAGGGGCTCTTCCCGCGGAGACGGGGGGATTTGAACCCCCGGTAGGCTTTAGGCCCACACTTCATTAGCAGTGAAGCCCATTCGGCCGCTCTGGCACGTCTCCATCGGCTATCGCTAGCTTCCCAAGGTTACCCAGAAGGGGTCGGCACAAGCAAAACAGGCACCCGGCCCGGGACGGGGCGGAGGCGGGGCCGCCGGAGCGCCGTCGATCAGAGGGCGCCGGTCAGTGCCCGCCACAGGAACTCGAAGCTCATGGCGTGCATCCGCGCGGCCTGCCGGTTGTCCGAGGCCCCCGCATGTCCACCCTCGAGGGCCTCGTGGAACCACACGTCCCGGACGCTCAGGTCCTTCATCCGCGCGGCCATCTTGCGGGCCTGGACCGGTCCCACGCGGTCGTCGCTCGTCGCCGTCCAGATCAGGGTCTTCGGGTAGTCCACGCCCTCGCGCAGCAGGTGGTACGGCGAGAACGTCCGGACGTACTCCCACTCCTCGGGCTTGTCCGGGTCGCCGTACTCGGCGATCCACGAGTACCCGGCGGAGAGCTTCGTGTACCGGCGCATGTCCAGCAACGGGACGCCGCAGGAGACGGCACCGAACAGATGCGGGTAGGTGGTGAGCATGTTGCCCACGAGCAGGCCGCCGTTGCTCCGTCCGGTACAGCCCAGCAGCGCCGGCACCGTCACACCGCGCTGCACGAGGTCCTCCGCGATCGCCGCGAAGTCCTCGTACGCGCGATGCCGGTCGGCGTGCAGTGCCGCGCGGTGCCACGCCGGGCCGTACTCGCCGCCGCCGCGGATGTTCGCCAGTACGTACACGCCGGGGCGGCCGTCGTCGGTCATGCGTTCCAGCCAGCCGCGGCCGATCACGCCGCTGTAGGAGGGCGTCATGGAGTGCTCGAATCCGCCGTACCCCGAGAGCAGGGTGGGGTTGCCGCCGTCGAGCGCGAGGTCCTTCGCGGCGATCTGGAAGTAGGGGACCCGCGTGCCGTCGCGGGAGACCGCGAAGTGCTGCTCGACCGCGAAGCGGTGCTCGTCGAAGTACGACGGCGATGCCTTGATCGCGGTGTGGTCGCCGCCGATCGTCCCGCGGTAGAGGGTCGAGGGGGTGAGGAACCCGGTGGCGATCAGCCAGTAGTCGTTGCCGGCGTCGTCGTCCTCGTCGTCGACGGCGTAAGCCTCCACCGCGTGGAGTGGAGGGCAGGCGTCGAGGAGTTCCACCGACCAGTCCTGCGCGGGATCGAGGACCCGGATCTCGGAGGAGACGTCGCGCAGCAGGTTCAGCAGCAGGTGGTCGCGGGTCCAGCTCCAGGACTGCAGGGAGGTCGACGCGTCCGGGGCGAACACGGTGGCGAAGGAGCGTTCACCGGCGAGGAACGCCTCGAGCCCGATCACGAGCAGAGAACCGGCGGTATGGGTGGTGCCCGCGACGGTCCAGTCCGTGCGGGGCCGCACGATCAGCCACTCGCGGTGCAGGGAGATGCTCGCGTCCTCCGGCGCCCCGATCGGCAGCCAGGCGCCGTCCCGCCGGAGATAGGTGCGGCGCGTGTAGAAGTCGATCGTGTCGACGGCGACGTCGCGCACGAAACCGGGCGTGGAGTCGTGCAGCACGAGGGCCATCATGTGGTCCGTGTCCACGTCGAAGTACTCCTCGGCGTCGGCCAGGCTGCCGCCGCGCTGCAGGGTGCGGACGGTCCGCGGGTAGGAGCTCGACGTCATGGAACCCGGGCCGAAGTCTGTGCCGACGTACAGGGTGTCCGGGCCCGCCCACGTGATGCGGCTCTTGGCCGAAGGGATGTCGAACCCGCCGTCCACGAAGGCCCGGGCCCCGAGGTCGAACTCGCGGTACCGCGCGGCGTCGCCGCCGTCGGGGGAGAGCACCACGAGGACCCGCGTGTGGGGTTCGCCCTCCGCGGGCCGCAGGAACAGCGCGCCGCCCCAGACCCATTCCGTGCCCTCGGCGGCGCTGAGGGCGTCGACGTCGAGGAGGAGCTCCCACTCGGGGTCCTCGGAGGTGTAGCCCTCCCAGCTCGTGCGACGCCAGATGCCCTGCCGGTGCTCGGCGTCACGCCAGAAGTTGTAGTAGAAGTCGCCGTGCTTGCCCACCATCGGGATGCGGTCCGTGGAGTCGAGCACCTCGAGGATCCCGCGCTCGCGGACCTCGAAGTCGGGTGTCACCAGCACACCCTCGGTGCGGGCGTTCTCGGCGCGCACCCAGTCGAGCGGACGCTCACCGTAGATGTCCTCCAGCCAGAGGAAGGGGTCGTCCGTCATGGCGGGGCTATCCGTGTGCAGCGTCATGCGCCCATCCTATGCAGGACGCCGCACGCGCGTCCGGGCCCCACCGGCGGACGCGGCCCGGCGGCCGCGTTGGATACTCTGGACCGGTGGAGACCCAGCACGCACGACAGGTGGCCGTCATCGGCGGTGGCCCCCGCGGCACCTCGGTGGTCGAACGGCTGATCGCCGGGCATCGGGCCCTCGGGGCGGCCGCTCCCGCGCTGGTCATCCGCGTCGTCGAACCGGAGGACCCCGGGCCCGGCCATGTCTGGCGCCCGGACCAGTCGCGGCTCTTCCTGATGAACACGCCCTGCCTCTACCCGACGGTGGTACCGGTCGGCGACACGGCAGCGGGCATCGCCCCGGCACCGGTGGGGCTGTCCTTCGACGCGTGGCGCGAGCGCGTGGTCGCGGGCCTCGTTCCGGGGCTCGACGGCGGCGACGTGGCCGAGTGCAGGGGACTCGCCTCGCGGGACTTCCCGAGCAGGGCCCTCTACGGCCGTTACCTCGCCTGGATGTTCGGCGAGGTGGTGCGGACCGCGCCGCCGGACGTCACGGTGGTCCACCACCGCAACGAGGCGATCGCACTGCACCGCGACGGGGCAGCGCGACGCGGCAGCCGGGAATGGCGGATCACCCTCGACGACGGCTCGCGGTTCGACGCCGACGACGTGGTCCTGGCGCTCGGCCATCTCGCCGCCACCCTGACCCCGGAGCAGGGGCGCCTCCAGGACGCCGCGGCACGGCACGGACTGCAGTACTGGCCGCCCGCCGTGCCCGCCGACGTCTCCTGGAACCGTCTTCCCGCGGGGAAGACCGTCCTGGTGCGGGGGCTCGGGCTCAACTTCTTCGACGCCATGATCCAGCTGACGGAGGGCCGCGGTGGCCGTTTCGCCGGCGGGGACGACGGGCGGCTCGTCTACACGCCGTCCGGTAAGGAGCCGCGCCTGATCGCCGCCTCGCGGCGCGGCGTCCCCTACCGGGCCAAGGCGTCCCTCGACTCGTACTTCCCCCGCAGCATCGTCCTGCGCTTCTGCACCCTCGACCGGGCCCTCGCGTTCCGGGCCTCCGGCGTGCAGCCGGGCTTCGACCACGACCTCTGGCCCCTCCTGCACCGCGACGTGCTCTGGGCCTACTACTCGACCCTCGTCCGCACCGCGCCCGCCGTGCTCCAGGCCCCGCCGGAGGCGTTCCTCGCCGCCCTCGACGCCGCCCTCGCGACGGACGGACCCGGCTGGGAGGCCGCCGCCGGGGACGCCGTCGCGCGGGCCGTGCCCGCGGACCTGGGGCTCGACGTCGAGGCCCTCGCCCACCCCTTCGCCGGACGTCGCTTCGCGGACGGCGCAGCCTTCACCTCGGCAGTGCTCGCCTATCTCGACGCGGACGCCGCGGGATCGGCACTGGGCGAGGACGACCCGCTCAAGATGGCGATCGGCGCCATGAACGCCGGGCGGACGGTGATCAAGCAGGCCGTGGCGGACGGAGGGATCTCCGTCGCGTCCTGGAACGCCGAGCTGCGCGGGTGGTTCGAACCGCTGGTCGAGGGACTCGCGAGCGGCCCACCCCCGCTGCGCATCGCGCAGCTTGCGGCACTCGTGCGCGCCGGGATCGTCCGCTTCGTCGGACCGAACCCGAGTTTCGGATTCGACCCGGACACCGGCCTGTTCCGGGCGGCCTCGCCCTGGGTCTCGGGGGACTCGTTCACCGCGCACTATCTCGTCGAGGCCATGATGCCGGCGAACCGGGTCTCCACGAGCCTGTCCCCGCTGATGCGCCAGATGCTGCGCGAGGGGATCGTCCGGCCGGCGACGTTCATGGGGGAGGCCGGCGTCCCCGTCACGACCAGCGGACTGGATGTCACCCCGCCGCCCTACCGGGCCGTCGACGGGACCGGCCGGGAGCAGGGCTCCCTCTTCGTCATCGGCCTCCAGCTCGCATCCGTCCAGTGGGGCACGGCCATCGCCGCCCAGGCCGGCGCGTCGCTCGAAGCGGGCAGCAGGACCCTGCTCGACGCCGACGCGATCGCGGGTGCCGTCCTGGACCGGGCGTCGGGAGGCACGCCGAGCGTGGTCCCGTCGCCGGCCGGTCAGCGGGCGGGCGCGGACGTGACCGCGGCCCCGACCGCAGGCTGACCCGCCGGCCGATCAGCGGGCCGACCCATTGGCTGGTCCCTTCGGTGCAACGGCAGAGGGACCCCCGCCGTACCGGCGGGGGTCCCTCTGTCAGCTGCTACCGGCCGCGGCGCGACCGGCGGTCGACCTAGCCTTCGAGGCAGCGGTCGTAGTTCGCGAGGTGCGCGCGGTAGCTGACCCAGCTGCCGTGGTTCGCGCCCTCCGCCGGTGCGGTCGGCTTGGAGCAGGCCGGCTTGCCGGGCTTGATCGGCTTCCCGGGCTTCTCCGGCTTGCCGGGCTTGACCGGCTTCTCCGGAGCCGGCGGTTCCGTCGGCGTGACCGCCTCGACGGTGACCGGCAGGGTCACCGTCGTCGCGCTCGGAGCGGCCGTCAGGACGATCCGCCCCTGTCCGCCGGCGGTCGCGGGGACGGTGAGGTTCACCGTGGCACTGCCGTCCGTGACCGGGACGCTGCCCAGCTCGGTGGCCGTGCCGTCCGCCGCCACGAAGCGCGCCGCGAGCGTGGTGTTGGCCGGGCTGCCGAGGGACGTCAGATCCAGCCGGGACACCGTGAAGGAGACGGCAGTGCCGGCCTTCACCGTGGTCGGGGCGCCCTGCACCTGCACGGTGCGGCGGTCGAACGACGGCGACAGCGGGCTGTTGGCGCGGAGGTAGTCGATCCACGCGTCGCGGTCCACGAGACCCGACTCGCGGGTGTCGGTGCCCTCACGGAAGACCGTGAAGTTGTCGCCGCCCTGCGCCAGGAAGCTGAACGTGCCGACGCGGTAGTGCCTGGCAGGATCGAGCGGCGCGCCGTCGACCATGACCGAGGTGATCCGCGAACCCCGGGCGAGGTCCGGGTCGTAGGTGACGCTCACGTTGTCCGACAGGCCGAGGGCCAGGAATGACCGCGAGCTGCCGTCCGGCTGCCACTGCTGCTCGAGCATCGCCTTGAACTGCGCACCCGTCAGGGTGGTGGTCCAGAGGTCGTTGACGAACGGCAGGACGGCATTCGCCTCGGCGAACGTCACGACGCCGTCCGGGGCGTAGTAGAGCTCGTTCCGGAGCCCGCCCGGGTTGACGACGCCGATCTCCGCACCGCCGCGCTCGGCCGGCGCGAGGCTGGCCCGCAGCGAGTCGGCGACGAGGTTGCCCAGCGTGGACTCGCTCGAGCGGTCGTCACGGGCTGCGCCCGAGAAGGCCGTCGTGATGTCCGCGGTGACCGCGCTGACCGGCTGGTTGCCGATCACGGCTGCCTGTGCGAGCGCGGCATCCACGATGGTCTTCACCGCGGCGACGCGCGGGTAGGCGGCCACGAGGGCTGCGTCCGTCTCGGTGGTGCGTGCGACGTTGCGGGCCGTGTAGGACTCGACGTCGCCCGTCGCGGTGTCGACGGTCAGGGTGATCTGACCGACGAACGCGCCGTAGGATCCGGTCTGGAGGATCGGCCGGGTCTCGCCGGCGGCGCCGCCGGGGACGGGGGCGTCCCACGCGTACTGCTTGTGCGTGTGGCCGGTGAAGATGGCGTCCACGAGGGGCGTCGTCTCCGTGACGATCTCGGCGAACACCCCGCCCGCGGCGATCTCCTGCTCCACGGTGGAACCCTCGACGACGCCGTCCCCGGCGCCCTCGTGGTACTCGGCGACGATGACGTCGGCGAGGTCCTGCGCCTCGATCTCCTGCGCCACCCGGTTGACGGCCTCGACGGGGTCGCCGAAGTCGACGGTCTCGATGCCACCGGGGCTGACGAGCGCCGCGGTCTCCTCGGTCACGACACCGATCACTGCGACATCGACGCCGTCGATCGTGATGATCGAGTACTCGTCGAGGGCGGGCTCGGTGGTGCCCTTGGTGTAGACGTTCGCGCCCAGGTAGGGGAAGTCGGCGGCATCGGCGACGCGGCCGGTCAGGTCGCCGAGGCCCTTGTCGAACTCGTGGTTGCCCACGGCGGAGGCGCGGAGCTCCAGGGTGTTCAGGACGTCGATGGTCGGCTGGTCGTCCTGCAGTGCCGAGGCGAACAGGGACGCGCCGATGTTGTCACCGGCCGAGAGGAAGGCCGTTCTGTCGTCGCCGAACTCGGCGCGGAGCTTCTCGACGGTCCCGGCGAAGCGCACCGTGTTGGAGTCGATGCGACCGTGGAAGTCGTTGATGTTCAGCAGGTTCAGTTCCGCCGTGGTGTCGGCCGGTGCGAGGTCCAGGCCGACGATCACGGGGTCGTGGTCGCTGGCGCGGTACGGGTCCGCCCGGTAGTAGTCGGTGACGTTGTTGTTGTACCGGCTGTACTCGAGGGCCACCGACTCGACGGAGTTGATGTTCCACGTGTCCACCCCGGACACCGTCGCGTCCGCGGTCGGCGACGCCAGGATGTGGTCGAGGGAGCCGCTCAGGCCCGAGAAGACGTAGGAGAAGCTGTCGTCCTTCTCGCCCTGGTTGACGTACCCGGCCTCGTAGAGGACCTGCATGGGGTCCTCCTGCGTGTAGGAGTTGAAGTCGCCGGTGAGGAAGACCTTGTCCGTCTTCGCGGCCGTCTTCATGGAGTCGGCGAACGCGACGAGGGCCCGGGCCTGGTCCACGCGCGCGGCGTTCCAGGCGCCCTGGCCGTCACCGGCGTCGGCGTTGGTGCCCGAGCTCGGGCCGGAACCCTTGGACTTGAAGTGGTTGACGATGGCGAGGAAGGTCTCGTCCGCGGTCCCTCCGACGGGCTTGAAGGCCTGTGCGAGGGGCTTGCGGGCGTTGGTGAACACCACGTTGTCGTCGAGGATGACGGACTCGCCCACGGGCTCGGCGGAGGCCTTCTTGTAGATCAGCGCCGTGCGGATGACGTCCTCGTTCTCCAGCGCCGGCAGGGCAGCGGGGGAACGGACGTAGTCCCAGGTGCCGGGCGCCTTCTCGTTGAGCGCATCGACGAGGGTCTTGAGGGCGAAGTCGCGATCCTTGCCGAACTTCGCGGAGTTCTCGGTCTCCATGAGGGTGACCACATCGGCGTCGAGTGCGTTGATCGCCGAGACGATCTTCGCCTCCTGGCGCTCGAGGTTCTCCTGGTTCGCGGCGCCGCGGGCGTCGCAGCCGCCCCTCACCGTGATGGGGTTCCCGGCGCGGTCCGTGTTGTAGGTGCAGCCCGTGAGCTGCTCGCCGGTGGTGGCGAAGTAGTTCAGCACGTTGAACGAGGCGATCGTGAGGTTCCCGCCGACCTCCCCGGGGGCGGCCGGGCGCCCACCGGCGAACTGCACGGGCTGCACGCCGTCCGGGGCGGCACCCTTGAGTTCGGCGAGCGGCTGGAACTTCCATGCGCTGTTGCGGAAGTCCAGGACCACCGGTGAGGTGAACTGCGCTGAGTACCCGACGCGGACCGGCTGCTCCGGCGTGAGGTACGGCAGCACCGTGCCGCGGTTGACCTGGGTGAAGAAGTTGGTCGAGGCGCCGTCGTCGAGCCTGATGCTCCGGGCCGCGTTGTCGGCGATGACCGCTGCGTTCTCGGGGGTGCCGGGGCGTGCGACGTCGGTCGGCTGCCGGAGGCGCTCGGTCCCGGCGGCGAGGGTGATCTCGCCGTACTGGTTCAGTGCGTAGTTGTCGGCGACGGTGAAGGCTTCGGCGGGCTGGAAGAGCATGCCCTCCATAGCCTCACGCGCGGCGTCCGTGGCGGGGAGGGCGATGGCGGAGGCCTTCGGTTCCTCGGCGGCCTCCGTGAGCTTGACGGTGCCTCCCGCCGCGACGGTGAGCTGGGTCAGGTTGAAGAACTCACCGGCGGTACCGGTGACCTCCACGAAGTCACCCACGGCGACGGAGCCGACGGTCGCGGGCGAGTAGACGAAGATGGCGTCCGACGCCGTCTGGTCGGCGGCCGCCGAGCTTCCGGCGGTCTGCAGGTAGAAGCCCGCGAAGCCGCCCGTCGGGTAGGCGGCGGTGACCTTGCCGCGCGTGGTGACCGTCTGTCCGGCCAGGGGGGTGGCGGAACCTGTGCCCTGGATGTCACGAATGGGGGTGACGACGCCGGGTACCGGGGGGTCCGTGGGGGTCACGCCGCCCGCAGCACCCGGATTGAATCCGCTCGTGAGGTCGGGGGTGGGGAGCGCGACGCCGGCTGCGCCGTTGCTGCCGCCCTGGACCAGGAAGTAGCCCTTGGCGGGGATGGTGCCGCGGAGCGCGGTCGCACTCGGCGTGCTGGTCCCGGTGGGCGAGCGGTACTGGAGCGACCAGCCGTCGAGGCTCACCGGGGCGTCGGTGGGGTTGTAGAGCTCCACGAACTTGTTGATGAAGGGCGTTCCGGCGGAACCTCCCGTGAGGTACGCCTCGTTGATGACGACGCCGTCTCCTGTGACGGACGCCGTCCCCGGGGCTGTCTCGACCGCGTTGGCCGGCAGTGCGATCATCGGGGAGGCCAGGAGCCCCACCGACAGCGCCGCACAGAGCGCTCCCTTCCATGACGAATTGTCCATTCGTTCTTTCTTCTCCTTGACGATGGCCGCGACTGCGACCGCGAGTGAAGCCCGCCGACCCGTGATGAGTGGACGTGTTGGCATGTGCACCCTATGTGACGCAGGTGACATTCCTATCCCCAGGAGTAGCCAACCAGAACATCGTTAACACTGGGTTACGAAAAAACCAGTGGCCCCGGAAGATCCGGGGCCACTGGTGGGTATCTGTGGACGAATGGCGCTATCTGGCCGCGTCCCGGAGTGTTCCTGTCACCGGGGTCTCCTCCTGTTCGGCGACCAGGCACAGGATCTCCCGATCGCCCCGGACCTCCCAGCTCTCCTCGACGGGATAGAAGTACAGCAGTTCGAGGACGGAGGCGTCGTGGTCCACGCCGATGAAGCTCCTGAACTCCTCGGCGCAGAACTCGGTCGCGGCGGCATTGGCCTCGCCCTGGCCGGGATAGTCGCCGTCAGGCATCCGCGTGGCGGCGAAGGCTTCGAACACGTGCCGTTCATCGCACGGGATGACGGGGATGTCCGAGTGGTCCTCCAGACCGGGGTCGTTGATGCACTCACCCACGGCGATCGGGGAGGTCCCGGCTTCGGCCGAGACCGTGCTGCCGGAGGGCTGCGCCTGTTCCTCCGGTTCCTCCGACCCGAAGACCCCGCATCCCGCGATCAGGGCGATCGCCGCGACCGACCCGATGGCCGACGCCGTCGCCCCCCGACCGCGCGACGATGCCCGTCTGCCCTGCCCACTACGCATTGCACCCCTCTCCCCGGCCACGCCTCCGGGGCGCGGCTGTTGCTCCTCGGGACAGTACCGCAGGACGCCATGGGGCACCACGACGCGTCACCGACCGGGACCGGACCTCAGGGCCGGGCGGTCGGGCACTCAGCCCAGGACGTTCCCTCCGCCGGTGCCCGCGGGCTTCGGGTCCGGGATCCGCAACATGCGGAAGGACGTGGCGAGCCCGGCGAGGCCGGCGAGGATCGGGATGGACAGCGCGATCTGGAGGGCCAGGGGCCGCGCCTCCGTGTTGATGCGGATGATCTCGTCCTGGATCTCCTGTGGCTGGTCCACGAGGAGTTCCTCGAGCTGCGCATTGCTGACCACCTGGGCGTCCTCCTCGAGAACCGTCGAGACCTGCTGCTTCTCGGCGGTCGGGAGGACGGTGCTCGAGTTCGCCAGGCCGATGAAGAGGGACGAGAGCGATGCCAGCATGATGCCGCCGGCGAAGGCGAGTCCGAACGAGAGACCGAAGGATCCCGCGGCCGAGTTCACGCTGGCAGCCTCGCTGACGCGCTCCTCCGAGATGGGGGACAGCGTGTAGTTGTTGAGCTGGGAGACCAGCAGCCCCAGCCCGCTTCCGGCGATGACCAGGGGGACCAGGAGCCACCAGCCGGAATCCGCGCGCGGCACGATGGGGACCAGCACCCCCAGGCCGACGAGCAGGAGCAGGAAACCCGACCGGATGAGCGCGGCCGGGCGCCGGGCGCCGGGCTTCTTCCCGATCAGCAGGGCGACGGCGAACATGGTGAGTGAGAGCGGGGCGATCGACAGCCCCGACTGCATCGCGTTGTAGCCGAGCACCATCTGCAGGTAGATGGGTAACACGATCATCGTGCCGCCCAGCGCGATCTGCTGCAGCATCTGGCCGGTGGCGCCGAAGCGGAAGGTCCTCGCCCGGAACAGGTCCGGATCCAGCAGCGTCGGCTTGTGCTGTCGTTGACGGTGGAGGAGCCAGTAGACCAGGCTGCCCAGGCCCACGGCACCGACGGCCAGGAGGGCACCGACCGATTCGCCGCCCTCCTGCCACACCAGGATGCCGAGCACGACGCCGCCCATCCCCACGACGGACAGCAGGGACCCCACGACATCCAGCTGTCGGGGCCCCGTGTACGGGACATCGTGCACGAGCCTGATCCCCAGGAGGACCCCCGCGATGAGGAGGGCCTCGAGCAGGAAGGCGACGCGCCAGGACAGGAACGTCGTGATGAAGCCGCCGATCAGTGGCCCGACGGCGGCGGCGATGGCTGCCGAGGCTCCGACCAGGGCGTAGACCCGCTTCTGGGCGTCTCCCTCGAAGTTGCCGTGGATCAGGGACTGCATGGCGGGGAGGAGGAGCGAGGCACCCAGCCCACCGATCAGTGCCCAGAAGATGATGATCGGGAGGAGGGTCTGGGCGAGGGTCATCGCCAGGGCGCCGATGGCGTAGGCGCACAGGCCGATCACGTAGGCGCGCCTGCGCCCGATCAGGTCGCCGATCTTGCCGCCGATCAGGATGAACGCCGCGGAGACCAGCGCCTCGAGGGCGATCGCCGACTGGAGTCCGCTGACCGTCGAGCCGATGTCCTCCACCACCGCGGAGATCGAGACGTTCATGATCGACGTGTCGACCACGAGGACGAACATCGCCGTCGCCAGCATCATGGCGAGCCGCCGGTTGAACGCGGCCGTCTCGGTGCCGCCGTTGTTCGAAGGGTTCATCAGTGGCCTGCTCGGCTCGCGCGGTTCGGATTGTGGTGGGCGGGAACACCGCCCTCCCCGGCCAGCCTCGCGCGCCCCCCGGACGCCGGATAGAGGCCAAAGCCCCAGCCGCCGGCGCCGTCGGGCGGGGCCTGCCTGGTCACCCTTCGAGGAGGAGGCAGGGGGCCGTCGGGACGGCTAGCGTGACCGGCGGACACCCGTCTCCCCGGCGGTTCGCCGCCGAGGACCAGCAGACGGGTGCGCCGTCGAACATGGGGACAGGGCGCGCTCGTGCGCCGAGCATGGAGCGGGCCCGGACGCCTGATGGAGGGTTCGCTCCCCGAGGGAAGAGGGAGGGCCCGATATGGCCGAGACCAAGGTGGAGCACCCGGGTGTCGAGGAACGTGCAGCTGCGGGGAAGGCGTGCCGGGAGAAGTCGCCGCTCTCCGGACACAAGGGCTGGACCCCTGCGTCCGACCGCCCCGATCCGGTCGCGCTGCTCGAGGAACAGAACGCCACCCGCGACCAGGACCTCGTGCCGGTGCGGCACGGGCGGATGCTGGTTTCACCGTTCACGTTCTACCGGGGGGCGGCCAAGATCATGGCCGCGGACCTGAAGGACACGCCGCGGGCGGGGCTGGTCTCCCAGCTCTGCGGGGACGCCCATCTCTCCAACTTCGGCGTCTTCGCCTCCCCGGAGCGGAACCTGCTGTTCGACCTGAACGACTTCGACGAGACCCTCCCGGGACCGTTCGAGTACGACGTCAGGCGCATGTCCGCGAGCTTCACGATCGCGGCGCGGAACAACGCGTTCACCGCGGACGACGTGCACGACGTGACGCTCACGGCGGTGCGGTCGTACCGGGAGGCGATGGCGCAGTTCGCCCAGATGCGCACGCTCGACATCTGGTACGCCCACCTGTCGGATGAGCAGCTGATGGAAGCCCTCGACCTGACCGTGCAGACCCAGAAGGGGAAAGCCCTGAAGAAGGCGCAGCGCGGAGCGAAGGAGGCCCGACGCAACGTGGACAAGGCCCGCACACGCGACAGCCTGCGGGCGCTCTCCAAGCTCGCCGAGCTCGTGGACGGGCAGTACCGGATCGTCAGCCAGCCGCCGATCGTCATCCCGCTGCGTGAACTGCAGGACGCGTACGGCATATCGCCGGACGAGGTGGAACCCGCACTCCGTGAACAGCTCCGGTCCTACCGCGCCACCCTGACGCCGGACCGGCGCCGGCTGCTGGAACGCTTCGAGGTCGTCGACGTCGCCCGGAAGGTCGTGGGGGTCGGCAGTGTCGGGACACGGGCGTTCATCGTCCTGCTCCAGGGCCGCGACCAGCACGACCCCCTGTTCCTGCAGGTCAAGGAGGCCACCCGGTCGGTGCTCGAGGACCACCTGCCGAAGAGCAGGTACCGGCAGCCGGGCGAGCGGGTGGTGCAGGGGCAGCGGATGATGCAGGCCGCCAGCGACATCTTCCTGGGCTGGACCAAGGGTGTGCAGGACAACCGCTACCTGTACTGGCGCCAGCTGCGCGACATGAAGGGCTCCGCCGTCGTCGAGGGGATGAAGCCGCTGGCCATGACCTTCTACGCCGGTGCCTGCGGGTGGACCCTGGCCCGGGCGCACGCCCGCTCCGGGGACCCGGTCGCGCTCGCCGCCTACCTCGGGGGGAGCGACAAGTTCGACCGCTCCATCACGGATTTCTCCGAGCGCTACGCCGACCAGAACGAACGCGACTACGAGGCCTTCGCGGAGGCGGTCCGTTCAGGCCGTCTGGAGGCGGCCGACGCCGTGTAGTCACGTGGCGCACCGGGCGCGGGGTGCTCGTGCGGCAACGCCGGAGGCCGGCACGGACGATCGGAGGATCGGCCGTGCCGGCCTCCGGTCGGTGCGGATGTGGTGCACTCGCGGAAGGTAAGGGATTCGAACCCTTGAGACGGGGTCACCGCCCACTGGTTTTCAAGACCAGCTCCTTCGGCCGCTCGGACAACCTTCCCGCCGCTAGTGTTTCATGAGGTGAAGGTGACCCCCAAATACCCAGGAGAGAGTGGAGGCCGGTATGCGTGCAGTCGGAATCGAGGGGGCGGGTGGGCCCGAGGTCCTCTCCGTGCAGCAGGTCCCCGCGCCGGTGCCGGCCGCCGGTGAGGTGCTCATCGACGTCGTCGCCGGTGGCCTGAACCGGGCCGACGTGCAGCAGCGGCGCGGCTTCTACCCGCCGCCTGCCGGCGCGTCCGCCGTCCCCGGGCTGGAGGTCTCCGGGCACGTGGCCGACGCAGGCGATTCCGGCTTCGCCGTCGGGGACGCCGTCGTCGCGCTGCTCTCCGACGGCGGGTACGCCGAACAGGTCGCGGTGCCCTCGGGGCAGGTGATCCCCGCCCCGAAGGGCGTGGGCCTCGTGGAGGCGGCGGCTCTTCCCGAGACGGCCGCGACCGTCTGGTCCAACCTCGTGCTGCAGGCCGGGCTCGCGGCCGGCGACCACGTGCTGATCCACGGGGCGTCCGGTGGGATCGGCCTGATGGCCATCCAGGTGAGCCTCGCCCTCGGTGCGGTCCCGCACGTGACGGCGGGAACGGCGGCCAAGCTCGACGTCGCACGGTCCCTGGGCGTCGAGTCCCTGATCAACTACCGGGACCAGGATTTCGTCGCGGAGGTCGGGGCAGCCACCCACGGGCGCGGCGTGGACGTCATCCTCGACGTCGTCGGAGCAGGGTATCTGGCGCGCAACGTCGAGGCGCTGGCGACGGGCGGGCGGCTCGTGGTGATCGGGCTGCAGGGCGGCGCTAGGGCCGAGCTCGACCTCGCCGCGCTGATGGGCAAGCGTGCGAGCGTGGCCGGCACCACGCTGCGGTCCCGTCCCGTCGCGGAGAAGACCCTGATCATGCGCGCGGTCGAGGAGAACGTGTGGCCGCTCGTGGCCTCCGGGGCGGTGCGGCCCTTCGTGGACCGGACCTTCCCGCTCGCCGAGGTTGCGGACGCGCATGCGTACTTCGACTCGGGGGAGCACACCGGCAAGGTCCTGCTGACCATGGGGTAGGAGCACCAGGCCGCGTGGGCGGTGCGGGAGGAGCCCGCTCACCGCAGGTCCGGGTGCGTTCGGCGCACCGCCCCTCCCGGGGGACTTGTACTGTGATGCACGCCTCACTAGGTTGCTACCTTCGTGTGAATCCCACTCTCGCCCCGAGGAGCACCATGAGCAACAAGCAGAACGGGTCCCATCGGCACGCCGCCGTGCTGGTGACGGATCCGGACCTGCCGCCGGTCGCCGTCGACCCGCAGCAGGCCGAAGCGGAAGACCGCCGGTGGACGCCGGCGAAGATCGCCGTGTGGGTGGGCATCGCCCTCCTCGGCGGTGTCTCCTGGACCATCCTCGCGATCGTCCGCGGGGAGACCGTCAACGCCATCTGGTTCGTCTTCGCGGCGGTCTGCACCTATCTGATCGCCTACCGGTTCTACTCGAAGTTCATCGAGCGGAACCTGCTGAAGCCCGACGACCGTCGTGCGACCCCCGCGGAGTACAAGGCGGACGGCAAGGACCACGCGACCACCGACCGCCGGGTCCTCTTCGGCCACCACTTCGCCGCCATCGCCGGCGCCGGCCCCCTCGTGGGCCCGGTACTCGCTGCGCAGATGGGATACCTCCCCGGGACCCTGTGGATCATCATCGGCGTGATCTTCGCGGGGGCGGTGCAGGACTACCTCGTGATGTTCTTCTCCATGCGGCGCGGCGGGCGCTCGCTCGGGCAGATGGCGCGGGAGGAACTCGGCGTCATCGGCGGTACCGCGGCGCTCATCGCCACCCTGACCATCATGATCATCATCGTCGCGATCCTCGCCCTCGTGGTCGTGAACGCCCTCGGTGAGAGCCCGTGGGGCGTCTTCTCGGTCTCCATGACCATCCCCATCGCCCTCTTCATGGGCGTCTACCTGCGCTACCTCCGGCCCGGCAAGGTCACCGAGGTGTCGGTCATCGGGTTCGTGCTGCTCCTGCTCGCCATCATCGGCGGTGGCTGGATCTCCGAGACCGCGTGGGGCGTCGAACTGTTCACGCTCGACCGCATCACGATCGCCTGGGGCATCATCATCTACGGCTTCATCGCCGCCGTCCTGCCGGTCTGGCTGCTGCTCGCCCCGCGCGACTACCTCTCCACGTTCATGAAGATCGGCACGATCATCATGCTCGCCGTCGCGATCGTCGTCACACGCCCCGAGATCAGCGTCCCCGCGGTCACCGAGTACGCGACCACGGGCCAGGGTCCGGTCGTCGCCGGTACGCTTTTCCCCTTCCTCTTCGTCACCATCGCCTGCGGTGCGCTCTCGGGCTTCCACGCCCTCATCGCCTCCGGCACCACGCCGAAGATGATCGAGAAGGAGCGCCAGACACGCTTCATCGGCTATGGCGGCATGCTGATGGAGTCCTTCGTGGCGATCATGGCGCTCGTCGCGGCGCTGTCGATCGACCGCGGCATCTACTTCGCCATGAACTCCTCGGCGGCGGCGACGGGCGGCACCATCGAGGGCGCGGTCGCGTTCGTCAACGGCCTCGGCCTGACCGGCGTCAGCCTGACCCCCGAGGCGCTCAGCACCATGGCCTCCAATGTGGGCGAGGAATCGATCGTCTCCCGGACCGGCGGCGCCCCGACCCTGGCCGTCGGGATCGCCCAGATCATGCAGGGCGTCTTCGGCGGCGCCGGGATGATGGCGTTCTGGTACCACTTCGCCATCATGTTCGAGGCCCTGTTCATCCTCACGGCGGTCGACGCCGGAACGCGCGTAGCCCGGTTCATGCTGCAGGACAGCATCGGTAACTTCGTCCCCCGCTTCCGCGACACCTCATGGCGCACCGGGGCCTGGATCTGCACCGCGATCATGGTGGCCGGGTGGGGGGCGATCCTCATCATGGGCGTCACGGACCCGCTGGGCGGCATCAACACGCTGTTCCCGCTGTTCGGGATCGCGAACCAGCTGCTGGCGGCGATCGCGCTCGCCGTCTGCATGGCGATCTGCGCCAAGCGGGGACTCTTCCGGTTCCTGTGGATACCCGCCCTGCCGCTCGCGTTCGCCGCCGTCGTGACCATCACGGCGTCGTTCCTGAAGATCTTCTCGCCCGTCCCGGCGATTGGCTACTGGGCGCAGCACGCCGCGTTCCGCGACGCGCTGGCCGCGGGGGAGCAGAGTTTCGGGACGGCGAAGAACGTCGCCGCCATGGAGGCGGTGGTCCGCAACACCTTCATCCAGGGCACGCTGTCGATCGTCTTCGTGGTGCTGTCGATCATCGTCATCACCACCGCGATCATCGCCACCATCAGGGCCTACCGGAACGGTGGCGGAGCGGACACGGAGGACACCCCCGTGGCCTCGCGTGTCTTCGCGCCGGCCGGGCTGGTCGCCACCCCGGCGGAAAAGGAGCTCGAGGCCCAGTGGGCTGCTCTCGAGCCCGGCAGGCGCCCGGCGAGGACGGGGCACTGATGGCTGTGGCGCAGGTCCTCACGCGGGCCCGCGACACCGCGCGGGAGCTCGCCTGGCTGTTCAAGGGCATCATGGGGGAGAACGCCTACCAGGCGTACCTCGACCACCACGAGCGCACGCACACCGGCGGTCCGCCCATGACCGAGCGCGAGTTCTGGCGGGACAAGACGGACCGCCAGGACGCGAACCCCGAGGGCCGCTGCTGCTAGGGGGCACCTCACGACGAAGCCCGACGCCGACCGAACGGCGTCGGGCTTCGTCGTCCGCGGAGCGTCGTCCGCGGACCCACTGGATGTCGCGCCGTGACGCGCCGCCGCCGGGCAGCAGGGCCGGATCTGCCCGGCCCATCGCGGTTGTGGGAGCATAGCGGAATGACTGAACAGCAGCCTGCCGGTCCGTCCGATCCGGTGCCCGCGATCACGGCCGGCGCGCCGGACCAGCCGCGGTCGGCGGCCGGTGGGCCCGTCCCGGAAGGCTCGCTGCCGCGTGAGGGTGCAGGTGCTCCGGCACCGACGGGCGGGCCGACGCCGCTCTCGGACCTCGTCGACGAACCGGCCAAGGTCATGCGGATCGGCACCATGCTGAAGCAGCTGCTGGAGGAGGTCCGCAGCGCGCCGCTCGACGACGCCGGCCGCACCAGGCTCGCCTCCATCCATGAGCGCTCGGTGCGGGAGCTCGAGGACGGGCTCGCCCCGGAGCTGGTCGAGGAGCTGCATCGCATCCACCCGCCCTTCGACGAGGACACGGTTCCCACGGACGCCGAGCTGCGCGTTGCACAGGCACAGCTCGTGGGCTGGCTCGAGGGCCTCTTCCACGGCATCCAGACAGCGCTCGCAGCGCAGCAGATGGCCAACCAGCAGCTCGCGGCTCGCCTCCAGCTCCGCGAGCTTCCCCCCGGCACCGTGATCGCCCCCGGCGTCGTCATCGGCGAGGACGGCGAACCGAAGCGCACCCCGCCCGGGCAGAAGGCCGCTCCGCCCCAGACCGAGGGCCACGGCCCCGGCCAGTACCTCTGACGGCCCGGTGGCTTTCTTCGCCGCGGCGCGGCAGGGCCGCAGGGACGACGCCGAGCTCGGCACCGGGGTGTGGCGCCGCGCGCACGACCGCTTCCGCCGGAGCCTGGACCGCTATCACCAGATCCTCGAGGGCATCGAGGACGACGCCGTCTACAACGAGCTCGTGGCGGTCGCCGACGAGCTGGGGGCGATGCTGCCGCGCGTGCGGACCATCTGCGTGAACGCCCAGGCCTCGTCGCCGAGTACGGGCCTCGACATCCCGGGCGCCCTCCTGCAGGTGCACCGGGCGCTGTCCCGGGCCGGGAACACCCTGGCGACCACCGCGGAGGCCGCCGCGATGACGCGCCTCGACGGCGAGCGGTGGGGCGTCGCGTCGTCGGGCCTCGACAACGTACGCCGCCGCGCCCAGCTGGTGGCGGAGGACGTCGAGGAGGCCGAGCGGGCCATGCCGGGCGGCCGGTAGGACACCGCCGTCAGTAGGACAGCAGGGTGGTCCCGGGTTCGACGGCGATGTCCCAGACCTCGAGATCCTGCCCGCCGCACTCGCCCTGCTCGCCCGTGGGCGTACCTCCGATGAATGGTGCCTGCCGCTTGTCGTCCACGTACGGGTACCCGCGGTCGTTCAGGACCGTCAGCACCTCCCGGCCACGCCGGGGGTCCCCGTTGGGATAGGACAGGACCTCCGTGCGCTCGTAGGCCGAGAAACCCTCGGGCCAGCGCAGGAGGACGGAGCGCCCTCCGTACTCGAAGACCGCGCATGCCCGGCCGTCGCCCGCGGGCAGGACGCCGAACGTCCCGAGGGGACTCCGGGGGCGGTTCTCCACGGTGTCCTCGGGTGGGCGGATGCCCAGGACGGCCTCCTCGGGTACCAGCCCCGGAACCGTCCCGTTCGTCTCCAGCGCGAGTTCCTCCTCCGGCAGGGCGCGGATCGCGTCGCGGAGTCGGTCCGGCAGCGGTGCAGCATCCCCCGCGATGGTCGTCGCCGTCGGGGAGCGCCGGTCGACCAGCGTCAGGACGGACCCGTTCCCCTCGATCGGCGAGAGGACGCCGTCGCCGTCGCGCACCAGGAACATCAGCCGGTCCGGTGTGAACAGATCCCGGCTGAAGGGGCGTTCGAGGGTGCTGCGCCCCGTGACGTCGATGGTCAGGGTGGTCCCTTCGGCGTCACCCTTCACGATCTGCACCACGGAGGCGGTCTGCAGCATCCGCAGCTCGCCGTCCACCTGCCGGGGTTCGAGGTCCGCAATGGATACGACGGCCACGACGTCGGCGAGGCCGAACAGCCGCTCGACGTCCCCCGACGGGCCGGGGGCGGCGCGGGGGATGAGGGCCGTGGTCAGGGCGGCGATGACGGCGAGCAGGCAGAGGGTCCCGAGGATCGCCTGAACCCGCCGCCGGGGCACGCCGCGTCGGGCCGCGGGCCGGGGGCCGTCCTGCTCCGCGGGAAGGTCCGACGTCGCGGCGGCGGGGGCAGCGGGGGCCGCCGATGTCGAGGCGGGGCGGGGCCGGGTGAGGTACCGGCCCGGGCCGGCTCCTCGACGGTCGGTCCGATCCCGGGACGGAGCGTCCCTCCGCGACTGCGGGCGAGGTCCCCGTCGGGGATGGTTGCGGCGGGATCGGCCGCAGTCAACGCGGCGGCGAGGGCAGGGCCCGCCCGGAGGGCCGCCCGCGCGCAGGCGGTTTCGACGGCGGTTTCGACGGCGGGGAGGCGGTCCGGATTCCCCCCGGTCAGCCGCGCGGCGTCCCCGACGGAAAGGCCGTCCCAGTGATGCAGGAGGAGGAACTCACGGTCGGCGGGAGCCAGACCGGCGAGGGCGGCCTTCAGGGCGGAGTCCCCGACGGCGCGTGGAGGCAGCGTCGTCGGGAGGTAGCGCTCGAGGACCAGTCTGGCCGAGCGGAGGACGGCGACGCGGTCGGCACTGGGGGAGGACACCCCGTCCAGGGATTCGACGGACTCCAGGGCTGCGGAGGAGGCGAGCCGCGAGGAGACCGACCGGCGGAAGGCGTACCGGTACGCGGCGTCGTGCAGGGCGGCGAGGGCGCCGTCGTCGTCGTCGAGCACGTCCCACCCCTGTCCCGCGGGGCGATCGGCACGTCCCTCAGGGCCGCTCCGAAAGCACGCTGGCTGATAGTTGTCAGGGGAAACCGAAATAAACGGGGTGCATCGTTGGTTCCCGCCTACATGACTACATCACCAAATCTTACGTTCAACGACGGCCACACGATCCCGCAGCTCGGCTACGGTGTGTGGCAGGTCGAGGACAACGTGGCCGAGGACGTCGTCGGCAAGGCCTTCAAGGCCGGGTACCGCCATATCGACACCGCCAAGATCTACGGGAACGAAGCCGGCGTGGGCCGCGCCATCGCGTCCTCCGGCCTGAGCCACGACGAAATGTTCATCACCACCAAGCTGTGGAACTCCGACCAGGGCTACGAGAGCACGCTGAAGGCGTTCGAGGAGTCCATGGAGCGCCTCGGCCTCGAGACCCTCGACCTCTACCTCATCCACTGGCTGCAGCCGAAGCAGGGCAAGTACCTGGACACCTGGAGGGCGCTCATCGAGCTGCAGAAGCAGGGACGCGTGAAGAGCATCGGCGTCTCGAACTTCACCGTCGAGGCCCTGAACGAGATCATCGACGCGACCGGCGTGGTCCCGGCCATCAACCAGGTGGAGACGCATCCCTACCTGAACCAGTCCGAGCTCCGCGCGTTCGAGGCCGAGAAGGGCATCCTCCACGAGTCGTGGTCGCCCATCGGCTCCGGCAAGGGACTGCTCGACGACGCCGTCCTGCAGGACATCGCGCAGAAGCGCAACGCCACGCCCGCGCAGGTCGTCCTCGCCTGGCACCTCGCGCTCGGCAACGTGGTCATCCCGAAGTCCGTCACGGAGTCGCGCATCATCGAGAACTGGGAGTCCCTCGACGTGACGCTCGAGGACGAGGACATCGAGGCCATCAACGGGCTGGACAAGGGTGCGGCCGGCCGCATCGGCGCCGACCCCGCGACGTCCGACTTCGCGTAACCACCGCGTCCCGTCTGCTCACTGAGCACGTGTGGCGGGTGCGCGACGGCGGAACCCGCCACGTCCGCGCAACGACGTGAAAACCAAGGAGCCGCCCGGCATCGCCGGGCGGCTCCTGTCGTTTCCGGGCAGCGTCAGGCGGCCTGCGCGAGGGACGCCCGGAGCGGGTAGTCGGTCCCCTCGAGGATCAGCTGCGCACAGCGGCCCGTCGCCGGGTCCAGGACGATCGGGGCCGCCAGGTTGACGGTCGTTCCCGCGGGCCCCGGATTCGCCACGACGAACAGGTGGGCGTCGGGTGAATCCGGTCCGAGGACGTCGCGCTGCGCGTCCGAGAAGCGGGGGCTGTAGCGCGGGACGTAGGTGGCGGCGTCGAGCAGGAAGAGGCGAACCCCCGTGTCCTGTGCCGCGGTGAGGGTGAACAGCCCGTCGGCGCCCTGTACCTCCTCGAGGTGGAAGTCCGTGAGCGGCGCGAGCCCCGGGGGAGGGGTGACGAAGGCGGCCCTCATCGCAGGAAGTCCATCAGGGAGGGCTGAAGCACGCGGGCCGAGACGGCGAGGGCGCTCTGGTACGCCGTCTCCTGGAGCTTGAGGTCCAGGATCACGGAGGCGAGGTCGATGTCTTCCACGGTGGCGCGTTCTCCTTCGAGGGCCAGCGAGGCGTCGGCGACGGCGTCCTTGGCTTCGAGCAGCCGGGCGTGGCGGGTGCCGATCTCGCTGTGCTGGGCGGTGAGGTCCTGGATGCGCTGCTGGAGCGGGGCGAGGTGCACCGACACGTCCCTGCCGGCGCGAAGGTCCGCGGCGATGGTGTCCAGGAGGGCGAACGCCGAGGTGGAGCCGCTGCCGAAGACGGCCGCGCCGTCCGCGTCCACGCGGACGGTCTGGCCGGGGCCCACCCTGCGCTCCACCGTGCCGCCGGCCGCGAAGGTCAGGTCCGTGTCCAGTGCGGCGGGGGCGTCGGCGTTCCCGGCGAACAGGAACCGGCCGGCGTAGGTGGCATTCGCCTGGGCGGCGAGGCCACTGCGCAGGGATTCGACGTCGAGCGCGAGGGCTTCCCGTGCGGCCGCGGGCAGGGACGAGTTGGAGCCCTGCAGGGTGAGGTCGTTGACGCGGTCGAGCGCGCGCTTGGACGTCGTCATCGCGTTGTCGAGCTGGGAGAGCCAGCCCTCGCCGTTGGAGATGTTCCGGGCGTACTGCTCGTTCGCGCGGATCTCGCCGCGGACGCGCAGGGCCTCGCCCGCGGCAACGGGGTCGTCGGACGGCCGGCTGATCGCCTTCTGGCTGGACGCCTTCTCCTGCAGCTCGGCGAGCCGCGCGAGGTTGTGCTGCAGCGAGCGCTGGGCTCCCTGCATCATGGTCTGGTTGGTGACGCGCGTGATCATGGTGGCCCTTCCCTAGCGTCCGACGATTCCCATGCGGTTGATGAGGACGTCGAGCATCTCGTCGACGGCCGTCATCACGCGCGCGGCGCCCTGGTAGGCGTGCTGGTACTGCAGCAGATTGACCTGCTCCTCGTCCATGCTGACCGAGGTGGCGCCCAGATGCTGCCGCATGGCGCTGGTGGCGGAGACCTCGGCGAGGGCATGGCCCTGAAGCTCGGTGCGTGCCGCGGCGCCGAGGTCGACGACGAAGGCCGACCACGCGGCGTCGGGCGATCCGCTGCCCCTTCCGAGCCCCGAGATGGTCAGGGCCACGGAGCCGTCGAAGCCGCCCGCGCCGGGTGCACCCGCTGCGAGGTCCTCGCGGCGGGTGGGCAGCACATCGAGGGACGACGCGGCGCGGGCCGGATCGTAGGCGAAGAACGGCCCCTTGCCGGCACCGATGTGGAGGGTGTTCACCTGGTCCGCGAGCGTCGCCGCGAAGGCGTTGTACCCGGCGGCGGCCTGGGCGAGGGGCCCGCCGTCGTCGGCGCGGGCGAGGAGGGAGAGGGTCGCGGCGAGCTCGCCGCTCTCGACGCCGGCGGAGACGCCCGGGACGTCCGCCCACTCGACCCGGACGCTACCCGCGCCGTCGATCCCCGCGGGTCCTGTGACCTGCAGGGCGGAGGCCGTGACGCCGGAGACGAGGGGCTTGCCGGCCACCAGGACGTCGGCCGTGCCATTTGCGTTGTCGCGGACGGTGGCACCGGTGAGTGCGGCGAGCGTCGAGGTCAGGGTGGTGCGGCGGTCCACGAGCTCGTTGGCCGAGGTGCCCGCGGCGACGGCGGAGCGGATCTGCCGGTTGAGGTCGGCGACCTGCGTGGCGGCGGCGTTGACCTCCGTGACGAGGTTCGTGGCCGAGGAACGTGTGGTCGCCCACTGGGACTCGACCTCGCGGTAGCCGGCGGCGATCCGGGAGGTGAGCTGGCCGGCGGCGGCGAGGAGCGTCGACGCCGGGGCGCCCTTCTCGGGTGCGTTGGAGACCTCCTGCCACCCGGCCCAGAAGTTCTGGAGGGAGGCGGAGACGCCGTTGGCGCCGGGCTCGCGCAGCCCGTCCTCGAGTGCGGCGAAGGCCTGCGCGCGGACGGCGGTGTACCCGGCGGCACCGGCGGTGATGCGGACCCGCGCCTCGAGGTGGGCGTCGCCGAGACGGGCGATGCCCGTGGCGAGGACGCCTTCGCCGGGACGGACGCCGGTGGTGAACAGCGACGGCCGGGCCGGGGCGGTGGCCGCGGTCTCGAGCCGCTGGCGCGTGTACCCCTGAGTGGTGGCGTTCGCGATGTTCTGCCCGGTGACGTCGAGGCCGGCGCGCGCTGCGGCGAGTCCGGTGTACGCCGTGGTGAGTCCGCTGAATGTGCTCATGGTCCCGCTACATGTCCTTGTCGAGGAGGGTGGGGTGTGCGTGGCCCTGCCGGTGACCGCGGCTCGCGGCGCCGTCCGCGGCGTAGGTGCCCGCGCCGGTGCCGATGCCCGCGAGGGTCTCCTGGGCGGACCGGCTGGCTGCCTTCAGGAACTGGTGATTGCTGTCCCGCAGCGCGCCGATCTGCGCGACGAGAACCGTCATCGCCTGGAGGTGCGCGGTGAGCAGTTCCCCCCAGGGCTCGTCGGGGGCCGCTGCGGCCAGCTCCCGCAGGGTGGCGGCGCCGTCGACGCCCCAGTCCTGCGCGACGGCGGAGGCGTGCACGGCCCGGGCGAGGCCCGTGTCGCGGAGCCGTTCGAGGACCTGTTCCACCTCGCGGGTGGCGTGATGGAGCCAGCGGGTCCTGCCGGAGGTGAGGAGGAGTTGTTCCTCCTCGAGCTTGAAGACGAGGAGCTCGAGCAGCTCGCGCTCCTGCCAGAGCAGGGCCGACAGATTCTGGGCGCTCACGGTTCTACCTCCTCTCCGGTTCCACGGACGGTGGAACCGGGAGAACTATCGGCTGTGCCGGCCCCGATGTAAGGGACGGGCCCACGTGCGTCGACGACGCGATGCCGGCCGGAGGTCATCCGGGGACGGCGGTGACCCTCACGACCGGCGTGTTCCGGGTGATCCAGGGGACCAGCTTCGCGGCCGGCAGCGGCTTGGCGAAGTGGAAGCCCTGGGCCAGATCGCACCCGAGCGCGCGCAGTTCCAGCAGGGTCTCCTCGTTGTCGACTCCTTCGGCGACCACCCGCAGGTCGAGGCTGTGCGCCAGCTCGATGATGGAGCCCACGAGCCCGCCGGCACGCCCATCCGTGCGCATGGCGGTGATGAAGGAGCGGTCCAGCTTGAGCTCGTCGGCGGGCAGGTCACGCAGGTACGCCAGTGAGCTGTAGCCCGTGCCGAAGTCGTCGATCGACACCTGGACGCCGTCCGCGCGAAGCTGCGCCAGGATCTTCGAGGAGTGCGCCGGATCGGCCATCAGCATGTCCTCGGTGATCTCGAGCATGAGGCAGTCGGCCGGCATGCCGTGCTGCGCGAGGAGGGTGCGGACCTGCCGGGGCAGCCCGTGCTGGATGCAGGATCCGGACAGGTTCACCGCGACGCTGACCGTCAGCCCGTCGGCATACCAGCGTGCCACCTGGTCCACGGCGGATCCGAGCACGAGCGAGGACAGTTCCGGCATCAGGCCGGCCTCCTCGGCCAGGGGCAGGAACGACGTCGGCGGCAGCTGCCCCAGCACCGGGTGGTTCCAGCGGATGAGGGCCTCGACGCTGGTCACGGCGTCGTCGCGCAGGCGCACCTTGGGCTGGTAGTGCAGCTCGAACTGATCCTCGACCAGTGCCGTGCGGAGCTCCTGCAGGGTCCTCAGTTTCCGGGCCCCGCCGTCGTCGTCCATCGCGTCGTAGAGGTGGTGGCCGCTGCGGCTGGACTTGGCCCGGAACATGGCGATGTCCGCCTTGCGCATCAGGAGGTCGATGTCGGTGCCGTTCTCCGGCGTGCGTGCGATGCCGATACTGACGCTGGTCTTCAGCGAGGCAGTGCCGATCTGGACCGGTTCCGAGAGTGCCGCCTCCAGGCGCCGTGCCACCTTCAGCGCCTGGTCCGCCTCCACCCCGTCGAGGAAGACGGCGAACTCGTCCCCGCCGAGGCGGGCCAGCAGGTCGTTCGAGCGCAGCTGCCGCGCGAAGCGCTCGGCCACCTGGACGAGGAGGGCGTCCCCGACCGTGTGTCCGAGGGCGTCGTTCACGTCCTTGAAGCGGTCGAGGTCCAGGAAGAACAGGGCGCCGGAGCGCCGTCCGCCCAGCCGTCCGCGGAGATCGGTGACCAGTCCGCGGCGGTTCGGCAGGCCGGTCAGTTCATCGGTGGTGGCGAGGGTGGTGAGCATGCGGTTCCGGAACAGGAGGGGCACCGCCGCCAGGAGCAGGGCGGAGGCGGCGAAGACCTGCGCGAGGGGTGCGATGGGAGTCTGGCAGCCGACCAGCAGGACCACCACGGCCGAGGTGGTGGACAGCAGCAGGGCCGTGGCGGCGGGCACGCCGCGGGTCCGGGGACGAAAGGCCTCGGTTCCGGTGCGTGCGCCGCCATCCACCCACAGTGCGATGGCGGCGAGTCCCAGGATCCAGCCGGCATCGGCCACGGAGCCGACGGCGTACTCCTGCACGCCCAGCGCATAGCCGATGTCCGCGGCGGCGAAGAGGATCAACCCCGTCACGAGCAGCGGCCATCGCGGCCCCAGATCGAGCCCACGGGAGGACAGCAGGCCGCCGACAGCCGTGATCAGCAGGAGGTCGAGCAGGGGGTAGATGACGACGACGACCACCCCCAACGCCGTACCTCCACTGGCCTCGGCCCGCAGGACCGGCGCGAGGATCATGGCCATGACCGACGCCGCAGCCAGTGCTCCGACGAGGCTGTCCAGCAGGAGAGGCCACGTCACGCGCTTGAGCTTCCGCACCGTCACCACGAGGACGCCGAGCATCAGCGGGTAGAAGGCCAGGTACGCGACATCCGCGGCCGAGACCACGGTGAGGGCCTGCTGCCCCTGCAGTGCCGCGAGGTAGTAGACGTCGCCTGCGGTGTAGATGCTCACGGCTGCGGCGCCGAACACCACCTGCCACTGCGACAGGCGTGTCCGCAGGACCGCGCACACGCACACGGCGACGGCGGAGAGCTCGGTGGTGATGCCGAGCCACACGCCGACGACGTCGAACCGGGCGAGGTCGCCGAGCAGGAGGGAGACGAGGTAGAGCGCCGCCAGCGTGATCGTCGCGATCACCGGGATCCGGGAGACGACCGTCCGGAACCGGCCGTTCCGGCGGGGCACACGGGTGTCAGCACGCACCAGGTACTTCCTTTCCTTCACTGTCAGGAACCTGACCACAGGAGAACGAGCCTATGGCCGTCGCCCGGTCCCAGCCGTCGATCCGGCCCGCCGCGGCCGAACCCACGGGGAAAACTGGCCATTTGCTGCGTCAAATGGCACCCGGCCGACGGCGCCGCGAAGAAAGTTCCGTCGAGTCCTAACGGCCCGGCGGGACCGTGCCGATAGTTGACGGTGCAGGCCCATGGATGGGCCGGCGATAGCAACCCTTTCACGGAGGAATACATCATGGGTTTCCAGATCAACACCAACACCGCGGCCAACACCGCATACCGCAACCTCTCGGGCATGCAGAACGACATGTCCAAGTCGCTCGAGAAGCTCTCCAGCGGTCTCCGCATCAACCGGGCAGCCGACGACGCCGCCGGCCTGTCCATCGCCGAGGGCCTGCGCTCGCAGGTCAACGGTCTCGGCGTTGCCGCCCGCAACGCCCAGGACGGCATCAGCGTGGTCCAGACCGCTGAAGGTGCACTGTCCGAGGTCCACAGCATCCTGCAGCGTGTCCGCGACCTGGCAGTCCAGTCCGGCAACGACTCGAACAACGCCGATGCGCGTGCGGCCATCCAGACCGAGGTCACGGCCCTGGGCGATGAACTGTCGCGCATCGCAACGTCCACCAACTTCAACGGCACCGAACTGCTGAGCTCGACGGCAACGAGCCTCACGTTCCAGGTCGGAGCCGGCTCGGTCGCCGGGAACGACCAGATCACAGTTGCGGCCACCAACGTCGAGGCAGTCGCGACCGCCGTGCAGGGTCTCGCGTTCGGTGACTCGGCAGCCGCCCTGACGTCGATCGCCGCGATCGACGCGCAGATCAAGGACGTGTCCACGGCGCGTTCCGGCCTCGGTGCCGTGCAGAACCGTTTCGAGTCCGCGATCAACAGCATCAACGTCTCGCAGGAGAACCTGGCCGCGGCCGAGTCCCGCATCCGCGACACCGACATGGCGAAGGAGATGGCGAGCTTCACCCGCTCGAACATCCTCTCGCAGGCCGGTACCGCGATGCTGGCCCAGGCCAACCAGATGAACCAGGGTGTCCTTCAGCTCCTCCGCTAGACGGTGAGTATGTAGGCGAAAGTGCACGACGGCGGGACCGATCCTGGACCGAGAGGTCCCGCCGCCGTGCATTCATCTGTTGCCTGTGACCCATCCCGATGAACCAGCAGCACCTTCCAGCCCCCGAGAGGTAGACCCATGGCGTTCTCCATCGACGGCATCGCCAGCGGGCTGGACACCACGAACATGATCAACCAGCTCATGCAGCTGGAAGCACGTCCCCAGACGATCCTGAAGGCCAAGGCCACCTCGACGCAGGGGTTCGTGACCGCCCTGCAGCAGCTGAACACCCGCTTGAGCTCCCTCACCGAGCTCGCGGCGAAGACCGCGACACCACTGGCCCTCGACCTCTACAAGGTCGCCAGCAGCTCCGACGCAGCCACCGCCACCGCGACCTCCTCGGCCGGTGCCGGCACCCTCGACTTCACCGTGCGGCAGCTCGCCTCCTCGCAGTCCTCCGTCACGGCAGCCATGACGGCCTTCTCCCCGGCAGCCTCCACCCTGACCATCAGGGCAGCGGACGGCACCACCACCGAGCTCGCCACCACCGGCACCCTCGACGACGTCGTCGCCTCCGTGAACAGGGCCGCCGTCGGCGTCACGGCCACGAAGGTCAGTGCCGGCACCGACGCCGCCGGCGCCCCGCAGTACCGGCTCCAGTTCACCGCGCAGGAACCCGGCGCGGAGCACGGCTTCGAGGTCTTCCGCGGTGCCGCAGCAGATGTCGCCGCAGGCACCGCCGCCGGCCTCTTCACCGAACCGGGCGCCGCCACCGTGCGTGCCGCGCAGGACGCCGAGGTGGTCCTCTGGGGCGGCACCGCCGCCGAGCAGACCATCACCTCGTCGTCGAACACCTTCACCGACATCCTCCCCGGCGTCTCCGTCACCGTAGCGAAGACCACCACCGAACCGGTGTCCGTGACCGTGTCCCGCGACGCCGAGGCCACCTCCACGAAGGCGAAGGAGCTCGTCGAGGCTCTCCGGGGCGTCTTCTCCTTCGTGGACGCCAACACGAGGGTCACCCCGGGCGCGACGGCCAGTGCCGCGCCGACGTCGGGTCGGTTCACGGGCGACAGCGCCGTCCGCGGGATCGCCCAGTCGATGCTCACGGCGGCGACGGCACCCATCAACGGCCGGTCGACGTCGGAACTGGGCATCACACTGACGCGCTCCGGGACCGTCGAGTTCGACGCCGAGAAGTTCGCCGCAGCGCTCGCGAAGGACCCGGCTGCCGTGAAGGACGCCCTCACCCAGCTCTCGACGCGCGTCGCGGAGGCCGGCAGGGCTGCGTCGGACAAGTACGACGGCGAGCTCACACGGCGGATCAAGAGTCAGGAATCGACGGTCCGCAGCCTCAACGACCAGGTGTCCGGCTGGGACACCCGGCTCGAGAAGCGCCGGGCGACCCTGGAGCGCACCTACTCGGCGCTCGAGGTCCAACTCTCACAACTCCAATCACAGGGGAACTGGCTGTCCTCCCAGCTGGCAGGCCTCCCCACGGGAAGCGGGCTCTAGATGCTTCGGATGAACGGATACCAGGCCAAGCGGTCGCAGTACGTGCAGGACGCCGTCCTCTCCGCGACGCCCGCAGGACTGCTGACCATGCTCTACGACCGGCTGCTGCTCGATCTCGCGCGTGCCGGCGCCGCCCAGGAGGCGGGGGAGTGGGCCGTGGCGAGCGAGAACCTGCTGCACGCGCAGGACATCGTGGGCGAGCTCATGTCCTCGCTGCGCACGGATGTCTGGGACGGCGCGGCCGGACTCATGTCCCTCTACACCTACGTGCGGCAGACGCTGATCGAGGCGAACACCCGTCGGGACCGCGGGAGGACGGCGGAGTGCGCCGAGATCCTCGAGCCACTGCGCCAGGCGTGGCACGAAGCGGCCGGCGCCGGCCAGGTGCCGCCCGCAGGTCAGTCCGGGGAGCCCCAGGGCCAGGACGCGCCCCGCTCCCTCGGAGTGCTCGGTGTCGGTTGATCCCGACACCCCGGTTGGCCCCGACGCCCCGACCGATCCGGACAGCCCGACCGCGACGGCGGCGCTGACGGCCTGGACGTCCGTCCTCGACACCCTCGAGGCAGCACTCGAGACCGCTCTCCGGACCGCACTGGACGCTGCCGCCGTCGACGACGCCCCCGCGGGCACCTCCGCGGTCGGCGACCTCCAGCGCCAGGCCGCCGTCCTCACCGGCTGGATCCCTCCGCGGGTCGACGGTCCCATCCCGGCGCCCCTCGTGGCCAGGGCGCGGCGCATCAGTGAGCGCCAGCGGGAAGCCCTCGCGCAGCTGGCGGCCGACGCCGATACCCTGCGACGCCACCGCTCCGCGCTCGGATCCGTCCACGCGGCGACCGCCCCGCAGCAGTCCGCCGTCTACCTCGACGTCACGGGCTGAAGTTCTCCCGGTGACCACCTAACGGCTGTACGCGACGCGTCCGATAGTCGCCGGTGAGCATGGATCGCTCACCCCCAGGCCATGGATCGGCCGCTCAGCCTTGCCAGAAGAGGTTCTGCCGCCGTGCTCGATTCCGTGTCCTCGCTCGCCCTGCGCAGTGCCCTCGACGGGCTCGCCCTGCGCCAGCGCGTCACCGCGAACAACATCGCCAACGTCAACACCCCCGGCTTCCACGCGCAGCGGGTCAGCTTCGAGGACGCCCTCGCGCGGTCGGTGGCGATGGGCGGCGGGAGCGTGCAGGCCACCACCGACACCTCCCTCGAACCCACCCGGCTCAACGGCAGCAACGTCAACCTGGACACGGAGACGCTCTCCAACATCGACACCGTGCTGCGCTTCCAGTTCGCGGCCCGCGCCGTGGAGGGACCCTTCACCAGCATCCGCACCGCACTGAGGACGAACTGATGACCTTCGACGCCATCGGCATCTCCGGCACGGGGCTCACCCTGCACCGCAAGTGGCTCGACGCCGTCGCGGACAACATGGCCAATGCCAACACGGTCACCGCGACCGACGGCGCCGCCTTCCAGCAGCGCTACGTCACGGCCCGCGCCGACGAGAACGGGCAGGGCGCCTATGTCGCGGGCGCCGAGTTCGGCAGCGACGAGGGCCGCCTGGTCCACGAACCCACCCATCCCCTCGCGGACGCGGACGGCTACGTCCGCTACCCCGACATCGACATGAGCGCCCAGATGGGGCAGCTCATCATGGCGCAGCGCGGCTACCAGGCCAACGCCGCCGTCGTCGACCGCGCCAAAGCCACCTACGAAGCCGCACTCCAGATCGGACGTTCCTGATGCCCGTCCCCGCCATCGGCGCCGTCCAGCCGGCCGCCACCTCCTACCTTCCCTCCGTCGGAGCCGTGTCCGACGCCGGCGGAGAGGGGTTCGCGACCTCCCTCACCTCCGCCGTGGACAACCTGCAGGGCCTGCAGTCGACGTCGAACGCGCTGTCCGTGCAGGCCGTCACCGGCGACCTGACCGACATCCACAACGCCACCCTCGCCTCCACGCGCGCCCAGGTGACGCTGGAGCTCGTCGCCGCCGTCCGGAACAAGGGCGTTGACGCCTTCAACGAGATCATGAGGATGCAGGCCTGATGCCCACGCCCCTGTCCGCCGCCGCCACCCGCCTGGGCGACGCCGTGAAGAGTTTCACCATCGCCCAGCGCACCATCGCCATCATCGGCGTCGCCGTGCTCGTGCTCGGCGGGATCGCCCTCACGTCCTGGCTGTCCAAGCCCTCCTACACCCCGCTCTTCTCCGGGCTGAGCGGCGAGGACGCCAGCACCATCGTCGACCAGCTGCAGACCGACGGCGTGCCGTACGAGCTGACCCAGGGCGGCGGCACCATCCTCGTCCCCGAGGCCGCGGTGTACGACCAGCGGATCAAGGCGGCCTCCGCGGGCCTGCCGTCCTCGTCGACCGGCGGCTACTCGCTCCTCGACGACATGGGGGTCACCTCCTCCGAGTTCCAGCAGTCCACCACCTACAAGCGGGCACTCGAGGGCGAGCTCGCCTCGACGGTCTCGGCGATCGACGGCGTCAAGGCCGCGACCGTCCGCCTCGCCGTCCCCGAGGACACCGTGTTCGTGGCCGAACAGGGCAAGCCGACGGCCTCGGTCTTCGTGCAGACGAACCCCGGCGCCACGCTCTCGAGCGACCAGGTGCAGGCGATCACGCACCTCACGTCCGCCTCGATCGACCGCATGGACGCCGCGGACGTCGCCGTCATCGACTCCGAGGGCCGGGTGCTCTCCGCGGTCGGCGTCGGTGCGACCGGCGGCAGCGACCAGCAGGCCTCGGACTACGAGCAGCGCATCCAGGCGTCCGTGCAGGCCATGCTCGACCGCGTGGTCGGGGTCGGCAACGCGACCGTCGCCGTGGCCGCGGACATGAAGCGTGAGAGCGCCGAGCGGGTCGAGGAGACCTTCACGACGCCCGAGAACGCCCCCGCCCTCAACGAGTCCACCTCCACCGAGGAGTACGCGGGCGCCGGAGGCGGCCGGGCCGGTGTCCTCGGGCCGGACAACATCGCCGTGCCCGAGGACGGCGCCGACGGCGACGGCACCTTCAACTCCGAGACGAGCACGCGGAACAACGCCGTGAACAAGACCACGGAGTCCACCACGGTGCCCGCCGGGGGCATCAACCGCCAGACCATCTCCGTCGCGGTGAACCGGGCCGCCACGGCCAACATGGACGTCGCCGCGCTCACCGCCGTCGTCGCGGGTGCCGCCGGTGTGGACGCCGCACGCGGCGACGTGGTGACGGTGGAGGAACTGCCGTTCAGCGACGCCGGGGCCAACGCCGCCGCGGACGCCCTGGCGGACGCGGAGGCCGCCGAGGCGGAGCAGCAGCGGGCGGACCTCATCCGGACGCTGTCCATCGTCGCGGCCATCCTGTTCGTCGCCATCGTGGCGCTCATCATCTACGCACGCCGGTCACGCCGCCAGCGGCGCGAACCGCTCGACCTCGGGGAACTGCAGGGCGTCTACCCCGCGATCCCGGCGCCGAGCGCCCCCGCGATCGATCCCGCGGTGGCACTCCTCGCTCCCCTGGAGCCGGCCCCGAGCACCACCACGATCGACGTCGCCGCGGTCCAGGCGGCGCTGCAGGCCGGGGAAGCGGCCTCCGACCTCGACCGCATGCGTGCGGAGGTCGAGGCCCTCGCCACCCAGGACCCGGCGAAGACGGCCGAGTTCCTGCGCAGCATGATGGATGACAGGCAGAGCGTATGAGCACCCTCGCCCGCACCGCCCTGACCGGGACGCAGAAGGCCGCCATGGTGCTCATGCAGCTCGACCAGCGCCAGGCCTCCGAGGTCCTCAAGCAGATGTCCGAGGCCGAGGCCGAGGAGATCGTCGCGGAGATCGTGCGACTGCGCCGGGTGGAGCCCGCCGCCGCCGAGGAGGCGCTCGCGGAGTTCCACGAGCTGACCACCAGCGGCCGACGCCGGACGCGCGGCGGCATGGACGTGGCTATCGGGCTCCTCGAGTCATCCTTCGGCGCGGAGCGTGCAGCAGGTGTGGTGGGGCGTCTGGCGTCGACCGCGGCCGGCAAGTCCTTCGAGTTCCTCGACAGCGTGGAGCCCGGCCAGATCCAGACAGTCCTCGAGGGCGAACTGCCGCAGACCATCGCCCTGGTCCTCGCGCACCTCAAGCCCGAACGCGCGTCGATCATCCTCGCCGCCCTGAACCAGGACACCGGCACCGACGTGGCCCAGTGCATCGCGACCATGGGCTCCGCGACACCGGAGGCCGTGTCCATCGTGGCCGACACGATCAAGATCAGGGCCGGGGCCGTCGCGGCGCCGCGCCAGGGCACGACGGCGATCGGCGGTATCCAGCCGCTCGTGGACATCATCAACCGTGCCGACATCGGGACCGAACGCGCGCTGCTCGACGGCCTCGAGCACCGCGACCCGGTGCTGGCCGAGGAGGTCCGCGCCCGCATGCTGACCTTCGCGGACATCGTCCACCTCGAACGCCGCGACGTCCAGCAGGTGCTGCGCGGGATCGACGCGGCCGTCCTCGCCCTCGCGATGAAGGGCGCCGCCGAAGCCGTGGTCACCGTGATCCGCTCGAACGTCTCCGAGCGCAACCGCGAGATCCTCGACGACGAGATCCGCGCCGTCGGACCCGTCCGCATGTCGCAGGTCGAGGAGGCCCGCGCCGAGGTGGTGCGCGCCATCCGCGACCTCGAGGCCCAGGGCACCATCACCATCCAGCGCGGGGACGAGGACGAGTATGTCGACTGACGCGCTCACCCCCATCGCCTTCCCGCGCCTCGGCCCCGGCTCCGGCCAGGCCGGGCACTCCGCCGCCGTCGCCCAGGGCCATGCCGCGGGGTACGCGGACGGACTGGCCCTCGCCCGCGCGGACCTCGCCGAGCACCGGGCACGGCTCGACGCCGAGCACGCCGCCGCCCGGGCGCACGCGGACGATCTCCTCGCGCAGCGCCTGCGGGTCCTCGACACGGCCGCGCGGGCCCTCGACGCCCGGACCGCCCCGGTCCTCGAGGCGGCCCGCACCCGGATCCTCGACGCCGCCCTGGACATCACGGAGGCCCTGCTGGGCCGTGCCCTGGAGGACGGGCCGTCCTCGGCACGGGCCGCCGTCGCCCGCGCCCTCCAGGGAGCGGAGGGTCAGGAGGTGCGCGCGGTGCGCCTGCACCCCGCGGACCTGGCGGTGCTCGCCCCGGGTCAGGTGCCGGACGCCGTGCGTCTCGTGCCCGACGCCTCCCTCCAGCGGGGCGACGCCGTCGCGGAATGCCCGGACGGCCACGTGGATGCGCGGCTCGGGACGGCGCTCGCCCGCGTGCGGTCCGCCCTGGCTCCCGGGGGTGCCGCATGAGCCTCACCCTCGAGGACGCCGTCCACCGGGCCCGCACGGTCGCCATGCCCCAGCGGTACGGCAGGGTGGCCTCCGTCGTGGGGCTCGGCGTCGACGTCGTCGGCCTCGACTGCGCCATCGGCGACGTCGTCACGATCGGCGACCCCGACTCCGGCTCCGGGACCGTCGACGCCGAAGTGGTCGCCGCCTCGCTCACCGGGCTGCGCTGCATGCCGTACGCCCACCTCTCCGGGATCCAGGCCGGAGCACCCGTCCGTGCCCACGGGGGACCGCTGCTCGTGCCGGTGGGACCGGGACTGCTGGGCCGCGTGCTCGACGGCGTGGGCCGGCCCCTCGACGGACGCGGCCCGCTCACCGACGTCGCATGGGTGTCACTGGACAACACCCCGCCGCCGGCGCTGGATCGCACCCGCATCACCGAACCCCTGCAGCTCGGCGTGCGCGTGATGGACACGCTCACCACCGTGGGCCGCGGTCAGCGCATGGGCCTGTTCGCAGGCTCCGGGGTCGGCAAGTCCTCGCTGCTGTCGATGATCGCCCGCGGCACGGACGCCGCCGTCTCGGTGATCGCCCTCGTGGGCGAGCGCGGTCGCGAGGTCAGGGACTTCCTGGAGGACGATCTCGGTGCCGAGGGACTCGCACGGTCGATCGTGGTGGTGTCCACATCGGACGAACCGGCGCTCCTGCGCCTGCGCGCCGCCTTCGTGGCCACGCGGATCGCCGAGGGGTTCCGCGACGGCGGCGCCGACGTCATGCTCATGATGGACTCGCTCACGCGGGTCGCGATGGCGCAGCGCGAGATCGGCCTGAGCGTCGGCGAGCCCCCCGCCACCCGCGGTTACCCGCCGTCCACCTTCTCCCTGCTCGCCCAGCTCCTCGAACGTGCGGGGACCGGCGCGGCCGGCTCCGTGACGGGCATGTACACCGTGCTCGTGGACGGCGACGACCACAACGAGCCCGTCGCCGACGCGGCGCGGTCCATCCTCGACGGTCACGTGGTGCTCGACCGCAAGCTCGCTGTCGCGGGGCACTTCCCGTCGATCGACCCGCTGGCCTCGATCTCCCGGGTGGCGTCCCGGGTCACCACACGCGAGCAGGCGGCGGTCGCCGCCGTGCTGCGCAGAACCCTCGCCGCCCGCAAGGCCGCCCAGGACCTGATCGACGTCGGGGCCTACGCCCGCGGGTCGAATCCGCTGGTCGACGCCGCCCTGGCCCACGAGTCCGGGATCACGGCGTTCCTGCAGCAGCGGATGGACGAGCAGACCCCGTCCGACGACGCCTGGGGCCGCCTGGCCCACCTCACCACCTCGATGGGAGTCTCCTGATGGCACGACAGTTCCCCCTCGCGGGCCTGCTCCGGCTGCGCCAGCTGCGCGAGGAGGAGGCCGCCGGATCCCTGGCGACCGCCAACGAACGCCTCCGGGCATCACGCACCCGCACCGACGTCCTGAGCGATGCCCTGGACGGCACGGATCTCAGCCCCGCCGGGTCGGCGTCGCTGTACGCGGTGGCCGCGGCCCGGGCCTCGGCACGCAGCATGCTCGCCGACCTCCACTCCCTCGAGGCGCACCTGCAGGGTGAGCAGCACCGTGCACAGGACCAGTACCGTGCGGCACGCGCGGCGACCATGGGCCTCGAGAAGCTCGAGGACCGCCACCGGGACACGGAGGCTGCGGCGCTGATCGGCGCCGAGCAGCGTGTCCTCGACGAACTCGCCTCGGTCAGCAGTGCCCGGCGCAGTGCAGAGGAGAAAGCATGACCATCACCGACGCGGTGGGCCGTATCCAGCAGATCCAGTCCACCCTGAGCATGCTCTCCGCCCCTGCGGCGCGGGCACAGGCCGCTCCGGCGACGGGGATGACGGCGGGCGCCTCCTCGGCGGGGGCCCCGAAGTCGGTAGCGGGTTCATCCGCGGACCTGTTCGCCGACGCGCTCGCGGGTGCCACCGGCGCCGCCGGGGCCTCCGGTGGTACAGCAGGAGCCGGAGCCGGTGACGTAGCTCCCGCCGTCGCACCCGTAGCCGCGCCCCCGGAGCCGGTCGCACCGGCGGGCACGGTACCGCTTCCCGTTCCCGCCTCCACGGACGCCGCCCGACTCATCGAGGCCGCACGGTCCTATGAGGGCGTCCCGTACGTGTGGGGCGGGACCGACCCGGCCGCCGGCCTCGACTGCTCCGGATTCGTGCAGCGCGCGTACGCGGACATCGGCATCCAGATCCCGCGTGTGACCTGGGACCAGATGAACGCGGGGACCCATGTCCCGTCCCTCGCGGAGGCCCAGCCCGGCGACCTGCTCTTCAGCCTCGAGGGCGGCCACGTGTCCATGTACCTCGGGGGCGGCAAGGCGATCGATGCGCCGCAACCCGGCAAGACCGTCGCCGTCCGCGACATGTGGGAGACCGACGCGAACATCACCACCATCCGCCGGATCCTGCCGGGCGCTCCCGCCGGTGCTGCGTCCGTCGCGGCACCGGGGGTCGCCGAGGCTGCGGTTCCGGCCGCCGCCTCCGCCGGCGCTCCGGTGCCCGCCGAAGCACCGTACGCCGCGCAGGCGGCCTTCCTCGCGAGCATGGCGCGATGACTCCTGTCCAGGGGCTGCCCACCGCGACCGTCCCCCGGGCGGCAGCGGATCCGTTCCGCCGGGGTGCGGGTCCCGGCGACCGGACGTCGGCGGCATCCTTCGGCGATCTGTACCGGACGCACGTGGGGGAGCGCCCGGGCGAGCGTGGAGCCGAGCGAAGGTCCGCTCCGAGGACCACCGACGCCGTCGTCGCTGCGCCGGGTGCGCCCTCGGGCATCGTCGTCCCGCCGACCCCGGCCACCCACGAGAGCGGATCGGCCACCCGGACGACGTCCGGGTCCCGTGCCTCCTCGGCTCCCTCCGCCGTCGACGCGGCACCAGCACCGCTCGCCTCAGCAGCCGCTCCGTCGTCCGGTGCCACCGCAGCAGCGGGGAGCCCTGCATCTTCGCCGACCGGCGCCGCGATGGGCCTGCCCACCGGGGGAGCCCGGGTGGTGTCGGACGTCGTTCCGGGGACGGGGACGTCCGCAGCAACCGCGGCTCACGGGACGGCGTCGTCCGGTGCCGACATCACGACCTCGGGCACGGACGCCGCGGCCTCGGGCGCGGGCTTCGGCACGGACATCGCGTCCTCTGGCGCGGGTATCGGCACGGACCTCGCGTCCTCGGGTACGGACGCCGCGACCTCGGGTGCGGGCATCGGCACCGACATCGCGACCCCGGGTACGGACGCGGCGTCTTCGGGCACCGGCGTCGGCACCGACCTCGCGTCCTCGGGTACGGACCTTGCGTCCTCGGGCGCGGACGCCGCCGCGGCGCCGCCGGCCGTCGACACCGCGGCGGCGCCGTCGGGCACCGATACCGCGCCGCCGTCGGGCACCGGCATTGCACCGCCGTCGGGCGCGTCGGACGCGGCCGGCTCGGACGCCGCGACCGCGTCCTCCGGCCCTGCCGCTCCGACGGCCTCGGCCGGTCCTGCCGGCACTGCCGGCACTGCCGGCGCCGCCGCCTCGGCGGACGGTGGAGCGCCTGGCCGGCGAGGGGTGCCCGAGGTCCCCGCGGCAGGAGCCGGAGCCACGGATGCCATCGGTCCCGGGGCGCCGGACACGACAGCGGCGGGAACGCCGGCCGCAGCAGATCCCGGCACGCCGACCCCGGCCGGTTCCGGAATCGCCGAACAGCCCGGCACAGCCCCGCCCACTGCTTCCGGACGCGCGGATGTACCGGTACCCGTGCAGCCGGTGCCCGGGGGCGCCGTCCACGGATCCTCCGATACCGTGGCGTCGGCCCGACCGGCAGTGGCACCCCTGCCGCAGCAACTCGGCGGCCAGGCGTTCGCGCTCGCCCGCGCGGCGGCCGATGCCCCGGGCGGGACCAGCACCATCACCGTCACCGTCGCACCCGACGATCTCGGCCCCATCACCGTCCGGGCCAGCTTCGCTCCGGAGGGCACCCGACTCGAGTTCTTCTCCTCCACCGACGGTGGACGCGAGGCACTCAGGCAGGCACTGCCGGACCTGCGGCGCGAGGCGTCGTCGTCGGGCCTGTCCGCTGCACTCGATCTCGGGACCGGCACGCCGGACGACCATCGGGACGACCGCCGGGACGGACGGCTGGACGACCCGTCCGGCGTGCCGGTCCCGTCGGTGCATCGACCGGTGCGGGACATCCCCTGGACCCGGAGCCCCGCCACGGGCTCCTCCACCCTCGACCTCTTCGCCTGACCCGGAAGGACACCATGCCCATCGATCCGGTCGCGTCCGCGACCTTCGCCCCCACCGAGACCCCCGCTGCCGGGACCCGTAAGCAGACCATGGACTCCGAGGTGTTCATGTCCCTGCTCGTCAGCCAGCTCCGCAACCAGGACCCCAGCACCCCCATGGACACCAACCAGATGATCGCGCAGACCACGCAGCTGGCCATGATGGAGAAGATCACGCAGATGACCGGCGTCAGCGAGGAGAACTTCCACCTCCAGATGCGGTCCTCCGCGGCCGCGCTGATCGGCAACGAGGTCTCCTACACGGGGCCGGACGGCGTCGAGGCCAGCGGACTGGCGACCGCCGTCTCCTACAGCGGGCCGGTACCCACCGTCACCATCGGCGGGAAGAGCATCGCCCTCGACCTCGTCTCCGGCGTGGGCACCCTGCCCGCTCCGGCACCCGCAGCCCTGTCCTGATCCCGCACACCACGTCCTGATCCGCCCGTTCCGTCTCCGAAAGGCACCATCATGCTTCGCTCGCTCTACTCCGGCATCTCGGGGCTCCGCTCCCACCAGACCATGCTCGACGTCACCGGCAACAACATCGCCAACGTCAACACGACCGGCTTCAAGGGGTCCGCCACCCAGTTCCAGGACACGCTGTCCCAGCTGACGCAGGGCGCGGGTGCCCCGCAGGAGGCCCTCGGTGGCACCAATCCCGCCCAGGTGGGTCTCGGTACACAGGTTGCGGGGATCATCACCAACTTCTCGCAGGGTTCGGCCCAGGCCACCGGCCGTGCCACGGACATGATGATCAACGGCGACGGACTGTTCGTCACCCGTGCAGGCACCGAGACCCTCTACACACGCGCCGGAGCCTTCACACCCGACGCCGACGGGCGCCTCGTCACGCCCGACGGTTCCATCGTCCAGGGCTGGCCCGCGGTCGGCGGTGTGATCCAGCAGGGCGCTGTCGGCGACCTGCGGATGCCCAGGATGGGGGAGGTCACCGCGAACGGCACGCTCGAGTCCTTCACGCTCGGCCCGGACGGCACCCTCGTGGGTGCGTTCAGCGACGGTACCCGGCAGCCGCTCGGCCGGATCGCGCTGGCAGGCTTCGTCAATCCGGCAGGGCTCGAGAAGGCCGGTGGCTCGTCCTACCGGACGACCGCGAACTCCGGTGCCGCGGAGATCGGTGCGCCCGGCGCCAACGGCCTCGGCACGGTCGACGCCGGGGTCCTCGAGATGTCCAACGTGGACCTCTCGCAGGAGTTCACCAACCTGATCGTCGCGCAGCGCGGGTTCCAGGCGAACGCGCGCATCATCACGACGTCGGACGAGGTGCTCCAGGAGCTCACGAACCTCAAGCGCTGACCCCGGCTCGCAGGGGAAGGACACCGGACGGCCGCGGGACGGACCGCCCGGCGCCACCACGCTTCCTTGATGTGTACCTGCCCGGTGTACCTGCCCGGTGTACCTGCCCGGTGTACCTGTTCACCGGGCAGGTACACCGGGGGCGCGTCCCTGGTCCGGCGCGGGCCGGCGCGTCTGCACGGCGCCCGGTCCTTACGAAGCCGGCGCCGGTGCCGACAGTGGGTGGAAGAGACCCCGCCGGGGTGTCCCGACCCCAGGATGTCCGATGATCGTGGTGACCCGGCTCAACGAGAGCCAGTTCGCGGTGAACCCTGACCTCATCGAGCGCATCCATGAGAATCCCGACACCACGCTCGTGATGGTCGACGGAGCGAAGTACATCGTCACGGAGTCCCTCAGCGAGGTGATCGAGCTCATCGCCGCGTACCGCGCGCGCATCATCTCGCTCGCGCGCTTCCTGCCCGGCGACCCGACCGACGGCGCGTCCGACGGCAGGGACCGGACGACCCAGCGTCCGCTCGGCCTCGTCCGCGATGCACCGGCCGATGCCACGGGGGCGGGCCACACCGGCCAGGCCGGGGCCGACGGCGCAGGCTCACCCGTTCAGTTGAGACCTAGGACCACGTAATGGATCCCGCAACAATCATCGGCATTCTCGTCGCCTTCGGTGCGCTGTACGCGATGATCACCCTCGAGCACGCGAGCGTCGAGGCGCTCCTCCTGCCGGCACCCATGATCCTCGTGTTCGGTGCCACCATCGCCATCGGGATCGCCGGCGGCACCTTCAAGGACTTCCTGGTCGCGGTGAAGGCCGTCCCGCCGGCCATGATGGGCAAGACCACTCCGCCGCAGGACACCATCGACAGCGTGGTGGTCCTCGCCGAGAAGGCCCGCAGCGAGGGACTGCTGGCCCTCGAGGAGGAGGCGAACACCGTCGGTGACCCGTTCCTGCGCGGAGCCCTGCAGAACATCGCGGACGGAACGGACGGCGAGGAACTGCGCGAGATCCTCGAGGACGAGATCGACTCCGCCTCCCAGACGCACCGCACGGCCTCGAAATTCTTCGCCAGCCTCGGTGGCTACGCCCCGACGGTGGGCATCATCGGCACCGTCGTCTCGCTGACCCACGTGCTCGAGAACCTCTCCAGCCCCGACAAGCTGGGGCCGATGATCGCCGCGGCGTTCGTCGCGACGCTCTGGGGGCTGCTCTCGGCGAACTTCCTGTGGCTGCCCATCGGCACGCGGATCAAGCGGCTCGGCGAGATGGAGACCGCGCGCATGACCCTCCTGATGGAGGGGGTCCTCGCCGTGCAGGCCGGCAGCCAGCCCCGCCTGCTCGGTGAGCGGCTGAAGGCCATGGTCCCACAGCACGCCCAGGGCAAGGGCGGCAAGGACTCCGGGAAGGGCGCGAAAGGCACCGCCGAAGGCCCGCCCGCGCAGGGCAGGGCCGCGGCGTGAGCAAGCGCCCGCACCGCAAACGGCGCGGCGAGGACCACGGCGAGGAGCACCCGGACGAGCGCTGGATGGCCTCCTACATGGACATGGTCACCGTGCTGATGTGCATGTTCATCGTCCTGTATGCGATGTCGAGCGTGGACCAGCAGAAGTTCGAGCAGCTGCGTGCCTCGCTCGCCACGGGCTTCGGTGTGGTCGAGACCGCAACGGTGGACACGGCGGAGGGGACCGTCGTCGCCGCCGAGAATGTCAACGCCGAGGGTGAGTCCTTCACCGGAGGAGCCGCACTCGCCGATGCGACCCCGGAGGCACAGCAGGACGACGGGGCCGTCGCCGCACCGACGCCGTCGCCCGCGCCGTCCGCTGGAGGCGCAGCCGTGACCGCCGCGCCCACGCCGTCGCCCGCGCCGTCCGCCGGCGGGGACGAGGCGGAGCCGACGACCGAGCGCGAGCGCGCGATGGCGGAGGTCGAGAACCTCCGCGCGCTGCAGGAGCGGATCGACGCCGGGCTGCGCGAGCGGGACCTCGAGACGGCGGTCCGCTACGTGATCGACGAACGCGGCCTCACCATCCGGCTGGTCGGTTCCGAGACCTTCTTCCTCCCCGACAGCGCACAGCTGACCGAGCAGACGCAGCGCGTGCTCGAGAGCGTGGGGCCGGTCCTCGCGACCATCCCGAACGAGGTGGGGGTCGAGGGGCACACCGCGCGCCTGCCCGATTCGGTGCCGCGACCCCTCGACTGGGAACTGTCCACCCAGCGGGCCGTCAACGTCGTCCGGCACCTCATCGACACCGGCGGTGTCCCGGCCCCCCGGCTCGTGGCCATCGGTTACGGCGAGTCGCGGCCCCTGGCGCCGGGTGCCACCGAGGCGGAGCTCGAACTGAACCGCCGCGTGGACATCGTGGTGCACTCCGACGAGCCCGAGAGCGTGCGCGCGCTCATCCCGGGCATCACCGGCGGCACCTGAACCGCTAACAACCCCCCGGCGCCGTCCGATAGTCGGTGGCGTGACGGTCCAGGAACAACTCTCCTTCGGCGTGCCCACGGCACCCGCGAGGGCGGTGGATGTCTATGACTTCCGCCGGCCCACCACGCTCGCCCGCGAGCACTCCCGCGTACTCGAACTCGCGTTCGAGACCTTCGCGCGCCAGTGGGGCACGCAGCTCACCGCGAAGGTCCGCGTGATCTCCCAGGTGACCAGTGAACAGGTCCTCATGCAGACCTACAACGAGTACGCGGCCTCGCTGCCTGCCACCACGGCGATGGTGCTGTGCAGCATTCCCGAGCATTCCAGCAAGGCCGTGATCCAGTTCCCCGCCTCGGCGGGCCTGTTCTGGGTGGACTCGATGCTGGGTGGCCACGGCACGGTGCCTGCCGGCGAGCGGAAGTTCACGCAGATCGAGCAGGCCCTGATCCGGCGGCTCATGGACGACGCCCTCGAGGGGCTCCACTATTCGCTCGGGTCCGTGCTGACGCACCAGCTGGGGATCGACTCCCTGCAGTACAACTCGCAGTTCGCCCAGGCGGCCTCGACCACGGAACTCATGATCGTGGGCATCTTCGAGATCCGCGTCGGTGAGCGTTCCTGCCCGGCGACGGTGGCCATCCCCGCGCAGCTGCTGCTGGCACAGCTCGGGGACACGAATCCCACCGCAACCGGCGACGACGCCCGCGAGCTGATCGAGCAGCAGGTCACCCACGTGCCCGTCGACGTCGCGGTGCAGCTCGCCGCGCTGCCCGTACTGCCGTCGCGCATCCTCCACCTCGCCGTCGGGGATGTCCTGAAGCTGCCGCATCCGCAGCACCGGCCCTTCGAGCTCGCCGTCAACGGGCAGCGGCTCGGCGAGGCGGCCCTGGGCCAGAACGGATCCCGTCTTGCCTGCGTAGTAGTGACCACCGAGGAGAACACCGCACCATGAACACCACCACCGCCGAGCTCACCGCCGCCGCAGCCCTGGCCGAGCGACTGCCCCTCCCCGGGCCGCTCACGGCGGAGCCCTGCAACGCCTCCGAGGTGCCGTCCGCCAGCGCGTCGACCGCCGTCGTCGCATCCTTCGTGGGTGCGGCCTCCGCGGACCTCGCGGTCGTCCTGCTCGACGCCCAGCCGCTGGCCGCGGCCGCCGGTACGTCGTCCCCGCTCGTCTCACCGGCCGATGTGCTCGTGCCGGCGCTCGAGTCGGCGTCCTCGTCCCTCGGGGACGGCGTGCTGGGCACCCCCGCCATGCAGGATGCCCTGCCGCTGTTCCGCGACGCCGAGACCTCCGTGTTCCGGCTCGCCGGGCCCTCCGGCACCGTGGGATGGTTCGCGGTCCGCCTGCGCGGTGCCCGGCCCGGTGCCGCGCCCCGCCGGTCCTCGGCCTCCGCGGGCGCGGCGAACCTCGGCCGCATCAGCAACGTGGAGATGGCCATGACGGTCGAGATCGGCCGCACGCGGATGTCCGTCCGCGACGTCCTGGACCTCGAACCCGGCGCCGTCATCGAACTCGACCGCTCCGCCGGGGCTCCCGCCGACGTCCTGCTCAACGGCAGGCTCGTCGCGCACGGCGAGGTCGTGGTCGTCGACCAGGACTACGCGGTCCGCATCACGCAGATCCTCGACGTGACCGACGGCGCCCTCTGATGGACGTCGTGGTGCTCGCGCTGAGGGTGCTGCTGTCCCTCGGTGTCGTCCTCATGCTGCTCTTCGTGCTGCACCGCAAGCTCTCGAAGCTCAACGGGACGCGGGCCGGCGCGGGCCTCGTGTCCGTCGTCGCCCGTCAGGGCCTCGGCCCCAAGGCCTCACTCGTGGTGGTCGACGCCGAGGGCACCCGGTTCTATCTGGGTGTCACCGAGCAGTCGGTGTCGGTCCTGCACTCCGCGGATGCCCCGCGTGCACTGCAGGCCGTTCCGGTCGCGGACGACGCGGCCGCGCTGCCGCTCCGTGCGATCCAGTCCGGCCTGGCCCAGCCCGGTGCTGTCCCGTCCGGCGCGCTCCAGTCCGGCCCCGTCCCGGCCCTCTCCTCCAGCGCTGCCCCTGACGCGGACTTCGCCGCGTCGCTGCGGCTCGCCACGGCGGGCGACCAGCCCGTGCCCGCCACGCGTCGTGCGGCCCGTGCCGCCCAGGACGTCCGGACCGGCCGGGCTCCCGCGCCGCTGCACGGCTCGATCCTCGCACCCGCCACCTGGAAGCAGACCGCAGCCTTCCTGCGCCAGGGACGGGCGGGGTGACGACGGCGCTCCTGCCGCCGGTCCGCCCGGCACGCTCCGCCGATCCGACCCCCACCGCCCGGTCCGTCCGTGCCGCGTTCCCGACGGTCCTCACGGTGCTCGCCGCCCTCGTGCTCGCCGCCGTCGTCGTCCTCCTCGGCGCCGCTGTCGGCCATGCCGGTGAACTGGACCCGGGCGTCCCCGGACCCGTCGCGCCGTCCGCCCCCGCCGACCCCACCGCACCCGCAGAGCCGGGCAGCGACGACGGCCTCTCGGTCGAGATCAACGGCGTCAACGGAGCACCGAGCTCCGCGGTCCTGACCCTCATCGGCATCACCCTGCTGTCGGTCGCGCCGGCCCTGCTGCTGATGATGACGTCCTTCACCAAGATCTTCGTGGTCCTCGCGATGACCAGGAACGCCCTGTCCCTGCCGTCCATCCCGCCCAACCAGGTGCTCGCCGGGCTCGCCCTGTTCCTGTCGCTGTTCATCATGGCGCCGGTCCTCACCGAGATCAACAGCCTCGCCGTCCAGCCCTACCTCGACGGCGCGACGACGTTCACCGAGGCCCTCACGGACGGCTCCGGGCCGCTCCAGACCTTCATGCTGGCCCACACCCGCGAGGAGGACCTGGCGCTCATGACACGGGCCGCCGGGCAGCCGAACCCCGAGGACGCGGCGAGCGTCCCGCTGACCACCCTCATCCCGGCGTTCATGATCTCCGAGCTGCGGGCCGCGTTCATCATCGGCTTCGTGATCTTCGTACCCTTCCTCGTGATCGACCTCGTGGTGTCCGCCGCCCTGATGTCCATGGGCATGATGATGCTGCCGCCGGTCATGATCTCGCTGCCCTTCAAGATCCTGCTGTTCGTCCTCGTGGACGGGTGGGGCCTCATCATCACGGCCCTCGTCAACAGCTATCAGGGCGGCTGACGTGGACGCCAACGCCGTCCTCGACATCGGGCTCGCCGGCATCTGGGTCGCCGCGAAGCTGTCCGCGCCGGTCCTCCTGACCGCCCTCGTGGTCGGGTTCGCGATCTCGCTGCTGCAGTCCATCACCCAGATCCAGGAGGTCACGCTCTCCTTCGTGCCGAAGGCCGCCGCCGTGTGCCTGGCCCTGCTGGTCTGCGGGCACTGGATGATCTCTGAGATGATCTCGTTCACGCACGAGATGTTCGAGCGCATCCCCGGGCTCCTCGGGGGCGGCTGACGTGGAGATCGTCCTCGACCAGTCCCGCATCGAAGCCATCATGCTCGCGGGCGTGCGGATCGTCGCGTTCCTCGTGATCGCGCCGCCCTTCTCCTACAGGGGCATCCCGGCACGCGTGAAGGCGATGCTCGCCGTCGGGCTCGCCCTCGCCGTGTCCCCGAGGGTCGAAACGGGATATCAGACCGCCGGGACCGGCCAGTACATCGGTGCGCTGGTCCTCGAACTCGTGGTCGGCGCCGCCCTGGGCTTCCTCGTGCTCGTCGTGTTCTCCGCCATCCAGTCCGCCGGCAGCCTCATCGACCTGTTCGGCGGCTTCTCGCTGGCCCAGGGGTTCGACCCGCAGTCCATGGTCAACGGCGCCCAGTTCGCGCGCCTGTTCCAGCTGACCGCCCTGACACTGCTCTTCACCTCCGACGGCTACCAGCTGATCATCGGCGGGCTCGTCCGCACCTTCGACGCCCTGCCCCTCGGCGGAGGGCTGGACCTCGCGCAACCCGCGGGAGCGCTCACCGGCGCCGTCACCGGGCTGTTCCTCGCCGCCGTGCAGATCGCCGGGCCGCTCATCGTCGTCCTCTTCCTGGCCGACGTCGGCCTCGGGCTCCTCACGCGTGTGGCGCCCGCGCTGAACGCGTTCGCGCTCGGGTTCCCGCTCAAGATCTTCATCACGCTCAGCCTCGGCGGCGTGGTCTTCGTCGCCCTGCCGCGCGTCGTCTCGACCCTCGCGGACACCGCGGCCGAACTCCTGATGGGGGTGGGCTGACCATGGCGGAGGATTCCGGAGAGAAGACCGAGCAGGCCACCGACAAGCGGATGAAGGACGTCCGCTCGAAGGGCCAGCTGTCCAAGTCCGAGGACTTCACCGCGTGGATCGGCGTCGGGGCGGCCGCCCTCATGCTGCCCTCCCTCATCTCCCGGTCGGCCGATGCCGCCACCGAGCAGCTCGTCCGCGTGAGGGACACCATCGCCAGCCCGGACCCCGCGACCGCCATGGACGCCCTGGCCGACGGCGGAGCCTCGCTCGCCGGGATCCTCGGCCCGTTCCTCGGTGTGCTGCTGGTCGCCGTCCTCGGGACCGCGGCCCTGCAGGGCGGGATCCACGTCAAGAAGTTCTCCGGCAAATTCGAGCAGTTCAACGTGGTCACAGGCCTCAAGCGGGTCTTCGGCGGGCAGGCCCTCTGGAACGGCGTGAAGGCGCTCCTGAAGACCGGCGTCGTCGGCCTCGTGCTCGTCGTCGTCGTGCAGAACCTGATGCCCGTGCTCATGGCGGCCGGCGGACTGTCGGTGGCGGCCCTCCTGAACACCGCGGGGGAGGGGACGGCGGCGCTCCTGCAGGCTGCCGTCGTCGCCGGTCTCGTCCTCGCGGCGATGGACGTCCTCGTGGTGCAGCGCCGCAACCGCAAGAAGACCCGCATGACCAAGAAGGAGGTCAAGGACGAGAACAAGAACTCCGACGGCGACCCCCTCATCAAGTCCCAGCGGCGCTCCCGCCAGCTCGCGATGAGCCGGAACCGCATGATCGCCGCCGTGGGCGGGGCCGACGTCGTCCTCGTCAATCCGACGCACGTCGCCGTCGCCCTGATGTACGAACCCGGGCGCTCCGCGCCGCGCGTCGTCGCGAAGGGTGCCGGCGTCATCGCGGCGAGGATCCGCGAGGAGGCGGAGAAGAAGAACGTCCCGATGGTCTCCGACATCCCGCTCGCCCGCGCACTGCACGCCGCGTGCGACCTCGGCCAGGAGATCCCGTTCGAGAACTACGACCAGGTGGCGCGCATCCTGGCGTTCGTCATGTCCCTGAAGACCAGGGGTGCCGCACGCGGCGTCCACACCCTGCCCGCCCGACCCGCAACCGCCGGAGGCCTCTAGACCATGCGCTCATCCGCCCCCAAGTTCCTGGTGCCCGTCGGGGTCGTCGGCATCATCCTGCTCCTCGTGGTGCCGGTGCCGTCGGTGCTGCTGGACCTGCTGATCATCGTGAACATCCTGCTGGCACTGGTGATCCTCCTCAACACCATGTTCATCCGCAAACCGCTGGACTTCTCGGTGTTCCCGTCCCTGCTGCTCGTGGCGACGCTCTTCCGTCTCGGCCTCAACGTCGCCTCGACCCGCCTCGTCCTCGGCGAGGGGTACGCGGGCGAGGTCATCGCCGCGTTCGGGCACGTCGCGGTCGGCGGCTCCATCATCATCGGCGCCGTGGTCTTCCTCATCCTCGTGGTCATCCAGTTCGTGGTCGTCACCAAGGGTGCGGAGCGTGTCGCCGAGGTGGGGGCGCGGTTCACCCTCGACGCGATGCCGGGCAAGCAGATGGCCATCGACGCTGACCTCAACGCGGGGCTGATCACCGACACCCAGGCCCGCGAGCGGCGGGCCGAGGTCTCGGCGGAGGCCGACTTCTACGGGGCGATGGACGGTGCGTCCAAGTTCGTGAAGGGCGATGCCATCGCCGGCATCATCATCATCATCATCAACCTCGTGGGCGGCATCGCGATCGGGATGCTGCAGAACGGGCTGCCGGTGTCCGAGGCGCTCACCACCTACGGCCTGCTCACCATCGGCGACGGTCTCGTCACCCAGATCCCGGCGCTGCTCATGGCGGTGTCCACCGGCATGATCGTCACGCGCTCCAACGCCGAGGCGGACATGGGGTCCACCGCGGCCCAGCAGCTCGGCCAGTCGCAGAACGCCCTGCGCATCGCGGGTGCCGCGGCGGTGGTCATGGCGCTGATCCCGGGCATGCCGAAGCTGCCGTTCATCGTGGTGGGCGCGGGCCTGATCGTCATCGCGCAGAGCATCAGGAAGTCCGAGGCCGACGCGCGGACGGCCGCCAGTGCGCTCGAGGCCGAGGCCGCGCGCCCCTCGATCGACAGCACCGACGACCTGCTGGAGCAGATGCGCGTCCACTCCCTGGAAGTGCTGCTCGCCCCCGATCTGGTGGACGTGGTCACCGGGGCCCCGGACGATCTGCTCGGTCGCGTCCGTGCCCTCCGGCGGAAGATCGCCCTGGAGCTCGGCGTCGTGGTGCCTCCGGTACGCACGCGGGACAGCGTGGAGCTGCCGCCCGCCACGTACGTCATCAAGATCGCCGGCGTCGAGGCGGGACGGGGCGAAGCCCCGCGCGGCAAGGTCCTGGCCCTCGGCGACCACCTCACGCACCTGCCGGGCACCGCCGTCGTCGAACCGGTCTTCGGGCTCGCCGGGAAGTGGGTGCCCGCCGAGCTCCGGCACAACGCCGAACTGGCCGGCGCCACCGTGATCGACCGCGTGTCCGTCCTCGTGACGCACCTGTCCTCGGTGATCACCGCGAACGCCGCACGCCTGCTGTCCCGGGAGGACGTCCGGGTGCTGACCGACGGCGTCCGCCAGGTGAACCCCTCGGCCGTCGAGGAGCTCGTCCCCGGGCTGCTGTCCCTCGCCGAGGTCCAGCGCGTCCTGCAGGGACTGCTGTCCGAGCAGGTGCCGATCAACGACCTCGCCCGGATCTACGAGGCGCTGACCCTCAAGGCGAAGTCGTCGTCCGAACCCGAGGGCCTCATCGAGGCGGCGCGGCTCGCCCTCGGGCCGGCGGTCACCCAGCAGTACCTCGACGGCACGCTGCTGCGCGTCATCATGATCGACCCGCTGCTCGAGCAGTCGATGCTCGAGGGGCTCCGGCCCTCCGACCAGGGCACGCAGATCATGCTCGATCCCGCGCGGACCGACGCCGTGCTCTCCTCCGTCCGCTCGACGGTCGCCGACATCGAGGCCACCGGGAACTCCGCCGTGCTCGTGTGCGCGCCCGCGCTGCGCCCGGCCCTCAGGCGGCTCGTCGGACCGCAGGCAGCGAACCTGCCCGTGTTGTCCTACCAGGAGGTCACGAGCGCCAACGTCGCGATCGAGACAGTAGGAGTGGTCCGTGGCACCGCAGTTATTTCATCTTGAAGGCCCCTCCCTCGAGGAGCTGAAGACCAAGGCCGCGGCCCTGTACGGACCGCGCGCCCTCATCGTGTCCGCGGAACTGGTGACGGTGGGCGGGATCCGTGGCGTCCTCGCGCGGAAGCACTACGAGATCGTGGTCGAGGTGCCCGAGCCCGACGGGTCTCCCGACGGACCGCGCGGCGGTCCGCCCGGTGGATCCCGGGACGGTGCTCCCGGCGCCGAGCGGCGTCGTGGACGCCGGAGCGCCGGCGGGCCCTCGGGTCTCGACGCCCTCCTCCAGCAGGCCGAACTCGACGAGGTCCGGATCGCGGAGGGCCCTGGCACCGGACCTGCCGGGGCGCCGGAGCCCCGCACGCCCGCGGCCGCGGTCTCCACGGACTCCACCCTCTTCGCGGCGCTCATGGACGAGCTGACGTTCGCCACGGACCCTGCGGCAGCACCGGCTCCCTCATCGGTGCCCGGTTCGCCGGACGTCGCCGGTCTGGCGGCTGCCAGGCCCCGGCGCTCGATCGCGGTGGATGCCGACGCGGTGGCCGACGCTCCCGACCGCGGGCTCCCGGACCCCGCCTCCGGGGCCGATGACACGTCCGGATCCGATGCCGCGTCCGGCTCCGATGCCGCGTTCCTCCGCGAGGGTGCGGCGGATCCGACCGACCTGCCCGAGATCCGGGGTCAGGTCCTCCGGCCGCCGGTCCTCGCGCCGGCGGCGCCTTCGGTGCTGCGGGCGCCGGGCGACCTCGTCGTCGTCGCCGGTGCACCCACCGTGGCCTCGGCGGTCGCCACCTCGATGGCCACGGTCCTGGGCCGGGGAGCGCCCGCGGCCCTGGCGATCTCCGGACCGCCGAGCCGGATGTTCCCGGCGGCCCGGTCGATCGACGACGGACTGGAGGCGAACGCCGCTCGTGCCGCGGGGGTCGACGGCGGCCACGCCGTCTTCGTCGCGCTGTCCAGCGAGGACCCACTGGTGGATGCTCGTGCGCTGCTCGCGCTTCGGCCCGACCAGGTGTGGCTCGCCGTCGACGCCGGGCGCAAGGAAGCGGACACCGCGGCGTGGGTCGGGGCGCTGTGCCGCAGCATGGAGCGTGCCGGGCTCGCTCCGGCAGGGGTCGCCGTCGTCGGATCGGCGAGCACGGCGACGCCGGAGACCGTGCGGGCGCTCGGCCTCCCCGTCGGGTGGCTCGAGGGACGCCCCGCCCGCGAGGCTGCATCGCCGTCCCCGTCTGCCGCCGCTGCGCCGGCCGCCGCCGGACCACGCAGGCAGGGCGGCGGTCGACGTCGCGCCGAGCCCGCCGGGATAGAGTGACACGATGCTTGTACTCACGCGAAAGGTCGGCGAGCAGATCCTGATCGGCGACGACATCGTCATCACGGTGCTCGATTCCCGCGGCGATGGTGTGCGCATCGGCATCGACGCGCCCCGCGGCGTCAAGATCCAGCGCGAGGAGGTCCTCCGCGCGGTCACCGAAGCGAACCTGGCGGCTGCGGCCGCCGGTGCGGATGACGCCGACGCCCTGAAGGCCCTGCTGCAGTCGGGCGCGAGGGTGTCCACCGACGACGCGGGGGCCGAACGTCCGGAGACCTGACCGGCCCCCCCGCCGCTCCGGGGCCCGGACGCCCTTGCCGGCGCCTCCTCCGCTCCGGGGGCAAGCCGCCCTTGCCGGAGCACCAGCCCGACACCGTCGGCCGTGAATCCGAGCCGGGATCCGGGCACGAAAAAGCCCCGGTGGCGGACCAACCGGGGCGATCGTGGAGCCTCCTGCCAGAGTCGAACTGGCGACCTTCTCATTACGAGTGAGACGCTCTACCGACTGAGCTAAGGAGGCAATGCTTCCTGATCCCGGACATCGTCCGGGGCCGATCCACAAGTCACAACTTTATAGGAGGGGTCGGCCCGCGGTCAAAATGGTGGGCGGGTGCGGAGCCGTGGACGGTCTGTCGGAGTCCTGGTCGGCGCCCGAGGAATCCCTCAGCAGCGGGCGCCGTCCTCCGGGACCGTCCCGTCGAGCAGGAAGTCGTCGACGAGATCCCGGATGCAGTCGTTGGACCGGCCGTAGGCGGTGTGGCCCTCGCCTTCCCACGTCACATGGACGCCGGACTCGAGCTGACCGGCCAGCGCCGTCGACCATTCGTACGGTGTCGCCGGATCGCCCGTGGTGCCGATGACGACGATGGGGTCTGCGCCCGCGGCCCGCACGGGAGCGGGGTCGAGGACCGGCGGATACTTCCACGCGTCGCAGGTCACGCCGCCGAACGCGAGGAACCGGCCGAAGGTCGGTGATGCAGCGACGAGTTCCTGCTCGTCGGCACGCATCTGGGCGGGATCGCTCGTCATCGGGTAGTCGAGGCAGTTCACGGAGAGGAACGCCGCCGTCGAGTTGCCCGCGTAGGTGCCGTCCGGCTCGCGTTCGGCGGCGAGATCCGCGAGGTAGAGCATGGTGGACACGTCACCCTGGAGGGCGTCCGAGACTGCCTGCGTGAGCGTGGGCCAGTTGCCGTTGTCGTAGAGCGGCAGGATGAAGCCCTGGACGAAGGTGGAGATCGGCACGCGGCGGCCGTCGTCCGCCGTCATCGGCTCGCGCTCGACGGCGGCGAACAGGTCCTGGACCTGCCGGACGCCGTCGTCGACCGTCCCGGTGTACGGGCACTCGGAGCCCTGCCGGCAGTCGGCGACGTAGGCGCGCAGGGCCTTCTCGAAGCCGCGCGCCTGGCCGAGGGTGATGTCCTCGTTGCTCAACGACGGATCGATCGCGCCGTCGAGCACGAGGCGTCCGGCCCGCTCCGGGAACAGCTCGGCGTACGTGGCGCCGAGTTGCGTCCCGTATGAGAATCCCAGGAAGTTCAGCTTCTCGTCGCTCACGAGGGCCCGCAGGATGTCCATGTCCCGTGCCGCGGACTCGGTGTCCACGAAGCCCAGCAGTTCGCCCGTGCGTTCGGCGCACACGTCCGCGAACTCCTGCGCGTCGAGCGTCATGAGGTCCAGAAGCTCGTCGGGGGACGCCCCTGCTGGGTAGCTCTCCTGCCGCGTCTCGTCCTGTTCCGCGTCCGTGTAGCACTGGACGGCACTGGACCGGTTGACGCCCCGGGGGTCGAAGCCGACGACGTCGTAGTCCTCCCGCAGCCGGTCACTCGTGACGTAGTCGAGGGAGTCCTTCACGATATTGACGCCCGAACCGCCGGGCCCGCCGGGATTGACGAGGATCGTCCCCTGCGCCTCCCCCGGGGCAGCAGCGCGGATCGCCGCGATCTCGATGGTCGCGCGGCCGGGGTCGGTGTAGTCCAGCGGAACCTCGATCGTCGCGCAGGAGAACGATTCCTCGCAGCTCTCCCACCGCACGTCCTGCGTGTAGAAGGTGCGGAGATCCTCGTCCACGTCCCCGATCGCCGCCGGGTCGGCGGTCTCCACCGCGTCCGCGGGCGGGTCGGACCGGCTGTCCGGCGCGAGCAGCATGCACCCGGAAAGCCCCAGCACGACGGCGGCGGACGTGGCGAGGAGTGCGACGGCCCGGCCGACGGGGCCTCGAGGATCCCTGCCGAGGGGGACCGGCCGGCCGGTCATCGGTCGAGGTCCTTCCGGGACAGCAGGCTCACCGTCATCGCTTCGATCGCGAGCAGCGGGGACACGTTCGTGCTCACGAGGCGGGTGCGCACCTCGTTGATCGACTCGAGCCGGAGCAGCGTGTCCTCGGGGCTCTCCCGGCGGGCGAACTCCTCGAGCTCGGGCCGGAGCGGCTCGTTGACGAGCAGCTGTCCGCTGGAGACCTGGAGCATCAGCACGTCCCGGTAGAAGGAGATGAGGTCCGTCAGCGCGCGGTCGAAGTAGTCGTTCTTCGACCGCTTCGCCCGCCGCGTCTGGTCGTCCTCAAGCCTCTTGATCTGTGCGCGCATCGACGGCGGCAGGACGCCGGTCTCGGGGGCGCCGAGGGTGGCCAGCAGGGCCGTCCTCTCCTCGGCGTCGCGCTGCTCGAAGGAACTCTGGGCCTCCGCCTCGGCGAGCTTCACGAGGTCCGCCGCGGCACGCATCGCGCCGGCGACGGAGCGCAGGGTGAGCGGGAGCCGCACGATCTGGTTGCGGCGCTCGCGGGCGCCGTCGTCCGTCGCGAGCCTCTTCGCGATACCGATGTGGCTCTGCGCGGCGCGGGCGGCCGCCTCCGCCGTCGCCGCGTCGATCCCGTCGCGGGCGACCAGCAGGTCGGCGACGTCCTGCACGGGAGGCAGCCGGAGGCCGACGGAGCGGCACCGGGACCGGATGGTGACGAGCACGTCGCCGGGGCTCGGGGCGCACAGCAGCCAGATGGTCCGCGGCGGCGGTTCCTCGATCGCCTTGAGCAGCACGTTGGTGCTGCGCTCCTGCATGCGGTCGGCGTCCTCGACGATGATGATGCGCCAGCGCCCGGTGGACGGCTTGTCCTGTGCCTTGCGGACGAGTTCGCGCGCCTCGTCGATGCTGATCGTCACTTTCTCGGTGGTGACGTTGGTGAGATCCGCGTGTGCCCCGGAGAGGACCGTCCGGCAGGCCTTGCACGTGCCGCAGCCCCGCTCGCCGAGGGCTTCGCGCTCGCAGAGCAGGGCGGCGGCGAAGGCGCGGGCGGCGTTGGACCGGCCGGAGCCGGGCGGGCCGGTGAAGAGCCACGCATGGGTCGGCTCACCGGACTCGGCGGCGCGGCGCAACTGCTCGACCACCTGGTCCTGTCCGCGGAGGTCGGCCCAGACTCCGGAGGCGGGACGGCTGTGGGTCACGGCGCTCACGCCGACACCCGGGGGAGGGCGTCGAGGATGGAGCGGTGGAGATCCTCGGGCGTCCCCGATGCAGACAGGACGAGATACCGGTCGGGGTCCGCGCGGGCGAGGTCGAGGAAGGCGTCCCGGATGCTGGCGTGGAACGCGTCGGGTTCCGACTCGAGGCGGTCCTCGGCGGCCGCGCCGGCGGTGCGGCGGTTCCGGCCCTCGGAGGGCTCGACGTCGAGCAGGACGGTGAGGTCGGGACGGAGCCCGTCGGTGGCCCAGAGATTCACGTCCAGGACGGCCTGCGCGCCCAGCGCTCGCCCGGCGCCCTGGTAGGCGACCGAGGAGTCGATAAAGCGGTCGCAGACGACGACGTCGCCGCGCTCCAGCGCGGGCACGATCACCTGATGGACGTGGGCTGCCCGGGAGGCGGCGAACAGGAGGGCCTCGGTGCGTGCGTCGATCTCGCCGTGGCCGTGCTCGAGGACGAGTGAGCGCAGTTTCTCCCCGATGGGCGTCCCACCCGGCTCCCGTGTGCGGACCACGGTGCGGCCGGCGCCCTCGAGGGCCCGGCAGAGCAGTGCGGCCTGCGTGGACTTGCCCGCGCCGTCGCCGCCTTCGAGCGCGATGAAGAGCCCGGGGAGCCCGTGCGGGAGTGGAAAGGTCACGCACCCAGCCTACCGAGTGGCCATGACATCGAGGCCACAGGATAGGAGGTGTGCAGGGGGCCAGCCGTCCCGCCAGCGACGGGTGGACGTTGTCCACATACGGACCCTCCCCGCCTTCTTCGAATCCCTGTACTAATAATCTCTATCCATGGCGACAGCAGTGGTGGAGGAACTACCGACGGCGCGGGCCCTGGGTCTGGAAGGGTCGAGGCTCGCGCGGATCGCCGGGCAGTTCGAGGCCGAGGCGGATCTGGCCTCGACCGCCGATCTCGCGGCGGTCCTGGGCGCTGTCGAGCACCTCGCCCGGGTGGTCGAGTACCTGCAGGTGGTGGGGGCGGCTGCTGCCGACCGGCAGGACATCGCGCGCGTGGGGGAGACCCGGCAGGGCCTGGGCTGGAGTGGTCCACTGGCCGTTCCCGGCGACAGCCACGAGTTCCGGGACACCGCCGAGTACCTCCGGGCACGCCTGGGCATCACGCGACTGGAGGCGCGGCGGCGGATCCGCCTGGGAAAGGCGGTGCTGCCACGGCGAACCGCCACCGGGGAGTCCTGCCCGCCTCTGCTCGAAGTAGTCGGGGACGCGTTCAGAGACGCTGCGCTCAGTTCGTGCGCGGCGACGCGGATCAGCGATGCGGTGGAACGCGTCCGGCCCTGTGCCTCGACAGTGCAGGTCCGGGCGATGGAGGAAAGTCTGGCCGCACAGGCCGCGGAATCCGATGCCGACCTGTTGAACGTCGTCATCCGTCGGTGGGAGGCGGTGCTCGATCCCGACGGGGTCGAACCCAGCGAGGAACTCTTGAAGGCGCAGCAGGGCGTCTTCCTGCGGGGGCGGCGACGCGGGCTGCACCGGCTCGAGATCGCGGCGGACGACGAACAGGTCGAGTACCTCCTCACCGCCATGAACACCGCCGGCAACCCTCGAACCGTGCACCACACCGGAGGTTCAGGACGCACGGACCGCCAGGGCGAGGCCATCGGCGCGGGTGGCGACGGGCCCGGCGACCCCACGCCCAGCTGGGAACGCCGGAGCCAGCCCCAGCGCCACCTCGACGGGTTGGTCGGTGCCTGCCAGGTGGCCCTCGCCACGGATACGCTGCCCGCTACCGGTGGACACCGACCTCAGGTGATGGTCACCATCGACTACCGGGCTCTCGGCGAGGACCTCCGCAACGGTGGAGTCGTCCGGCGAACAGCCGTGGGACCGGGTGCGCGTGGAGCGGAGGCGTGGCAGTACGGCCACGCCGCGCAGGACGCTTGCCCGCGGCCGAACGAATCCCCGACCCCGGATGGCCGTCGCGACGCAGACGCCGGCGACTGCACCGCTCCCGCCGGTGATCCACGACCGCATCCCCGGGGCGGCTACAGCATCTTCGGCGGTCCTGTCACCGCGCGGACCGTGCGCAAGATCGCGTGCGATGCGGACATCATCCCGGTCGTCCTGGGTGGGCGCGGGGAGGTCCTCGACGTCGGTCGTGCCCGACGGCTCTTCGGCGTCGCGCAGCGCCGAGCTCTGGTCGCCCGGGACAGAGGGTGTGCCTTCCCCGACTGCACGGTCCCGGCCGTCTGGACGGAGGCGCACCACATCACGCCGTGGGTCGCGGGCGGGCGCACGGACGTCTCGAACGGCTGCCTCCTGTGCTCCTTCCACCACCGGCTCGTCGAACGGGGCAACTGGGTCATCGAGATGAGGCAGGGCGCTCCCTGGTTCACGCCACCGCCCTACCTCGATCCAGGCCGCACTCCGAGGCGGAACAGGCACCGTGAGCTCACCCTCGGCGGGACACCATGACGACGGTCCTTCAGCCACGTGAGAGGGAGGCGGGGCCGCGCGGTGCGGTCCACTGTGACCCTCCGCTTTTCCAGGCATGCGCTGTCCCGACTTACGCTGACTCCATGACGACATCTCGCGAGGCTCTGCTGCACGCCGGGCTCGCCCCGGACACGCTCACGGTCGCGGCCGGCCGCCCTCCCCGCGAGCACGACGCCCCGGTCAACGCGCCGCTCGTGCTCTCGACGACCTACCACGAGACGCGCGCACCCGAGCAGGGCGACCGCATCTACGCCCGTGGCTCCAACCCGACCTGGGACCCGTTCGAGGAAGCGCTCGGCGTGCTGGAGGCCGCTGATCTTCCGGCCCTCGTCTTCAGCTCCGGCCTCGGAGCGGCAGCGGCGGCACTGTCCCTCGTCCCGACCGGGGGAGCGGTGGTGATGCCACGGCACGCCTATGCCGGGTCGATCAGTCTCGCCGCGGATCTCGCGGCACAGGGCCGGTTCGAACTGCGCACCGTCGACATCGCGGACACCGCGGGCGTCCTCGCGGAGCTCGACGCGCTCGCGGCACGGTTCGATTCCGGTCAGGTGATGCTGTGGCTCGAGAGCCCCACCAACCCGATGCTCGAGGTGGCCGAACTGTCAGTCCTGACCGCCGCAGCCCACGCGAGCGGCGCGGTGGTCGTCGCCGACAACACCTTCAACACGCCCATCGTGCATCGACCCCTCGAGTCCGGTGTCGACATCGTGCTGCACTCGGTCACCAAGTGGCTGGCGGGGCATTCCGACGTCGTCCTCGGCGCGCTGGTCACCTCCGATCCGGCGCTTCGCGAGCGGCTGCTGGCGCACCGCACCCTGCACGGCGCCATCGCCGGGCCCTTCGAGGTCTGGCTCGCGCTGCGGGGGCTGCGCACCCTCGCGCTGCGCATGGACCGGAGCCAGGCCACCGCGGCCTACCTCGCGCACCGCCTCATCGACCATCCCGCCGTCCGTCGCGTCCGGTACCCGGGCCTTCCGTCCGACCCGGGGCACGAGCGTGCTGCAAGGCAGTTCGGCGGGTTCGGCGGGATCGTGAGCATCGAACTCGACGACGTCGCGACCGCGGACGCCCTCGTCGCGGCGGTCCGGCTCTGGCTCCCTGCGACGTCGCTGGGTGGCGTGGAATCGCTCGTCGAACGGCGGCGGCGCCAGCCGGCCGAGCCGACGACCGTCCCCGAAGCGCTCGTCCGCTTGTCCGTGGGGATCGAGAACCCCGGAGATCTCTGGGCGGATCTCGACCGGGCTCTTCGGCAGGCAGCGGGCGGGACAGGCGCGGATGCGGCGGAGGCGACGTCGGAAGTCAAGGCGTCCGGCGCAGCGGACGCGGTGACCTCCGGCGCGATGGTCAGTCCGGACGCGTAGAGGTCCGGGTGCGGTGGCGGGTTTCGACGCGGTGAGTCCTGACGCGGCGATGCGCCCTGACGCGGCGATGAGTCTTGACGCGGCGAGTCCGGAGGCGACGGCTCGCGCAACAGAGGGGTTCCGCCCCACCGACCTGACGTGCTGACTGCGGCGCCGTCAGCACCGCGTCCGGGGCAAGCCAGCTAAGCTGATTCCGTGACCCTTGTACTGACCATCCAGGCCTACCTGTACCTCGCCCTCGGCATCGTGGCCCTCGGTATCGAGGTATGGGCTCTCTCGGACTGCGTACGGCGTCCCGGCACAGCCTTCGAGGCCGCCTTCAAGCGGACCAAGGGGTTCTGGCTCGCTCTCACGGGCGGTGCCGTCGTCGTCGGCCTGTTGTCCGTGCTCGGTGGCGCGGGCGGATTCAACCTGTTCCAGTTGGTCGCCATCATCGCGGCCTGTGTGTACCTCGCCGACGTGAAGCCGGCCGTCAGCCAGACCTCGGGTCGTGGCGGCAGCCAGGGCCCGTACGGTCCCTGGTAGCAGCCCCTAGCCCGGAGCGACAGCGCTCCAGGCCACCGTGACCTCGCCAAGACGCCAGCGGGAGGGCCCGTCCTGGAGCGGCCAGCCGGCGGCCTTCAGCGCCGCGCACGTCGCCACCCACCGCTGCTGGTTCCCGAAAGACGCCAGGGACGCGGCATCGAGCCAGGCCCGATCGAGAGCCTTCAGGTAGGCGTGGACCCGTTCCCCCTCGACGTTCCGGTGGATCAGGGCCTTCGGCAGTCTCTCGGCGACATCGGACGGGAGTGTGAAGGCCCCGAACCGTAGCGAGATGCTCAGGGATTCCGGTCCTGCCGGTCCGACGGCAGCCCAGGTCGAGCGGCGGCCGATCTCGTCGCAGGTGCCGTCGATGAGCAGGCCGCCAGGTGCCAGACGCCCGCGGACCTCGTCCCAATAGGTTCCGTATTCGTCCTCGTCGTACTGCCGCAGCACGTTGAACGCCCGGACCACGACGGGGCGTCGGCCGGCGAGCGGCAGCTCGAACCCGCCCTGCCGGAAGCTGAGTCCGGGGCGAGCCAGGGGTGCGGCGCCCGCCACCCGTGCAGGGTCGATCTCGATGCCGACCACCTCGACGTCGTCGCGCACCGACCGCAGACGCGTGAACAGTTCGACGGCCGTGACGGGGGCGGCACCATAGCCGAGGTCGACCACGAGCGGATCGGCTGCCCGGCGCAGTCGGGAGCCGTGGGACGCGGTCAGCCAGCGGTCCACACGTCGGAGGCGGTTCGGGTTGGTGGTGCCACGGGTGATGGTCCCCAGAGGCTTGGGGGGACGAAGACGCGAAGGCACCAGTCAACACTAGGGCACGGCGGAGGGGCCGCCGCGCCGGGTGTCGCGACCCGTGGGGGCGTTCCGCCGGGTTGGTGCAGATGCCCCGGCTCTGGAGCGGCGCGTGCACGGATGTCCCGGCGCAGGCAGCCGTCACACGACGCCCTGGGATGACCCCCGCAGCACGATGCGGCAGCACGATGCGGCAGACTAGGACGCATGACCTACACACTGATCCTGCTGCGCCATGGCCAGAGCGACTGGAACGAGAAGAACCTCTTCACCGGATGGGTGGATGTCGCACTCACGGAGAAGGGACGCGAGGAGGCAACCCGCGGCGGGCACCTCCTGACGGAGGCCGGGATCCTTCCCGACATCGTGTACACGTCCCGGCAGAAGCGCGCCATCATCACCGCCAACCTCGCCCTCGAAGCGGCGGATCGCAGCTGGATCGACGTCAAGAGGAGCTGGCGGCTCAACGAGCGCCACTACGGAGCGCTGCAGGGCAAGGACAAGGCCCAGACCCTCGCCGAGTACGGCGAGCAGCAGTTCATGGAGTGGCGCCGGTCCTACGACACGCCGCCACCGCCGCTCGACGACTCCAGCGAGTACTCGCAGGCCGCCGATCCCCGCTACGCCGACCTCGGCGACTCCGTGCCGCGCACGGAGTGCCTGAAGGACGTCCTCGAGCGCTTCCTCCCGTACTGGGAATCGGACATCACGGCGGACATCAGGGCCGGCAGGACCGTCCTCATCGCCGCCCACGGCAACTCGCTCCGCGCCCTCGTCAAGCACCTCGACGGCATCAGCGACAAGGACATCGCGTCGCTGAACATCCCCACGGGCATCCCCCTCGTGTACGAGCTGGATGAGGACCTCAAGCCCGTGAAGGCAGGCGGCACCTACCTCGACGCCGACGCCGCAGCCGCGGCGATCGAAGCCGTCGCGAACCAGGGCAAGCACTAGCAAAACCGGTGCAGGCATGAACAGAACGACGGCGGCCCCGTCAGGGACCGCCGTCGTTCTGTTCGTTCCGGGGAGGGTCAGTTCAGCGGGGCGACCGGCTGCCATTCCCCCGTGACGAGGTAGGTGACCTTCCGGGCCACCGAGACGCCATGGTCCGCGAAGCGCTCGTAGTAGCGGCTGGCGAGGGTGACGTCCACCGTCGTCGGTGCGCTCTCGTTCCAGTCGTCGGCCGCGACAGCCTTGAAGACGCTGGCGTGCAGTGCGTTGACCCGCGCGTTGGCGACGCCGATCTCGTTGCTCAGCTCGAGATTGCGCGTCTCGAGGAGCTCCGTGACCTTCGTGGCGATCTGCACGTCGAGTTCGGCGAGTTCGTCGAACGTCGCCCGGATGCCTTCCGGGATCACGTTCGCGGGGAAGCGCAGTCGCGCGAGCTGGGCGACGTGGCGGGCGAGGTCGCCCATGCGCTCGAGCGACGCGCTCATGCGCAGCGCTCCCACGATCATCCGGAGATCGGACGCCACGGGGCCCTGGAGTGCGAGGATGTCGATGGCGCGCTCGTCGAGGGATTTCTGGAGGAAATCGATGCGCGCATCGGCGGCGATCACCTCCTGTGCAAGCTCGGTGTCGGCGCCCTGGAAGGCGCTGTTGGCCTTCTGGATGGCCTCGGTCACCAGCTGGGAGATCTCGATGAGCTCCTCGCCGATCTGGTGAAGCTCGGCCTGAAAAACCTTACGCACGTGGGCGTCCTTCCCTGGAAGTTTCGAATCGAACCGTTCCCACAGTTCCGCCGACGAGCATTCCAGCCAGCGGTGAACTGTTTCTCCGCTTTATGTGAACGTTAGTTGAACCCCTTGGCTAAAGCCACCGGATGGGGTCGGGCCGGAAATACCAGAGCATAAGCTTGGTCCGTGGACCCCCTTCTCCTGACGCTCGTGGCCGGGCTGGTCGGCCTGGCCCTCGGCGTGGCCGGCATGGCGGCGTTCCGCGCGAGCGAGGTGCAACGGCTCCGGCTGCTCTACGAGGACGAGCCCTCCCTTCCCGAGGGCGCAGCGGAGGTTCTCTCCGTCATCGGGCGGGCGTACGTGATCGTGGACGCGATCGACGGCGTCGTTCGTGCGAGTCCCGCGGCCTACGCCTTCGGACTCGTCCGCGGACATACCGTGGTCCACTCCGAGCTCCTGGACCTCACGGCCCGTGTCCGGCGCGACGGCGTGATCGAGCAGCAGCAACTCGAACTCCCCCGCGGACCCCTCGGCCAGGGGACGATCGTGGTGCAGGTCCGTGTCGCAGCCCTCGGCGCCGAGTACATCCTGATCCTCGCCGACGACCGCACCCAGATCACCCGTACCGAGGAGATCCGCAACGACTTCGTCGCGAACGTGTCCCACGAGCTGAAGACCCCCGTGGGCGCCATCTCCCTCCTCGCCGAGGCGATCGACGACGCCGCCGAGGACGAGGTGGCCGTCCGCCGGTTCGCCCAGCGCATGCACAAGGAATCCGGCCGGCTGTCCGCGCTCGTCCAGGACATCATCGAGCTCTCGAGGCTCCAGGGGGCCGACGTCGTCCGCCGTGGCAAGCCGGTGGACATCAACTCCGTGGTCGCCGAGGCCGTCGACCGCAACAAGCTCCCCGCCGAGAGCAAGCAGATCGACGTCGTGGTCGGGGGATCGGCCCCGATCCCGGTGCACGGCGACCGCGACCTGCTGATGACGGCCTTCCGGAACCTCATCGACAACGCCATCCGCTATTCCCCCGAGGGCACGCGGGTGGGCGTGGGGATCCGCTCCCGTGACGGCCTCGTCCAGGTGTCGGTCACGGACCAGGGCGTGGGCATTACGCCCGAGGAGCAGGAACGCGTCTTCGAGCGCTTCTACCGTATCGACGCCGCCCGGTCCCGCCAGACCGGCGGTACAGGGCTCGGCCTGAGCATCGTCAAGCACGTGGTCTCCAACCACGGCGGCGAGGTCACCGTCTGGTCGCAGCCGGGACAGGGCAGCACGTTCACCGTCCGGCTGCCCGAGATGGAAGGCACCGTGGACGACGGTGGTGCAGCAAATACTCCCGCATCGGCCGACGGCACTGCCCCGCCGGTCGAGCGGAAGCCAGGGAAGAGGGGCAGCACCGTTGCCCATGAGCAGGGAGTCAAGGCTTGACCCGCATTCTGATCGTCGAGGACGAGGAGTCCTTCAGTGACCCGTTGTCCTACCTCCTCGGCAAGGAAGGGTACGAGGTGTCCGTGGTGGACAACGGCCCTGACGCCATCACCGAGTTCGACCGCTCGGGCGCCGACCTGGTGCTGCTGGATCTCCAGCTCCCCGGCCTGCCGGGAACCGAGGTCTGCCGGCAGCTCCGCCAGCGCTCCAGCGTCCCGGTCATCATGCTGACCGCAAAGGACGCCGAGATCGACAAGGTGGTGGGCCTGGAACTCGGGGCCGACGACTACGTCACCAAGCCGTACTCCTCCCGCGAGCTCGTCGCCCGCGTCCGCGCGGTGCTGCGGCGCCAGGGTGAACCCGAGGAGCTCATCCCGAACACCGTCCAGGCCGGGCCGGTCCGCATGGACGTCGAACGGCACGTCGTGAGTGTCGACGGCGAGCCGGTGGCACTCCCGCTGAAGGAGTTCGAGCTGCTCGAGATGCTGCTCCGCAATTCGGGCAGGGTCCTGACCCGCGGCCAGCTGATCGACCGGGTGTGGGGCTCGGACTACGTGGGCGACACCAAGACCCTGGACGTCCATGTGAAGCGGCTGCGGCGCAAGGTGGAGCCCGACCCCGCGAATCCGCGCTACCTCATCACCGTGCGGGGGCTCGGCTACAAGTTCGAGCCCTGAGCCGGCGGGCGCTGGTCCGGGAGGTGCCCGCTGACGTCGTGCCGGGCAGGCGGGTTCCTCCCGACAACGACACTGCCCGCACCCGATCGGTCGGGTGCGGGCAGGATCGTGCGGTGGAGGCTACTCGCCCTCGGCTGCTTCCTCGGTCGCTTCGGGCTCGCTCGGCCGCGGCGTGAAACCGCCAGGCACGAAGTCGCGGTACTCCGCGAGCGTCCCGTCGAGCACCGGCACCTGGAAGGTGGCCTCCTCGCCGTCGGTCTCGAAGTCGACGTCGACCAGCGAGCCGGGGACGTCCTCCAGGCCCTCGAGGGTGGCGTCGTCCTCGGTCTCGTCCTCGAACCTGAACTCCCCGTCGCCGTCGATTGTGATGCTGGTCTCGGCCCCGCCCGCCCGGATGGACAGGTCCACGGGCTGGTCGCTCGTGTTGAACACGGTGCCCACGAGCCGGCCGGCGCTCTCGTCCTCGCTGCCCACGATCAGGATGTTGCGCAGCAGGACCGGTCCGAGGTCCTTCACGATGCCGTCCGAGGCTGCGTACTGCGTCGTCGTGGACTGCTCGGTGGTGAAGGTGCAGCCGGAGACCCCCAGCATGACCAGCACGGCGCCGGCAGCAACGGACTGCTGCACTCGGTTCTTGGGTGCGAAATTCACAGCACAGACTCCTGGGGTTCAACAGGTGGGACAGGGACGTAATCCGAAGGGGACCTACAGGACAGACTATCGGCAACGGGGTCCGATCGTGGTCTCGGTTCTGTCCGCACGACGGACCCGGATCACCTCCCGCCCCGTCCGTCAAGAGGCGAATGATAGCCAGTACCGCTTGATTCGGCTCCCTGACCTGCGCAAACACGCCCCTCGGCGTGTCGTTGCCGTGATAAACTGATTCCCGGGAAAGGGGAAGTTCACATGGTTTTTGAGGTCGGCGAAACAGTTGTTTACCCGCACCACGGCGCAGCGAAGATCGAGGAGATCAAGATGCGCGTCGTCAAGGGCGAAGAGAAGATGTACCTCAAGCTCAAGGTGGCCCAGGGCGATCTGACGATTGAAGTACCAGCAGAGAACGTCGACCTCGTGGGGGTCCGCGACGTGGTGGGCAAGGAGGGCCTCGAGCACGTGTTCGACGTCCTGCGGGCCGAGTTCACCGAGGAGCCGACCAACTGGTCACGCCGCTACAAGGCGAACCTCGAGAAGCTCGCCTCCGGCGACGTCATCAAGGTCGCCGAGGTGGTACGCGACCTGTGGCGCCGCGATCACGACCGAGGGCTGTCGGCCGGCGAGAAGAGGATGCTCGCCAAGGCGCGGCAGATCCTGATTTCCGAGCTCGCCCTGGCCGAGAAGACCGACGAAGAGAAGGCGGCAAGCGTTCTCGACGAGGTCCTCGCCTCCTAGGCGATGAGCAGACCAGGAAGAGGGACCTCCGGGTCCCTCTTTTCGTTGCGCTGTCATAGGGTGACGGAGTGCCCGAGATGAATCCCCAGCATCCCGCCCCGGCCGAGGTCGGCGTCGTGGTCGTCGCCGCAGGCTCCGGGCAACGCCTGGGCCACGGCATCCCCAAGGCCCGTGTCCTCTGCGGCGGACGCACCCTTCTGGACCACGCCCTCGATGCCGTGCGTGGATCCGGCACCGCCGCCGCGGTCGTCGTCGTGCTCCCCGAGGACGACGACGTCCTGGCCGCCGTCGTCACGGAGGCAGCCGGTCGGACCACGGCAGGGCCGCACCCCCCGGTCCGCGTCTCGGCCGTCGCCGGAGGTGCCACCCGCACGGAATCGGTACGGGCCGGACTCGACGCCCTGCCTCCGACGGTCCGCATCGTCCTCGTCCACGACGCTGCACGGGCGCTCACACCCCCCGCCGTCTTCCGGCGGGTCGCCACCGCCGTCGCCGACGGTGCACCGGCGGTCATCCCCGTCCTGCCGGTGGTCGACACGATCAAGGTCGTCGACGGTGACCTCGTCACCGCCACCCCCGATCGCGCCGCGCTGCGGGCCGTCCAGACACCCCAGGGGTTCGACGCCGACACGCTGCGCGCAGCCCACTCCGGCGCCGCCGCAGCACACCCCGGCATCACGGACGACGCCATGCTCATGGAGGCACTGGGCCACGCGGTTCACGTGGTCGAGGGGGATCCCCTGGCGTTCAAGGTCACCACACCGCTCGACCTCGTCATCGCCGAAGCGGTCCTCGCACAGAGGGCTGCACCCAGCGCGGAACGGTCCGGCCGGGCCCCGAGCGCTCCGCACCAGGGGCCTGACCCGGCCACCGATCCGACCACCAGCAGGAGCAGCCGTGTACCTGAGTGAGCACCTCCACCTTCCCCGCACCGGGATCGGCGTCGACGTCCACGCCTATGCGCAGGAGGCCGGGACCGGGGACCCGGCCACCCCGCTGTGGCTCGCCGGCCTCCTGTGGGAGGGCGAACGCGGACTGTCCGGACACTCCGACGGCGACGTGGTGGCCCATGCGGCCGCCGACGCCCTGTTCTCGGCGGCCGGTGTCGGGGACCTCGGGACGCACTTCGGCACCGACCGCCCGGAATACGCGGGGGCCTCGGGCCACACGCTCCTGGCTGCCGCCGCAGCGATCGTGCGGACGGCGGGGTTCGACATCGGCAACATCGCCGTGCAGCTCATCGGCAACCGCCCGAAGTTCGGACCGCGCCGGGCCGAGGCGGAGGCCGTGCTGTCCGACGCCGCGCAGGCACCCGTGAGCATCTCGGCCACCACCACCGACGGCCTCGGCCTCACGGGAAGGGGCGAGGGGGTCGCCGCCATCGCGACCGCCGTCGTCGTCCGGTCCCGTGCCGGGGCGATGCCGCCGTCGCCGGAGGACTGACCCCACCGCCGGGTAATCTGGACCGGTGAGCCTGCGATTCTATGACACCGCCCGCGCCGAGGTGCGCCCCTTCGAACCCCTCGAACCGGGCAGGGCGAGTCTCTACTACTGCGGCGCCACCGTGCAGGGCATGCCCCACGTCGGTCATGTCCGCTCCGCCATCGCCTTCGACCAGCTCACGCGCTGGCTCGAGGCGCGCGGGCTGCGCGTCACCGTCGTGCGGAACGTGACCGACATCGACGACAAGATCCTCGCCCGGTCCCAGGACTCCTTCCGTCCGGGGGCGACGGAGGAGGACCCGTCCCTGCTGCCGGAGGAACCCTGGTGGGCGCTGGCCTTCCGCTTCGAGCAGGAGTTCCAGCGGGCGTACTCCGCGCTCGGCGTCCGCCCTCCCACCTACGAGCCGCGCGCCACCGGCCACATCCCCGAGATGCACGCGCTCATCCAGCGCCTCGTCGACCGTGGCCACGCCTACCCGGCACCGGACGGCTCCGGCGACGTCTACTTCGACGTCCGCTCCTGGCCCGCCTACGGCAGCCTGACCCGCCAGGACATCGACGACATGCAGGCGGCCCCCGACGCCGATCCGCGGGGCAAGAAGGATCCGCGCGACTTCGCGCTGTGGAAGGGGTCCAAGGAGTCCGACCCGCCCACGGCGTCCTGGCCGAGCCCGTGGGGTGCGGGCCGGCCCGGCTGGCACCTCGAATGCTCGAGCATGGTGACCAGGTACCTCGGTACGGAGTTCGACATCCACGGCGGCGGACTGGACCTGCGCTTCCCGCACCACGAGAACGAGATGGCGCAGTCGCAGGCCGCAGGCCACCCGTTCGCCCGCTTCTGGATGCACAACGGGATGGTCACCTACCGGGGGGAGAAGATGTCGAAGTCGATCGGCAACACCGTCAGCCCGCAGGAGATGATCGACGCCGCCGGCCCCCGCGTGGTGCGGTACTACCTCGGCCAGGCGCACTACCGCTCCGTGCTGGACTACCGGGAGACCTCGCTGCAGGAGGCCGCCGCCGCCGTGGCCCGCATCGACGGATTCATTGCGAAGGCCTCCGCCCGCGTGGGCGCCCCGGACCGCGGGACGGACCCGTCGGCCGACCTCCCCGCAGCCTTCGTGGAGGCGATGGACGACGACCTCAACGTGCCCCAGGCCCTCGCCGTGCTCCACACCACGGTGCGTTCCGGCAACACCCGCCTCGCCGGGGGGGACGACGACGCCGTGCGCGCCGATCTCGCCGCCGTCGTCGCGATGACCGGCGTGCTCGGGCTCGACGACGCCGGGGCCCCCGTCGCGGCAGGGGATACGGCGGCAGCCTCGGCGCTGGCCGCCCTCGTGGGCGACCGCATCGCCGAACGGAGCGCCGCCCGCACCGCTCGCGACTGGGCGCGGGCGGACAGCATCCGCGATGCGCTGGCCGCCGCCGGGATCACGCTCGAGGACTCCGCCGACGGCGTCACCTGGTCGCTGTCGGGCGCCTGAGCGGAAGCTCCGCGACGCCGTCGGACGCCGTCCCGGCGGTGTCGACGGGACGCGTGCCGAGGCAGTCGACTCGCTCCGCGTAAACTGGAGTCGATTCTTCTTCTATATAAAGGTGTTGTTCCATGGCCAGTCACGGACGTCCAGGCGCGGTTCGCAAAACGAAAAAGGGCCCCACCATCGGCACCGGCGGCCACGGACGCAAGTCGCTCGAGGGCAAGGGCCCCACGCCCAAGGCGGAGGACCGCCCGTACCACAAGTCGTACAAGAACAAGGAGCTGGCCGAGCGGTCGGCGGCGAAGCGGGCCGGCGGCAAGAGCGCCGGCACCGGCCGCACGAAGGGCAAGGCGGCCGAGGAGGTCGTCACGGGCCGCAACTCGGTCGTCGAGGCGCTCCGCGCCGGCATCCCGGCGAAGGCGCTGCACGTCGCCATCCGCATCGAGATGGACGACCGCGTACGCGAGTCCCTCAAGATGGCGGCCGAGCGCGGCATCCCCGTCATGGAGACGGGCAAGCCCGAACTGGACCGCATGACCGACGGGGCGGCGCACCAGGGCCTCATGCTGCAGATCCCGCCCTACGAGTACGCCGACGCGCTCGACCTCGTCGACGAGACCATCGAGCGGTACCGGCGAGGACACATCGGCAATGCCCCGCTCTTCGTCGCCCTGGACGGCATCACGGATCCCCGCAACCTCGGCGCCATCATCCGTTCGGCATCGGCCTTCAGCAGCCACGGCGTGATCGTCCCCGAACGCCGCGCGGTCGGCGTGACGGCGTCGGCGTGGAAGACCAGTGCCGGTGCCGCCGTCCGCGTGCCCGTCGCACGCGTCGGGAACCTGAACTCCGCGCTGAAGTCCCTCAAGGCCAAGGGCATCTTCGTCCTCGGGCTCGACGGCGACGGCGACGTCTCCCTTCCGGAGCTGGCCCTCGGCCGCGACCCCATCTGCATCGTCGTCGGCTCGGAGGGCAAGGGCCTGTCCCGGCTGGTGCGCGAGAACTGCGACCAGATCGTGTCCATCCCGATCGAGTCCGCCATGGAATCCCTCAATGCATCGATGGCGGTGGGGATCACGCTGTACGAGGTCTCGCGCCAGCGTTCCGCCTGACCCGCGATGGTGAATCACGCCCGGTCGCCCCGCCCGTCGCGTGAGTTCCCGCTGGGACTCCACGCCATCACCGGGCCCCAGGGACGGGATGCCCACGCCAACGCCGCGGTGTGGGCGCCGGCCATCCCCTCGATCGACGTGCACTGGCGGCGCACGGACGGGACCTGGACCTCGGAGACACTGGTGGGACTCGACGGCGGCGTCCACCACGGCGTGGTGGGCCCGGTCTCCCCGGGGTCCCTGTACGCCTTCTGGCCCACCGGGGAGGTGCTGCCGGGAACGGTGGGCCAGGCGCAGTTGCTCCTGGATCCCTACTCCCGGGCGATCGAGGTCGTCGACACGCCGCCCGAAGCGGACGAGCCGACGTCACGGTCCTACTACTCCGTGTTCCTCGAGCACGCCTTCGACTGGGGTCCGAGCGAGCGGCCCCACACCCCATGGCGGGACACCGTCATCTACGAAGCCCACGTCAAGGGACTCACGAAGCTCCACCCGGACATCCCCGAGGAGCTGCGGGGTACCTATGCAGGGCTTGGGCACCCGGTCATGATCGCCTACCTCCGCGACCTCGGGGTGACCGCCGTCGAGCTCCTCCCCATCCATTTCCACCTCGACGAGCCGCACCTCGAACCGCTGGGACTCGCCAACTACTGGGGGTACAACACGCTCGGGTTCTTCTCGGCGCACACCGACTACGCGACGGCCGCCGCACGGGCCGCCGGCCCCGCCGCCGTGCTCGACGAGTTCAAGGGCATGGTGCGCGCGCTCCACGAGGCCGGACTCGAGGTGATCCTCGACGTCGTGTACAACCACACGGCGGAGGGCGAGCAGCACCGGCCGGCCCTCTGCTGGCGCGGACTGGGCGATCTCGACTACTACCGGCACGACCACGCCGGGCACTACGTGGACACGACCGGCTGCGGCAACAGCCTGGACTTCTCCCAGCCCCGGGTCGTCGAGTTCGCACTGGACTCCCTGCGCTACTGGGTGGAGGAGTGCCAGGTGGACGGGTTCCGGTTCGACCTCGCGGTCACCCTGTCCCGCGACGAGCACAACGCCTTCACCCCCCGGCACCCCTTCCTGGTCGCTGCCGGCGCCTCCAAGGCGCTCCGCGGGACGAAGCTCATCGCCGAGCCGTGGGACATCGGCCCGGACGGCTGGCAGACCGGGCGGTTCCCCGTGGGGTGGGCCGACTGGAACGACGGCTTCCGCGATACCGTGCGCGATTTCTGGCTCCGCGACATCGCCGCGCTGACGCACGGCGGCACCGGGTCCTCGCCCGCCCGTCTCGCGGGCTGCCTCGCCGGCTCGGCGGACACCTTCGCGCACTCCGGTCGCAGCGCCCTCGCCTCCGTCAACCTGGTCACCGCCCACGACGGGTTCACGCTCGCGGACCTGACGGCGTACGAGCGCAAGCACAACGAGGCCAACGGCGAGGGCAACCGCGACGGCCACAACGACAACCGCAGCTACAACCACGGCGTGGAGGGTCGCACGGAGGACGAGGGGGTCCTCGCGGCCCGGGAGCGGGCGGCCCGCAATGTCATGGCCTCGCTGCTCATCTCGCTGGGCGTCCCCATGCTCACGGCCGGCGACGAGTTCGGCCGCACCCAGGCCGGGAACAACAACGCGTACTGCCAGGACAACGAACTCGCCTGGGTGCACTGGCCCGACGACGCCGCGTCCCGGCGCCTGCTCGGCTCGACACGCACGCTGCTCGCCATCCGGCGGGCCTTCCTGGCCGAGCAGCCGCCGTCCTTCCCGTCCCGCGGCGACCAGTCGACGCTGCTGTGGTTCAACGCCGCCGGGCTCCCCATGACCGCGCAGGAGTGGGAGGATCCCCGGACCAGGACCGTGCAGCTGATCCTCGGCTCGGTCGGCGGGACGGTCAACGGGCTCGTGGTGATCAACGGCTCGCTCGAGGAGACCCGCATCCACCTGCCCTCGGCGTGGATCCTGCAGCAGCAGGGCGTGGCACGGGAGCAGCCCCGCACGTTCCGGCCGGTGTTCGACTCCGCCTCCCGCGAACCGGTATCCGGCCGCGCAGGGCTGCGGTCGGGCGAGGCGGACGCCGTCGCCGCGGACTCGGTCCGTATCTACCGCTGCTGACATCCCCCACGGGGGAGGCAGCGGCACGTCGCGGGCAGGCGCGCGCCCGACCGTTCGACAGCCGCGGACGACGGCGGGTCCTGACACCCGGACAGCAAAGAGCCCGGGACCCCGACGAGGTCCCGGGCTCCTGCGCGGTCAGGCGTTGACGACGAGACCCAGCTCCGCCTTCGTGGCGAGGGTCGCGTGCTTCGGCAGCACTCGTACCGTGTAGCCGAAGGAGCCGGAGTGGTCGATCCTGATGCCGCCCCTGAACAGGTAGCGGCCGCTGCCGAGATTCTCGGCGACGTCCAGGTCCCGTACCGTGACGTGGCTCAGTTCGTCGGTCTCGAGAGCACGGCCGTAGGCCACCTCGACGGCGACGTCGTCCGGATCGAGCCCTCCCAGGGAGACATAGGCGTCGACCGTCAGCGAGTCACCGATCTGCGGGTCCTCCGTGACTCCGGACGAGTCCACGTGCTCCACCTGGACCGCCGGCCAGCTGCCCTGGACGCGGGAGCGCCACGCGGCGGTCCTCTTCGCGAGCGAGTAGTTCTCGGCCGCTGCGGCGCGGCCGGCTCGGCAGGCCGGCCGGTACAGCTTCTCCACGTAGTCCTGCAGCATGCGCTCGGCCGACACCGCGGGGCCGAGGGTCGCCATGGTGTGCTTGATCATCGCGATCCACTGGTGCGGGACCCCATCACGAGACGGCTCCGACGGGCCGGCGGCCCCGGCGCCCTCGGCCGGCACCTGAGAGTAGAAGCGCGGCGCCACCTGCGTCTCCAGGAGGTCGTACAGTGCGGCCGCCTCGATGTCGTCGCGTTCGTCGGCGGAGGCTCCGTTGTTGGCCGTCGGGATGGCCCAGCCGTTGTCGCCGTCGTACATCTCGTCCCACCAGCCGTCCAGCACGGACAGGTTGAGGCCGCCGTTGATGGCGGCCTTCATGCCCGAGGTGCCGCAGGCCTCCAGGGGTCGCAGCGGGTTGTTCAGCCAGACGTCGCAACCGGGGAACAGGGTACGGGCCATCGCGATGTCGTAGTTGGGCAGGAACACGATCCGGTGGCGGACCGCGGGGTCATCGGTGAAACGGACCAGGTCCTGGATCATCCGCTTGCCCTGCTCGTCCGCCGGGTGCGACTTCCCCGCGATCACGAGCTGGATGGGATGCTCCGGGTGGAGGAGCAGGGCCTTCAGGCGGGCCGGGTCGCGCAGCATGAGGGTGAGGCGCTTGTAGGTCGGCACGCGGCGGGCGAAACCGATCGTGAGGACGTCCGGGTCCAGCACCGAATCGGTCCAGTTCAACGCGGCGTCGGCCGCACCCCGCTTCTTCCACGAGGAGCGCAGGCGCTGGCGCACGTCGTCGACGAGGTTGGAGCGGAGGTTCCGGCGCAGCGCCCAGACGTCGGTGTCCGGCACGTCGTACACCCTGGTCCACTGCGGGTCGAGGACGGACTCGGCCCCGAAGCTGGTGCGGGCGAAGTCCGCGATCTGCGGGTCCACCCAGGTCGGCACGTGCACGCCGTTGGTCACCGACGTGATGGGCACCTCCTGGGTATCGAACCCCGGCCACAGCCCCGAGAACATGCCCCGCGACACCTCGCCGTGCAGTTTCGCCACACCGTTGGCGCGCTGGGCGAGGCGGAGTCCCATGACCGCCATGTTGAACTTCGAGCGGTCGCCGTCGTCGTAGTTCTCCGCGCCGAGGGCGAGGACGCGGTCCGTGGGGACGGAGGGGGCGAGACCCGCGTGGAAGAAGTGCTCGATCTGCGCGCGGTCGAACCGGTCGATGCCGGCCGGCACCGGGGTGTGCGTGGTGAAGACGGTCGACGCCCGGCCGGCCGTGAGCGCCTCCTCCCAACTCATGGGGGACTCGTTGGAGGGGTCCATGAGTTCGCGGATGCGTTCGATGCCGAGGAAGCCGGCGTGGCCCTCGTTGGTGTGGAACACCTCGGGAGCAGGCGTGCCGGTGAGTCGCTCGAAGATGCGCAGCGCCTTCACGCCGCCCATGCCGAGGAGCAGTTCCTGCTGCAGCCGCTGGTCGCCGCCGCCACCGTAGAGGCGATCGGTCACGTTGCGTGCCGCTTCGTCGTTGCCCGGCACGTTGGAGTCGAGGAGCAGCAGGGGGACGCGGCCCACGTCGGCTCGCCAGATGTGCGCGGAGAGCTGACGGCCGTTGGGCAGTGGGAGCACGACCCGCGCGGCGGAGCCGTCCTGCTCGCGGAGCAGGGTCAGGGGCAGCCCGTCCGGATCGAGGACCGGGTAGGTCTCCTGCTGCCAGGCGTCCTGCGACAGGGACTGCTTGAAGTAGCCGGACTGGTAGAGCAGGCCGACGCCGATGAGGGGGATGCCGAGATCGGAGGCGGATTTCAGGTGGTCGCCGGCCAGGATGCCGAGGCCGCCGGAGTACTGGGGGAGGACGGCGCTGATTCCGTACTCGGGGGAGAAATAGGCGATGCTGCGCGGGGCGTCGTCGCCGAGACCCTGGTACCAGCGCGGTTTCGTCAGGTAGTCGTCGAGGTCGGCCCCCACTTCCTGGATGCGCCGGACGAGCGCCTCGTCGTCGGCAAGCCGCTCGAGTTTCTCCCTCGTGACGGAGCCGAGGAAGGACACCGGATCGTGGCCGCTCTCCTCCCAGGCCGCGCGGTCGATCTCCTCGAACAGGCGCGAGGTCGGCAAATGCCACGACCAGCGCAGATTGCCGGCGAGTTTGCCGAGCGGTGCGATCTTCTCGGGGAGGACGGTTCGGACGGTAAATCTGCGGATTGCCTTCACCCCGGTTACGCTAGCGCACTCGCCGAACGGTATGGCCGAAGCGTTGCGCAATCGCCCGGCCGACATGTTATTCGTGCGGATGTTACGCAAAGCTCCCTTAGCAATTCGGCCCATTACTCGCTAACGTCATACGGGTGACCACTCCTACCGACCAGAACCGAAATGCCCCTTATCCCGAAGGACTGCGGTTCGGCCGCATCCCGATCACCGCGGTCAGTCCCGTCGTCGAGGACGGGCGTTTCCCGGCCAAGGCTCTTCCCGGCTCGGACATCGCCGTGGGCGCCACCGTCTTCAGGGAAGGACACGACCAGCTGGGTGTCTCGGCGGTCCTGTACGACCCCCGGGGCAAGGAGGTGCAGCGGATCCGGATGACCCCGGTCGGTTCGGGGCTGGACCGCTGGGCCGGCATCCTGACCCCGCGCACCAAGGGCCTGCACACCTTCACCATCGAGGGCTGGTCCGACCTCTTCGGGACGTGGGAGCACGACGCGACCATCAAGATCGCAGCCGGCGTCGACGTCGAGCTGATGCTGATGGAGGGCTCCGCCCTCTTCACCCGCGCCGCAGGGGAGCGCACCGCACGCGACGCTGCCCTCTTCCGGCGCACCGCCGCGACCCTCGCCGACACCTCCCTGCCCGTCGACGCGCGCCTCGCCGCGGGCCTGACGCCCCAGATCCACGAGGCGATCGCCCGCCAGCCCATCCGCTCGCTGGTCACCGCATCGCGCGCCTACCCGATCGACGTCGAGCGGGAGCTCGCCGGCCGCGCCGCCTGGTACGAGTTCTTCCCCCGGTCGGAAGGCGCCACCTACGATCCCGAGACCGCGCAGTGGACCTCCGGCACGTTCCGGGAGGCCGCGAAGCGCCTGGACGCCGTGGCCGCCATGAATTTCGACGTCGTCTACCTGCCGCCGATCCACCCGATCGGCCACACGCACCGCAAGGGCCCGAACAACACGCTCACGGCCGGCCCCGGGGACCCGGGCTCACCCTGGGCGATCGGGTCCGCGGACGGTGGCCATGACGCCATCCACCCCGACCTCGGCACCTTCGAGGACTTCGACGCCTTCGTCGCACGGGCCGGTGAGCTCGGCCTCGAGGTGGCCCTCGACCTCGCTCTGCAGGCCGCGCCCGACCACCCCTGGGTCACGGCCCACCCCGAGTGGTTCACGACGCGCGTCGACGGGACCATCGCCTACGCGGAGAACCCCCCGAAGAAGTACCAGGACATCTACCCCATCAACTTCGACAACGACCCCCAGGGCCTGTCGAAGGAGATCCTGCGGATCGTCCTCATGTGGGTCCAGCACGGCGTCAAGATCTTCCGTGTGGACAATCCGCACACCAAGCCCGTGCAGTTCTGGGAGTGGCTCATCGCCAAGGTGAACAAGAAGCACCCCGACGTCATCTTCCTCGCCGAGGCCTTCACGCGTCCGCCCATGATGCACGCGCTGGGCCGCGCCGGGTTCCAGCAGTCCTACTCCTACTTCACCTGGCGCAACACCAAGACGGAACTCGAGGAGTACTTCACGGAGATCAGCCAGGTCTCGCCGGCGTACTTCCGGCCCAACTTCTTCGTCAACACCCCGGACATCCTGACCGAGTACCTCCAGTACGGCGGTCCGGCCGCCTTCAAGATCAGGGCAGTGCTCGCCTCCATGGCGAGTCCCCTGTGGGGTGTCTACTCCGGCTACGAGCTCTTCGAGCACGTGGCCCGGCCGGGCGCCGAGGAGTACATCGACAACGAGAAGTTCCAGTACCGTCCGCGGAACTACGCCGCCGCCGAGGCCGAGGGCCGCTCCCTGGCCCCGTTCATCACCAGGCTCAACGCCATCCGCCGCGCGCACCCGGCGCTCGGGGACCTCGAGAACCTCTCGATCCACCGGAGCACCGACCCGGCCACGCTGGTCTTCGTCAAGCACAAGCAGACCGCCGAGGGCAAGGACACCATCATCGTCGTCGTCAACGTCGATCCGCACAGCACCCGCGAGAGTACGGTGTCGCTCGATCTGGCAAAATTGGGCCTCGATGCGGCCGACGTCGACGAGAGCGGTACGTTCCTGGTGGACGACCTCATCACAGGACAGACCTTCGCCTGGGGCGAGCACAACTACGTCCGGCTGGACGCCCACGTGGAACCGGCCCACATTCTCTCAATCAGGAGGCAGCACTAGTGCCCAACCCCTTCCAGCTCAACGCACCTGGACTGGCCCACGACCCCCTCTGGTACCGCAAGGCGGTCTTCTACGAGGCTCTCGTGCGCGGTTTCGCCGATGCGAACGGGGACGGCTCGGGTGACCTGTCCGGTCTGATCGAGAAGCTGGACTACCTCCAGTGGCTCGGCGTCGACTGCCTCTGGCTGCCGCCCTTCTTCAAGTCCCCGCTGCGCGACGGCGGGTACGACATCTCGGACTACTACGACGTCCTGGACGAATTCGGCTCCCTCAGCGACTTCAAGCGGCTCGTGGCCGAGGCGCACGCACGCGGCGTCAGGGTCATCATCGACCTGCCCGTGAACCACACCTCCGACCAGCACCACTGGTTCCAGGAATCCCGCCGCGACCCGGAGGGGCCGTACGGGGACTTCTACGTCTGGAGCGACACCGACGAGAAGTACGAGGACGCGCGGATCATCTTCGTCGACACCGAGGAGTCCAACTGGACGTTCGACCCGGTGCGGCGACAGTTCTTCTGGCACCGCTTCTTCAGCCACCAGCCGGACCTCAACTTCGAGAACCCCAAGGTGCAGGAGGCCATCTTCGACGTCGTGAAGTTCTGGCTCGACCAGGGCATCGACGGGTTCCGCGCGGACGCCATCCCCTACCTGTTCGAGGAGGAGGGCACCAACTGCGAGAACCTCCCGAAGACGCACGAGTTCCTGAAGCGGCTCCGTGCCATGGTCGACGAGACCTACCCGGGCCGCGTCATCATCGCCGAGGCGAACCAGATGCCGGACGAGGTCGTCGAGTACTTCGGTGACGGCGACGGCCCGGAGTGCCACATGGCGTTCCACTTCCCGATCATGCCGCGGCTCTTCTACGCGCTGCGTGACCAGAAGGCCGCGCCGATCATCGAGACGATGAAGGACACCCCCGACATCCCGGCCGGGGCACAGTGGGGCACGTTCCTCCGCAACCATGACGAGCTCACGCTCGAGATGGTCACCAGCGAGGAACGCGAGGCCATGCTGGGCTGGTACGCACCGGATCCCCGCATGCGGGCGAACGTCGGCATCCGCCGTCGCCTGTCCCCGCTGCTCGACAACTCACGCGCCGAGGTGGAACTCATCCATTCGCTCCTGCTGTCCCTTCCGGGCAGCCCGTTCCTCTACTACGGGGACGAGATCGGCATGGGCGACAACATCTGGCTCGAGGACCGCGACGCGTCGCGCACGCCGATGCAGTGGAACCCGGACCGCAACGCGGGCTTCTCCCCGGTGGATCCGGGCAAGCTGTACCTGCCCGTCGTCCAGTCCCTCGTCTACCACTACAACCACGTGAACGTCGAAGCCCAGATGGCCACCTCCAGCTCCCTGCTGCACTGGGTGCGCCAGATGCTCGCGGTACGCAAGGCGCACCCGGCGTTCGGGCTGGGCTCCTACCGGCACGTGGCCGTCGAGTCCGAGCACGTGCTCGCCTTCCTCCGGGAGATCGACGAGAGCAACGCCGAGGGCGAGCAGGCCGAGTCCGTCCTGTGCGTCTTCAACCTCTCGCAGCACCCGGTCGCGGCGAGGATGCGCCTGCCAGAGTTCGCGGGCCGCGGCCTGCGGGACCTCTTCGGCGGCTCGATCTTCCCGGCGTTCGGCGAGGACGGGGAGGTCACCCTGACGCTCGGCAGCCACGACTTCTTCTGGCTCCGCGTCCGCTCCGCCAGCTCCAACACCTCCTCGCCGCACACCCAGTCCATCCCGGTGATCCCCGTACCGGAGCCGGCCCAGTGACGGCGGCGCACACACCGTTCATCCCCGAGATCCTCACGGCGTGGCTTCCCACGCAGCGGTGGTTCCCGGCACGGGGGCAGTCGGTCGACCTGACGGTCGTCGGCGGCACGGTCCTCGAGGACCCGACCGGCGCGGCCGGCTTCGAGGTGCACTTCCTCGCCGTCGATTCGGGACGCCGCACCGACGTCGTCAGCGTACCCATCAGCTATCGGAGCGAACCGCTCGACGACGCCGCAGCCGGCCTCATCGGTCAGGTGGAGCACCCCGACCTGGGGCCACGATGGGCCTACGACGCGACGCACGACGCCGCCTTCGTGCGCCTCTGGGTGGACTTCATGCTCCGCGCCGGGAGCACCCCGGACGGTCGCCTGAACGGCGTCGCCATCAAGGCGCCGGCCCACCAGGAAACCGGGGCCGTCCAGCCCGTCAAGGTCCTGCAGGGCGAGCAGTCGAACACCTCGGTGATCTACGGGTCCGGCCCCGGCTCCATGATCGTGAAGTTCTTCCGCGTGCTCGCGGCCGGCGACAGCCCCGACGTCGTGCTCAGCGCCCAGCTCACGGCGGGCGGTTCCACCGACACACCGGACACCTTCAGCTGGGTGACGGGCACCTGGCAGCACGCGGACGCCGCCCCGGGCCACCACGTCACGGGGCATGTGAGCGTGCTGCGTGACTTCGTCGAGGGAAGCACCGACGCCTGGCGCACCGCGTCCCTCGCCGCGTCCAGCGGCATCGACTTCAGCGCGGAGGCCCGCGGACTCGGACAGGCCGTCGCGAGGATCCACCGGCAGCTCGACGCCGCCTTCGGCCACCGCACGGCGACCGACGGCGAGAAGAAGGACTTCAGGGAGGCCCTCGCCACGCGCATCCGCTGGGCCTGGGAGGAAGCCGGCACCGCCGTCGGACCGCTCGGCGCCGAGGTCGAGCGCATCATCGGCGCCGTGGAGACGCTCGGGGACATCCCGCCCCTGCAGCGGATCCACGCGGACCTGCACCTCGGCCAGGTCCTCCAGGCGCCGGACGGCACCTGGCTCGTCATCGACTTCGAGGGTGAGCCCCTGCGCCCCACGGCGGAGCGGAGCGTGCCGGACGTGCCGCTGCGCGACGTCGTCGGCATGGTCCGCTCGCTCGAATACGCTGCGGCCTCCCGCGGTGCCGCGCCGATCGGCTCGCCCGAGGCCGTCGAGGCGGAGCAGTGGTCGGACGGCGCCCGCGCGGCCTTCCTGGCGGGCTACGCGGAGGAAGCCGGAGCGCCCGTCGACACGGACGGCCCGCTCTTCCGTGCGCTCTGGCTGGACAAGGCCCTGTACGAAGTCGTCTACGAGATCCGCAACAGACCGGACTGGGTCGAGATGCCCGTCCGGGATGTCCGACGCGCGCTGGGTGCACAGCCCGGCGCGGACGCCACGAAAGCAGCTGACATGAACCCTCCCAAGAAAGCCGGCCCCCGCAAGGGTGCGGGCAAGGAAACCCTCGCGGACAAGGCGGCGAAGACCGTCACCGGAACCGCGAAAGCGGTAGCCGACAAGGCGAAGAGCGCGACGGCCGAACTCGCCGACAGGGCGAAGGATGCGACGTCGGAGACGAAGAGCGCGTCGCCAGCCCCGGCAGTCGACCTCACGCCAGCGGCGGTCGACGCGAGCGTGCTGCAGCAGGTCTCCGAGGGCTCCTACCACCAGCCCCACGCCGTGCTCGGCGCCCACCTGAACAGCGACGACGTCGTCACCATCCGGACGCTGCGCCGCCTCGCCCGGTCCGTCACCGTCGTCACTGGAACCGGCCGGACGGAACTGACGCACGAGCACAACGGCATCTGGGTCGGCACGCTGGAGGCCGAGACCCCGGGTCACGTCCCCGACTACCGGCTCGAAGTGGACTACGACGGCGACCCCATCACGGTCGACGACCCGTACCGGTTCCTGCCGACCCTCGGCGAGATCGACATGCACCTCATCGGTGAGGGCCGGCACGAGACCCTGTGGACCGCGCTCGGTGCGCACGTGCGCCGCTACTCGTCCGTCCTCGGCGACATCCAGGGCGTGTCCTTCTCGGTCTGGGCCCCGAACGCCCGCGCGGTGCGCGTCATGGGCGATTTCAACGGCTGGGACGGCAGCGTCAATGCGATGCGCGTCCTGGGTAGCACAGGGATCTGGGAGCTCTTCGTCCCAGGTGCCGGTGCCGGCACCTGCTACAAGTTCGAGATCCTCGGCAGCGACGGGCAGTGGCGCCAGAAGGCCGACCCGATGGCTCGCGGCACCGAGATCCCGCCCCTCACCGGCTCGAAGGTCGTCGAGTCGACCTACGTCTTCGGTGACGACGAGTGGATGCAGGAGCGCGCGGCCACCGATCCGCACAACGGGCCGATGAGCGTCTACGAGGTGCACCTGGGCTCCTGGCGCCAGGGGCTCGGCTACCGGGAACTGGCCGACCAGCTCGTCGAGTACGTCTCCTGGCAGGGCTTCACCCACGTGGAACTCATGCCGGTCGCCGAGCACCCGTTCGGCGGGTCGTGGGGATACCAGGTCACCTCCTACTTCGCACCGACGTCCCGTTTCGGTTCGCCCGACGACTTCAAGTACCTCGTCGACAAGCTCCACCAGGCGGGTATCGGCGTCATCATGGATTGGGTCCCAGCCCACTTCCCCAAGGACGAATGGGCACTGGCCAAGTTCGACGGCGGGACCCTGTACGAGCACGGCGATCCCTTCCTCGGCGAGCACCGGGACTGGGGAACGCTCATCTTCGACTTCGGTCGCCGTGAGGTCCGCAACTTCCTCGTCGCGAACGCCCTCTACTGGCTCGAGGAGTTCCACATCGACGGCCTCCGGGTCGACGCCGTCGCGTCGATGCTGTACCTGAACTACTCCCGGGAGGAAGGCCAGTGGCGTCCGAACAAGTTCGGCGGCCAGGAGAACCTCGAAGCCATCTCCTTCCTGCAGGAGGTCAATGCGACCGCCTACAAGAGGGCGCCGGGAATCGTCATGGTGGCCGAGGAATCGACGGCCTTCGACGGCGTCACCCGGGCGACCAGCGCCGGGGGTCTGGGGTTCGGCATCAAGTGGAACATGGGCTGGATGCACGACACCCTCGAGTACATCTCCGAGGACCCGATCAACCGGATGCACCATCACGGCAAGGCGACGTTCTCCATGGTGTACGCCTACACGGAGAACTTCATGCTGCCCATCAGCCATGACGAGGTCGTCCACGGCAAGGGATCCCTGTTGCGCAAGATGCCGGGTGATCGGTGGCAGCAGCTGGCGAACGTCCGCGCCTACCTCGCGTTCCAGTGGGCGCACCCCGGCAAGCAGCTGATCTTCATGGGCACCGAGTTCGCGCAGGAATCCGAGTGGGCCGAGCAGCACAGCCTCGACTGGTGGCTCACCGAGACCCCGTCCCACAAGGGTGTCCAGCAACTCGTCCGGTCCCTGAACGCCGTCTACCGCGAGACTCCGGCATTGTTCGCCCGCGACAACGAGCCCGCCGGCTTCCAGTGGATCGACGAGAACGACGGCGAGCACAACACGCTGTCCTTCATCCGCTGGGATCACCAGGGCAATCCCCTCGTCTGCATCGCGAACTTCGCCGGCGGTCCGCACGAAGGGTTCCGCGTGGGGCTTCCCTGGGCCGGGGAGTGGACCGAGGTGCTCAACACCGACTCCGAGGAGTTCGGCGGCTCGGGCGTCGGAAACTCAGGGATGGTGACGGCCCGCGAGGGAGCGCACAACGGGCAGCCCGCCTACGGGGACGTCCGCGTCCCGCCGCTCGGAGTGCTGTACCTGAAGCCCGCGACCACCTGACCTGCGCCACCCGGGCAGCGGCGGACCCCGAGCGGGGTCCGTCGCTGCTTTTGCATCCGGTCCGCGCCGGTGCTATCGTTTAGATCCGCGCCGGGGAAGTAATCTGGTCGGCCGACAACCTCAGAACCAAGGCTCAAGCCCTGTCCTCACGGACCGGCGTGAAGAGCGGAGATCATGAGAATCGGCGGATTTGCGGTTACGGGGTCGGTGCGGGTAAGCTTGAAAAGTTGCTCCGGAGCGAGGACATGACGGTTTGGTCGTGTGTGGTGCCGGTTGTTCCTGTTGTTTGAGAACTCAATAGTGTGCCAAGTTTGTTGATACCGATTGTTTTTTGATTGGTTGAATTTGCTGGTTGCCGCACCCCGTGTGGTGGCTGGTTTTTTTGGCTGGTTTCGAACGGTTGTTCCTGTTGTTTGAGAACTCAATAGTGTGCCAAGTTTGTTGATACCGATTGTTTTTTGATTGGTTGAATTTGCTGGTTGCCGCACCCCGTGTGGTGGCTGGTTTTTTTGGCTGGTTTCGAATTTTGTGCAGCAGTGTCGCCCGTTTTCCCGGGTGGTGTTGTTGTGTCTGTAATGCATTTACGGAGAGTTTGATCCTGGCTCAGGATGAACGCTGGCGGCGTGCTTAACACATGCAAGTCGAACGATGAAGCCAGCTTGCTGGTGGATTAGTGGCGAACGGGTGAGTAACACGTGAGTAACCTGCCCTTGACTCTGGGATAAGCCTGGGAAACCGGGTCTAATACTGGATACGACCTTCCCGCGCATGCGGTGTTGGTGGAAAGCTTTTGCGGTTTTGGATGGACTCGCGGCCTATCAGCTTGTTGGTGGGGTAATGGCCTACCAAGGCGACGACGGGTAGCCGGCCTGAGAGGGTGACCGGCCACACTGGGACTGAGACACGGCCCAGACTCCTACGGGAGGCAGCAGTGGGGAATATTGCACAATGGGCGCAAGCCTGATGCAGCGACGCCGCGTGAGGGATGAAGGCCTTCGGGTTGTAAACCTCTTTCAGTAGGGAAGAAGCCGGTCCTTCGGGGTTGGTGACGGTACCTGCAGAAGAAGCGCCGGCTAACTACGTGCCAGCAGCCGCGGTAATACGTAGGGCGCAAGCGTTATCCGGAATTATTGGGCGTAAAGAGCTCGTAGGCGGTTTGTCGCGTCTGCCGTGAAAGTCCGGGGCTTAACTCCGGATCTGCGGTGGGTACGGGCAGACTAGAGTGCAGTAGGGGAGACTGGAATTCCTGGTGTAGCGGTGAAATGCGCAGATATCAGGAGGAACACCGATGGCGAAGGCAGGTCTCTGGGCTGTAACTGACGCTGAGGAGCGAAAGCATGGGGAGCGAACAGGATTAGATACCCTGGTAGTCCATGCCGTAAACGTTGGGCACTAGGTGTGGGGGACATTCCACGTTTTCCGCGCCGTAGCTAACGCATTAAGTGCCCCGCCTGGGGAGTACGGCCGCAAGGCTAAAACTCAAAGGAATTGACGGGGGCCCGCACAAGCGGCGGAGCATGCGGATTAATTCGATGCAACGCGAAGAACCTTACCAAGGCTTGACATGAACCGGAATGATGCAGAGATGTGTCAGCCACTTGTGGCCGGTTTACAGGTGGTGCATGGTTGTCGTCAGCTCGTGTCGTGAGATGTTGGGTTAAGTCCCGCAACGAGCGCAACCCTCGTTCCATGTTGCCAGCGGGTTATGCCGGGGACTCATGGGAGACTGCCGGGGTCAACTCGGAGGAAGGTGGGGACGACGTCAAATCATCATGCCCCTTATGTCTTGGGCTTCACGCATGCTACAATGGCCGGTACAAAGGGTTGCGATACTGTGAGGTGGAGCTAATCCCAAAAAGCCGGTCTCAGTTCGGATTGAGGTCTGCAACTCGACCTCATGAAGTTGGAGTCGCTAGTAATCGCAGATCAGCAACGCTGCGGTGAATACGTTCCCGGGCCTTGTACACACCGCCCGTCAAGTCACGAAAGTTGGTAACACCCGAAGCCGGTGGCCTAACCCCTTGTGGGAGGGAGCCGTCGAAGGTGGGACCGGCGATTGGGACTAAGTCGTAACAAGGTAGCCGTACCGGAAGGTGCGGCTGGATCACCTCCTTTCTAAGGAGCGCCTCGAATCGTTGGCCTCGTCCTCTGTGGTGGGGGTGATGGTTCGCAGGAGTCAGCCCATAGCGCGGGCGTTTGTTCCGCGGTGGGTGCTCATGGGTGGAATATCAATGGATAGGTGCCTGGATGGTGCCTGCTGGTGTGAGTACGTTCCCTGGTCTCTTCGGAGGTGGGGGTTCTGGAAAGCGTGTCCGGTGGGGGTTGTCCGGGTTGACTGTTTGGCACACTGTTGGGTCCTGAGATAACAGGGCTTCATGCGGTTCTCTGGGTGGTCCTGGTGCGGGTTGTTGTCCGTGGTCGGGGGTGTCTGGGGGGTGTGTGGGGTCGGGTTGTTTCTGGTGTTCCCGCGCATGCCGGGTCTGTCTCCTGTTGGGGGTGGGGTCGGGTGTGTTGGGGTTGTTGGTTGAGAACTGCATAGTGGACGCGAGCATCTTAAAAAGAAGCAATTTCTAAGATAAATCTGGTTTCGATGCATGGGCTTCGCGGGGTTCGTCCTTGTGGGGTGTGTGTGTTCGGGCCTGGTTTTCTCGATATGTTTTTGATCGTGAGTGGTCAAGTTTTTAAGGGCACACGGTGGATGCCTTGGCATCAGGAGCCGAAGAAGGACGTGGGAATCTGCGATAAGCCTGGGGGAGTTGATAACCGAACTTTGATCCCAGGATGTCCGAATGGGGAAACCCCGCCCGGCGCGCGAGTGACCGGGTGACCCGTATCTGAACACATAGGGTACGTGGAGGGAACGTGGGGAAGTGAAACATCTCAGTACCCACAGGAAGAGAAAACAATAGTGATTCCGTCAGTAGTGGCGAGCGAACGCGGATCAGGCTAAACCAGTGGTGTGTGATAGCCGGCGGGCGTTGCATCACTGGGGTTGTGGGACTTTCCGTTCCAGTTCTGCCGGACTGGTGAAATGAGTGCGTGCGTATAGGTGAACGGGTTTGAAAGCCCGGCCGGAGAGGGTGTGAGTCCCGTAACCGTAATGCGTGACGCCGTTTGGAGAGGATCCCAAGTAGCACGGGGCCCGAGAAATCCCGTGCGAATCTGCCAGGACCACCTGGTAAGCCTAAATACTCCCTGATGACCGATAGCGGACCAGTACCGTGAGGGAAAGGTGAAAAGTACCCCGGGAGGGGAGTGAAACAGTACCTGAAACCGTGTGCCTACAAACCGTCGGAGCAGACTTGTTTCTGTGACGGCGTGCCTTTTGAAGAATGAGCCTGCGAGTTAGTGTTACGTCGCGAGGTTAACCCGTGTGGGGAAGCCGTAGCGAAAGCGAGTCTGAATAGGGCGTTGCAGTGGCGTGATCTAGACCCGAAGCGAAGTGATCTACCCATGGCCAGGTTGAAGCGACGGTAAGACGTCGTGGAGGACCGAACCCACTTCAGTTGAAAATGGAGGGGATGAGCTGTGGGTAGGGGTGAAAGGCCAATCAAACTTCGTGATAGCTGGTTCTCCCCGAAATGCATTTAGGTGCAGCGTTGCGTGTTTCTTACCGGAGGTAGAGCTACTGGATGGCTAATGGGCCCTACAAGGTTACTGACGTCAGCCAAACTCCGAATGCCGGTAAGTGAGAGCGCAGCAGTGAGACTGTGGGGGATAAGCTTCATAGTCGAGAGGGAAACAGCCCAGACCACCAACTAAGGCCCCTAAGCGTGTGCTAAGTGGGAAAGGATGTGGAGTTGCCCAGACAACCAGGAGGTTGGCTTAGAAGCAGCCACCCTTGAAAGAGTGCGTAATAGCTCACTGGTCAAGTGATTCCGCGCCGACAATGTAGCGGGGCTCAAGTACACCGCCGAAGTTGTGGCATTCACATGGATCCCAAGCCGGAGACTTGTTCTCCTGAGTTCAGGGGTGTGGATGGGTAGGGGAGCGTCGTGTGGGCAGTGAAGTCGCGGTGTAAACCAGCGGTGGAGCCTACACGAGTGAGAATGCAGGCATGAGTAGCGAAAGACGGGTGAGAAACCCGTCCGCCGAATGATCAAGGGTTCCAGGGTCAAGCTAATCTGCCCTGGGTAAGTCGGGACCTAAGGCGAGGCCGACAGGCGTAGTCGATGGACAACGGGTTGATATTCCCGTACCGGCGAAGAACCGCCAATACTGATCGAGGGATACTAACCGCCAGAAGCATGACCGCCCACCCTTGTGGTGACGTGGTTTTTTGTGGATCGCGGGACCTGATCTCGGGAGGTAAGCGTATTAACAGGTGTGACGCAGGAAGGTAGCCAAGCCGGGCGATGGTTGTCCCGGTCTAAGGATGTAGGGCAGAACGTAGGCAAATCCGCGTTCTTGTGTTCGATCACGGGCCTGAGATCTGATGGGACCCCCGTATGGGGGAATTTGGTGATCCTATGCTGCCGAGAAAAGCATCGGCGCGAGGTTCCAGCCGCCCGTACCCCAAACCGACACAGGTGATCAGGTAGAGAATACTAAGGCGATCGAGAGAATTATGGTTAAGGAACTCGGCAAAATGCCCCCGTAACTTCGGGAGAAGGGGGGCCCCAACCGTGATGGCGACTAGCTTGCCGGAGCGGATCAGGGCCGCAGAGACCAGGGGGAAGCGACTGTTTACTAAAAACACAGGTCCGTGCGAAGTCGCAAGACGATGTATACGGACTGACTCCTGCCCGGTGCTGGAAGGTTAAGAGGACCGGTTAGTTTCACGCTTGCGTGGGACGAAGCTGGGAATTTAAGCCCCAGTAAACGGCGGTGGTAACTATAACCATCCTAAGGTAGCGAAATTCCTTGTCGGGTAAGTTCCGACCTGCACGAATGGAGTAACGACTTCCCCGCTGTCTCAACCATAAACTCGGCGAAATTGCAGTACGAGTAAAGATGCTCGTTACGCGCAGCAGGACGGAAAGACCCCGAGACCTTCACTATAGTTTGGTATTGGTGTTCGGTGTGGCTTGTGTAGGATAGGTGGGAGACTGTGAAGCGTGGACGCCAGTTCACGTGGAGTCATCGTTGAAATACCACTCTGGTCACTCTGGATATCTAACTTCGGCCCGTAATCCGGGTCAGGGACAGTGCCTGATGGGTAGTTTAACTGGGGCGGTTGCCTCCTAAAAAGTAACGGAGGCGCCCAAAGGTTCCCTCAGCCTGGTTGGCAATCAGGTGGCGAGTGTAAGTGCACAAGGGAGCTTGACTGTGAGAGAGACATCTCAAGCAGGGACGAAAGTCGGGACTAGTGATCCGGCGGCACATTGTGGAATGGCCGTCGCTCAACGGATAAAAGGTACCTCGGGGATAACAGGCTGATCTTGCCCAAGAGTCCATATCGACGGCATGGTTTGGCACCTCGATGTCGGCTCGTCGCATCCTGGGGCTGGAGTAGGTCCCAAGGGTTGGGCTGTTCGCCCATTAAAGCGGTACGCGAGCTGGGTTTAGAACGTCGTGAGACAGTTCGGTCCCTATCCGCTGCGCGCGCAGGAAATTTGAGAAGGGCTGTCCTTAGTACGAGAGGACCGGGACGGACGAACCTCTGGTGTGTCAGTTGTACTGCCAAGTGCACCGCTGATTAGCTACGTTCGGATGGGATAACCGCTGAAAGCATCTAAGCGGGAAGCCTGCTTCAAGATGAGATTTCCATACACCAAGAGTGTGAGAGGCCCCCAGCCAGACCACTGGGTTGATAGGCCGGATGTGGAAGCAGGGACGAAAGACCTGTGAAGCTGACCGGTACTAATAAGCCGATAACTTACACCACACACCCACCCCCACCACCGGCGACCCCCAGGGCCGCCACCAGTGATAAGGGGAGGGTGCACGACAAAATGCGACGCGTCCACTATGCGGTTCCCGACCAACAACCGGAACCACAACAAAATACAGGTACATCCAGCACAACTGGCATGTAACCCCACAGATTTACCGGCACCCACCCACCCCCATCCGGGGTCCGGGCAGGGTGCGCCAGGTAGCAAGGGTTACGGCGGTCATAGCGTGGGGGAAACGCCCGGTCCCATTCCGAACCCGGAAGCTAAGACCCACAGCGCCGATGGTACTGCACCCGAGAGAGTGTGGGAGAGTAGGACACCGCCGGACAACCATTCAACGGAAAGACCCCACC